>CANQWA010000001.1 GCA_947627445.1 uncultured Ruminococcus sp.
ACCGCCTTCTTCTTTCATTATACCTTATTTATCAAAAAAAGTCCAGCCGAGCGCTGGCCTTTTTTGACAGGCTGAGCCGAAGGATGTAGGAATCCTTCGGCTTGTTGTTTTCATCTTGAATTATATGTCGATTTGTGGTAGAATCAGTAAAACCCGCTTCCGCAAAACTGAAACCTCCTCCCCTGTACAAAACAGCGTAAATGTGGTAAAATAGAAGCATAGAAAACGCTGTGCGAACAGCACCCGGAAGGTGAAATCAAAAATGCGGAAATTTGAGTATGTTGTACGCAATGAAAGACTGAACACACCAAATTTTTGACGTGGTACTCGCCAAAATCTGCTGAAAAATGTGTGTATCTCCTCGTGAATTAGTGCTTTCCGATTCTCTGTGTAGTCTTTTGCAGCACCGAAACAAATACAACTGCTACTGCCAGATTGACACCGCCCTTTAACAGATACATCAATAAATTAAATGTCGCCGCTGCACCATAAAAGACCCAATCACATGCAAAATAACCGAATGCCATGATCAGTTCGGCAAGGATGCCACCGATAATCCTGCCGGCAAGGGGAGATTTGACGCCTATTTGGGCAAACACTTGACTGCTTGCATGAACCGTCATTGCCATCAGCGCCTTGATGACCAATGTAAACACTGCATACTGTGGATATCCAGAAAACAGATCCGCCAGCATCGAGCCGATACCTGCAGCAGCAGCCCCATAAACCGGTCCCAGCAGCCAGCCGCACAGCAGTACCACAGCATCCCCCAGATGTACATAGCCCCCCAGAGGAAGGGGGATTTTGACAAACATGGTCATTACGAACGCCAATGCTGCCATCAGTGATGCTGTTATCATCATGTGAAGCTTTTGATTTTTTTTGTTCATATCACATACCTCCTTGTATACATGATTATATCCTGTATACATTCGTATGTCTCATACGTTTTTCTTTATTATGCTTGAGTGAAAAAAGCTATAGGCAAACCTGCATAAAGATGGTGCGTCAAATGCACCGTCAGATTTTTCGTCAAATATGACGGAAAATAGACAAGCAGTTGACGTGCAAAGCCGTTAGGCGCTCTTTGTGCGGGGTTGCCGATGTAAACATTTATTCCATTTCCTGTTCACCCAGAATGCTGAAATGCGCCAGGCGGACCTCCTCCATACACTTTTGAAATGCATAAAGCAGTTTGGGATTAAACACGCCGCATTCATTATTGAAGATCATTTCCACAGCTTTTTCATGGGAAAATGCCTTTTTATAACATCGAGGCGAGGTCAATGCATCATACACATCTGCCAGGGCAACCACCTGTGCCCAGATGGTGATTTCATCGCCTTTCAGACCATCAGGATACCCTCTGCCATCCCAGCGTTCATGATGATGCCGACAAATGTCATAGCTGTAATTATAGACATCCTCGGTCATAATGGATGGAATCTTTTGAAGAATCTCACAGCCTCTGACCGTATGCAGCTTCATGGTTTTAAATTCCTCATCAGTGAGTCTGCCGGGCTTGTTCAGGATTGCATCTGGAATAGCGATTTTTCCTACATCATGCAGCACCGCAGAATTCACAATTTTTTCGACCTCTGTTCTGGGCAGGGCATATTCCGGGTAGATTTCTCCAATAGTGGTCATGAGAATATCCGTCAGATTGCAAATTCTTCTGACATGCTCGCCGGATTCGCAATCACGAAATTCGATGATGGTGGCAAGTGTCTCAATCATAGACTGATTCAATGCGCTCAGCTGTGCCACTTGTTCATGTACAATTTCTTCCAAATCGTTCCGATGCATATACAACTCTACCATGTGATCCACACGGCATCTCAAAAACTGCATCAAATATGGTTTCATGATCACGTCTACTGCACCCAGATGATATGCATCCATCAGCATTTTTTCGCTGTCTGCTGCTGTGATGATAAACACCGGTATCTGTCGGATCTTCCCAGTATGATTCATGTTTTCCAGTACAGCAAGACCGTTTACCTTTGGCATCATCAGATCCAGAAGCACTGCCGCTACATGCGTTCCGCTGTTGATAATCGCCAAAGCCTCCTCCCCGTCCTCTGCTTGGAGAATATCATACGCTTCTTCAAAAGCATTGGCAAGCAACTCACGGTTGATCTCCATATCATCTACGATCAGTATGGTATGCCTTTTTCTCATGGTGTACTCCTTTATGCGTTGGCAAGGATACAGGCGATGATTTTCTCCTGTATCGGAAGAATACGCTCCAACTCGGTTCTTGCCCCTATTGGATCTCCCTCACGCAGCAGGCGGACTACTTCGCTGTAGCCTTCATAAAGTGGTGTTACAGAAAGATTTCCCATAACGCCCTTTAGAGTATGGGCATTGACCTCTGCCGCCTGAAGATCGCCGTTTTCAAAACAAGGCAGTGTTTCAGAATCCGCCACTGCTTTGGGAAGCTTTCCCAGCATGCGTTCATATAGACTCGCTTTGTTCATGAACCGTCCCAGACCCTCTTCGGTGTTGACACCAAGTGTTTGTAATTCATCTATCATACTCATGATCGATTCCTCCTTTATGCAATTGTTTCACAGCAGCAGGCAAAGGGGACAATTTTTTTCAATGCCTGACATGCCTGCTTCGCTGTTTCTTCACTTTCAAATATGCCATATACCGCAGCACCACTTCCGGTCATGACGCTGCACCATGCTCCCTGTTCCAGCATCACGCTGCGGATGTTTGTAATTTCTGGCAAATCAATCGCCGCTTCAAAAAGATTGCCACAAAGTGCTGCAACCTCCGGAACAGATGCACCTTTTTTCAGTACAGATCTGAGCTGCTGCACCTGCGGATGCACCGGATTTTCCAACGTATCCATACGGTGGTATGCTTCAGCTGTAGAAACGCCGGATGTGCCCTTTGCGATTACCATATGCTTTGTTTCAAATGCAGGAAGCTGTTCCAGGTCTTCCCCGATCCCTGCAGCATAGGCTGTTCCACCCATGAGAAAAAAGGGAACGTCTGCACCCAGACCAACTGCAATCCGGTTAAGCTGTTCCATAGTCAGCGGAGCGCCTGTCAGTTCCTGCAATGCCAGCAAAACAGCAGCGCCATCTGTACTACCGCCGCCCATACCTGCCTGCATGGGAATCTGTTTCTGGATCTGTATTTCCACGCCTTCTGAAATCCCGGCTGCATCACAGAAACACTGCGCAGCCTTCCAGGCAATATTCTTCTCTGTACAGGGTACATCCGGATCGTCGCAGGTCAAGATGATACCGCTTTTTTTCGTGACAGAAACAGTTACCACATCATAGATGGAAACCGTCTGGAATACGGTTTCCAGCAGATGATATCCGTCCTCCCGTATACCGGTCACATCCAATCCCAGATTGATTTTTGCCGATGCTTTTCGCGTAACAGTACGGCTCATGATGGCAATTCCCCTTTGTGCCGGTTGACAAAATGCTCGATTCGATGCAGCGCTTCCTGCAAATGCTTCAGAGAATAGGCATAGGAAACACGAACAAAACCCTCACCGCTGTCTCCAAAGGCGTTGCCCGGTACAACAGCGACATTTTCTTCTTCCAACAGTCGGTTGCAGAATTCCTCGCTGCTCATACCAGTACTGCGGATGCAAGGAAACATATAAAATGCGCCTTCCGGATTAAAGCAGGTCAAACCAATGCGGTTGAAACCGTCTACCAACATACGACGGCGCATATTGTATTCCTCCACCATTTTCTGCACCTCTTCATCGCATTCCCGCAGGGCAACGATAGCCGCATATTGACTGAGCGTCGGTGCGCACATGATGGCATACTGATGAATTTTCAGCATCTGTTGGGTCAAAGGCTTCGGTGCGCAGACATAGCCCAGGCGCCATCCTGTCATAGCGAACGCTTTGGAAAAACCACTGACATAGATGGTACGCTCCCACATGCCTTCTAAAGAGGCGATAGAAACATGTTTTCTGCCGTATGTCAGTTCGGAATAGATCTCATCCGTCAGAACAATCACATTGGTATCACGCAGTACCTCTGCAATGGCTTCCAGATCCTCGCGGGTCATAATACCGCCGGTTGGATTGTTGGGATAAGGCAGGATCAACAGCTTGGTACGGTCGGTGATCCGCTTCCTTAGCTCCTCTGCTGTCAGCTTGAAATTGTTCTCCAACTTTGTGGGAATGGACACGGCAACGCCGTGGGTCAGTTCCACAATCGGCTTATAGCAGACAAAAGAAGGCTCTACAATCAGCACTTCATCTCCGGGATTGATCAAGGCACGAATTGCCAGATCAATTGCCTCAGAGCCGCCAACGGTAACCACTACTTCGTTGTCTGCATTGTATTGCAGCTGATATTTCTTATCCAGATAATGAACGATCTCCTGCCGCAGATCTGCCATGCCCTGATTGGCGCTGTAGATCATGCGCTTGCGTTCCAGGGTTTCTATGGCAGTCTGACGCACAGTCCAGGGCGTCTGAAAATCCGGTTCGCCTACACCCAGACTGATCACACCTTCCCGCATTGCCGCAAGATCAAAAAATTTACGAATACCGGAAGGCTTCATTTCTTTTACTTTATCCGAAAGAATTGTGTCATAATTCAACACCGTTCTCTCCCCTTTCCTTTACTTACGGGAAATAATAACCCCGTTCGTCTTTTTCTTCGTCCTCAATGAGAATACCATTCATTTTATAGTTCTTTAAGACAAAATAAGTGGCAGTGGACATCACGCCAGCCAGAGGTGCCAGCTTTCGTGCTACAAACAAGGAGATTTCTTTGACATTGGTGCCCTTGACGGTGACAGAAAGATCGTATGCACCAGCCATCAGCGATACGCTTTCTACCTGGTCGTACTGCATAATGGTGTGGGCGATCTCCTCATAGCCGCAGTCACGCTTCGGCGTGACACGCAGCTCAATCACTGCAGTCACAGTGTCCTTGTTTACAAGCTCTTCGTCCACAATGGCACTGTAGCCCTTGATAACGCCTTCTTCCTCCAGATTCTGAATTTCCGCCTTCACCGCTTCCTCAGAAACACCCAGCATTACCGCCAGTTCTGCATCGGACATACGGGCGTTCTGCCGCAGCAGCTTAATCAATTGTTCTCTCATATATAGTCCTCCTATCATTACTTTGTACCGAAATCTCCGATACAGTTTTTTACGATTATGGCAGTGTCACAAACACCGGCTGATGCTTGACAAAGTAACACCCGCTGGTAAAACCAACTGCCTTTGCGATCTGGATTCCCTGTGCAATCCCCTTGCCAAGATCCGTATCGCAATGAGCATCTGAACCAAAGGTCAGAATTTCGCCGCCCATCTCCCGGTAAATTTTTAAAAGCTCTGGAGTTGGAAAGGTCATTCCATATTTTTGACGCAGTCCAGAAGTGTTCAGTTCGATACCTTTTCCCTGGTCAATCAGACATCGAAAGCAGGCACGTATGATCTCTTCAAAAGGCATCAGATCCACAGAAAGTCCTGCCTCTCCTTCGATATACCGCAGCGGATAAGTCAAATGCCCCAGCACGTCAAATTTCCCCCAGCGGCAAATATCATACAATTGTCGGAAATACAGTTCCAGCAGTCTGTCTAATGATTCTTTCTGATAATCCAGGCAGAAAAAATCCGGCTGATCTAACAGTTCGTGAAGAGAGGCAATAATAAAATCCAGACGTTCGTCCTTTCCAACGGATTCGGATAATCCAAAATCACTGTTCGGCTGTCCCATTTCCATACCGCACAGCAGTGTCACACCTTGCTGTACCGCTTCTGTTTTTCTGACAGAAACCGCTTCCAGGGACTGCTCCAGCACTGCTGCATGATCGAATACTTCCCATTCATTTCTCGGCGTGACATTGTAATGAGGCTGCGTAAAAAAGCGGTTCATCTCCACATGCTCTGTCACCGTGAGAACAGAAAGCTGTATCTTTGCTGCTCGTGCGCATAATTGTTCTACTGTGCCTGCGCCGTCCGGTGAAAAACCGGTATGGGTATGGCAATCCATCAGAAGCACCGCATTTCCCTCCCTTATACGTTTCAAAAGTGATTTCATCAAAAATGCCCTCGCCGCCAAATGGGACGAAGGCATTCGTGTTACCACCCAAGTTTGAAAACGCAGAACGTTCTCCTCAACATTCCTTAACGCAGAATGTACGCTGCGGTTTCCCACAGAAGCTCACGGAAAGCACCTGCGCCTTACTCAAACGTTTTCACCAGACACGTTCTCTCTGCACAGCAAAGCCACAGTCACGCCGTTCATTGCCCAAAATCATATTCAAACAAATTGTCATATATCATTATAGCAAAAATCCACCGGGATGTCAACTATTTTTTAAAAATTCAAAGAAATTGAACATCGAAAATGGAAAATCACTGCGTAAGCCGGTAAGGAAATCTTTACAACTATAAAGGCAAACCCGCACAAAGAACGCCTGGCGGCTTTGCCGATTGCCGTCTCATACCATCCTCTTCATTCCGATAGATCCATCTATCGGAATGAAGGGATTGGTGTAAAATAGAAGATAAGAACATGTTCTATGTTCATAGCAAAGGAATATAAATGCACATGCGTTAAAAAACAGCGTACACGACATTTCGATTTTGTCATGCACGCTATTTTTCATCGGGTACATACAATAATACGTCTTCGACTTTGCAATCCAATATGGTACAAAGGTCATTTAACAATGTGGTTGTAATTCCGCAGTTGTGTTTTAATCGATGAATCGTGTTTTTACTGATGTTATATTTTGTAATCAGGATATAAGTGGTTATATTTTTGGATTTCATCGTTTCCCACAAAGGCACATAGCTTATCATGTTTTATCACCATTTTAAGTATACGTTTAAAATTCAGTATTGACTATACCTAAAATTTTGAGTATAATAGATGTAAAGCCTGAAAGGAGCATCTGAAAGATGGATATAAACAAGATACTAGAAATAATTGCTTTACAAAACAATGTGAGCATTGACCAAATTCGTCAGGAGATTCAAGAAGCATTGGACATTGGTTGGAACAGTAATGATGAGGAGGTACAAGCGCATTGGCGCAGGATTCCCACAAAGCATGGACAGCCAACCTTGGAAGAAGTTCTTTTATATATTATAAATACACTATCCGCAACTGAATGACATCAAATGATTAGACCTTTTGTTTTGATGTAATTTCGTCTTTCTCATACCATCCTCTACGCCGCCTGCGGCGGTATAACATTCTCATATTTTAGGGTCTTGCTATGCTCCGGGCAAATAGGAGCAACGGATTTCTGAATCTCCGTGATGATTCGGATAAGTTTCATCTTCCACCTTAGGGATTCTGCTGTGTCTGTTCACAGGGCTTCGTGTCGGAGCATGCTGCAGACTGACTTTTGGGGATTGTCACGTGTGATCCATGTATCAGTAGAATGGACGAAAGCATTCTTCCTCTTCCATTACCATTATATCACAAACAAAATGATTTATACCGGTTGAATTATGTCAGAAATTGTGATATAATAGAGGAAGAGAAAGGGATGTGAACAATGATCCGGATTGCAATTGTGGACGATGAGGAAATAATTTGCACGCGAGTAAAAAGACTTTTAGAATCTTACTCCAGAAATAAGGGTATTTTACTTGAGATTGATACATATCAGAATGAAAAAATGTTTATTTCTGATTTGAAATATGAAATGCATTTTGATCTGCTGTTTTTGGATATCGAATTATCAGACTTAACGGGAATTCAGGTTGGTCACTGGATTCGAGAACAACTGAAAAATGAATGGATGCAAATTGTGTATATTTCCGGAAAAGATGGTTATGACAGACAATTGTTTTCTGTAAATTGTTTAGATTTTTTGAGCAAGCCAATTTCTTTATCCGAAATTTCAAGGGTGATGGATCGATTTATCACATTGGAGAATCGACCGGGAGACGTTTTTATTTATCAGAAAAATCATGTATCAAAACGTATTTTTGTATCAAAAATCCTGTATTTTGAGAGCGTAAACAGAAAAATTGTTATGATTACTTCGACAGAACGCATTGAATTTTATGATAAACTGGATGAAATTGAAAAGAGCCTTCCCGTTCAATTTTTAAGAATTCATAAATCCTATTTAGTCAATTATCAACATATTCAACAATTTCAGTATGAGAAAGTCGTAATGTCAAATAATGAAGTACTGCCAATCAGTCAATCAAAACGAAAATTGATTAAGGACAAGCAGTTGGAAATGGAAGGAACGGTATTGAATGCATAACGTTGTATATAACATTTTTTATCTTTTTGCGGATATTTTTGAAATTTTTATTATATATCGCTACATGGATTTGTTTTTTGGATGGGAATGCCATACCAAAACAACATGGATTGCATTTTCATATTACTTTTCAGCAACTGGGGTTTTACATTTGTTTTTAGACATTCCGCTTTTGAATCTTCTTTTTTCGCTTTCAGCCTTATTTTTTGTAGCATGTACCTATCGGACAAAGTTTTGGAAAAAAGTGTGTGCTGTGTTGTTCCTTTATTGTTATACTTCTGTGGTAGAATTGATTGTCGGCGGAGCAACTGGTTATGTCAATGTGGATATTACAGAGTCGGGAAAGTACCAGAATATTGCAGGATTAATGATCATGAAATTGTTGTTTTACTTAGGAACTCTAATTTTCTATAATATTAAAAGCTTGAAAATGGATTCTAACTTATTTTTGCCAATCTGGTTATCCTCGTGTTCGGTGCCTGTTATATCCATTATCATTGCATTTACTTTGTTTTTTAACAATGGCATTCATATGGTATCCTTATTGATTTCACTCTCTTTATTAGTCATTTTGAATGTACTTGTGTTTTATTTATATGATCTTTTATCACAGTTCTACATGAAGAAAACGGATGCGGAAATATTGGAAAAAGAAAAACAATACTATTTTCATCAGTATGAATTGATGAAAAAAATGCAGGAAAATATAACAGCGTATCAGCATGATGTAAAAAATCATATGATGATCATTTCTGAATTAACGGAAGAAAAAAAGTATGAGGAAATTCAAAAATATGTAGAAGAGAATATTGCCGTACTTCCCACGGCACACACATATAGTAAAACTGGAAACATCTATCTGGATAGCATTTTGAATTTCAAATTTTCAGAAGCTGAAGCGCTTGGAACCCAATTGCATTATCAAATTGAAGCGTCTGAAGAATATATCATTGATCGCAGAGATTTGATTATTATTTTAGGAAATCTTTTGGATAACGCAATCACTGCCGTTTCAGATGTTCCAAATAAAGAAATTCAATTTTTGTATCGGGAAAATAAAGGCCGTATTATCATTTCAATGATGAACAGCTACGATGGTACTGTCATTGTAAAAGACAGACGGTTTATGAGCCGAAAAAAGGATGCGCAATATCACGGATATGGATTAAAAAACATTCAGCAAACCGTTGAAAAATATCATGGAACCGTTAATATTACACACGATCCTGCTTATTTTCAGGTAAAAATTCTCTTATACCCGATCAAATAATAGAAACATCATCAATTGAAAACCAGCAAATTTAAGGCAATACTGCAAAAATCCGTTTCTTCATGATGAAACAACTCATCATGAAGAAACGGATTTGTTACAAGATAATTTTGCAAAGGCGAACCCGCACAAAGATGGTGCGTCAGATGCGCCGTCAGATTTTTCGTTAAATATGACGGAAAATAGGCAAGCAGTTGACGTGCAAAGCCGTTAGGCGCTCTTTGTGCGGGTTTGCCTAAAGTCTGGTCATGATGTCTCGATTCCAAACAAGTTCAGAAGCTTCCACCAAAAACTTCGTTTCTCTTCCTGTTCTCCGGCAGCAGATTCCTCTTCCGGAACCTCAATATCTTCTGTCTTGATGACAAACTGAACAGATGTGACGTTGTCATTCTTTTCTGATACAAAAGAGTATATTTCCTCCTCATTTCCCTTAATACCAGAAATAATATCGTCAATTTTATCTTCCACCTGACCATCCATATCAGATGTCCTTTCTTTGAGTTTGCCTGTGCCGTCAGACAATTCCGATGATCCGTTCAACAGTTCACGCAACCCCGAACGAAATTCAGACGCACCGCTGTCCAAAGACGCCGAACCATCTACAAGCGCCTGACTTCCACTCGTAAGCTGTGTCATGCCGCTGACCAGCTTTTCATAACCGGATGTTGCCTGTACAACACCGGCTGTATAATCCTGAATCCCCTTGTCAAACGTCCTATACTGCTCCGACAAGGTCGTGATGGCTGTGGAAAGTTTACTCAGGTCAACCAGCATTCCTGACAGTGTATCCACCAGTTCTCCGACTGCTGTATCAAACTGCGCATAGCTGCTTTCCAGCTGCGTAATCCCTGCATAAAGCGTATCCGCTCCCTCTGCAAGGCTGTCAAGGTAGGTTTTGGTGCCGGCAATCATAGCGTTATTGCCGGTCAGCAGACGAACAATGCCCTCAAGGCTTGCAATCTGTACCGTCAGCTGTGCAGCCTGTTCCTCATAACCAGGTACTCCCTGAATCTGCGCCAGCGTTGCGTTCAGGGCTGTGATTTGTGCTGTCAAGGTGTCAATGCTCGATGCATTGCTCTGTGACAACGCATCGACATCCAAGCCATTCTGCTGCATCAAGGCTTTGTAGGCATCGTAACCCGTACTTGCACACAAATTCTCTGCACCTGTTTTCAGTTCCGTAATGCCCGTTTTCAGCTGTCCAGAAGCGGCGGTCAACTGCTGTAACCGTTCTGTATCAGCCGATACGGATGACAGGGCTTTCTGCATCTGTGCCAGTGCGGCTTTTACCTCTGACGAACCATTCGTCAGATTGCTGGATTTGTTTTTCAGAATTTCCATTCCTGTTTCTAGTTGGGAAATGCCGTCCGACAACTCTGTGATTCCACGATTCAGCGAAACAGTCCCGTCATGCAGCTCAGCTGTGCCGTCCTTCAGGCTGTCTCCGCCATCCTTCAATTCACCTGCACCGTCATGCAGTTCCTTTGCACCATTGTCCAGTTTTGTGACACCGTCAGTCAGCTCGTCAATTTTATCCGTTAGCTCACTGCGGTCAATTTCCACATCCAGCCCCATCCGGATGCCATTGATTGCAGCCGCATCCATCTCAAAATCATGTACATTCGCAGTGATTTCTGTATCAATTCCCTTTCCCGGTAAAATTGTGTAAGTAATCTGTTTATCACTGCCCACATTTGCCAGCGTCGCATTCTCTGCGGTGATATTGTCGCAGCGTGCGGTATCCAGTGTGAACGATGCCTGCAATGCATAATTGTCATAGAAGCCATCCCGGCAAGCTGTGTTCTCTGTCACCTTGAACCGGATTGTAAGGCTGCCGCTTTTTCCGGCAATCTCTTCGGCAGAAAGTTCCTTGCCATCCAGAAAATACCGGATGCTGATATTCCACGGAATCTCACAGTTTTTCATCGTCCCCTGCAAATATGCCCGGTCTTCCTTATTCTCAAATGTGAGCTTATCACCGTCAACCTTGACATCACCCTCTTCATTCAGCAGTCTCACATCGGAATACTTGCCGTAATCCGTAATCTGTCCGCCGCTGTAGATATTGACGGCATAGACCTCCTTGACCTCTGCGGCAGCATCGGTCATAACATAGATGACCTCTTCCTTTGGTGTATTATTTGCTGCCAGAGCTGGAATAGCCGTATTGGCTGTCAGCAGTATTGCGACTGCGGCGGAAATGGTGTTTCTGAATGCCTTCTTCATAAAAATCTGCTCCTTTCGTTGTGACCCGGATCAGTCCATCAAATACATATAACAGCCCCGGCAGTGCCAATGTGACAAGTGCCAGAGAACACAATGTTCCCCGCCCCAGTAACATACCAAGCTGCGCTAATAAGCCATGTGTGGAGAATTTTCCGAGCAAAAATCCCACGACCGTCAGCACGCTGCCAGATGTCAGGATGGACACCGTGCAGGTGGCAAGTGATGAGGTGATTGCCTGTAGTTTGCCGGTGGTTTTTCGATTTTCCAGATAGCGGTCAGTCAGCAGAATCGCATAGTCTACAGTTGCTCCCAATTGTACAGAGCTAATGATCAGATAGGCAATGTAGAAAATGGTCTGCCCTGCAAAATAGGGAATGGACAGATTCAGCCAAATCGCTGTTTCAATGCTGAGAACAAGAATACATGGCAGTGTCAGGGACTTCATCGTCAGCAGCAGAACAAGAAAGACTGCGCCCACTGCAATCAGGTTGACCTTCACCATGTCGGCAGTTACTGTGTCCATCAGATCATAGGACGAAACCCCATTGCCGGCAAGATAGTAATTATCGCAGAATTGTTGAGCTGTGGAGCGGATGTTCTCCACCAGTGCAAAAGTACTCTCCCCCTCATAATCTGTATCCAACTGAATGACTAACCGGCTGTAATGCTCGGAATACAGCTTGGAAAGTGTATCCTTGTCAAGATAGGCTTCCGGAATTTCTGCCCCGACAGTATCAACATAGGAAATAATGTCTGTCACCTGTGGGAGTTTTTTTAACTCTGCGGACAGAGCAAGCTCCATTTCCTTGTCACCTTTCGGCACAAGCAGGACATACGTATCACTTCTGCCGAAGGCATCCTCAATCAACGCTGTATCTGCACCAAGTTCTGTGTTTTCTCCAAAAATGTGAGACGCTCCGTAATAGTAGGAGTTGGCATTGGATGCAAGATAACAAGGGGCAATCAGCAGTACTTGGATGCATGCAAACGGGATCATCAGTCTGGAGATCACCTTGCCTACCTTTCCGAAATTCGGTACAAAGCTGCGGTGGCGTGTCTTATCCAGCAGTTTGTAAACGCAGAGGATCAGGTTCGGCATCATCACAAAGACGCAGATCAGGCTCAATGCTACACCCTTTGCCAGTACCAGTCCCAAGTCCGGTCCGATCCCGAACCGCATTAGGCAGAGTGCCACAAAGCCTATGACCGTTGTCAAGCCGCTTGACAGAATTGAACCTGTCGATTTGCAGAGGGCATCCACCATCGCTTCCCGCACATCGGCAATGCTCTCTCTGCTTTCCTCAAACCGGTGCAGCAGAAAGACAGAATAGTCCAATGAAACGGCAAGCTGCAAAATAGCGCCTGCAGCATTGGAAACAAAGGAGATCTCTCCGAACATCAGGTTAGTGCCTTTATTGAGCAGAACGGCAACCCCAAGTCCCAAAAGAATAACAACCGGTTCTAACCATGAACTTGTGGTCAACACCAGTACCAGAAATACAAATGCCACTGCAAATACAGCGACCCTTGCGACTTCGGTCACGGTGTTGGTTGTTGCAACAGCCGTGGACACTGCCGAGCCGGTCAAGGCAAACTCCTCTTTTGGTTTAGTTTCGCTGATGGTATGGCGAATGGCTTCTACGCCGTCCAGAATATGTGCTTCCTCCAGTGTCACGGAATACAATGCAGCATCGTTCTTGTAATAGCTTTCTACCGTTTCTCTGTCTGCGGTTTCGAGCGGTGCTGTGATCTCAACGCTGTCATCCAGCCACGTCACCTCTGTTACGCCCTCAATTTCCTTCAGCTGTTGTTTGTAGGAAAGGGCTTCCGGAATGGAAACATTTTGTATCATGACCCGTACATTGGGAATGCCGCCGTCAAATTCTTCCTCCATCACATCCAGTGCAACAGTAGAGGGACTGTCCGACGGGAGATAATCGTTAATGTCATAATTGACCGCAACCAGACCACCAATCACTGTACAAACCACCGTCAGTATCAGAAATACTGCCAGTACCCTCTTCGAACCGGCTGTGACCGCTTCGTAAAATCTGCGCAGAGGTTCGGAAGTGGTATGCTTCTTCGGTCTTTGTTTTCTCATACACATCACTCCTTATGTCAGTTATTATATGCCAGAAAGTCATTTTTCGCAACGGTCATTTCTACACAGATAGGTAAAAATAGGACAATGCTTTCATTTTGTGGTGCAAATTGACGCTTGCAATTTTCGCCGGACAGTTGTATAATACTATCAGGAGATGATGAAATGGAACAGAGAGTTACAAGCCTGAATACCAAAAAAATGATTGCTGCTTCGTTGAAACAATTTATGATGCACAAGCCCCTCTCTAAGATCACTGTCAGTGAAATCGTGGCTGACTGCGGCATCAACCGAAAAACGTTCTACTATCATTTTGAAGACATTCAGGATCTGCTGAAATGGCTGTTGGAGCAGGAGGCATTTGAGATCGTCAAGCAATTTGATCTGGTGCGGGATTCTGAAAAAGTCATTTCCTTTGTGCTGAATTATGTGGAGGAAAATAAGCACATTCTGGAATGTGCCTATGATTCGATGGGACGTGACGAGCTGAGAAGGTTTTTCAGGAAAGATATTTTCGCACTGGTCATGGGGTTGATTCAGGAGGCAGAGAATCTGCATGGTGTCTGTGCGGATGCAGAATACAAAGAATTTCTCTGCGACTTTTTCACCAATGCTGTAGAGGGGCAGATTATTGAAGCGTTACGTACCAGAAAGCCCTATGACAAGGAAAAATTCACAAGATACCTCGTCAGCACGATGAAGTCTACGCTCCATGCTGCATTACTGGAAATGTCATAAATGTGCCTTTCCAAACGCATGACAGACACATCCGATCTGATCCCTCATAAATCCAACAGATCACGGCAATCGCATGGTGCATCATGATAATATCATACATAAAAAATGACCTCATGAGAGAAACTCAAGAGGTCTATTTTTAAATTTAGTCAAGATTTTTTTACAACATCGGTTTTGCATTCACTCAGGAATCCAACGCATCTCTCAGGCTTTTTACAAAAGCACCAATTTTTTCTGGTGCATCTGCGCCGTACTGTTCCACCAGCCGGACAACAGCGCTTCCCACAATGACACCATCACAATATCCGCTCATTTTTTTCGCCGCCTCCGGACCAGAAATGCCAAATCCCACAGCACAAGGGAGCTTGGCGTGTTTATGGATCAAATCAAAAAATGTATCAAAGTCTGTGGAAAAATTACTGCGCACACCAGTGACGCCGTTAGAGGATACGCAGTAAAGGAAACCGGTGGCTTCCTGTGCGATCATCTGAATGCGTCCCTCACTGGCAGGTGTGACCAAACTGATGTTATGCACGCCGAATTGATCTGCATAGCCTTGGATCTCATCCTTTTCCTCATAGGGCATGTCCGGCACGATCACGCCGTCAATGCCGCATTCCTGACAAAGTCCGAAAAAGCGCTCTGTGCCAAAACGAAAAATAGTATTCAGATACATCATTAACAGCAAGGGCATATCGGTTTGTTTCCGCAGGCGGCGTACCATTTCAAAAATACCGGTCAATGTTGTACCGTTTTTCAAGGCACGCTCACTGGCATACTGGATCACCGGACCTTCTGCAATGGGATCGGAAAAGGGCACGCCCAGTTCGATGATATCTGCTCCGGCTTTTTCCATTTCCAGAACTGCCTTTTCGGTAACTTCATAGCCCCCGTCTCCGGAAGTGATAAAGGTAATCAGCGCCTTACGCCCTGCCTCTTTGCAGCATTCCAGTGCTGCATCTATACGATTCTTAGTCATTGATCTTCACTCCTCTGTATTCTGCGATCTGCTGCATGTCCTTGTCGCCTCTGCCAGACAAATTGATCAACAAAATCTGATCTTTCGCCATCTGCGGTGCGATTTTCAGGGCTGCCGCTACAGCATGGGCAGATTCGATTGCCGGAATGATACCCTCTGTTTTCGAGAGATATTCCAGCGCCTGTACAGCTTCTTCGTCGGTAATAGGTACATATTCTGCTCTGCCGGTTGCATAGAGATTGGCATGCTCCGGTCCCACGCCCGGATAGTCCAATCCGGCAGAGATGGAGTATACCGGTGCGATCTGTCCTTCTTCATTTTGCAGGAAGTAAGACTTCATGCCGTGAAAAATGCCCAAAGAGCCCTTTGCCACAGTTGCCGCATGAAGCTTGGTGTCAATGCCCTTTCCTGCTGCTTCTGCTCCTACCAAGCGAACACTCTTGTCCGGTATAAAGTCGTAGAACACACCGATAGAATTAGAACCACCGCCTACACAGGCAACCACACAGTCCGGCAGCTGTCCCTCAGCCGCCAGCAGCTGTGCTTTGGATTCTTCACCTATAACCTTCTGAAAATCCCGCACCATCGTCGGATAAGGATGAGGTCCCATCACAGAGCCAATAAGATAGAATGTGGTATCGATATTGGTCGCCCAATCCCGCATCGCCTCGTTGATGGCATCTTTCAATGTACCTGTGCCGCTGTCCACACCAGTCACTTTTGCTCCCAGCAGCTCCATGCGATACACATTCAGACGCTGACGGCGCATGTCCTCTGTACCCATATACACTTCGCATTCCAGATCAAACATGGCACAGGCTGTTGCCGTTGCCACGCCATGCTGACCAGCACCTGTTTCCGCAATAATGCGCTTTTTACCCATGCGCTTTGCCAGCAGGATTTGTCCCAATACATTGTTGATCTTGTGGGAACCGGTATGGTTCAGATCTTCTCTTTTGATATAAATTTTGCAGCTGCCCAGATCCTTTGTCATACGGTCTGCATAGTACATCATAGAGGGTCTGCCTGCATAGTCCCGAAGCAGTGTGCGGTATTCCTCCCAGAATGCCGGATCTTTGCTATAGCGATCGTATGCTGCCTCCAGCTCATGCACTGCATTCATAACAGTTTCCGGTACATATTGACCGCCGAATTGTCCGAATCTGCCTACCTTTTCCATGTTATTCACCTCGTACAATTTTCACGATTTCTTTCATTTTATCCAAATCTTTGACACCAGCTGTTTCAATGCCGCTGGAAAGATCCACGCCTGCCGGCTTCACAATGGAAATTGCCTGACGCAGATTCTCCGGTTTCAGACCACCGGCAAGGAAAAAGGGTTTCTTTGGCTTTGCCTGCACCAAAAGTTCCCAGTCTGCCGTCACGCCTGTTCCGCCGACTTGCCCTTTTGTATAACCCTCCAGCACCAGCGCATCTGTCGAAAGCTGCTCCGCCTGCCGGATCTCCGCCTCAGACTGTACACGCACTGCCTTCCAGACGGGCAGTCCGGTCAGCCTGCGCACCTCTGAGATCATTTCTTCTGTTTCATTGCCGTGCAGCTGCACAACATCCAGAGAAACGATCTTGGCAATTCGTGCAATGTCTTCCGGTTGTTCGTTGACAAATACGCCAACTGCCTGGATCAGATTGTGCTTTTGCTGCACCAGCGAAGCCGCCTGAACCAGATCCACTGAACGCCGGAAACCAGATGACAATATCATGCCCATATAATCCGGCTGCAGCGAATTGCAGAACTTTACATCTTCCAGTCGCCGAACGCCGCAGAATTTGATCTTCATACGCCCTCCCGCAGCTGTGCCAGAGTATCCGGCACATTGCCGCTGCGCATCAGCGTTTCACCAACAAGAACTGCATCCGCACCCAGCCGACGAACGGTTTTCATGTCCTCGTTATTCCGGATGCCACTTTCGGAAACAAATATGGCATCCTCCGGGGCATAGGGTTTCAGCCTTGCCACCGTATCCAGATTCACCTCAAAGGTTTTAAGATTCCGGTTATTCACACCCAGAATCTTTGGATGAATGGACTGCACGAAAGTCATTTCTGATTCGTCATGCACTTCAACCAGTACTTCCAGTTCCAATGCATAAGCCAGTTGATACAATTCTGCAAGGCGCTGAGGTTCTAATACTGCAGCGATCAGCAAAACAGCATCTGCACCGATAGCTGCTGCCTCATAGATCTGGTATTCGTCAAATAAAAAATCCTTCCGCAAAATGGGAATATCCACATGGCTGCGGATCTCTGCCAGATAGGAGGAAGAACCCTGAAAATAATGTTCTTCTGTCAGGCAGGAAATGGCATTTGCACCGCAGTTGGCATAGACTTCGGCAATTTTCACCGGATGAAAGTCCGGACAGATCAATCCTTTAGAAGGAGATGCTTTCTTCACCTCGCAGATGCAGGAAAGCGTCTCCTGTTTTAATGCTTTCGCCAGTGACAGGGGTTTGCGCTTCGCCAGAGTCTCTGCTGCACGGGCTTTCATTTCCGCCAGTCCACAGCGGCTTTTCTCTTGTTCCAGCTGCTGCCGGCGGTACATCATAATGTCATCTAAAATCATCACGCCGTCCTCAATTCATCTGGTTGGTAAAAGCAATCAGTTCTTCCAGCTTTGCCAATGCCTTGCCGCTGTCGATCTGCTCTGCTGCCAGAGCAATACCATCAGCAATGGATTTCGCCTTGTCGGTGACATACAGAGCACAGCCAGCATTCATCAGAACGATATTTCGTTTTGCACCCTGTATGCTGCCGTCCAGAATGCCTCGGGTAATCTTTGCATTTTCATCCGCTGTGCCGCCTACGATCTCAGCTTTTTCCCCACGGGGCAGTCCGAAATCCTCAGGGCAAATCTCATACTCTGTGATCTTTCCGTCACGCACCTCCGCTACAGAGGTACTGTCGGAAATGGATATTTCATCCAGACGGTCATTTCCGAAAACAATCATGGCATTTTTGATCCCCACGCCAATGAGAACTTTTGCCATCACTGGCAGCAGTTCTTTTTCATAAACGCCGAGTACAATATAATCGGAAGATGCCGGATTGGTCAGCGGTCCGAGTATGTTAAATACGGTTCGCAGACCCAGTTCCTTTCGAGTGGGGCCCACATATTTCATGGCTCCATGATAGCTCTGGGCAAACAGAAAGGACAGACCCACCTGCTCAATAGCAGCCTTTGCCTGCTCCGGAGTAGACTGGATTCTGACCCCAAGGCTTTCCAGTACATCTGCTGCACCGCTCTTGCTGGAAACACTGCGATTGCCGTGTTTTGCCACCGGCATACCTGCCGCTGCAACGACAAAAGAGGACGTGGTAGAAATGTTAAAGGAACTGGCAAGATCGCCGCCTGTTCCCACGATATCTACGCTGTTCTCACAGCCTACAACGTGAGAAGCCTTGGCTCGCATACCCTTGGCGAAACCGGTGATCTCCTCTACCGTCTCCCCTTTCATCCGGAGCGCAGTCAGCAGTGCAGCGATCTGTGCATTGGTTGCGCCGCCGCTCATAATGATGTCCATGGCTTCCATGGCTTCTGCCTCTGTCAGATCTTCACCTTCCACAACCCTTGAAGCATACTTGCACAGTGCGGTTTTCGGCACGTTCTGATTCTGGGGAACAGGGATGGAAACGCCTGGTATCAGGTTTAGGAAATTGATCAGCATAGTTTTTCCTGCCTCTGTCAGCAAGGATTCCGGATGGAACTGCACGCCATAGGTCTGATGCTCTCTGTGTGCCAGTGCCATGATCTGACTATCCTCGTCACGAGCTGTTACCATCAGACAAGACGGCAGATCCGCTTCCTGCACGATCAGAGAATGATACCGTCCACAGGAAATCTGCCGGGGCAAACCAGCAAAAACAGGACAATCCTGATCTACCGTAATATTGCTTGCCTTGCCGTGCATCAGCACCTTTGCCCGGACAACTGTTCCGCCAAAGGCTTCACAGATAGACTGGTGTCCCAGACAAACTCCCAGAATGGGCATCTTGCCGCTGAATGCACGAATCGCTTCGACTGTCACACCAGCATCTTTTGGATAGCCGGGACCGGGAGAAAAGATCAGCGCCTTGGGCGAAAGCTTTTCGATCTCCTCTACGGTGATCTCATCGTTGCGAACTACCTGAATTTCTGGATAGATTTCCCCTATATACTGATACAAATTATAGGTAAATGAATCGTAATTATCAATCAATAAAATCATTTTTCTGCCTCCTTAATGGCGTTGATCACAGCCAGTGCCTTGTTGACTGTTTCATAGTATTCATTCTCCGGCACAGAATCGGCAACAATGCCTGCACCTGCCTGTACATATGCCTTTTCATTGGCGAACAAAACTGTCCGGATGGCAATACAAGTATTGATATTGCCGTCAAACCCCAGATAACCTACAGTTCCGCCGTACAGACCTCGCTTCTGATCCTCAAATTGGTCAATCAGTTCCATGGCGCGTACCTTTGGTGCACCAGAAAGAGTTCCTGCCGGCAGAATCGCCATCAGTGCATCCAGCGCTGTCAGATCTTTCCGCAGATTGCCCTCCACATCTGATACCAGATGCATTACCTTAGATGCACGCTCGGTTATCATATACCGCAATACCTTGACTGTACCGAACTCAGAAACGCGACCCACATCGTTCCGTCCCAGATCTACCAGCATGGTATGCTCCGCACGCTCCTTGGGATCAGCTGTCAGTGCCTTTTCATTCGCAATGTCCTCATCCCGTGTCCGTCCTCTGGGTTTTGTTCCGGCAATGGGTCGATTGTGAATCACACCGTCTGTAACCTTTACCATCATTTCTGGTGAAGCGCCAGCCACATCGTAATCCGGTGTATGGAAATAGTACAGATATGGTGACGGATTGGTTGCACGGAGTCTGCGGTAGACATCAAAGCTGTCCGGTGGATTGCTGATCACAAACCGCTGAGATAATACAATCTGGAAAATATCGCCGCCCCGGATGTATTCCTTTGCCTGGTCTACCATCTGACAAAATGCTTCCTTTGTCACGTTGGAACGGACTACCGATTCGCCCCGGGAAATTTTTTCCTTTGGCTGAGGATTATAATAGCGGACAGTTTGTGCCAGTTCTTCGGCTCTCCACTGTGCTGCTGCATACTGAGCTCCCAGATCGCCGTCTGTGTGCAGATTCAGGATAATAATCCCGTTGCTGTTAAGATGGTCATATGCAATCAGTTCTTCATAAAGGAAAAGATGGCAGTCCGGCAGATGAATATCATCTTTGGGTACATTTGTCAGCTTTTTCTCTGCATAGCGCACGGTATCATAGCCAAAATACCCGATGAGACCGCCGGTAAAGTTTGGGGCTCCTTCCAGAACCGGTGCACGGTATGCTGCCATATGCGCTTTCAGAAATCCAATGGGATCTTCTGTTTCTATGATTTCCTGCTTGTCACCGGTGCGAAGTTCTACTTTGTTACCGGTGATTCTGATCTCCTGTTTCGGAGAAAAACCGATAAACGAATATCGATCCCACTGCCGTCCGTCACTGACACTTTCCAGGATGAAGGAATTGCGGCTGTTTTCGGAAAATGCGGTGTAAATATTCAGCGGTGTCTGATTATCCGCAGAGAATTCGTATAACACCGGAATCGTATTGTAAGTTGCAGCCAGTGCCTTGACTTCTTCCAATGATGGTTTCAGCATAAGTATCATCCACTCCTTTTTGACCATAAAAAAAGCCCGACTCCCCAAACACATGGGACGTCAGACTATGTCTACGTGTTGCCACCCAATTTCAGAAGCATTTTCAGAATGCCTCCCTCATAACAGATACGCCGGTCACGCCGGATATATCCTCTCCTGATAACGCTGGAGCCGCGGCGATGGCTACTCAGAATACTCCGTTCGCCATGCTTCTCACAAACCCATTCATCTGGCAGCGTACATACCGGACTCACACCAACCCCGGCTCTCTGTGATGCCGTTTTGCAGATTACTTGCTTTTGCTCATGGAATTTAACATCTATAATTATACGAAATAACAATTGCCATGTCAAGTACTTTGGAACAATTCCTTAAATTTTCATCGATTTGACAAAATGCAAGGGTTTTCTTTTGTGCAATTTTTACAATCATCATAAGAATTAGTCATACAGCTTGTCCGGTTGTCATACATATGAAAATGGCACGTGCAATTGCGCCGTTTCAAATTCAGGTGCATTTGTCACGATCACGGCAGTTGAAAGCCAGAACAAATCAGAACCTGTATGTATCAAATCTTTATGTGTGCAGGTTCACAACTGCCCTTTGTGAAAGGAAATTGTATGCTTTTTTGGAATCCCTTGTTCTCCCTACTGTTTGCAGGATGGCTCTGGACTTCGGCTGCGCTCCCGGAAGTGCATGCTGATGCAGTACCTCCGGATCTGCTGCATATCACAAAGACGGATGACAGCGAACTCCCTGGAGCAGATCAATCCGCACCGTCTCTGATCGAGAAAGAGGAGGAAACCCCCAGCATTTCTGAGATCATTGTTCCTGTTGCAACGCCGATGCAGACTGCACCTCCGGTTGCCACGGAAACCACTTCTGTCACAACTGCGGTCATGACAGAAGAAGTTCCTCAGACCACAGAAAGTACTCCCCCAGAAGAAGCATCTCCCCAGCCGGCGGAAGAGACTGAACCAGCTTCTGCTGCAGCACAGGAAATGCTAGATACGCAGGAAACCTGGTTCAAGGCATATATGGATTATCGTACTATTACAAATACTGCGTCAGAGCAGTATGAACTTCAGCAGCAGGCGTGGACGGATTCTCAAGGCTTGCGGCGTATCGGTGATGATTATATGGTCGCCATGGGTACAGGATGGCTGGAAGAAGGCTGCGGCGAACGGTTTTTGGTTACATTGGAAACAGGAGAAAGCTTTACGGTGATCATCGGGGATATCAAAGATGACCGCCATACTGATGCGGATTCTTTGTATCATTGGTGTGACTGCGGTGCAAATGTATTGGAATTCATTGTGGACACCGATGCTATGAGCAGTGAAGTACGTCATGCTGGCACAATCTCAGCATACGATGCATTTGCCGGAAATATTACAGAAATCAGCAGAATTGCGGAGTAGCTCTTGTCTGAAAGCTCTGGATATGATATACTATAAGCAGCACCGCCTTAATGCAGTGCTGCTTTTCATGTATATTTAAGAGTCCGTTTAGAGATAATGAACAGGCTCTAAGAAAGGATCTGCTGTCATGCGCCGAAGCCGTGCTATCAAACAATTTCTGCTGGACATTTTCTACCCCAACCGCTGTCCCTGTTGCAGCAAACTGATTCCCTGGCAGGATACTCTTTGTGAAAGCTGCCGTGTTTCTATGCAAAAACCTGAGGAAGGCTTCTGTACCTGCTGCGGTAAGCTGCCTGTGGATTGTCTTTGCGGTACCGGGCTTTCCTATGACAGGGCGGTGGTTCTCACGGAATATGAAGGTGCAGCACGTTCCGGAATCCTCTCCATGAAAACGGCTGAAAGCATGAACTTTGTCTATGCATGCGGAGAACTTCTTGCAGAAGAAATTTTAGCAGATGAAGCTTTGATGGGATATGATCTGCTGATCCCGGTTCCTATGTCCAAAAGGAAAAAACGAAAACGCATGTGGAATCCGCCAGAGAAAACCGCCTATGAAATCTCCATGCGAACAAATATTCCCATGCGGACAGATATTCTCACAGACAACGGCATGGGAAAGACGCAGCATTCCCTTTCGGCGAAAGAACGGGCAGATAACACAGATCATTTTTCTATCTGTGACGTGGATCTGAACGGGTACCGGATTCTGCTATGCGATGATGTTCTGACAACGGGCAGTACCATGAACCGTTGTGCTGCGCTTCTCAAGGAAAAAGGGGCTGCTGAGGTTACAGCGGTTGTGATTGCTTCTACAGGGTGGAAAAGGAAATGAAAGCGTGCATTGCGAGCAAATTTTCCTCTGTTCCTATCTATAGTCAGATTCATGTTATTTTATCCCTACGATCCCTGCATCATATGATTCTGCAAAGCACATAAGTCCAAAATACAAGCCCTGCTGTCACAACTGTATTTGTCATATTACCCTTGTTCCGGCTTGGAATGACATCAAATTCTGGTACTTTTATAGATTCTTGCAAAAAAATCATCTTTATCATTGACAAATCAGACAAAATCCGCTATAATACTGATTGTGTAAAATGAACCTGAACTTCACAGGTTCAAAAAACTATATCATAAGGAGAGGTTTTCATGAGCTTTCATTTCCTTGAAGTCTTAGGTGTTGACCTATTCAGCATGAAGACAATGGCACTTGTCATCTTCTTTATCTTCGGCATCATTGCCATCGGCTATCTGGTGGGCAAGATCTCTATCAAGGGCGTAACCCTTGGCAGCGCCGCGATCTTTATCGTTGCACTAGTGGCAGGTCATTTCCTCCAACTTGGTCTGGACAATATCCCCGAATGGCAGGAGACCGGATGGGATGGCGTCAAATCCTATTTCAGCATGACACAGAATTTGGGATTAATGTTCTTTGTCACGGCTGTTGGTTTGATTGCAGGTCCTACCTTTTTCAAAAATCTGGTGAAAAACTTTAAGTCCTATGTATTGCTGGGTCTGATCATCATTTTGTCCAGTGCAGGTGCATGCGCATTGATCACTGTACTGATTCCAAATATGAATTCTGCCATGAGCGTTGGTCTGTTGTCCGGTGCGTTGACCAGTACACCTGCCTTTGCAGCAGCACAGGAAGCACTTCAGGGTACGGAATTCTACGACCAGATCGCAGTTGGTCACGGTGTTGCTTATCCTTTCGGCGTAATTGGCGTTGTACTGTTTGTACAGATCATACCGAAAATTCTGCACGCAGATATGGACAAGGAGCGGGCACTGCTGGCTCATGGTGACGATGACAAGAAGAAGCAGTACACCGGCAAGCTGTTTGAAATGGATAAATTTGGTTTGGGTGCATTTGCGCTGACTATTTTGCTGGGTCTGATCCTAGGAAGTATCAACATCCCCATGGGCAACAACCAGTCCTTTAATCTGGGTACAACCGGCGGTCCGCTGATCATGGGTCTGATTTTCGGTCACTTCGGCAGAATCGGCAAGTTAAGCTTGAAGGTCAATGAACATGTAGTTTCCATCTTTCAGGAGTTGGGTCTGATCCTGTTCCTCGTTGGTGCAGGCGTAGACGGCGGTCGTGAATTTGTGGCAACACTAAAGGATTTTGGTCCGATGCTGTTTGTATACGGTGCAATCATGACACTGGTTCCACTGATCCTGGGCTTTATCATTGCAAAGTATGTTCTGAAGATGAGCCTGTTCAACAACCTGGGTTCTCTCTGCGGCGGTATGACAAGTACACCGGCGTTGGGTGCACTGATCAATGTAACCGGTACTTCCAATGTGGCCTCTGCATATGCGGCAACATATCCCATTGCGCTAATCACTGTGGTTCTGGTTTCTCAGCTTTTGACCCATCTTTAATGGATAAAAATCCCTCCGGGAATTTAAGAGCTTGTTCTCAGATAATCATAAAAAGTTCGTATCTCGCTTTGGTGTGAGATACGAACTTTTTTATCATATATAGGCAAAACGTGCCGTATGGGGATTTCCATGCTTTCAGTGCAAGAAAACGTTTTTTCCAAAACGTGTTGCAAAGTACGATATACAGATATTTCCAGAAAAACTCTTCCAGTTTATCAAAGGGAATTGCATTTTTCGGCGTGTACACATCCGCCGCAAGTATGATACCATAGCGATGGCTTGCGTGATCCAGCTGAAAGCAGACAAAAGCGTTTCCGTTCGGCTATCCGAAAAATTCGGCAAATTGTGGACAGCTGCCGAGGTCATGCTGTTCGTGCTTGTCGGTGCAGCGGTCGATGTGCGTTATACCTTGTCGGCAATTCCCTGGTGTCTCACTTTTAGAAGTAAAAGAACCAAAGCCACAAAGAGTACATTTATTCCGCCTCCGATAATAGTGATTTGTAATTGCGAAACATACGGGTACAATTAACCCAAAAAACGCCATCACGGCAAAATATGCTACTATTATAGCCAACGCTAAGAAAGCATCTGTTTTATCAAACTTAGTTACACGTTCTTTATATGAATTTGGTATACCAAAAACTTTTTCATTAACGACCTTCAAAATCGACTGTGAATCAATCAGACATTCAAACATCATATTGGAGATAGTGGTTTTGGAATTATTGCGTGACTTAAAATTTTTTCAGAAATATTGTACAGCATAAAATCTTTTTTCTTTGCTCATTCAAACAACATGATGGACAACAACCAAAAAACAGCTATTTTTCGACAATATAGCCAGAAGTAAAGTTATTGTAATTGGTTTTTGTATCCTCATCATCAGTTCATGAGGATGTGTACAGTCATTCTCAGCGAACAAAAACACCATTTCCTGAAATGTTTCTGCACGATGCTGATGGAAAGTAACCGGATCTGCACCATCCTGAAATTTATTCTTCTTCCCTATTGCATCGCACTGTCACACGGGCGTTTCCGGCGTAATTGCAGGTGAACAGGCTTAAATCATACTCTGATGAAACCATCTCGCTGATTGCTGTGGGTTGCAGCGTTTCTACCAATTCCACATGATAATCCAGTTCATTTCCGACCGCATCGACAAAAATTATCCTATCGCCCTTTTGCAAGTCCTTGATATTCCGAAAATGCGTGCTGTAATTGTGAGCGCAAATCACCAGATCATTTTGATAAACCGATCCCTCATAGCGGCAGGGAGAAATTTTCATCTGCGGATAACTCCAGTCTGCCGCAACAGGCAATTCCACACCAAACGCAGGAATCGCAATTGAACCAATATATGCTGTTCCGTCTATGGTGATTGTGGACATCGAAGTATCGGGAGAAATAGTCGGTTCTTCCGTAATTTGACCTGTAATACCGGTGGGAAGTTCTGTCGGTTCTGTGGATTGCATGCGCTTGTCACGCTCGGCGTTCAACTGCTGCAATACGGATGCTGCCGATTCTGCCGCAAGGGAATCTTCGTGCAGATTATACGCTACCAATCCCAATGCTGCGCCCATGCATATAACGCCCGATAACATCAACACAATTCGTTTACTCTTTTTCATCGTCTTCACTCAATCTGTCTGCGATAAATCCCACAAAGAACAGAAGCGCACCTACACCAAAAAGTATCGGCACTGGATACCACAACTGCCCTGTCTGCGGCAATTTTGTCAGATTCACGCTTCCGATGGTTGGTGTTTTGATCAGAGTGGTGCGTGTCGTGCTATTTCCTGGATTTGTTCCATTGAGGGACGAGTGGGAAGATTTTGCCGATGTTTCGGTGGAATTCGCTGTTTCTGTACCGGTTGTATCCGTTGAGGTCGTTTTGGTTCCGGATACTTCTGTTCCCGTTGTATCTGTGCCTATGGCAGTAGAAGTAGAAGTGGAGGACGATGTTGTTCCTGTTGTGCCGGAAGAATTTGTCCCCTTGTTCTCAATCATAAATGTATTTGTATCCAACGTAATAGAAACTGCATAATTCGGCGGGACATCCTTCTCGATCACATTCCAGTCATAATCTGTGGAAAGACCTCCCCACCTGTGTAACCAGTCGTTTTCTTCGGATAATGTCACCTCATCGTACAATTCGCCGTTCCGAGAAAGTACAACCGTGACGGACTGAGGATGCGATGCTCCACTCTGGTCAGCCCACACCTTTTTGACAGTATATGCAATTTTTGTAGAGCTTGCCGTTACTGCATATTTCAATCTTACTTCGACAATTTCCTCTGAATCATCTGTGATGCTGATCAGCGCCGGCTTCGGCGTATACATTAGATCGCCGATTTTTCCGGATGATCCTGTGACAAGATAAATTCCTGCCGGAACGTTCTTAAAATCCACATAACCCAAACCGTTTGTCACATCAGAATCCAAAGGCGTTCCCACGCCGCTTGCCGCATAAGATGCAAGAGTATATGCAAGACGGTTGACATTTGCGCTGTCTTTCAGATCGCCGACCTCCACGGAGAGTGTTGCAAAATCTTCGGTCAGCACACCGTCCGTAGTCAGGGCAGGATATAATTTTAATGTAGAATTTGTGACCGGTCCGGACTCTGTGATGAATTTCACCTGCAAATGATGCATCTGCTCGGCGTGAGAAACAATTCCACCGCAAAGCAACACGGCAACAGTCAGGATGACTGCCAAATATTTACAAAAATTACGCATCTGATTTCACCTTCTTCTTTCGTGTACGGCGTGAAGCGATCACGACTGCGAGGAGAACCGCCGGTATTTCGCAAATCATCACAACTGTTTTTGCCGGAATATAGCTTGCGCCGGATTGTTTCATAAGCTCCTTCTCTGCCTCTTCCTCTTTCAGCAATTCGCCGTGAATCAACAATCTGTGAGAATTGATTCCATATGGCGTACATGTCACCAGCGTACAGGTATTTTTCCCTTTCTCAATGCGCAGCGACTGCACATCGGTTGGCTCAACAGTCTCAATTTCTTTGACACGGTAAACGTAAGATTCGCTCAAAATATAGATCATAAATGTGTCATCTTTTTTCACCTTATCCAGATTGGTGAACAGCAGCGAGGACGGCAGCCCTCTGTGCCCCGAAATAACCGCATGAACGCTTTCACCCGCAATTGGGAAAGATGAACCCTCAATATGTCCTGCGCCTACCTGCAAAACCGCTTCGCTGGCGCCATGATAGACAGGGAGCATCATATCCCCTTTCGGAATGCTGATATAGCCAAGAATTCCATCTCCGGTAATGTCCAGCGTGGCGTAATATTCCTGCAAAAGATCATCGGGGAGATTCATCAGGAGATATGGACTTTCTGCCAATTTTTGGTTAAAAGCCGCCGCTTTTTCGAGATAGGCGGAGTAGTCTGCATCAGGAATCTTCTCCACCGAGGAGATATAATTGAAGATCGCCCTGCGCTGCCGCTGGGCATTGATATAACCGCTGACGGATGGATACAGCAGCAGGGACAGACCCATAACCAGAATCAGAAAGGCAAAAAATGACAATATCCGCTGTTTCATACGGGTCTCTCCTTGCTGCTGCAATGAAGGTTAACCCTCATCGCAGCAAGATGGGTTTATTTCGTGGTTTTTTTCCTCGACAAGTAGAACAGAAAACCGGAAAGTGCGATGCTGCCTGCACCAATGATGTAGAACCAGACTTTGCCGACGCCGCCGGTGGACGGAAGGTCGGTGTACCGGAAGTTGGCAACAAGCATGTTGGCGCTGCCGTCGTCGCTATCATCAAATGTGTCTGTAATTTTTACAGGGCTGGCAAAACTGAATGAAGCGTCGGCATCTATTTCTTTATCAGATAATGCACCTGAAAGCTTGCCATTATATTCCTCTGCATCATCTTGTACAGCTGTCAGTTGGATGGTAAATGGGTCGATTTTGGCGTAGGCATCAGGTGCTGCTGTTTCAACCATGGTATAGGTTACACCTGCATCGAGACCGGAAACATTGAGAATACCGTTCTCTTTTGTGGTAATGTTGTAATCAGCACCTTCTTTATATTTAGAAATTTCGAGCCATTTTTTATCAAAACTTGTACCTGTTACTTCTTTACCCGTTTCGTCTACTATTTTTTCCCATGATACAATTGAATAATAGCCCTTCAGGAATGATGCTACCGTTGGCTTAGGATCCATTGCAGAAACTGTGTCTTCTGCAATAAATGCAAATTTTGCAATTTCCCATTGATCGCTTGCTGAACGAACGAGAGCAAATTTTGCGTCTTCAAGTCCGACTTCTGCTTCATGGTCTTTATAGCTGCCATTTTTCAAGAACGCAGCGGCATCAATTTTTACCATATCCAGACCAAAGGTGTAAACGGTTGCACGGTCTACTACTGTATAGTCTGTATCATTGTAAGATTGTGGGTTGTCAGAATACTGAATTTGTGCTTGGTTGTCGTTACCATTTGCACTACCATCTTTTTCGGCGGGACTTACAACGGCATTTTGATTTATCTTTGCGTAGTAGTCTACATAAATTTCAGAAGAAACATCTGTGTCTGTATTATAGCCAAGACGATAAACGGTATCGCCTTCTTTAATTCTGATTTCTTTCAGACACGGGAACTCAACGGTAAGGGTTCTACCTTTATAAGATAGTTTATAGTTTTTACTATCCCCCAAATGAGTACTAGTTTCTGATAAGTCAGTTCTATCCCCTGATGCAGTGTCAGGTATAACAGTTAAAGCAGTACTTTTGTCAGAGTCCCACTCCCATTTAGTGCCATTCCATTTATAGAGTCTTTTTACATTTACAGTAACACCTTCAACAGTGGATTCATCCGCAATAACGGTTCCATCTTGTTTTGATAAGTCCAAACCAGAGCTCAAGGTATCGATAAAATTATACTTGTAACCGCCGAGGTACTCGTCATAATTGCTGGGGAGTGAGCCTTTCAGCTGGAAATGTACCACATCACCGACACCAGCTACATCTGTTTCATTTACATCTCCGCCAACACTCGCACTGTCTCTCAGGATTTCTTTTTCAAGCCTTGGAACGTCTACTTTCAGTGTCTGTGCAACATCATTGGCTACAAAGAGCATACGTGCCGAGAAAGCCTCTGACGGATCTTTCTCTTCGCTTTCATCAATAGCCGAACGATCTCGGATCAAATAGTAACCGGCAGGAACATAGATTGTGTATTCTGCTGATTCTTCTAGTTCAGAAATATCACTACTTGTTCCAACATAGCCCCTGTAATATTGTGTGACATACCCTTCGTTTGCATAACTGCCTTCTGTTATTCCCTGTGCATAACCACCGAGAATATCGGTGAATGCCTGAAGCCATTCATGGTCGTTTTTGTGTGTATCTTCTGCAAGGACATCGGCAACACCGATGGCAAGTGCGTCGAAATTTACTGTACCAAGATCGCCTGTTACGTCACTTCCAGTTACAGTAACTTCGCCAGTTGTGTAACTGCTGCTAAGTTTGTTATCGTTGCCAAAAAAGCTCTGAAAGTCTGTAAAATCTTTAAAAGCATAACCATATGTAGGATTACTCGGCGCATTAGCAAGGGCATAAACGAATTCGAGGATTTTTTTCTGAGTATCATCGCTGCTTAAATCACCGAATGCATTACCCCACTGAATATTCGTGATGGAAATGGATGTGCTGTCTGTACCCGGATCAGTATGACTATCGCCTTTTACTGTACCAGAAAAAATTTGATAGGCACCAAAAGAAGAAACATCCTTTTTAAAACTATAGGTTTTACCATCTACTTGTGGGTAGGATAGGGTAATTGTATAGTCGTTAGCACCCTTAGTCGTGAAAGTAGTGTCGTTAAGACACATACCGCCACTATGACTATGAGCCGCAAAAACCGGCATCGCCGAAGTCACGAGCAGCGCCGCAGAAGCCGCTATCCCGAAAAATCTTCGCATGAATTTTTTCATTGCAATCATTCCTTTCATCAATTGATTTATGTCGCTAAGCCTAATCCGGAATTCCCGGAGTCGGCAGGATACGCAAGAGCAGTTTTCCCTCCACCTGTTCGCTGCTTACGCAGCCAATCGCAGTATTTCGTGAATCTATGGACGTTCGCCTGTTATCGCCCATGACAAAATAACTGCCATCCGGCACGGTAATGGGATATTCTACCGTGCTGTTGCCGAGATTGGTCGTGCTCAGGTACGGCTCGTCAAGCTGCGTGCCGTTTATGTAGACAACGCCGTTTTCGTCCATGCGAATCTCGTCGCCGCCCATACCGACCACTCGCTTGCAGAGAATGCTGCCATTCATCGAAAATACGCAGATATCACCTCTCTCCAGTGAATTTGTTTTTCTTGCAATGACGATATCCCCTTCAAACAGCGCAGGGCACATGGAATCGCCGTAAATGCGCATCACCGGGAACACGTGGATCACCAGCAGCATGACGGCTCCTGCGGTGATGACCGCTGCCGCCGCCGCCGCTGTCATGACCTTGAATAGCCGTTTGTGGAGTCGCTTTTTCTTTTCTTTCATGGGCATCATCCCTCCGGTTTGTCACGACTACGGGCTTTGCGGCTGAGCAGAACAAGCCATATGCCGCCTGCTGCCGCAAGCATGACGCCATAGGTAATCGTGAAATCTATGCCAGAACCTCCAGCGGAGGGAAGCGCCGGACTGGAAAATGGATGGATGAAGTTGACCGCTTTTCCGGTAGATACTGCCGAATCAACGGTTATCGTCCCTTTCCCATATTCTGTAAATGCATCTGACCCGACCGAAAGCACAAACAGTGCCGCCGTCAATATCCCTGCGACCAGTCTCCTTGCGATCTTGTTCATCATCTCCACGCTCCTTCCAAACAAACTTGCAACTTTCCGCACTTGACAGCAGAAATCGTTGCACTTTATCTCGTGAACGGCTTAAAATAGAGCGATACCCCATGCAATGCTTTACTGGGTGTAGATTCGGAAAACCTCTGCAATTTTTTGCATCAATCGAAATGATGTGAAAGCATCTGAATAGTTTCGTAAAGCATCAACAATCATTTATACAATTATAGCGCATGATCTGCATTTTGTCAAGAGGATTTTCTAAAAAATCACAAAGCAGAAAGAAGATTTTTTGTTGATTTTTGTGCAAACTGTACAAGAAGGATGGGCGATTCTGCGTCAAGTGAATCCATTCAGTTGGTTTTTGGAACATTTTTGCCAAAAAAGAATTCAAAATCGACAAAAACGGATGCTGCGTAAGGTTACAACATCCGTTTTTCAAGAACAAGTAGAAAAGAAGAGAAGGGGGGGGTTAAGCGTTAAGCAAAGAACTACTCATAGATAGGTTCCAGCACAGCATATTTGCCGTCAGCACGCTTGTAGACAACATTGACTTCGCCGGATTCCGCATTGGAAAACATAAAGAAAGAATGTCCCAACAGATCCATCTGAAGAATGGCTTCGTCCAGATCCATCGCATGCATCACAAATTTCTTGCGGCGAACTACTTCGTGCTCTGCTTCGTAGATCGGATCTTCCATATAGCTGGCAAAAGCAGCTTCTTTCAGCTTTTTCTCCACACGAGTCTTATTTTTGCGGATCTGACGGATGATCTTGTCAATCGAAGCATCCAGTGCATCTTCTTTATCAATTGCAGACTGCTCTGCGCGGTAGATCATATTGTTATAGGTCACGGTCAACTCAATGACAATCAGATTTTTATGAGCAGACATGGTGATTTTTGCATCTGCTTCATCACCAAAGAATTTGTCCAGCTTTGCACTTAAACGTTCTTCTGCATATTCTGTGAATTTTTGTGGAATCTGCATTTTCTTTGCTGTAATTGTCATTTTCATAGATAATTCCTCCTTTTGCAGCTGCACGGATATCAAACACGTATCACAACTGCTTGTTTTCACTATTATAGCACATATGCACAAAAATTTCAAGATAGTTGTGGGAGTCACTTGATATTTTGTTCAAATAGACAATTCTGTCTCTTCTATTTTATGCATGATGCTAAAGCAATCAGAGGCATTGACCCATCATTTCAAATATCAGACAAAGCGTTCAAAGCATAGGATATCATGGACTATCGACAAAAAGCTCTTTGTCAAAAGTGAGGGCTTAACCTATCTTTTGACAAAGAGCCTGTTTATCTTCAAGTCGAAACAACAATTTTTCCATCCTGTGCAGAGATCATTAACGTCTGGATTTCCATGCTATGTGCAATGATCAATGCCGCAATCTGATCCTCCACATACTGCCGGATGACACGTCGGATATCACGAGCCCCATAGGGTTTGCCAAAGGCTTCCTCCGCAATGGCAGTCAATGCTGCATCATCGTACTGTACCGACATATTCTTCTCCGCCAGCGGTTCTTTCATCTCGTCCAGCATCAGTGCCGCAATCTGCTTAAAGTGTTCCTTTGACAGATTCTGAAATACCACGATTTCATCGATTCGGCTGATAAATTCCGGTCGGAGGAATTCCCGCAGACCTTTCATTGCTTTATCTTTGGAAATATCGCCCTCCGTGCGGTTAAAGCCCACACCAACGCTCTTATCCGTAGAGCCTGCGTTAGAGGTCATGCAGATCACAGTATTCTCAAAGCTGACCGTTCTGCCCTGTGCATCGTCGATCTTACCCTCATCCAGAATCTGCATAAGAATGTTCATCACATCGGGATGTGCCTTTTCAATCTCATCAAAGAGAATCACGGAATAAGGTCTGCGGCGCACTTTTTCTGTCAGCTGACCAGCTTCATCGTAGCCCACATAACCGGGAGGAGAACCGATCATTCTGGCAACTGCATGTTTTTCCATGAATTCCGTCATATCCAGACGAATCAACGGATCGTTGGAATCAAACAATTCCTTAGAAAGCACCTTGACCAGTTCTGTTTTACCTACACCGGTCGGCCCCACAAAGACAAAGGATGCCGGCCGGCGGCGAGGGCTAAGCTGTACACGTGTGCGCTTGATCGCCTTTGACAGCAATTCTACAGCTTCGTCTTGTCCGATGATATGAGCTTTCAGACGCTCTTCCAAATTGGCAAGCTTTGAAAATTCCGTTTCTGCAATTTTATGCGCCGGAATTCCTGTCCATAGCTCAATTACCTTTGCCAGATCGTCAGCTGTCACCTGAACCTTATCCAATTCCTTCTCCGCTTCTTCGATGCGGGAATTCAAACGAATCAGGTCACCCTTGAGCTTCGCCAGAGCCTCATAATCAATCTCGGTTTCGTCTTCCATGGCTTTTTCCTGCTCTTCCAACTGCTGCTTCTGCTTCATCAGAGTGTCATAGTTTTCGATTTCTGGTGAACGCAAATGGCAGCAAGCGCAGCTTTCATCCAAGAGGTCAATTGCCTTATCCGGCAAAAAACGGTCTGTAATATAGCGCTCTGCCAGAACTGCACACATCCGCAGCATTGCGGGTGAAATGTGTACACGATGATACGCCTCGTAATACTTGGCAATACCTTTCAATATCTCAACACTTTCCTCAATGGTAGGCTCCTGCACAGTAACCGGCTGAAAACGACGTTCCAGTGCGGAATCTTTTTCGATATATTTCCGGTATTCTTCAAAAGTTGTGGCACCAATTACCTGAATTTCTCCTCTGGACAGTGCAGGCTTTAAGATATTCGCTGCATTCATTGAACCTTCAGAATTGCCGGCACCTACCAGATTGTGTACCTCGTCAATAAACAGGATGATGTTTCCCTCTTGCTTGACTTCGGAGATTAACCCCTTGACACGGCTCTCAAATTGTCCGCGGAATTGCGTACCAGCTACCAGTGAAGTGAGATCCAGCAGATATACCTGCTTATCCTTCAGGTGCATCGGCACATTTCCGCTGTTGATCTGCAGAGCAATCCCCTCTGCAATGGCAGTTTTACCCACACCTGGCTCACCGATCAGACACGGGTTATTCTTGGTGCGGCGGGACAGAATCTGAATCACTCGTGCAATCTCCTTATTCCGTCCGATAATGGCATCCAGTTTTCCGTCAGCAGCCCGCTGACTCAGATTGGTGCAGTAGTTGCTGAGGAATTTCAGTTCCTTTTTCCGCTTGGAGCGGCGATCCCGGCGACTGCCATCCGGCTGATTTGCGTCGTTTGCGGATTCGCCATTCTCCATAGGAGCAAGCGGATTGGCGTTGGCTGCATCCTGCATCATCTTTGCGCCATCTTTCATCATATTTTGTAAAATCTCCGGCATTACGCCAGAACCGCCCATTTCAAAACTTTCACCGTCCATCAGATCCATCATCTGATTGGAGAACTGTTCCAATTCAGCATCGGTAATACCCATGGACTTCATGTATTCATTTACTTGTGGAATATTCATTTCCTTTGCACACATGAGACAAAGGCCCTCATTTTTCTTTTGATCGCCATGCATGGCAGTAATAAAAACGACCGCTGGTCTTTTCTTACATCGGCTGCAAATCATCATACGCTATCTCACCTTTCTCTTTCTCACGCTGTCGGCATCCATGCCAGCAAATGCCGGAATAAAAGTGTTTTATGGATTACAATATCATTGAAAAATGCCTGTTGACCGTCACCAGCATCCACAAGCAGCCTTGTCAGCCGGAGCATCAGTGTCAAAAACAATACCGTTTCCAATCCGCCTACAGCTGCACCGCTGATCTGGTCCGTCAACCGTCCGGTTTCTGTCCGGCGCAGACTGCCCAGCCATTTTATTATAACCTGTAATGCTGCAGAAATCAAGAGGAACAGCAAAGAATACATGAAAACTTTTAACGGCGAAAGAATGACCGGGCGAAGATATTGCCTTGTCAGCTTTGCCGCTGCACTGTGGCTGTCTCCGGATAACAGCAGTGCCGCTGTCTGTATAATACGATCCTGCAATTCACTGCTGCTCAGCTTATCCGGTACAAGTGCTTTTGCCATCCAGGACGGCAGACCGGTATAACTATGTACTGCTGCATCGTGAATGATCTGGGACAATGCATCTTTGATCATCTGATCTGGCAAACCTGTTTTCTGAGAAACTGTGCCATAGAATGCATCAGAAGCGCCCTTTGGGTTATCCGCTGCCGTCTTCAGCATATCAGGATCCAACTGTATGCCAAAAGCGGAAAGAGCCTGCTCTATGCTATCATCCAGGTGATATTTGTCCAGCTTCTGTTCCAATACAGAAATGCATCGGTCTTCTAAAAATTGATCATAGACATACTCCGATGCCGTGCCTGCAAAAAAGCCAGCCAAAATTGCTGCTGCACCATATCCAAGCAAGCCCGACAGGGTGCGGATCAGACCACGCTGCCATCCGCCCCAGACGCATAACAGAACAATTGCTGCTACTGTCAGATCATAGAGCCACCAGGTTCGATTCATCCATTCACACATACTTACTCCTTAAAATCCACACGATCGATCTGATCGTAGCCCAGTAGAAATAGATAACCATTCTCCCGTATAAAGGATGTATAGGAATCCGCCAGTGCCACTGTTGCCAGAGCACGTCCGGAAAAATCATAGGAGGTGACATTGCCGTTTGACATAACATATGCATCTCCGTCAAACACACGGACACAAGATGCCGTTGCGGGCAGATCTGTCACCGAGATGTCATCCGCTGACTGATCCAGCAGTGCCAGTGAAGTACTGCGTGTCTGATCGTCCTGTACGATCAGTGCAATCCGTCCATCCTCCAGATGGGCGTCAATCAACGTGCCGTCAAAGATATAGCTTCCCAGCAATTCCCCTTTCTTACTATAATACGCACAAGAGGTATTACCTACCACACAAAGTGTTCCGCTGGAAGTAAATCCGGCATATAGTGCCAATGTCTCCAGAGGTGCTGCTGTCCACTGTTCTTCTTTCTGATCGAAAGAAACACTGGTGACCTTGCTTTCTACCTTGCCGTTTTCTACCTCCATACTGATAAAACAGCAACCCTTGCTGTCATTGTGAAAAATAACATCTGTCACGTGGTTGACGCAGTTTCGCTGATAGATCCGTTTTCCTGTATTATCGTATACTTCAATAGAGCATGCATACGAACCGGACTCCGTAATCAGTGCCACGCTGCCGTCCTCGCTGACAACACCGGAGATAATGTTATTGTCTACCGTTTTATTGTAAAGATTTTTATTCTTGGTATCCAACCGGAAGGACTTTCCGTTGTTTTCATAGATCAGACCATACTTTCCATCTGTACTGAGCATGGCATTCTGAAATGCATGCTGACGGCTGTCCCGGGAATCGCCGTGAATCGAATACAAATCCACATAATTGTCGTGGAGCAAAAACAGCGTATCGTTTGCCAGCTTCAGTTGATAGCCGGTATTTCCGGTAATGAGCAGCGGAAAATTCCCCTCCGCCAGTTCACCGTCATTTTGGGTCACTTTATTTTCATAACGGCTGCCGATTCCCTCCAGCTTCGGAAGCCACAGATCCCTCTGCGTATACAAATGCCAGCAGAACACGGCAATTACCACAAATATGAGCAACTGCACCATTCTCCGCACTCTGTTGCGCTTTTTCATCCGATATTCCACTTTATCTGAGTCCTGACTCATCGCCATTCACTCCTTTCCCAGAAAGGCTCTTTCACCATCATTTGAGACCAGATTTTCATATCTCTGAGGAGTCGTAGTAGACACGATGCAGTGCCAGACCGTGCGCCTGAGCAGTTACCCCTGCCAACAGCCGGTTCCGAGAAGCCAGCAGTTCATCCAGCTCAGAAACTGCGATCCTTCCTTCGTTGACACTAAGCAGCGTCCCCACAAGAATCCTAACCATATTATACAGAAAACCATTCCCTTTGACAAGTATAATGACTGTTTCATTTTGCTTTTTTATGGTAATGTCGTATATTGTACGAATTGTATCCCTTTCTTTTGTGCATCCTGCACACAGGGCAGCGAAATCATGTGTGCCCACAAAATGTGCTGCCGCCTCACGCATCAGATCCAGGTTTATTTTTCGGCGATATTGCAGTTCCAGATCTGTGGTAAAGGGATTTTTGCTTTCGCTGTTGTGAATGCGGTACATATATTGTTTTCCCAGGCAGTCGAATCGGGCGTGAAAATCCATGGGCATATCCTCTACCTGGAGAATGGAGATATCCTCGGGCAAATAGCCGCATGCGCCACGGATAAAATTCCGGGGAGGGATCTGCTTTTCCGTTTGCAGCGAAAAACAGAATTCGTGTGCGTGTACACCGGTATCGGTACGGGAACAGCCTTGGATCGTCACCGGTTCGTTCAGCAGTGTTGACAATGCTTGTTCAACGACTTCCTGTACCGTCAACGCATTGGGCTGACGTTGAAACCCATGATATTTTGTGCCGCGGAACGCCATAATGACCTTCAGATTTCTCATTCTGACTGCGCCTCCTCTTCCGTTTCCTCCTCTGCCGATGCTTCCTTTGATGCCTCCTGCTGCATTTCTTTTATCGGAACTGGCTGTAAGAGCTGTCGTTTCACAAACAAACTGCATATCAGAAGCAGAAGCGTTCCGCCCGACAGCAATGCACCAACTACAAAACCTTTCGGACAATAGGAAAGCTTGATGGTATGCTCTCCCGCCTGGAGCGGCAGAGCGATCATGGCATTGCCGACAGACTGAAGCTGGACGGGATTTCCGTCAATTTTGGCAGACCAGCCCTCTTCATAGGGAATGGAAAAATAACACAAGCCTTCTGCATCCGTCTGAACGGTACATTCCAGCTTTGTGTCTTTCCAGGAGGTCACAGTCACTGCCCCGGCTGCCAACTTGGCATAACCCTGTTCCAAAACATCCGTATTCATGGCATAGGCATATACGGTCACATTGCCGGAAGAAGCATCCTGACTGAGTGATGCAGAAATATGGACCTTTTCCACCCCGGAAACCGTTCCCAGAGGAAAGATATATGGTTGTTTAGAATATGCATAGGTCTTGGCAAGTCCTTCGTCTTTTGTCACGGAGATAGATGCACCGCCTGTTACATCCATATAACCATACAGTACACCCTTATGGGGATATCGATAAAAATATTGCAACAACTTTTGGGTATCGTATTCTCCGTCGGTGTGATAATAATAATTGCCGTAACCGTTTGACATGACCGTGACACCGGTATGCATAACGCTATCCACTTCTACCGGAGTGAACAAAGGTGTGTCAATACCAGTTGCCAGCTGAAACAGCTTATTCTGATTTTCAAAGGGATTGCCTTCAGGGTCGCATTCGTATTCCGCCAATGTGCTTTCCGTGACAAATCCCACCGGCAAGGGAAATAGATTACGATATCCGTAAACACGATCCTCTGTGTGGATCATTTCCCAGCCATAGGAGTCCTGAACAGGTTCATTCCGACTGATAAGATACTGTATGCCCGTGAACATGTTGGTCACAGGTGATCCGCCGACGTAATAATACCGGTTGCCAATCTCCTGCGCCGGCAGACCCAGAGAGCGCATCCAGACTGTTACGTTTTCATTTGCCATAGAAGAAAACTGCGAAAGACCATGATAACCGTACAGTGCCGGGTCATTCAGTGAATACCAGGATGCCAGTTCTGTCCGATAAAACAGGCTTTCCTCCTGAGCATCCATTTTCTCCAACATCGCCGAAACAGATGCCGACTGTGCCGGATAACTGCCATAATCCGAAGTGCCGACTTCTTCTGTGGCAGACTGAACATTCTGAAATAATTCAAAAGCAAGCACCACAGAGAGCGCCGTGTACATCCATTTCCGATCAAACAGCTTTCGGAAGTACAGCAAAAGTACCACGATATACAAAACAGCAACAGCCAGTGTATAGCATACAGCATGCGTGTCCTGCACAGAATACGCCAGCAAAAATACTGCAATGCCGGTCACCAGCATTGCCATGATATCCCAGATGGTTTGTTTTTCCTCCAGCACCAGCTGGAATGCACGGTATGCCATAGTCAGTAATACAAAGCTGAACAGAAAGGCAAAGCGATAAGGCAGCATATTGGGAACATGGAACCCATGCCAGATAAAATTCAGCATATTCCAGTTGCAGCTGACCAGCAAAAAGACCAATGTCAACACCGCAGCAATCTTTTCACGGATGCGAATGCTTCCAGAGCGCAGGAACGGTCCAAACAATACCAACGGCAGAATGCCGCAGGCAAGATTGGGAAGTCCCTCCTTTACCGTAGGTGTATGGAAACTGATGAGATTTGCCAAAATCGCCCGCCAGCTCTCATAGAATTCCATCTGGTCCGGAAATGTATTGTTCACACTGTGTGTCAGTTGAAGTGCAAAAAATGCAGGTAATATCACTGCTGCTGCAAGCGTGCCGCCCAGCAAAGACGAGATTGCCATAGCACCGATCCTGCCGGGAATTTGCCGGGGTGGGACATAGAATGCCAATAGACATAAAAAGGCAATGACAGAAAAAATGCAGGTAAACATCCCGATATAATAATTGGTCACCAGGGACAAGCCAAGAGCGGCGATATACAGCCGGCATTTTCCATCCCGCATGAGATATACAAGTCCAAGTATTACCAAAGGCAATAATGCCACGGTGTCCAGCCAGATGATATTCCAGTAATAGCCGAGAATATAGCTGCATAGGGCATACATCAGGGAAAACAAACAGATCGAAAAGTCATTCCGCCGGAAAGTTCCTTTCAGAAACAAGGCAAAAAAGAACCCTGCAAAGCCGATTTTAAAGAGCAGAATCACAGTAACTGCTTCCCGCAGCCACTGATCCGGTACGAGTACCGTCAGCAGATTCAATGGACTCGCTGTATAATATGCCATCATGGCAATAAAATTCGAGCCAAGACCGGAATCCCATGTATACAGCAGCGAACCGCCGTTTTGCAGTTTTTCGTGAAGCAGCCGGAGAAAGGGATAATACTGATGCCAGAAATCTGTCACCATGATCTGCCGATCACCAAATGGATGTACACTCTGTAGGATTAGACCGATTCCCATGAACAGAACAGGCAGCAGAAAGGACAGTACCAAAAAACGCTTTGGTTCGATCTTTCGCTGTGGACAAGCTCTTTTTTTCAAATCATCCCGAATCAATTGCATGGAATTTATGTCTCCTTAAAATATGATCTTCACTACGAGAGCTGTTCCAAACAGGATCAGCGTCACAGCCATCGCCGCATAATCTCTTCCTGCCGCTTTGAGTTGCCGCATTTTGGTTCTGCCAACATCACCGCGATAGCAGCGGCATTCCATCGCAGTGGCAAGTTCCTCGGCACGTCGAAATGCTGAAACAAAAAGCGGCACTAAGATCGGCACCAAAGATCTGGCTCGCTGGAGCAGATTCCCTTCACTGAAGCTTGCGCCGCGTGCCTTCTGCGCAGTCATGATCTTATCTGTTTCCTCCAGAAGTGTGGGGATAAACCGCAGTGCAATGGTCATCATCATCGCAAAGGCATGTACCGGCACATGGATCTTTTTCAGTGGATTCAGCAGCCGTTCAATGGCATCTGTCAAGGCAATGGGCGAAGTAGTATATGTCAGCAAGGATGTTCCGGCAAGCAGAACAAGAATTCGTATTACCATCAGAAGAGCTGTTTTGACGCCGTCAGAGGTGATTTCAATGAAATGCCACTTAAAAACCGTGTCGCCGCCGTCAATCAGAAATATATCCAGCACCGCAGTAACTGCTAAAATCGGCAGCAGGACACGAATGCTTTTCCAGATCAGCCGGAAGGGTATTTTTGACAGCACCAATGCCAGTACGCAAAAGACGATGCCGAAAATCAGCGAGTACAGATGCTTACCCATAAACAGCATGACAATAAACAGAAGCGTCATACACAGCTTAAAACGGGCATCCATTTTGTGTACTGCGCTGTCTCCCGGAAAAAACTGTCCGATGGTGATATCCTTCAGCATCCCCTATTCACTCCCTTCTGCCGCAGCAGCTTCAGCAATTGCTCTTTTGCCTGTTCTACTGTATAGATATTTTCGTCGATGGCTAACCCATTTTGCCGCAGTGCAGCGCAGACACGAGTGATCTGCGGTACAGCCAGACCAATCTTCTGTAACTCCCCTGCACGGGAGAATACACGCTGCACTGTATCATAACAGAATACACTGCCTTTATTCATCACAAGAATGTGTTCCGCATGACGAGCCACATCTTCCATGCTATGGGAAACCAGCAGAATGGTAGCACCTGTTTTTTTTCGATACAGATCAATTTCACAGAGAATCTCCTCCCTTCCCCGGGGATCTAATCCGGCGGTAGGTTCATCCAGAATCAGAACCTCCGGACGCATTGCCATGACACCGGCAATTGCCACACGGCGCTTCTGACCGCCGGACAGCAAAAAAGGGGAATGCTCCAACATGTCATCAGAAATGCCCACAATACCAGCAATTTCTTTCACACGTGCATGGATCTCATCTTCACTGAGTCCCATATTTTTCGGACCGAATGCAATGTCGCGGAACACCGTTTCTTCAAAGATCTGATACTCCGGATATTGGAACACCAATCCCACACGAAACCGAACTTGCCGCATTTCTGCCTTGTCTGCCCAGATGTCTTTGCCATCCAGCATGACAGTACCCTCTGTGGGCTGCAAAAGACCATTCAGATGCTGTATCAATGTGGATTTTCCTGAGCCGGTATGTCCGATAATACCGACATATGCCCCTGTCGGAATAGTCAGTTGCACATGATCTACCGCCGTTTTTTCAAAGGGTGTTCCGATGCCGTAGCGATATGTGAGATCTTTCACCTCAATGACTGCCAAGTGATCACCTCATTTCATGCAAAAAGTTCCAGAAGTGCTTTTGTGCAGGCTTCTTCTGTAATGATCCGGGAATCCAGCTGGACACCGCTTTTTTGCAGCTCGTATACCAGCTCTGTCACCTGAGGAACGTCCAACCCTGCCTGCTTCATTTCTTCCACATGAGAAAAGACCTCCTCCGGCACATCGTCCAGCAGTACATTGCCATCTCCCATAACGATCACCCGATCTGCCTGCACAGCTTCTTCCATATAATGGGTAATTAGCACGATAGTAATGCCATATTCCTGATTCAGCATGCGAATGGTTTTCATGATCTCCTGCCGTCCCTTGGGATCCAGCATAGCAGTAGGCTCATCCAGCACGATACAGGACGGTCGCATGGCAATGATGCCGGCAATGGCAACACGCTGTTTCTGTCCGCCGGAAAGCTGACTGGGTGCATGCATCCGATAGGCATACATATCCACCGCTTTCAAAGCATCATCCACACGTTGCCGAATTTCCTCCGGTGGGACACCAAGGTTTTCCGATCCGAAAGCCACATCCTCTTCTACAATAGTGGCAACAATCTGGTTGTCCGGATTCTGAAATACCATTCCCACATGCTGGCGAATGTCATAAGCATAACGCTCATCTGCGGTATCCATTTCCCCTATCAGCATTTTTCCGCCGGTAGGAATCAGAATCCCGTTCATATGTTTGGCAAAGGTGGATTTTCCACAGCCATTTGCCCCCAGCACTGCCACAAAAGACCCTGCCTCCAATGTCAGTGAAAGATCTTTCAGAATCTCCGGCGAAATCGCATTGTCCTCCTCATCCGTATAGTGAAACGACAAATCCTCTGCCTGGATACGTATTTTCATGGTTTGCCCTCCTTTTTCTCAGAACCTGTTCCCCATCTTCAAACCGCCGTCTTTTTCATGGATTTTGGCGGGTACTACGTCAAAAGATCTTGCCATACAAAAAAATTCTGCTGATAAATCCAACGATTTTCGGATACGGAACAGATCCTCAGAAAATGATTCTCCGGGATACGTGGATACGCCCTGAGAGGATGGTATGAGACACCAATCGGCAAAGCCGATTGGTGTCTGCGCAGCAGGCGTTCCTCTAAAATCCGATGTTCTATCGGATTTTAGAGGAGTAGTGTCAATACATCTTATTGTTCCCATATTGCAGTAGAACCGCAGGGTAGAATCATACCACTCTGCTCCACCGGCAGACCAATTTCATCAGCAGTGACGCTGCCGCCGAATCGAGGCTTTAATGCGCTCCCAATCAGATAGCCCATGACTGCCGGTGAAAGACCGGTGGTATAGCTGTTCAGTAAAAAGAACAGCGGCTTTTCTGTCAGCACACCAGTACAAAGCTGTACCAGATCGTATATACTATTCTCCAGCTTCCAGATTTCTCCTCCCGGTCCTCTGCCGTAACTGGGAGGATCCATGATGATGGCATCGTATTTTCTGCCCCGGCGGATCTCACGTGCCACAAACTTTTCGCAGTCATCTACCAGCCAGCGGATGGGTTTTTCGGTTAGTCCGGACAATGCAGCATTTTCTCTCGCCCACTGCACCATGCCCTTAGAAGCATCCACATGACAAACAGATGCTCCTGCCGCCGCACACGCCAGGGTAGCACCCCCGGTATAGGCAAACAAGTTCAGCACAGAGATTGGTCTGCGGGCACTGCGGATTTTTTCGGATATCCAGTCCCAGTTGACAGCTTGCTCCGGAAACAATCCGGTATGCTTGAAGCCGGTGGGCGAAATCTGAAAGGTCAATCCCAGAGGTTCGTACTGCATCTGCCACTTTTCCGGCAGCTTTTTGGCAAAAGCCCAGCTTCCGCCGCCGGAAGAGGAACGGCTGTAATGACCGTCTGCATGCTGCCAACTGCGGTGTGTTCTCGGGGTTTTCCATATGATCTGCGGATCGGGTCGGATCAATGTCACACCGTTCCAGACTTCCAGCTTTTCCTGAGATGAGGTGTCCAATATCCGGTATTGCTTCCATTGTGCTGCTGCTCTCAAGGCAAATTTCTCCTTATACTCTATTTTTCTGCAAAAATCTTTACCTGCTCTGTGATCTCCTGCGCCGCTGCTTCCATCTGTGCCGCATTCTTTCCCTCTACCATGATACGGATCAATGGTTCTGTGCCGCTCTCCCGAACAAGAATCCTGCCGTTTTCTCCCAGAATGGCAGTATGCTTTTCAATCACAGAAGCAATATCCGCATCATCCTGCCACAGACCTTTTTTCTGGGGCTGAATGGCTACATTGTACAGTGCCTGAGGGAATGTATCCATGATCTGCGCCAGCTCGCTCATTTTCTTGCCGGATTTTTTCAGGATCTCCATCAGCTTGACACCAGAAAGTTCCCCATCACCGGTGGTAGCTTCGTCCAGAAAGATGATATGACCGCTTTGCTCACCGCCCAAATTATAGCCATCTGCCAGCATCTGCTCCAGCACATATCGGTCTCCGACTTTTGTTGCCATAGAATGAATACCGCTTTTCCGGGCAAAGTGGAAAAATCCAAGGTTTGTCATCACAGTCACTACCGCAGTGTCTTTTTTCAGCTTGCCCTCTTTTTTCATGGCATCGGCACAAATGGCAATGATCTTATCGCCGTCAACCAGTCCGCCGGTTTCGTCCACAGCCAGACAGCGGTCTGCATCACCGTCAAAGGCCAGACCTAAGTCACAGTCGTGATTTTTCATATACTCTATCAGATTTTCCAGATGGGTCGAGCCACAGTTTTTGTTGATATTTGTGCCATCCGGCTCAGCACTGAGCATATGAACAGATGCACCCAGACGTGTGAACAGAGCCTCTGCCGTTGCAGAAGCACTGCCGTTGGCACAGTCCAAAGCCACACGCATACCGATACAATCTGTATGAATGCAATTTGTCAGATAGGAAATATATTCCTCTTTTGCCGTGAAGTCTTCCGAAATCGTTCCCACACTGGTATGAGACTGTAATTCGATTTTTTCCGGATGATCTAAGATCAACGCTTCGATTTCCTCTTCTACTGCATCCGGCAGCTTATATCCGGTAGATGCAAACAGCTTAATGCCGTTAAATTCCACGCTGTTATGAGAAGCTGAAATCATGACACCTGCATCTGCGCCCTTGGTACGCACCAGATAAGCCACAGCTGGTGTGGGAATCACGCCGAGCTTTACCGCCTCGGCACCCACAGAACAAATACCTGCGCAAAGTGCAGCCTCCAGAATATCTGAAGAGATACGGGTGTCCTTGCCGATGAAAATTCTGGCACGGCGGTTGGTATGCTTTGTCAGAACCAAAGCAGCCGCTCTGCCGATCTGCATGGCTGTTTCACATGTCAACTCTGTGACAGCAACTCCTCTTGCGCCGTCTGTTCCAAATAATCTACCCATAATATTGTTTTCCTTTCATAGATTCGTTAATTCAATGACATCTGTCCATCCATGCCGCTGTCTTCCTGAGGCGGACGATAACCGAGATGCTGATATGCCGGCACTGTTGCACAACGTCCCCGGGGTGTTCTCGCCAGGAATCCCAGCTGCATGAGAAATGGCTCACAGACATCTTCCAGAGTAACCGTTTCTTCCCCCATTGCAGAAGCCAGGGTCTCTAATCCCACCGGTCCGCCCCCGTAGCCTTTGATGATCGTTTCCAGCATACGGCGGTCGTTGCTGTCCAGTCCCAACTCATCAATTTCCAGGCGAGTCAGTGCCATTTTGGCGATCTCCTGTGTAATTTCGCCGTCACCCATGACGTCTGCAAAATCCCGGACACGTTTTAATAGCCGGTTGGCAATACGGGGTGTGCCCCGGGCACGCCCGGCAATTTCCATAGCGCCGTCAATGGAACATGGGATTTTTAACAGCATGGCGCTCCGCCGTACAATGTCCGATAGCTGTTCCGGGGTATAAAGTTCCAACCGATGAATTACGCCGAACCGGTCACGGAGAGGGCTGGAAAGCTGTCCTGCTCTTGTGGTTGCCCCTACCAAGGTAAAGGGGTTCAGGTCTACCCGAAGAGAACGGGCGGACGGACCTTTTCCCATAATGATGTCAATGGCATGATCTTCCAATGCCGGATACAAAATTTCTTCCACCTGACGATTCAGACGGTGGATCTCATCAATAAACAGTACATCGTTAGGTTGTAGGTTTGTCAGGATCGCCGCCAAATCTCCTGCCTTTTCGATGGCTGGTCCGGTAGTCACCCGAAGGTTCACACCCATTTCATGGGCGATGATGGAGGAAAGGGTAGTCTTTCCCAGACCGGGCGGTCCATATAAAAGCACGTGATCCAGGGGATCACCCCGGCGTTTTGCCGCTTCAATATAAATCGCCAGGTTTTCTTTGACCTTATCCTGCCCAATGTATTCTACAAGGGTCTGTGGCCGCAATGTAACTTCTACATCCCGGTCTTCATCTACTGCCTGAGGCGTTACCACACGTTCTTCAAATTGCATATCACTGGTTTCAATCATTCCAGCTAAACTCCTTTCTTCACGAGCGGCGCTTGCCAAGCTCCTGCAATGTCCGCCGGATCAACTCCGACGAGGAGAGTGACGTGTCGAATTTTGCCAGGATCGGTACTACCTCTCCCTGTGTATAGCCCAGTACTGCCAATGCTTCTATCGCTTCTCCCACGTTTCCGACGGACTGCGAAGCAGAAATCACAGAAGCTGCCTCTGTTTCTGAAAGCAAGCCCATGGATTCCCCTGCGATCTTATCTTTTAATTCCATGACAATACGCTGTGCCGATTTTGCACCAATGCCCTTTGTCTGCATCAGTTTTTTGCTGTCTCCTGCCGCTATTGTCAAAAAAAATTGATCCGGCGACAGATTGGACAGGATCGCCAATGCAGCCTTAGGTCCTACACCGGAAACAGTTAAAAGCAACTGAAAGCATTGCAGCTCCTGCTGACTGAAAAAGCCAAACAGCTCTGCTGCATCCTCCCGGACAGAAAGAACGGTATAGAGAAACACGGATTCTCCCACACTGCCAATCTGAGACAATGTTGTAAAAGTGGTGCGGCAAGCATAGCCAACACCGCCGCATTCTACTACCGCCAAGGATGGTTCCTTTGCGATCAGTTTTCCATTTACACTATATATCATACAGTATCTCCTGTTCTCACTTTTCGTTCTTGCAGCTGTATGCCTGTTGCGCTGTGTCCATGACAAATGGCAAGTGCCAATGCATCAGCAGCATCATCCGGCTTCGGAATCTGTGCCAGCTTCAAAATACGACGTGTCATATCCATGACCTGCCGTTTTTCTGCCTTACCGTATCCCACAACAGCCTGCTTGACCTGAAGCGGTGTATATTCAAACATGGGAACACCATGCTTCTCGGCACAGAGAACGATCACACCTCGTGCCTGTGCCACATCAATCACCGTTTTTTGGTTAGAAGTGAAGTAGAGGCGTTCAATCGCAATACAATCCGGCTGAAACCGTTTCAACAGAAAATCCAGATCGTCATAGATCGCCGTCAGTCTTGCCGCAAAGCGTGTTCCTGCTTCTGTTGTGATGGCACCGTACTCCAATGGTGTAAAATCCACGCCCTGATAACTGACAACGCCAAATCCTATAATGGCATAGCCCGGATCAATTCCCAATATGCGCAAAGGCTGCACCTCCTTAGAATTTGTTCTCATAAAAATTCATGCATGTTTTTCTTTGTTGGATGATTCGCCACATTACATTATAGCATAAAATCAAGTCCATTTTCAATAGCTATTCAAAATTTTATCTTGATTTTTGCAAAAAAAATGTGTATAATGGGATTATCAAACTTGTTTCTATGGAAATCATGTACTGATTATCCAAAAAAAGCCCCCTAACGAAAGGAATCCCCTATGGAATTAAGTGAAATCCGTGTTGAGATCGACAAGTTGGATCAAGAGATCCAACAGCTGTTTGAGCGGCGCATGATGCTCTGCCGTGATGTCGCCGCATACAAAAAAGCACATAACATGCAAATCTTTCAGGCAGACCGGGAAAAAGCAATTTTAGACCGTGTGGAGCAGAATGCCGCCAACGACCTTGGCCCTGCGTCCCGTACATTTTTTGCCAATATGATGAGCATTAGTTCACAACTCCAGCAGAAAATGCTGATTGAAACAGAAGCAGCACCAAAAATTGCCCGTCCGGAAATGAAAAAGGCGGTTCGTGTGGGATGCCAGGGTACTGTAGGCGCAAATTCTGAGACAGCTGCACAAAATTTCTTCCCTGCCCGGGAGATTCAATTTTATCCTACATTTGAACTGCTATTTGAAGCAGTTCAGAATGGTGAGCTGGAATATGGTGTGCTGCCCATCTATAACAGCACCTCCGGCACGGTGACCCAGACAGTCGATCTCATGGGAAAATACCAGTTCTTTATCACCGCCATGAATCAGGTGGAAGTGGCTCATTGTCTGGCTGTGCTGCCCGGCACAAAGCTGTCAGATATTTCCTTAGTGTATTCGCATCCTCAGGCACTTTCTCAGTGCAGTGATTATCTGGACAGCCACAATCTGCCACGCCGGGATTACAGCAACACTGCCACCGCAGCACAGATGGTTGCCGAAGCCGGAGACAAAACCATTGCCGCCGTCTGCTCCGAAGAATGTGCACATCGAAATCATCTGGAGATCTTAGCTTCCCGTATTTCCAATGTTGTACCGAATTACACCCAGTTTATCTGCATCACAAAAGAAATGCAAGTGGCAGAGGAAGCTTCCATCATTTCGGTGATGCTGACTCTTTCCAACGAACCCGGCAGCCTGAGCCGTATTCTGAACAAATTCTTTTTATACGGTCTGGATATGACAAAAATTGAAAGCCGTCCCATTTGCAACGGAAGCTTTGATGTGGTATTTCATATTGACTTTAAGGGGAATCTCCGTGACCGCAGCATCTCGGCATTTCTCAACGATCTGTGCAAAAGCTGTAGTGATTTCAAGCTGCTGGGCAACGCAGTGATCATGGAATAGTCCCAATCGTGATACACAGGAAACAGCCTGCCAATTCAGACGGCAGGCTGTTTTGATTTTCTTGTCGTATCTACTTTTTTCGCTCCAATAGCTGCATTCGCAGCCCCAGACAAGTAACGATCAGCAGCAGTGTCCCGCCGCAGAGCATCCAGCCCACCACAACATTCCGAATGTGGTTGATCTCTGAAAACGGCACTGTGACAATGAGAATATAATCACCGCATTCCTGATACAGCAGCAGTTCTTTTTCTCCTTCCGGATTTTGCACATGAATCTTTCCGCTGTTTTTCCGGAAGAGGGATGTATCATATTCCAGCTTTTTCCCGATCTTACTGGAATCCATACAACTGATATACGTAAAAGTCTCTGCACGAATGACTGCGGTCTCACCGGAACTATACAACGGCATGTCATTTGCCGCATTTGCCAGATCTGCCTCTTGCAGCAGAGAGATGACGGATTCTGCCGAAAAGGTGATCTGCACCATGCCATTTTCCAGAGAAGATGCCGCTACAATGACCGGTTCATCGGATTCCAGCAAAAACAATACATCTGTATAAACCTTTTCAGACAAATGAGAGCGGAACTCTTCCCGAATCTTTCTGCCTTCTCTGGACAAATCGGTACTTGCTGTCACATTGCCGCTTGTATCCGATACACTAATGCGTTCTGCATTGACTGTAACACGAAGTTCTTCCAGTGTCCGGTCATCGGTTAGAAAAGAGGAATCCCGTGCCAGAAGCAGGGCAATTGTACGGGTTTTCGCTGCATATTCGTCCTTGAATTCCTCCGTAATCAGCTCTGCGGCATTCTGATTTTTCTCCAGATAGGATTCCATCGATTGGATATTTCCATCAATCTGTGTCATGATTTTATCCTGTGTAACAACTCCGACGGTATAGCCTGCCGTCAGCGCCAATGCTAAGATCGTGACGATCATCGAAATAATGATCAGCCGATATGTTGTAAAAAACTGTTTGATCATACTGTATTCTCCATGAACTGCATTTCAAAATCAAACGATTGCCTCAACACATTATACCATAATCCTTCCTTTTTGTCCAGTATTTTCACATAATTTTCATGTGTATCTGATACCAATCCTCTAAATTCCGATAGATTTATCTATCGGAATTGTGCCGCCGCAGGCGGCGTAGAGGATGGTATGAGGCGGCAATCGGCAAAGCCGATTGGTTCCTGCGCAGCAGGCGTTCCTCCAAAATCCCATGTTCTATCGGATTTTGGAGGAGTAGTATGAAAACTTGTTCTTATAGAAACTCGTGCAATGTTTCTGTTACCCTTGCTTTTTCATACTGGTTGTGCTATAATAACATACAGATAAAAATCGGAGGATTTGGATTATGATACTTGCCATTGATATCGGAAACACCAATGTTGTCATTGGCTGCTTTCAGAATAAACATATCTTGTTTGTGGAGCGCATTTCCACCAATCAGAATGCTACTGCTCTGGAATTTGCCATTTCCATCAAAACGGTTCTGGAGATCCATTGCATCGAAACAGAACAGGTGGAAGGCAGCATTATCTCTTCTGTTGTGCCATCGATCACCAATCACATGCGCAACGCAGTAGAAATGATTACCCGTCAGCAGGTGATGCTGGTGAGCCCCGGCATCCGAACCGGACTTCCCATCAGTATTGATAATCCGGCACAGCTTGGCAGCGATCGGGTGGCTGATGCAGTGGCTGCTCTGCATGAGTACAGACCGCCCATTGTGATCATTGATATGGGAACTGCTACGACACTGTCTGTAATCGATGCCGAAAAAGGTCATATCGGCGGCATGATCGCGCCGGGCGTGGGGATTTCTATGAATGCGCTGACAGACAAGACAGCGCAGTTGCCGAAAATCGCATTGGAACCGCCGAAAAAAGCCATCGGCAGCAATACCATCGAATGTATGAAAAGCGGTATTCTCTACGGAGCAGCTGGATGCATTGACGGGCTTCTGGATCGCATTGAAGACGAATTGCAAGAAACGCCGACTTTTATTGCCACAGGCGGTCTATCAGAATTTGTGATTCCCCACTGCCGTCATCACATCATCCTGGATCAGATGCTTCTACTCAAAGGGCTAATGCTGATTTACCAAAAAAACATAGAAAAAAAGTTCTGATCTATGCTCAGAAAACGGCTCTGTTACTGGAAAAACAGAGCCGTTTTCTGTTGCATTTTATCTTCTGCCGCCCCACTTATTGCAAAGCTCCGTCAGTTGATCGGTCATCTTTATCAGTTCCTTATTGGAATAACCTCGACTGTTTTCCACCAACGCTGTCAGACGATCCAGCATATTTCTCAGACGGTCATATGCTGCAATACTACGCGGAGACTTTTGCTGCAAAATCACCGGCGGAGCATCATATGTCACCTTTCCGGAGAGCAGATCGAACTCCGCACCGCTGTAGGGTGCATAGGCATCCAAGCCATATTCCAGCCAGAGCTTATCCCGGAAGGAATCTGCGGAGGCTGTTGTTCCGTGTACGACGAATACCTTCTGCACGCCGTGTATGGCATTGATCCAGGAAAGCAAACCTCTCTGATCGGCATGTCCGCTCATGCCTTGCAATTCCACAATAGAGGCATTTACCTGAACGGATTCTCCGAACAGCGTCACCTGCTTTGCGCCTTCCAACAGTTTCCGACCTAATGTACCTTCTGCCTGATAACCGACGAACAAGATCGTATTTTCCGGTTTCCAGAGGTTATGCTTCAAATGATGCTTGATTCTGCCGGCTTCACACATGCCGCTGGCAGAGAGAATGACCTTGGGACGCTTATCTCCATTGATCGCTTTGGAGGCATCGCTGGTCACTGCCGGAATGAGTCCGGATACGCCAATGGGATTGATGCCCCGGTTCACATAAGACATGGCTTCTTCATCAAAGCAGTGATCTTTGTTGCGCATGAAGATCTCCGTCGCTTCAATGGCAAGAGGACTGTCCATATAAATGGGAAAATCTCCAAATTCTGGCAGAAGTCCTTCATCCTTGATCTTCTTGAAATAATACAACATTTCCTGGGTGCGTCCTACCGCAAAGGAAGGCACGATAACACTGCCGCCACGGGAAAACGTATCTCTCAGCACATGCACCAGACCATCCATATATCCCTTTGGCTTTTCATGGAGGCGGTTTCCATAGGTGGATTCCATCACCACATAATCTGCGCAATCCGGTATCTGAGGATCACGGATCAGCGGCTGATTCAGGTTTCCGATATCGCCGGAAAAAACAATCTTTTTGGAAATACCATTTTCTGTCAGCCACAGTTCTGCACTGGAAGAACCCAGTAGATGACCTGCGTCAATAAAGCGTGCCTCTATACCGTCGCAGAGGGTAAAGCGCTCCTGATAATTGTGGGGGACAAACAACTCCAATGCACCCAGGGCTTCTTTCATGGTGTATAACGGCACATAAGGCTCGTCACCCTTTCGCATGGCTTTTCGGTTGCGCCACTCTGCTTCAAATTCCTGGATATGGGCGCTGTCCCGGAGCATGATCTCACAGAGAGAGGCAGTCGCTGCTGTTGTGTGTATTTCTCCGGTGAATCCGCCGGCATACAGCAGCGGCAGAAGCCCAGAATGGTCGATATGCGCATGCGTCAGGATCACATAGTCAATGAGTCCCGGCGCACAGGGAATTTTGACATTTTCATAGGTATCTCTCCCTTGTTCCATGCCAAAGTCAATGAGAAGCCGTTTCCCATTGACTTCCAGATACGTACAGCTTCCGGTCACTTCGTGGGCTGCACCAATAAATATCATTTTCATAGAAAACCTCTTTTCTGTCCGCAGAATTTCCCGGGCAATCATTCATCCTCTTTTTTGTTATAGAGCAGATATTTTCTGGCAAAGAAATTCCAGAGGAATGCCACCGCTGTGGAAACGATTTTACTGATGATCTGATAAGCACTGGTAATGTCTGCCATACCTATTTCAAACAGCTTTGTAATACCCAATGTCAGAAGCAAGCCCACAACACCGATAACGGCAAATCCCAGAAATTCAGCCAGACGGGATTTGATCTTTGCACTGCGGAATACCCAGAATGTGCTGAGAAAATAGTTGGTCAACAAGCCTGCCACAAAGGAAAGCCCATTGGCAAGTACTGCATATTGCTGTCCGAATGCGAAATAGAATAACAGCGAGGACAATCCCCAGTCTACTATCGTTGCTGCACCGCCCACAAAGCAATAGCGGAAAAATTGAATTAACGTATTATTTGTTGCGCCGGCAAAGAGCTTTCGGAACTGCCGCTTTTTGAAGATCTCCAGCAGCTCCTGCATATTCTCTCCGCCCAAAAAAGATTCCTTCATTCTAATTGCTCCATCCTTATTCTGATTTCAGTAACACCGCAAAAAGCCATCAGATGGTCTTTTTGCGGTATTGTCCTTATGAAGATGCGCCCAATTCCGGTATCAGATGCACCAGAAAACGCAGCAAATCAATGGCATCGTTTGTATCGATACTGCCGTTGCGATCGCAGTCTGCATTGACCAATTGTACATCGTTGAATTTCACTGCATCTGCCACAGCTTTATTCAGCAAAATGACATCTGTCAGATCAATGTGGGCGTCCAGATTTGTATCGCCCAGCAGCGCATTTCCTGGAATAGGCGCCAAGCTGGAAGTGCTTGTGAATTCGGATAAAACCGATACTGTTTCTGTAGTGCGTACCGTTGTATCCGAACCGACAGTAGATGACGTGTCTTTGGAACTGGTCGTTGTATCAGGAACACCAGTGGAGGAATCACCCTCTGAACCGCTTATCACCGATTCTGTCGTTACAGTTGCCGTGGTTGTTTCGGCAGAAGCCGTTGTCGCAGTTGTCGTCACAGAAACATTCGGTGTTGTACCGTCCGGTTCGATTCCGCCAACCAGAACACCATCGGAATAGACACAGATGTAATCGGTCCGCTCGGTTGTTCCTGTAAAAGAATCGGTTTCTATTTTTATATCCTGATAGCTCCAGTCATCTGAGGGATCCCAGGAATTCTGCCATGCATAAGTGCCAAGCGCAAACTGATACTTTTTATTGGAGTTGGCGATGGCATAGCCGTCAAAGCGAATCTCTACATAGTAAATATTGTCTTTGTACAGGTGCGGTCCAGATAGAGCCGCCTTGTAGTCCGTTTCCATCCCCATCTGGTCATACAGCTCCCGGATTTCCATGTCTGCCGGGTCAACGGAGCTCATACCAGCGGCATCAAAATAATAGCGGACAGAGATATCCTTAGCTGCTTTTGTGGCATTAGAGCGCACATAAAATGTAATTTCGTTTGCCTTGGGTGCTTCTTGTGTGATATCAATGCTAAAGGCTTCTACCCAGTAGGAACTGCCGCCCTCGTCTTCTCCACTGATTTCAGGCAAAGGTGGAAAATCAGGTGTTATTTCCATGTCATCCGTGCCGAAGTAGGTGTACAAGCCGGCACATGCGCCTACAAATGCAGCATTATAGTCGATGGTCACTTCATTATAAACATAGTCAGCTGTTATATCGACATGCTGGTCATTGCCATCCGGCCCGCCTACAAGCGCCCCGTAAAGCACATAACGGTGTTCTCTGGTATCTTCCGCCATGGTCAAACCAGATGCTGCACGGTGATGGGGATATTTTGCAGAAATATCACTATAGCCAACGATATAGCAGCGGTTCATGGGATTGTCTCCCATGATATACTCCATCTGACTCTTTGCCCATTGGCTGTATTCAGAGGGCTTTCCGTTGTTTTTATACTTGTCATAGATCAGTGACACAAGCTGCATTGCCGTATTATAACGGGCAGATCCCCACTTATCCCTGTATGCATAGCCCCCAGGCGTGTTATAATTTGTCATCCAGGTTTGAATCGCCTTTTCAATCTGAAGCCAAAAGTCGGCATCTTCATACTGCGTGATATTCTTCGCGTTCCGATACATATTCTGGAGATCCAGTTCCGGGTGTTCTATATCAATCTCACCCAGAAGTGTCAGCGCACCGCTCCATGTATCATTCCAACAGAAAACCCAACCGCTGGGCGCATAATAATTAATATAATTCACAGCGTCTTCCAGATAGCTGATATCCTCTGTCGCCTTGTACAGCCAAGCAGCTGCCCAGACATAGTCATCCTCCCATTCTTCCGAACGATAATAGACCTTTGGTCCGTCAGCGTTATCACTCAGCTCCTTTTCGTGGGTCTGTGCAAAGGAAAACAACGCCTTGGCATAATCCAGAGACTGGGCAGCGTATGCGGCATCCGTGTCCTTGAAATTCAGGTAATTGACAGCCAGAGATGCAGCTGCGGAAACCACATAATCTGTCTGTGGCTTATTTCCGGTCAAGAAAAATGCCGGACGTGCCATGTCATCAATCTCAGGAGAATTCCAATAGGCATGATCAATATCGCCGTCACCTACCTGATAACAATGCGCAATCACTTCACCATTTGCATCACGGAACGTACATTTCATCAGATAATCATTAAAATAGCGGAGGATTGTTTCTATGTGATCTGCCTGTCCGGTCTTCTGATAAGCATCACGGAATTCATAATATCCCCAACCCAGAGCAGATGCGGCATAGTTTTCCGGCATACCGAATTTCACGTGATCTCCTGCATCGTGAAAACCGCCGGAAACATCAATATATCCGTCTCCATCAGGATCCAGAATATCTTTGTATTGTGTCAGAAAGCTTTCACTCAGATTGGTAGATGTGCTATTCATAGGAACCTGCGAATCATATACATGACAATCGTCACGCCATACATAACGAGTGTTTTCACCAACCTCCGTACCGCACATATTGGCATCATAAAAATAGATGGAGTACTGTAATGCACGGGCAAAGTTGACATCCACATGATCTGCTGCGGACAGTGTTCCAGAAGAAATTCCAGTGAAAGATCCGGCAAGAACTGCACCGCTAACCGCCAGTGAAATCAACTTTTTATTTTGAATCGGCTTAAAATGCATGAGAAACACACCATTCCTTTCCATTGAATTCAAACATAATTCTACTGTTTTAATTTAATTATAAACGAAGCCAGAGAAATTGTCAACAGTTTTTCAAAAAAATCAGGCAATCCGCATATAATTTGAGGATAAATTTCAGAAGATACGCACCGAAGCACCGGGAATAAAAAAGGACTGTCCGAAAACTGTCCTCGAAGAGTGTGGTGATCATAACAGCCGTCAGAATCATTGCTGCGACCGCAACAATATTCCGCATTTTTTCTGTTTTCAAGGAACAATGCGGAAGTTTCACTATCTCGGCCATATGGCTTTTGCTGTTTTTCACAATATACCATGAGACTCAGCAACGATTTTTGTTAAAAGAGTAGAACTGCAGCGTGGCGTATTGACATTTTGGTGAATTTGACTTATACTAACGGTAAGCTATGGACAAGAGAGCGGCAACGATATGCAAATGAACCAAGGGAGTATTCGAGGAGGAATGATTATGACGCAGACTACCTTTGCAGAGCGTCTTGCCAAATTGCTGAATAAGCAAGGCATGACGCAAAAGGAATTGGCAGAAAGGGTGGGTGTAACGGAAGCTACAATGTCTCGCTATATGCACAGTGAAAGAATCCCAAAAAGTGAGATCATAGCCAACATCGCAACCGCACTGCACACCACTTCCGATTATCTGCTCGGAACGGAAAAAGAAGGCGATTTTGAAAATGACTATCCGAGGATTGTCAGGTTAATCGCAAGAAATTCCGCCAACATGACACAAGAGCAAAAAAACGCTATCATCAAGGCTTTGCTCGAAAATGATTGAGGAGGAAAAATGCGACTTTTAGGAAACAGATATGACGAAATCGAAAGAGAAGTAATCCATCTTTTGGCAAAGCTGGAAATCAATAAATTCCCGCTTGATTGTTTTGAAATATGTGAACAGCTCGGATTTATCGTTGTTCCGTACTCCAAGTTGTCAGAGAAAAAAAGGAAGCTGTTGAACATCGCCAGCGAGGACGGCTGCCACGCTCTATGGGAAATTAAAAAAAGTGTATTTGTCAACGTCATCTATTTCAACGATAATATGCCGGAACGCCGCATTCGTTTTACAATACTGCACGAAATCGGCCATATAATCCTCAATCACACCGAGCATAGCGACCTTGCGGAAAGCGAAGCGAATTATTTTGCAAAATATGCTCTTGCTCCACCGCCGCTTGTACACGAATTGAAAATTAGCGATTATTTGGAACTTGCAGAAAAGTTTAATCTCAGCCATGAATGTGCCTTTTATTCCATGCAGAAATATTCCAAGTGGCTTAGATACGGTTCCCCTGAGCTTTTAGACCATGAGGTCACTTTGATCTCATTGTTTCAGCCGTTTCTGATGTAGTCGCACGATTTTTTAGGAGGTGATGTCCTATGATTGTAAGGTTAGTGACAAAGGAAAACGCATAGGCGTATGATACTGTTGGCGCAGCATCTGCCTATGCGTTCCCAGTCATGCTATAAGCATAACTGTTGCAAGACATATTATAGCATATTCTGGGAGCTTTGTCTATTGACATTGTATACAAATATTTTCGCCGCCAGACGGCAGAAAGGAGCATACTCAGAATATGCATAAAAATTTAATAGATGATGGCTTCAGAGCAGATTTGGTCGAAACAGCCTTTTTTGATGGTGATCTTGAAATTCCTATCATCGAAAAGCCTGATAAGATCATTATCCCCAATGGACTGGTGCCGTTTTCAAATCGCAAGCGTGATGCAGAGCGTAAGTGCTTTGTTTGCTTTTATGAGCATGACATCCGTTTCTTTGACATCTTGACCGCAACTGATGAATACATTGAGGATTTGCAACAGTATCCGGGGATAATTTCTCCTGATTGTTCTCTCTACCTTGATATGCCTCTCTGTTTGCAGATTGCTAATATTTATATGAGCCGAGCTGTAGGACACTACTTTCAGAGTAAGGGCATATATGTCATCCCGAATATTCGCTGGGGAGATGAAAGGACTTACACCACAATCGAACTTCCCGAAAAAGTAGCTTTCCTTGGCGTGCCGAAGCATAGTATTGTATCTGTTGGTACATACGGCTGCGTAAAAAGCAAAGAAGCAAAGTTCTACTTCCGTGAAGGCTTGCTCGCAATGCTCGATGAACTTGAACCTGAAGTAGTGCTTGTGTATGGTGCTATGCCCCGACAGATATTTGAGGGACTTGAAAATCGCACTCGTTTTGTGAATTATCCTGACTGGATCACCTACAAGAAAGCAGGTGGTCGTTAATGGGAACAACTAAAAGCGGAAGATACCTTAATACTAAGGGTTCTTCAACCCGTGCCAGTAAGTTTGCCGTTGTTCATTCAAATGAGGGTGATTTTACAAGATCACAGCAAAGGATAAATGGAAAGATGACTATCGTTCTTCGGCTTTCAAACGGAGGTCATGGTCAAGCTGGCATGGATCTTTTGGACAAATATGGGATCGCCTATAATATCACCAAAGTATGGTCGAATGGAGTAAGGGTAGGTAATGTTCCTACTCATATGAACAAAAAGTTTAAAGCTAAACAAGATGGACAATCATGGTTCCCAAAATCATGGACAGCCAAAACTATTCGCCGTGCCGGAGAGAAAGTTGCAGAGATGTATAAAGGCAAGCGTATTAAGGATGGCGTAAGAATATATGGCATCTATAAAGGTGTTAGGGTTGGAGTGATCATGACAAAAGGTAAAATTGCAACAATTTTTCCTGATGTTAACCAAAGTTCACTTGCTAAATAAGTGGGAGGCGAATATATATGATAGCTAATGATATTCATAGAATAATAGAAAAAAGGACTCGTTTAGATTCACATGATGCATACGGCACAAAAGAATGTTGGAATGAAGAGATACAAGTGCTAACTAACAACATTGAAGACACTTTATGCTTTTTTGAATACGAGTGCAGTATTGAAGATTTCTTCTGGCTGTCAGAAGTTTTTTCGGACGTTTCAGAGGTACTTCAAAGCAAGGATTTTATTGATATCCTAAGAAAAAAGCTCTCCAAAGTTACAAGAGAGAGTTATATACAAGGTAACCTTGATGATGAGTTTATGGTACAAAACATCTCTTATAGCGACTATGTTGATACTATTACAATGGAAATCGACTATGCCGAAGGCGCACTGAAAGAGTAAATGATATGTTGTCAGCACCTCGCCCACTTCGGGTGAGGTGGCTGTGCCAAAATAGGAAAAGATATTTCCTGCTTACCCCCGATTACTCGACCTATTCCGATATGAATTACTGGAGACAGCTTGAAAGCGTTGCCCATAGTCATTGGGTAGGAGCATACTGGCAGAGTATGGGACTGAAAGTCGTACCAACTATGACATGGAGCGACAGCAGAAGTTACACTTTTTGTAATGACGGTGTTGAAAATGGCAGTGTTGTAGCGATTGGTATGATCGGCTGCAAGCGTTCAAAGAAAGAATTTCTGCGAGGATACAACAATATGCTTGAAACTGTTGAACCGAGTGCTGTTATCTGTTTTGGTGAACCTTTCAAGGAAATGGACGGTAATCTCATCGTTGTGGACTACCGTGCATCAAGAAAGGTGGTGCGCTGATATGGGTGGAAGAGGAACTTACGCAGCAGGAAATAATGTCTCCTATACTTATGAAACTGTAGGATATGTTGAAGATGCAAAGGTTTTATTCGGAAAACCCGGAACAGGTTTACACGATTTACCCGTTGAAGCGCATTCAAGCAATGTATATGTTAAGTTGCATAAGGACGGTACATTAAATATGATGAGGATATATGATGATGAGCATTATCTCACAGCGGAGATAGCTTATCACCCTGAGCCAGATTTAACAGGAAATCGTAAACCAGTACTGCATATTCACTACTATGATCGCAACCTCATGCGAACTGATGCAGCTTATTTAGACTACGAAACCTTTAAAAAGTATGAAAAATATCTTGTAGGAAGGAAATGGTATAATGATTGACGGAAATGCAAGAGATTTCATTGAAAAGCTTTACTATGAAGATCATTATGTGATTTACAATGGTGAGAAGTTTTTCTTCAATGGTTGTCAAACCAAAACATCGCCTGACGGTAATGTAGAATATGTCAGCCTTGAAGTTTATGATCTTACAACAGATGAAACGATCTTTTCAACTAAAAAAGCTTTAGCTTCTGACTGTATTCTCGCTTTTGAAGAAGCACCTATCTGGAGCGGAAAAACATTTTGGGAAATTGAAAGCGAAATGCAATGGGTTGATGAATAATGACAGGCAGAACTATAAGTGAGTTCATAACCGATCCTTACTATTTTTCTCACTCCATTCATTCACGATCTTAGGTGCGGTAACCCTAAAAAAGACTGCTGTCACACCCTTTCGCGTGATTCGCAGTCTTTTCTCTTGGCGGACGTTTTTGTCAGCACCGTTTTCATATTTTTTGGCTTTGAAACCAATCAGAATGTCAGCGTGATCTCTCGTCCGGTGCGGTGATAGGGTCTGCAGGTCACACCGGTGAGCAGAAACATCCGCTCAGATGCTTTTGTGGCATCAGAATCTGCATACTTATTATCAAAGTAGACAATTTCCCGTATGCCGCTCTGAATAATGGCTTTGGCACATTCATTGCAGGGAAACAAGGTGACATACAGACAGCATCCTTTCAAGCTTCCGGAATTTCGGTTGAGGATAGCGTTCAATTCTGCATGGCACACAAAAGGGTATTTGGTGTTGAGGAACTCTCCTTCCCGTTCCCAAGGCATATCATCATCGCTGCATCCCGTGGGCATACCGTTATAACCCATGGAAATGATCTTATGCTCACTGTTGACGATACACGCACCCACCTGTGTATGGTTATCCTTGCTTCGCTGAGCAGAGAGCAGCGCAATGCCCATAAAGTATTCATCCCATGTGAGATAATCGTTTCGTTTCATAAGCTGTTACTCCGGAAAATCCTGGATCTTTTTGGCAAGAACCTGCCGCATCAGTGCCAGATCAATACCGTTTAATTTGCCATCGCTGTTGACATCCCCATTTTGAATGATATAGTCTTTATTCTGGGAAATGTCATTACCCAGCAGGAACTTGACAAAAGCGACCATATCTTTCAGATCGAAAACACCGTCTGCACAAACATCGCCCTTGACGGTTTTCATGTCAGCAGATGTGGCTGTCGTTGTGGTTTCCCCAGAAGCATCACCAGTCTGTACCGGTTTGGTTCCGCCCTTATTGCCGCCTATTGTACCGCCGTCCAGATTGCTTCCTTCGGTGTCGGCATAAGAATTGTAGAATTCCGTTAGGGACAGACCAGTATCATTGACACCCAGAGGATACTGGTGATCCAATCCAATGTACTTGCCGCTTTCCAGTGTCTGCCAGAGGGATTTTTCAAAGAGGGCATACTTGTCCTCTTCCCATGTGATGTCTGTACCAGTGCTGGGCTGATAGCCAAAGCCTGCCCAAAGACCGCCGGTATCACCGGAATTGGTATTCAGGCACCAGAAAGTGTGGTTGATGTGATGACTGATCATATAGTCCCGGAGCAACTCCATCCACTTCTGATTTTCCGCGCCGTCCATATAACCGCCCCACTCGCCCACAAGCAGTGGTGCAATGTTCTGATCATTGACATATGCCCATGTATCATACCAGTAGTCATCCAACAATGTCTGTGTGGTAAAATCCTTGTCAAACCAGGTCTGCGCATACACAGACGGACCATAATCGTGAGGAGAATAAACAATCTGACTTGTCCCGGAATCCGGCACTACCGGATAATCCTTGACGCCCCGAAGGTTGCCGCCCCACCACGCCGGAATATAAGGCGGATCGGTCTTGGAGTCCGGCTGTCCCCAGGTATAGGCATCGCTCTTCACAGACTGTTCCACACCCTCAATGAGGATCAAAGCGTTGGGATTGACCTTGAGAATGGAATTGGCACACTGTGTTGCCGCATATGCCCAGTTGTTCTCATCGGTAGAGCCGTCCCATTTGGCAGCAGCCGTACCCTCCTGTCCCTTTCCATGAGGCTCATTTTTCAGGTCATAGCCCAGAAGGGTATCATCGTTTGCATACTTTTTGGCCAGCCATGTGATAGAATCCATCCAAAGCTTTGTAGTGACCATCACCCCGTCAGAAGTCTCCTTGCCATACCATAAATTATAGTTATGACCGGAGTTGTTGGCATCGGGACTATGAACGTCTACAAATGCCTTGATGCCGTACTTTTTGCACTTCTGCATAATGATATCAAAGATTTCCATGCTGTTTTTGATCGACCCGTCTGTATTGCAGAAATCGATATTGATGGGATAAAAGGGATCATTGTTGGCGGAGACGCTGGAAACCTCATTGGGCTCACCGTTCATCCAGGAAATCAGCAGCTCAGTGGAAATGGGAAACCGGATAATATTGATCCCCCGGTCAGCCACCTCAGTCAGCAAATCATCAACGTCTGCACTCCAGAGATAGTGGGCGCAGTTTTCGGAACAGTTGAAGCCAAACCAGTTTGCACCGGTCAGCCAGACCTCGTTACCCTGAGAATCGTACAGACGGCTGCCATCGGCATGAAGCCAGTCGTCGTTATTGCTGTCTGCCGCAGTTGCAGCCAACATTTGCTGCACCGGTAAAACAGATGTGGACAGACATGCCACAGACATCACACCGGAAACAGCCAGTGCAAGAAAACGTTGTTTGAATTTCATGTTCAAATACTCCCCTTTCAGCAATTTTGAAAGAACACGCCTTTGGTATCTATACTTATTATAGAATGTTTTATAGAAAATGTCAAGACTTATGTGAAAAATTATCAGAACTCTATCTTTCTACTTTACAAATCTTTTCAAATGTGCTATAGTATTCACAGAATAATCTTTCAGAACTTGTTCTCACATTTTGTGGAAGCAAATCATCCAAAGGGGGCATTTACTTTGCATCAAAAGCATTTTCTGAAACCAGCAGCTGCCCTTGCTGCTGCATGCGTGCTGGCTTCCTCATCTCTTTCCCTGACGGCTTTTGCCGGTCAACAGTTGGGACAGACGGATTTTGAAAACGGCGTGGGTCTGCCGTGGCATGTATGTGAATCTGCACCGGGTGAAATGGACTTTTCCATTGAGGACGGTGTATACCAGGTCACCATTGTCAATCCCGGCGGTGCATCCAATGGCGGTGAAGATCGCTGGGACTGTCAATTCCGCCATCGCGGTCTGAAGTTGGTGTCCGGCTGTACTTATGAGGTTTCTTTCCAGATCACAGCCAGCAATAACTGTACCTATTACACCAAAATCGGCGATATGGCTGAGCCTTATACTGAGGACTGGCACGGCAATCCCGATGACGGTTCATTTGACAGTTTCTGGAATGTACAGAATCTGACGGCGAATCAGACAACCACAGTCAACGGCACATTCACCGCAAACCGCACCGCAGAGGTAGAGTGGGCGTTTCACATTGGCGGAGATACCGTTCCTGCGGGAACAGTCTTTACTTTCGACAACATGTCCTTGATCTGTACCAACAGCGACGAAAATGACTATGTAGCTGCGGATAACTGGGTGCGTTCGGATATTGTGACCAATCAGGTGGGATATTTTACTAACCGTGAAAAACATGCCACACTGATCAGCGACGAAACCAAAGCAGTATCCTTTTCTGTACTGGATACAAGCGGAAAAGAAGTCTTTTCCGGCAAATCCGAACCAAAAGGACTGGATGCAGATTCCGGCGACAATGTACATCTACTGGATTTTTCCGACATGACTGAGACTGGCACATTTACTCTAAAAGCCGGTGATGCTGTCAGCCGGGAATTTACCGTAGGCGGCACGGAAACCTATTCCGGTATGCTCTATGACGCATTGAATTATTTCTATCAGAACCGCAGCGGTATAGAGATTGAGAGCCAGTATATCACCAGCGGCGACACCCAGAAGCTGGCACATGCTGCCGGACATGTGACCGATTCCGCAAGAATCACCACAGACTGGAACGATCTCCAGTCCAACGGCGGTTCACAGGATGTTACCGGCGGCTGGTATGATGCCGGCGACCACGGCAAGTATGTCATCAATGGCGGCATTTCCCTCTGGCTGATGCAGAATCAGTATGAGCGCGCTCTGAATAAAGGCACAGAAGCTGCTTATGCAGACGGCACCATGGCGCTTCCGGAACAATCCAACAGCTATCCAGATCTTCTGGACGAGGCTCGCTATGAAATGGAATGGATGCTGAAAATGATGGTGCAGGACGGCGAATACAAGGATATGGTCTATCACAAGGTGCATGATATCAAGTGGACAGCACTGGGTATGGCTCCAGCAGACGATACCGAAGAACGTATCTTAAAGCCTCCGACTACATGTGCCGCATTGAATCTTGCTGCATGTGCAGCACAGGCTTCCAGATTATGGCAGGCATATGATCCAGCATTTGCCCAGCAGTGCCTTACAGCAGCCAAGGCAGCTTATACAGCAGCACAGGCGCATCCTGACATGTTCGCACCCATTGACCAGTCTGTGGGCGGCGGTGCCTATGGCGATGACAATGCTACAGACGAATTCTACTGGGCAGCATGTGAACTGTATCTCACCACCGGCGAAGAAAGCTACCGGAAAGATTTGGAGCAGTCTCAATATGCTTATCAAGTCCCCACAGAATTGAGCGGCGGCGAGGATGCAGGCACAGCGGGCAGCTTTGACTGGGGCAATACCTCCGCACTGGGAACACTGTCTCTGGCACTGCATCCCGATGTCCTGGACGGCAAGAACGTAGAGAAGGTCATCCATGCTATTACGCAGGCAGCAGATGTACACAAAGAGCGTTCAGAAAATCAGGGCTACGGTCAGCCCTATGCACAGAGCAAGCTGAGCAATTCTGACAGCGATTCCGGCTATGTCTGGGGCTCAAACTCCTTTGTAGCAGATAACAGTATCATTATGGCAATCGCCTATGATTTTACTGCGGATGAAAATTATCTCAACGGTGTGCTCAGCGGCATGAACTATCTGTTGGGCTGCAATCCCAACGATATTTCCTATGTCACAGGCTACGGCACACATGCATCCATGTATCCCCACCACCGATACTGGGCAAATCTGATTGCCGAGGAATTTCCTCTCGCACCCTCCGGTGTACTGGTGGGCGGTCCCAACTCCGGCATGCAAGATCCCTGGGTACAGGGCAGCGGCTGGAAAAAAGGCGAGATCGCACCGGCAAAATGCTATATGGATCACATCGAAGCATGGTCAGTGAATGAATGCACCATCAACTGGAATGCACCACTGGCATGGCTCGCTGCATTTGTCTGTGAGAGCAATGACGGTATAATCATCGGCGCAGGCTCAGGCACATCGGAGCAACTGACGGCAAACGAAAGTGCTGGTTCTTCCGGTAACAGCAGCAGCGGTAACAAGGTGACTTCCAACCACAATTCCACCGGTAAAACAGTCTCCGCAGCTTCTGTGGGAACATATCCAGTAACCTTAACAATCGTTCTGGCGGCTTCTTTTGTTCTGGCAGTGATCGTGGAGATTCTTGTGGCAAAAGCATTCCGACGGAAAAAATAAGAACCAGTACTAAGAACTTGTCATTTGAGAACATATTGAAAAAAGCCTTCAGGGAGGTATTGTTTGAAATACCGCCCATGAAGGCTTTTGCCTGTTTATTCGGTGCAGATACAACTGTGCATCTCCGGGGCACTGAACAGCGACCGCAGCGCAGAAACACTGCTGCTCTGTACTCTTGCCACCGTAATGGAATTTTTCTTCGCCGCTTTGACTGCCCCCTGCACCATTTTATGAGAAACGGTCCTGGTGAACAGGATCATGAGATCCGGTGAACCAATCTTCTTTTCAATGGATCCGGTCTCCTTGGGAAACACTTTTGCAGAATGTCCGTACTCCGAACAAATCTCTGCATACTGTCTGCTCATTCGCTCATTCCCCCCGATAATCACTACACTCATATTTTCAGCTCCAGTCTGTTTCACAAATTTTTTTGTCTGCTTAATAGTTAGATTAGACTAACTATAGAATAGCACATTTCCAAAGCGTTGTCAAGCATGTTTCATCATTTTTCATAAAAACAACAATTTGAATAAATTTTGCAAACCGGGTTGACATAATTCGTCAAATGTGATATAATAGCAACTGTGCTTTTTATCACTTTACAGTGCTGATACCAATCCTCTTTATTCCGATTGATAATCGATCGGAATTGTGCCGCCGCAGGCGGCGCAGAGGATGGTATGAGACGGCAATCGGCAAAGCCGATTGGTGCCTGCGCAGCAGGCGTTCCGCCAAAATCTGATGTTCAATCGGATTTTGGCGGAGTAGTATGAGAACCTGTTTTCAAAAGAAATTGGCACAAATTTTCCAGCAAATTGTGATGCAGACAAGAAAAAATTGCAGGCAGCCTCTGTGTCCGGCAAAAATTTTTAACGCTGTACGTGCCAAAATCTACAGGAAAGACATGGTTATTTTCTTGTGATGACAGATTCTGAATCAACTATGCTCCGGAACGGTCATTTCCGGTGTATCTACGAAAGGAATGGATATATCTATGACAACCGCAATTACAATCGGCATGATCATCATTTATGTGGCGATCATGATGGGAATTGGCGTGTATACTGCCAAACAGACACGCTCTGTCAACGATTTCGTCCTTGGCGGACGGAATGTCGGCTCATGGTTGACCGCCTTTGCCTACGGCACATCCTATTTTTCTGCCGTCGTATTTATCGGCTATGCCGGTCAATTTGGCTGGAGCTATGGCGTCTCCGCTGCGTGGATTGGACTCGGCAATGCAATCATAGGCAGTCTGCTGGCTTGGATTGTGATGGGTCGCCGGACACGTATCATGACCCAATCTCTGGGCGCCAAGACCATGCCGGAATACTTTGAAAAGCGCTGGGATTCCAAAGGGTTGAAAATTGCAGCGGCAATGGTCGTGTTTATCTTCCTGATTCCCTATACTGCATCGGTTTATAACGGTCTGTCCCGTCTGTTCAATATGGCTTTTTCCATCGAAGGCGAATCTGCCTACCAGATCATCATTGTGGTAATGGCGCTGCTAACTGCCATTTATGTGATCCTTGGCGGCTATTCAGCAACTGCCATCAACGACTTTATCCAAGGCATTGTCATGCTCATTGGCATCTGCGCCGTTGTGTTCTGCGCCATACAGAATCAGGGCGGCTTATCCCAGGCTCTGTCATCTCTGGGCGAGATCGAAGTAAACGGCAAAACCAATACCCTCAATTCTGTATTCGGTCCCGACCCCATCAACCTGTTCGGCGTTATCATTCTGACTTCTCTGGGAACATGGGGTCTGCCTCAAATGGTACATAAATTCTATGCCATCAAGGATCAGAATGCCATCAAAAAAGGTGCTGTCATTTCCACGCTGTTTGCAGTGGTAGTAGCTGGCGGTTCTTATCTGCTGGGCGGCTTTGATCGTCTGTTCTGCACCCTGGATGAAAACGAAAGCGGCAAAACACTGATCTCCATTCTGTCCAACAATAAGCCGGAATATGATGCCATGGTTCCTGCCATGCTGGAATCGGCTCTGCCTGATCTGCTCATCGGATTAGTTGTCGTACTGGTACTGTCCGCCTCGATGTCCACCCTTTCTTCTCTGGTGCTGACCTCCAGTTCAACTCTGACCATTGACCTAATCCGCCCCAATATGAAAAAATGCTCCGAGAAACAGGAAGTCATCATCATGCGTGTGCTGATCGCTGTATTCCTGTTCGTATCCGTTCTCATTGCCTTCAACAAGAACGCTTCCATCACCACCTTGATGTCCTACTCCTGGGGTGCTCTGGCAGGTACATTCCTCGGCCCGTTCCTGTATGGCCTGTTCAGCAAGAAAATTACAAAGCCCGCAGTATGGACCAGCTTTATCCTGGGTATAGGTCTATCGGTAGGTCATATGATCCTGTTCGGTTTTGGCTGGTTTCCGGAACTGTCCAAGACTGCAGCAAGTGTTCCGCTGAATCTGGCATCTCCCATCAACGCCGGTGCTATCGCCATGATCCTTTCACTGATCGTCGTACCGCTGGTCAGCGCCTGTACCAAGGTAAAAGATACCGACTATGTTGAAAAGGTTTTCCGCTGCTACGACGAATAAAAACTTATCTTTACAAGAAGATACACACGCTTTTTCGGCAGACTCTGCTGCTCATTGGCGGGTTGTCATCAAATTGTAACCCTATTGTTATGACAATACTCTTGAAAATCCGACATATTTCCTTTATGATAGTATATAGACATAGACACCCCGCTTATCGGGGTGTTCTTGTTGTCAGAAGTAAAACTTGTTTGAAGAGAATATCTTTGCGCAAATTTTGGTATAGGATGGAGGGATGCTTGTGGTTTTCAGTACAATCGAATTTCTGTTTCAGTTTTTACCGCTGTTTTTGTTGGGATATTATGTAACACCGCCGAAATATCGCAATATCACGCTGATCGTAGGAAGCCTGATCTTTTATAGCATCGGCAGCGGCTGGTATGTCCTGCTTCTGATTTTTTCTGCCATGGTGAACTACTGGCTCTCCTGGATGGCATATGGGCTGAAACTCAAAGCGCCTCAGCGTGCCAAACGGTTTTTTCTGGCAGGTTTGATATTTGACTTCGGCATGTTGGTGGTATTCAAATACACCAATTTCATGATTGGCAACTGCAATGCTTTGCTGTCTCTGTTTCACGTATCTATCCCCGAAGCGAATCTCATAATGCCTCTGGGCATCAGCTTCTATACTTTTCAGATCACCTCATACCTCATTGATGTGTATACCGACAAGGTAAAGCCGGCAAGATCTCTTCTGGAACTTGGAACCTATATGTGTATGTTCCCCCAGTTGATCTCCGGTCCCATCACCACCTACGAAGAAATGTTGCCCCAGATCCGACAACGATCCGTGGATGCCAGAAGGCTGGAAGAGGGTCTGGAATCCTTTGTACTTGGACTAGGCGCAAAAACCCTTCTTGCTGACCCTATGAGCGGTCTATGGAATAATCTGACGGTCATCGGCTTTGAGAGTATTTCCACCCCTTATGCGTGGCTGGGTGCGTTCGCCTATAGCTTTGAGATCTACTTTGACTTCGCCGGCTATTCCATGATGGCCATCGGTGTGGGAAAAATGTTGGGCTTTGAATTGCCTCAGAACTTTAATTTCCCGTATATTTCCGGCTCTGTGACAGAATTCTGGCGCAGATGGCACATCACGCTGGGACGCTGGTTCCGGAATTATATCTATATTCCCCTAGGCGGTAACCGATGCAGCTGGGCTTTGCAGACACGAAACATGCTGGCAGTCTGGGCATTTACCGGTCTCTGGCACGGTGCAAGTTGGAACTTTGTGCTGTGGGGACTGACCTTTTTTGCTCTCCAATATTTAGAAAAAAACCTTTATGGAAAATTCCTGGAGCGTACCCATATTCTGAAGCATGTATACATCATTTTACTGATTCCCTTGACCTGGATGGTATTTGCCATTACCGATCTCCATGATTTAGGTGTTTATTTCTCACGGCTGTTCCCCTTCATGGCAGAAGATGCCATCAAAGGCAATACCAGAGATGTCATGTTGGCACTGGAGAATTACTGGAAAATTTTACTTCCCTGCTTTTTGTTTGCAACGCCGATTCCCATGCAATACTATAAAAAGTACCGCAGAAGCGGATTTTATCTGATCGTTCTGATTCTGATTTTCATTTTCTCTATCCGTGCCATGATGACTTCGGAAAACAATCCCTTCTTATACTTCCAGTTCTGACCGAGGAAAGGAGACTTCCTATGAATACAGCAAATCTTCTGAAATTTTTGCGACGTTATCCAATCCTCACAGCGTTTGTCGTGGCTATTGCAGTCACCAATATCTGGAAGATGATCAAAAGCATGGACACCATCGAAAATCCATCTGCTGACGAGACACTGGTCAATACTGCTGTGACGACAGAGGTGCAAACTGACGTTATGGATACTGCTCTTATGACAACAGCAATGACCACCACAGAGCCTGTGCCGGTGTTTCAATCGGTGGACAATTCGTATTTCGATGATGCTCTGTTTATCGGTGATTCCCGTACAGAGGGACTGGCACTTTACGGTAGCCTGACCAATGCGGATTATTTCTCCAGCGTAGGATTATCAATTTATGGGGTAACGGACAAGCCGGCAGGTAATCCCAATTTGTCAGAAAGCGTTACTCTGACAGAAAAACTGGCATCCAGACAGTACGGCAAGATCTACATCATGCTGGGACTGAATGAATTAGGGACAGGTACTGCTGAATCATGGGCAGAAACCTACGCCGATGTAGTGGCACAGGTGCGGCAGGCACAGCCGGATGCCATTATCTATCTGGAAAGCATCCTGCTGGTTGCCGCTTCACAGGATGATCCTACAGGTTCTATCAACAATGCCACGGTGCGGGAACGAAACGAAGCCCTTGCCGGACTGGAAAATAAAGCTGACCATATTTATTACCTGGAGGTCAATGAAGCTGTCGCAGATGCAAACGGCTGTCTGGATTCTTCTTTGACAAACGATGGTATTCACCTTACAGGAACGGCTTTGTCCGTCTGGGAGGATTATCTGAAAACCCATACGATTTCTACGGATGATACACCGGCAATTGATGTTTTTGCGCCGTCTACTATGACGGAATCAGCAGGTGTGCCGGAGTTGAGCTGACCGCAAATTTTTGCATATGAAGAGAAAAACGTCCCACCGGGGCGTTTTTTGTTTTAAAAAGCATTGCATTGCCCCGAAAAATGCGGTTACTTAGAGCGTGTTCACATAAAATGCTGTACATCCGGAAAATTGACATTTCTCCTGAAAAATGCTATAATAAAAAGAGAATTTCAAGATAACGAGGCGATTTCAATGTATAACCCCCGCTCCCTTCGGGCAGAAGAGTTCATCAGCCATGAGGAGATCATAGAAACTCTTTCCTATGCCCGACAGCATAAAGGCGACCGCTCCCTGATCGCTGAAATTTTTGCAAAAGCAAAACTCCGCAAAGGATTGCATCATCGCGAAGCTGCCGTGCTGCTCCTCAATGAAGACACAGATGTCACACAGCAGCTGTATCAATTGGCAGAACAACTGAAACAAGATTTTTACGGCAATCGCATTGTGATCTTTGCACCCCTATATGTGTCCAATTATTGCATCAACGGTTGCACCTATTGCCCTTATCACGCCAGGAATCACCATATCACCCGGAAAAAACTGACCCAGGAGGACATTGTGCGTGAAGTCACTGCACTACAGGACATGGGTCACAAACGACTTGCCATTGAAGCCGGCGAAGATCCTGTACACAATCCCATTTCCTATATTCTGGAATGCATTGATACTATTTATCATATCCACCATAAAAACGGTTCGATTCGCCGTGTGAATGTCAACATTGCCGCTACCACAGAAGAAGAATACCACATGCTGAAAGAAGCTAAGATCGGTACATATATTCTCTTTCAAGAAACTTATCACAAAGAAAGCTACGAAAAGCTCCATCCCACCGGTCCCAAGCATGATTATGCCTATCACACCGAGGCGATGGACAGAGCGATGGCTGGAGGCATCGATGATGTTGGCTTGGGCGTGTTGTTTGGCCTGGAGAGCTACCCCTATGAGTTGGTGGGATTGCTGATGCACGCAGAGCATCTGGAAGCAGTCCATGGCGTTGGTCCTCATACCATCAGTGTGCCCCGTATCAAACGAGCAGATGACATTGATCCCGATGATTTTGACAACGGTATTGATGATGATATTTTTGCCAAGATTTGCGCTTTAATCCGAATCTCTGTACCATACACCGGTATGATCATTTCCACTCGGGAAAGCAAGGCTGTCCGGGAACGAGTTCTGCCTCTGGGAATCTCTCAAATCAGCGGCGGTTCCTGTACCAGTGTGGGTGGATATGATCTCCCTGAACCGGAAGAAGAAAACTCCGCCCAGTTTGATGTCAGCGACAAGCGTTCTCTGGACGAAGTGGTGCGCTGGCTCATGGAAATGAACGATATCCCCAGCTTTTGCACTGCCTGCTATCGTGCTGGACGAACCGGCGATCGGTTTATGTCTTTCTGCAAAAGCGGCGAAATCCAGAATTTCTGTCATCCCAATGCACTGATAACCTTGCAGGAATATCTGGAAGATTATGCTTCTCCGGAAACCAAACGTATCGGACAGGCATTGATCCAACAGCAGCTTGGCGGCATTTCCAACCGACAAGTCCGTGCAAAAACAGAGGCCCTTCTGAAAAAAATTGCAGAGGGTGAAAGAGACTTTCGATTCTAACAATGGCTTGAGAGGAGGTTATTCCATGGAACAGACACTGAATCAGACACCCCGTGCCAACCGCATTCACATCGGGTTTTTCGGCAGACGAAATGCTGGGAAATCCAGCCTTGTCAATGCTGTCACCGGACAACAGACAGCTATTGTTTCTGAAGTAAAGGGAACGACTACTGACCCGGTGGAAAAAGCCATGGAGATACTTCCACTAGGTCCTGTTGTTCTTGTAGATACTGCCGGGTTGGATGATTCCAGCGAACTGGGTGAACAGCGTATTGCCCGGACAATGGAAACACTGTCTCACATACAACTGGCAATTTTAGTAGCAGACGGAACAGTGGGACTAACAGAAACGGATACCTCTCTGCTGCAAATTTTGAAAGAGAAGCAGATTCCCTGTCTAATTGCATGGAACAAATCGGATCTGCCTCAAAAAACACCGCCGGAAGCTGCTGTTTCTGTCAGTGCGCTGACCGGCAAAGGAATTCCCCGATTGAAAGAACAACTGGCAAAACTCTATCAACAGACATTGCAAAATGAACCCGCCCCCTCTATTTTCGGCAAGGCGCTATCACCGAATGATGTTGTCATTTTAGTGACACCCCTTGACGAATCTGCTCCCAGAGGGCGAATGATCCTGCCGCAGGTGCAGTCTATCCGGGAGATTCTGGACAATCTTGCCATTTGCATCACGGTACAGCCGGAACAGTTGGCATCTGTACTCGATCTGCTCCGCTATCCTCCAAAGCTGGTGGTAACAGACAGTCAGGCATTTGCCAAGGTAAACGCCCTTGTACCGGAGTCTATTCCCCTGACATCCTTTTCCATTCTCTTTGCCCGGTATAAAGGCGTGCTGAAACAAGCTATGAAAGCGGTTCGGGCATTGGAAACTCTGCCGGAACAAAGCCGTATTCTCATTTCCGAGGGCTGTACCCACCACCGGCAGTGCAATGACATTGGCACAGTCAAGCTGCCTCGCTGGATTCAGCAGCATACAGGGAAACCGTTTCAGTTTACATTCACCTCGGGAAATTCCTTTCCAGAGGACCTGTCAACCTATCAGATGGTCATTCACTGCGGCGGCTGCATGTTGAATCAAAAAGAAATGACATCCCGCAGCGCACGTGCAGCAGAGCAAAGCGTTCCCTATACCAATTACGGCTTGCTGATCGCATATCTGAACGGCCTTCTGGAGCGAAGTCTGATGTTTTTGTCTCAAATGGAAGATTGATGCCATAGAAAAACTCAAAAGACCGCTGACAAGAAAACCATTCTTGTCAGCGGTCTTTTAGGGCGTGTTGACACTAATCTATAGCAAATGAGTGAATGTCAAGAAGAGCTTGTTGTTTGCAATAATTACCTTTCTTTTGGATGAAAAGCTGCAACAATCGCCTTAATGATCTGAATCAATACCATAGAACCAAAACTAAAAGCATACATAGAAGCAATCAGCACACCGGACATGGCATCCTGAATCTTAAAAATACCATGAAGCGCCGGAATCCACAGTACGGCATTCACCAGAATCATACCAAGGGCAAACGCCAGCAGTGCAAATTTGTTATTCCAAAGACGCTTGGAGAATATTACCGGCTTATCTGATTTACAGCTGAAACCGTGGAACAAACGAGACATACACAGCACAGCAAATGCCATAGTCATTGCCGCACCGCTGTTATGTGCGCCCTGATAATAATACCCCATGAGAAAAGCCCCGATGGCAGCAAGCCCGATGATCAAACCGGAATAGCCCACCTTGGAGAGAAAGTTTCCTGTCAGAATGGATTCTCCGGCAGGACGGGGCTTGTTTTTCATCACAGCATCCGAATGCGGCTCTAATCCCAGAGCAATCGCCGGCAGCGAGTCCGTAAGCAAATTGATAAACAGCAAGTGAATTGGCGCAAAGGGCACAGGAAGCCCTGCCAACGAACAAAACAGCACAGCAATGATACCAGCCAGATTGCCGGACAACAAAAACAGAATAGATTTCTTGATATTCTCATAAATATTTCTGCCGTTTTTCACCGCCTTGACAATCGTAGCAAAATTGTCATCTGTGAGAATCATAGCTGCGGCATCCTTGGAGACCTCTGTACCGGTAATTCCCATGGCAACGCCCACATCTGCCTGTTTTAAGGCGGGTGCATCGTTGACACCATCTCCCGTCATAGCGACAATGTTGTTTCTCGCTTGCCATGCACGGACAATCCGGATCTTATGCTCCGGTGTTACACGAGCATAGACGGACTTATCAGCCACAAAATCCACCAGTTCTTCATCGGTATAAGAATCGAGGACAGCGCCTTCCACTGCCTCCTCTGGCTTCTCTAAAATACCGATCTCCTTGGCAATGGCGGAGGCAGTCACCAGGTGATCTCCGGTGATCATCACAGGTTTGATGCCGGCTGCTTTACATTCTGCTACAGCAGGAGCGGATTCCGCACGGGGCGGATCCATCATAGCAATCAAACCCAAGTATTCCAGGTTTGTCTCATCGGAAATATCCAAAGCATCCCCTGCAAAAACCTTTTTTGCAAAGCAAAGCACACGCAATCCCTGCTGAGAAAGCTCTGCAACCTGCTTTGTGATCTGCTGCTTTTCTGCTTCGCTGCAAGTCATACGCTCTACCAGCACATCCGCTGCACCTTTGGTGTACATCATCCGGACTTTTCCTCGCTGATTCAGTGTAGACATCAGCTTTCTATCCGAATCAAAGGGAATCTCACTGATGCGAGCATACGTTCTGCGCATTTCTTCGTCAGAAAGGTTTTGCTGTTGTGCAAAGCGTACCAGAGCGGTTTCCGTGGGATCACCAATCTCTACACCGTCTTTGCAGGAGGAATCATTACAAAGCACTGCTGCCAGAATCAGTTCTGCCTCAGCATCATCCTTTATATGGACTGCATCCGCCGGAATCAACCGCTGATGAGAAACAATCTTGCGCACAGTCATTTTATTCTGGGTCAGAGTACCGGTTTTATCCGAGCAGATCACCGAAACAGAACCTAAGCCCTCCACCGCCTGAAGTTTTCGCATAATGGCGTTTTCACGGGACATTTTCTGTGTGCCAAAGGAAAGCACAATGGTAACGATGGAACTAAGCGCCTCTGGTATCGCCGCAACTGCAAGAGCAATAGCAAACATGAGAGAATCCATGACAGCGTTGAAATTCACCGTCTCTACCCGGATCAGGCTCAAAACAAACACCAGGGCACAAATGATCAGGATAGCAAAGGACAGTCGTTTTCCAAACTGATCCAGCGTTTTCTGCAAGGGTGTTTTTCTAACTTCTGCATTCTGGATCAGGGCGGCAATTTTTCCCACCTCTGTTTCCATACCGACCGTCGTCACCAAATAAGAACCTCTGCCGTAGGTAACAAATCCGCCGGAATAGACCATATTATCCCGATCTGCCAGAGAAACCTCTCCCGTGATGATTTCAGCGTTTTTTTCCACATTGGTACTTTCGCCGGTCAGAGCGCTTTCATTGGTTTGAAGCGATGCGGACTCAATGATTCTTCCATCAGCAGGAATCTGATCGCCCGCTTCCAGCAGCACCACGTCCCCTACCGTAACCTGTTCCGCCGGGATCATCTGTTTTTCTCCGTCACGCAGCACCTTGGCTGAGGGCGAAGAAAGCTGTTTTAGATTCTGCAGGGATTTTTCCGCTTTCAGTGTCTGAACCGTTCCAAGAATGGCATTGATGGTAATAACCGCCACAATAACCATAAAGCTTTCCACATCGCCGCTGAATGCCGAGATCAATGCGGCAATAATAAGAATGATGACCAGAAAATCCTTGAACTGCTCCAGAAAAATCAGCCATGCTGGCTTTTTCTTGGTTTCTGCAATAGCATTTTTTCCATATTTTTCTAAATGTGCAGCAGCTTGCTCGCTGGTCAGTCCTCCGGGAGCGGAATTCAGTACAGCGTACAGTTCTTCCGGTGTCTGTTGATATGGTTTTTTCATTTTCAACATTCCTTTCTGCTTTTACAGAATATTGATGGAATCAACAGCTATTATACCCTAAAAAATCCATTTTGTCAAGAATAGCAGAAAAAGTCTCAAAAATTTTCTCAAGAAAATGGTTTTTGCAGGATGAGCTGCAAATATCCCATCAGAATGTCTGCAAGATTTTTCTGAATGTCATCAAAATGGCAGTGCCAAAAAAGGCACTGCCATTTTTTAAAATCACGGACAAGAATTTCTGCGATCCGTTCGCTTTAAAAATCCTTAACCATTTACCTTACGAGCATAATCCGGCAGCAAAATCGGTGAAGTTGTCTCCGGTGTGATACCTGCATCAGTCAACTCCTTCTCAAATTTAGCCACATGATCCAATGTCAGTTTACCAACAACAACATCTTTCGCCTTTGCGGCAGCATGCTTTCCGGCATTGCGTCCGAATACGATCACATCCAGCAGAGAGTTGCCCATCAGACGGTTGCGTCCGTGAACACCGCCAGCTGCCTCGCCGGAAACAAACAAGTTCTCTATACAGGTCTGGCTGTCTGTGCCAACCTTGACACCACCATTCTGGTAGTGCAATGTGGGATATACCACGATGGGCTGCTTGCGAATGTCAATGCCATACTTGCCGAACATACGCAGCATTGCCGGAATGCGCTTTTCAATGGTGCCCTCACCGTTTTTCAATTCAATCATCGGTGTATCCAGCCATACGCCCTGACCTTCCGGTGTCTTGACCATGTTGCCGCGCTTACACTCACGAATGATGGATGCAGCAGCCACATCACGAGTCTCCAGCGGATGCATAAATACTTCACCGTTGACATTTACCAGCTTTGCGCCCAGCGAACGAACCTTTTCGGTAACCAGTGCGCCGAAGATCTGCTCCGGAAACGCAGCGCCGGTGGGATGATACTGGAGGGTATCCTGATACAGAAGCGGTGCGCCTACACGATACGCCAGAACCAGACCATCTGCGGTTGCACCGTAGTGATTGGATGTCGGGAACCCCTGATAATGCATTCTGCCTGCACCGCCGGTAGCAATAATAACAACCTTTGCCTTAGCGATCAAAATTTCGCCAGTTTCCATATTCTGGAGAACCGCACCGGCACAATGACCCTTGTCATCCAGAATTAACTCAATGGCAGAAGTAAAGTCTACCACCGGGATCTCACGGTTCAGCACCTCGTCACGAAGCGTACGCATGATCTCAGCGCCAGAATAGTCCTTTGCTGCGTGCATTCTCTTCCGGGAAGTACCGCCGCCGTGGGTGGTCACCATGTTGCCATTTTCGTCCTTATCAAATTCCACGCCCAGTTCATTCAACCACTGAATGCAGTCCGGTGCTTCGGTAACCAGCTTGTAAACCAGTTCCTTGTCCGCAGCGAAGTGACCGCCGCCGTAAGCATCCAAAAAGTGCTGTGCCGGAGAATCGTTGGGCTTATCAGCAGCCTGAATACCGCCTTCTGCCATCATCGTATTAGCATCGCCGATACGCAGCTTCGTTACAATCATGACCTTTGCACCGGCATTATCTGCTTCAATAGCAGCAGAAGCACCTGCGCCGCCGCCGCCAATGATGAGCACATCAGTCTCATAATCGGGACTTGACAGATCCGGCAGATTATCCTTGATGATGCTGTCGGACTGAAGCAGTTGAACCAACTCCTTGGGTGCAACTTCGCCCTTATTCGGACCAACCGTAATGGTATCAAACTGATCCGTACGATAATCCGGGTGATATGTTTTCAGCAGGGTATCCTTTTCCTCCGCAGTCATTCTTCTCGGTTCCATTGCTGCATTTTCTGCACGTGCAGCCTCTACCAGCTTGATGGATTCCAGCATTTCTTCTGTATACATTCTGCAGATCCTCCCTTATTTTTCGATTTCGCGAGTGTTATACATCTCACGGATTGCAGCATCGTCCAGTGCCATATTGGCACGGATTGCCTCTTCACATTTACCGGAAGCGATTTCCTCCACACGATCTGCCAGATGCTCGCACTTCGGTGCAATGTACTTACCGTTCAGGCGGCGAGCCAGCATAGCGACCTGCGGGTGAGAGATTCCAGCCGGGCAGCGGGAAGAGCAGACACCGCACATGACACAGTCAAAGGATTCCTCTGCACACTTCTCATATTCTGCACGTTGTGCGTAAGCAATGTACTGCATGACATTCAGTCCCTGTGTACAAGCATTTGTGCAGGCATTACAGCCGATACATGCATAGATTTCCGGATATGTTTTCATCATGACAGTTTCGTCCGGACGAACCTCGTTGATGTCATAGATTTCTTTGATCAATGGGAAGAAAGGCAGCTGTGTGATGTACATGCCGTCAACTACCTGTGTGGAACATGCCAGACAGGTATGCAACTCTCTGTCGCCCTTGATACGATAAATTGTCGCACATGCACCGCAGAAGCCGTTACGGCAGCCGCAGCCACGGACAAGTTTGTAACCAGCATATTCTAAAGCCTTCATGATGGTCAGACTGGCAGGTACCTCGTACTTCTTACCCATCACGAACACATTAACCATCTGTTCCATGTGAATTCTCCTTTATCATTAATATTCATTCGGTAGTTCAGACAACGCATCAAACCGGAACACAGGACCGTCCTTGCAGACATACTTGTCACCGATGTTGCATCTGCCGCACTTGCCGATACCGCACTTCATGCGAAGCTCCATTGTGGTATAGACTTGTTCTTCAGAAAATCCCAGTTCCTTCAGACCGTCCAGTGTAAACTTGATCATGATAGGCGGACCGCAGATCAGGACTGTCCGGTTCAGATCTGGTTTCAGTTCCTTGACAAAGTTGGGAATAAAGCCCACATGACCGTCCCAGCCTTCCTGTTCTCGGTCGATGGTCAGATCCACACGAACATTGTCATCGGTCATCCATTCATCCAGAATCTCCTGATAGTCTACCAGATCGTCCTTAGAACGAGAGCCGTAGATGATGTGCAGAGAACCGAATTCATCCTTCTTGTCACGGCAATAGTTAATCACAGAACGCAAAGGCGCCAGACCGATACCGCCGGCAATAAAGAGCAGATCCTTGCCCTGAAAATCCGTGGTTACCGGAAAAGCATTGCCATACGGTCCGCGGATCGTCACCTGCTGACCAACTTCCATCATATGGAGCCAACTGGTCAGACAGCCGCACTTTTTGATGCTGAATTCCATAAATTCTGTATTCGTCGGAGAAGAGGTAATAGAGAACATACCCTCACCGACACCCGGAATGGACAGCATTGCGCACTGCCCCGGCATATGTTCAAAGACCTTTTTTCCGTCAAGACCAACCACACGGAAGGTTTTCACATCCGGAGTGTCGATACGAATGTCTGTGACAACGCCGATCTTCGGAATTAACGTTTCTTGTTTCATTCGTTACCCTCCCCCAGTGTCTTCATAACTTTAACAATATTCATTGAAATCGGGCAGCTCTTCAGGCAGCGTCCGCAGCCGACACAGCCAAATGTCCCGTTGTTATTGGACGGATAATACACCAGCTTGTGCATGAAGCGCTGACGGAAACGCTGCATCTGTGTAGTACGTGTGTTGCCATGAGCACATAGCGTAAAATCAGAATACATACAGCTATCCCAGCAGCGGAACCGTTCGATGCCATGACCAGTGTCGTAGTCTCGGATGTCATAGCACTGACAGGTGGGACACACAAAAGTACATGTACCGCAAGCCAGACATGCCTCTGACAGACTGTTCCACTTATCAGAATCAAACAGCTTCATCAGTTTGTCACCGCCGAATGCGTCAGTAGACAAATCTTTCAGCGGCAGCTTATCCAGCACCTGACGAATGGCAGCCTTGGTTTCCTCAGCAGCATCGTCAGCTGCATCCTCCAGCATGGGCAGAGATGCCAGCAGAGCCTCGCCCTTTTCGGTATTTGCCTGCATGTAAACAGTATCTTCCGTCATCCAACAGCTTATATCCCCTGCCGGTTCTGCGGCATCAATGCCAAAAACCGAGCAGAAGCAGGTTTCAGTGGGCTTACCGCAAGCCATGGTCATAATCAGACCATGCTCCCGACGGTTCTGATAAAAACTATCCACCGGATCAGACAGATAAACGCTGTCCAGAATTGCAAAGCTGGCAGCATCGCAGGCTCGAACACCGAAGATCACAAAATCCTCGTTCTCTTTCCGGATGTCCTCTACCTCGATCTGCTTGCCGTCCATCTTGAATCTGGTCATCTTCTCTACCTGAGGGAAGAAAAAGTCCTTTGCACTGCGAACGGTATTGACAGCGGTGCTGTAAACGGCGCCTTCAAACCAAGGTGCATACTTTGCGCCCCGCTTTTTCTCACCATCGGCAACTGGCAGATAGAGCTTCTGAGACGCAGCGATAGCGGCAAAACAAGCATCCAGACTGGAACGTGAAACTTTTTTCATCACTTGCTGCCTCCTTTATAAATCACATTCGGTTCACAATCGTCCATGGTGAAATTCACCAGCGGCGCACGGCTGCCGGCTTCGGCACCTGCCTGATATTCACCGTAATAGGTATTAATATCTTTAATAAACTTCCGGTTCAGCAGATGCAGCGGAATGTGCTGGGGACATACTCTGGAGCATTCTCCACAGTCTGTGCAGCGTCCGGCAACATGGAATGCCCGGATGATATGGAACATATTCTCCTCAAAGGAATCCGCAGCAGCCTTCTGGGAAACACCGGATGTGGGGCTGTCAAATACACACTGCTCACAGCTGCAAGCCGGGCAAACGTTCCGGCAGGCATTGCAGCGAATGCAGCGGGAAAGCTCTCCACGCCAGAATTCATAGCGCTCTTCCGGTGTCATAGCTTCCAGCTTTTCAACCATATCAAAGCGGTTGCTGTCCGGATTGACAGTGCCGTTTTCTCCCAGCATTTCGTCAAATACAACGACCTTGTGGCTTTTGCAGACCGTACAGCGTTCTAACAGACAATCCGCTTTGTTCAGAGTTACATTGCCATACATGGTTTCCACCTGAACGGAATCGCCTTCGGTAACCGCACTCAGAATACCCTCGGCAGATGAACGAACGGTATCAGGATCCAGCTTTCCGTCACAGGGAATGCCGATAATATAAACCTTTTCCCGGTCGATCCGGTGCTCGGTCAGCAGCTGATTCAAGCTGTAGGAATCACAGGGTTTCAGAAAAACCAGCGTCTTTCCTTCCAGACGGGACAGTTCAATCAGATATTTGGACAAATTACTTCCGCAAAAGTCATGGTATACAAAATCCTGTGCCAGAGCCTCGGCAGAATCAAATACAGCTGGTGTCGGATCATAGACAAACTCACCGTTTTTCCAGCCTAACACACGAACAACAGTGCCGTCTGCCAAAAGCTCAGAGGCTCTTTTCATCATTGTGTCTTGCATCTCAGATCCTCCAGTCGTTTGTTTTCTCCCAGACCTTTGATGGTCGCAGTAAATTCATTCATCGTAGCCGCAAACTTTGCACCCTCCGCAGCGGAAACCCATTCTACACGGGTACGCTCCTTCTCGATACCCAGATAATCCAGCATGGAGAAGAGCATGGTCATTCTACGGCGTGCATAGTAGTTGCCAGTGGTATAGTGGCAATCACCCGGATGGCAACCGCACATGATCACACCGTCAGCACCGCGCTGAAATGCACGAAGAATAAAGAGGGGATTGACACGGCAGGAGCAAGGTACACGAATAATCTTGACATCCGCCGGATAATTGGAGCGGTTGGTACCCGCCAGATCAGCACCTGCATAAGAACACCAGTTACAGCAGAATGCGACAATTTTTGGTCTGAATTCCTGATTTACTTGCATATTGCATCTACCTCCGCCATAATCTGACTGGTTGCAAAGCCCTTCAGATCCATTGCGCCGGACGGGCAGGCAACCGTACATGCACCACAGCCCTGACAAACAGCTTCATTGACAGAAGCAACACGGCGCATCATTGTGCCGTCCTTGCGGCGACTAAAGTCCTTATCCTCATACGTAATTGCACCGTACGGGCAGACATTTGCACAGGACGAACAGCCATTGCACTTCATTTCGTTGGAATGTGCCACACACGGGTTGCAGGACAGCTTATCCTTTGCCAGCAGACCAATGACCTTGGATGCAGCTGCACCAGCCTGTGCAACGGTTTCCGGAATATCCTTCGGACCCTGACAAACACCGGAGAGGAACACACCTGCGGTAGGGGATTCTACCGGACGGAGCTTTGCATGTGCCTCGGTGAAGAAATCGTTGGTATCCATGCTGGCTGTCAGCATGGTTGCCAGCGGACGGGCAGACTTATCAGGTTCAATAGCAGCAGCCAGAACCACCATATCTGCCTTGACATGAAGCTGTTCGTTGGAGATCAGGTCAGAAGCCTGAACATCCAGTGTACCGTCAGCCTGGGGGGCAACCTTGCCCACCATCCCCTTAATGTAATGTACGCCGTACTGTTCCACTGCCCGGCGATAGAATTCGTCATAGTTCTTGCCTGGTGTACGGACATCAATATAGAATACGTAAACGTCTGTATCCGGATATTTTTCACGGCACAACATGGCATGCTTTGCGGTATACATGCAGCAGATCTTAGAACAATATTCCTTACCGCATCCATGTGCAGAACCAGATTCACGGCTGCCCACACACTGTACAAAAACAATGGTTTTGGGCTGCTTGCCGTCAGAAAGACGTGCCAGATGACCCTCAGTCGGACCGTCTGCTTTGAGAATGCGCTCAAATTCCAGTGAAGTCACAACATCTTTGCTCTGAGAATATGCGAATTCATCATAGCCGTCAATATTGATGGGATTGTAACCGGTAGCTGCAACAATGGCACCGTACTTTTCCTCTACAAAGCTGTCCTGCTGCTCATAGTCAATGGCACCGGCAGAACATACCGTAGAACAAAGACCGCATTTGCCCTTTGTCAGCTTAATGCAGCGCTCTTTATCGAGAACAGCTACATTCGGAATCGCCTGTGCAAAAGGGATATAAGCCGCATGACGGTTGCTCAGTCCCAGGTTATATGCATCCGGTGCATTCTTCACCGGACATTTTTCCGTACATGCGCCGCAGCCGGTACACTTATCCTCGTCAACAAAACGAGCCTTTCGGCGGATCTTGACACTAAAGTTACCCACAAAGCCAGTAACGGCTTCTACTTCGCTGTAGGAATAAATGGTAATATTCTCGTTCTGTGCACATTCCACCATTTTGGGAGTGAGAATACAGGACGAACAGTCCAGTGTGGGGAAAGTCTTGTCGATCTGGGTCATCTTGCCGCCAATGGTAGGTTCTTTCTCCACGATATCCACCGGATAGCCGGCTTCTGCAATGTCCAGTGCTGTCTGGATGCCTGCAATACCACCGCCGATAACCAAAGCACGCTTTACAACCGGGCTTTCTCCGGCAGTCAGCGGTGCATTCAGCTGTACCTTTGCAACGGCAGTTCTGCCCAAAACGATCGCCTTTGCGGTACCTTCTGCCATATCTTTGTGAATCCACGAGCACTGCTCACGAATATTTGCTACTTCGAGCATATAGGGATTCAGCCCAGCAGCGGCAACTGCCTTACGGAAAGTTGCCTCGTGCATACGGGGCGAGCAGGAGCAAACCACAACGCCCTCCAGCTGATACTCCTTGATTGCATCTTTAATTATGTTTTGTCCTGCCTCTGAGCACATGTAAGGATAGTCCGTGGAAAAAACAACAGCCGGTTCTTTTCCGAGAGTTTCGGCAACTGCTTTTACATCCACAGTACCTGCAATATTTGTACCGCAGTGGCATACAAAAACACCAATTCTCAGCATAGTTATTATGCCTCCTTATTTGCTGTATTTCCGGAATGCGCTGACGATCGCCTGCTGCGGCAGCTCCTCGTCCACCATATCCGGAATCTGCTCTGATTTCAGGTGATTCTTCCCCTGCTGGCGAATAACAGCCAGACGTACTGCTTCTACCAGTTTCGCTGGCTCAACATCACGCGGACAGCGCTCCACACAGGCAAAGCAGGAAAGACAGGTGTAGATGGACTTGGATTCCATCAGCTTTTCAATGTCACCCTTTTCCACCATATAGACAAACTGGTGCGGATGATATTCCATTGCATCATAAGACGGACATGTGCCGCTGCATTTACCGCAGCGCATACATTTCAGCGGATTGACACCGCTTGCCGTCAAAACGAGCTCTTTATAATCTGCCATTTCCGTTCCTCCTTATTCCAAGCCCAGCGCCTGTGCCAGAATCTCTGTGAAATATATCACCGGCAGATCAGAAACACCGGAGTTCTTCCGGAGATTGTACAGACACAGAGGACATGCGGTGATCACCATATCCGCACCCATATCGGCAGCACTGGTCATGACCTTGTTGCTGCGGGATTCGGCAACAGACTTTTCGTCCAGGGTGAGATAACCACCGCAGCACTCGTTCCGCATGGGATAGATCACCGGTGTAGCACCGATGGCACGGATAAAATCCTCCAGAATCGTAGGATTCTCCGGATTATCCATCTGCATAATCTTGCCCGGGCGGAGCAAGAGACATCCGTAATATGCGGCGATCTTCTTGCCCTTCAGCGGATTTGTGACCTTGCTCTTCAGGGTATCAAAGCCTACAATATCCCGGAGTACCTCCAGATAATGCAAAACCTGGGCTTCACCCTGATACGGGGTATCCAGCTTGAGATAATTGTTTGCCTTCCGTACGATATCCTCGTCTGTCTGCATGTCGTGATTGACCTGCTTCAGGACATTGTGACAGGCAGAGCAGAGGGTCACCAGAGTTTGTTCCTTGTCTCTTGCATTTGCCAGCGCACGGATGGAAGAAAGCTTTGTGGCAATTTCATTTTTCGCCATTGGATACACGCCGCCGCAGCACTGCCAGTCCGGAATTTCTTCTAATGTAAAGCCCAATGCCTCAGCAGAGATCCGGGCGTAACGATCAAGGTCTTTTGCCTTGGTTTTGAGCGTGCAGCCCGGAAAATAACTGTATGTCATAGCAAAACTACCTTTCTGTAAATTGTTTTGACACGGCTCAGACCATCTGCTCCGGATGGAACACTTCGTCAAACCGTTCTGCTGTCAGGAATCCCAACTCCACGCAGGCTTCCTTCAGCGATATATTGTCATGAAACGCTTTCTTTGCCGTCTTAGCTGCGTTCTCATAACCGATATAGGGATTGAGTGCTGTTACCAGCATCAGGGAGTTGTGCAGGTTGTGATGCATCTTTTCGCGATTTGCCCGGATGCCCACTGCACAGTTGTTATTGAAAGAGAGAATGGATTCTGCCAGCAGACGTGCCGACTGCAGGAAATTATAGGCACAGACCGGCATAAATACATTCAGTTCAAAGTTACCCTGAGAAGCCGCCATGCCCACAGCAACATCGTTGCCCATAACTTGTACAGCAACCATAGTTACCTGTTCACACTGGGTGGGATTTACCTTACCCGGCATGATAGAAGAGCCGGGCTCGTTTTCCGGAATAGTGATCTCTCCCAGACCATCCCGGGGACCGCTTGCCAGCCAACGCACATCGTTTGCAATCTTCATCATGTCTGCGGCAAGCGCTTTCAGCGCACCGTGTGCAAATACAATCTCATCCTTGCTGGTCAGTGCGTGAAATTTATTGGAAGCTGTCACGAAATCCATCCCGGTCAGCTCAGAAACGGCCTTTGCCACTTCTACATCAAAGCCCTTGGGCGTGTTCAGACCGGTGCCGACAGCAGTGCCGCCCAGTGCCAGATTCTTCAGGTACGGAAGCGCAGAAACGAGCATCTCGCGATCACGCTCGAGGGATGTGCGCCATCCGCTGATCTCCTGCGAGAATTTAATCGGTGTTGCGTCCTGAAGGTGTGTACGACCGCTCTTGACAATGCCCTCGTGCTCCTCCTCCAGACGGTGGAAGGTGGCAATCAAGGTATCAATGGCAGGCAGAACCTTTTCTTCTATCGCAAAAGCAGCAGAAATATGCATTGCCGTGGGAAATGTGTCGTTAGACGACTGACTCATGTTTACATCATCATTCGGATGCAGGAGCTTTTTTCCGGCAATTTCATTTCCCCGGTTTGCAATCACCTCGTTAGCGTTCATGTTGGACTGGGTGCCGCTTCCGGTCTGCCATACGACCAGAGGAAAATGTGCATTCAGACTGCCTGAAATCACTTCATCACAAGCAGCGGTAATGGCGGCCAGCTTTTCATCCGTCATTTTTTCCGGACGCAGTTTATGATTCGCCATAGCCGCAGCCTTTTTCAGAATGCCGAACGCATGTGTGATTTCCCGGGGCATGGTTTCAATGCCCACGCCGATACGGAAATTTTCGTGGCTGCGCTGGGTCTGTGCAGCCCAATACTTGTCGGCAGGTACTTTGACCTCGCCCATCGAGTCATGCTCAATGCGATACTCCATGTTCATCTCTCCTAAACTATTATAAAATGTATTATTGTATCCGGCAGAACAGGCAGTTTGACGATCAGCGCTTCATTCACGGATACAGCTGCTGCTTGTCCGCAGCCTCCTGCACTGTGAAAATGCCGCTCTCATCGCCGGAAACCTGCCGATTCTGCCGATGACCGCCCTTGTCCGGACGAGACAGAAAAATCCATGTTCCGGCTGAAAGTGACCACCGGCATGACAACATGATATACTATCTTTTGTATTATAACATATTTCACGAAATTTTGCAAGATACAAACGCAAATTTTATATGAACAACTCAAATTTCTATTTTTGTCATTTTATCAAAAAGAAATTTTCATTTTTTCAACAGACGGCACCTTCTATAGCAAAGGACTCAGTGTTCTTAAAATGGCATTCCATAGACGGTGACGGCGATGGCTCTTGCAATCCTGCAAGGTAACTAAGCGGCTTTTTTTCATGGTGAGGATGCAATCCAGCTTTAGCTCCTGTAATGCATGGGACTGCACCATCATTGCTGCACATTCCATGTGGAGATACAGACTGCGGTAATCCATATTAATCGTCCCCACAACACCCACAATATCGTCCACCAGATAGCTTTTGGCGTGAATGAAGCCCGGCGTATACTCATAGATCTTTACACCGGCACGGATCAGCTGCTCATAATAAGAACGCGTCAAGGAATAGACCAGCCGCTTATCGGGAATGCCCGGCGTAACAATGCGGACATCTACGCCCCGTTTTGCCGTACGGCAAAGGGCATGCTGCATTTCGTCGTCAATTGCCAGATAGGGCGTAAAGATGTAGACATAGCGTTTTGCCTGAGAAAGTAAATCCAGGTAGATATCCTCCGCAAAAGTCTCATTGTCAAAGGGAGAGTTGCAATAGGGCTGCACAAAACCATCTGAGGGAAACGGTTCAGGGTGCCACCGGTGAGGCTGATACATTTCGCTGTTATCCTCAGTTTTATGAAAAGCATTCCACAATTCCAGTGTCATCAAGGTAAAACCGTATACTGCTTCACCGTAAACCCGCACTGCTGTGTCCTTCCAATGCCCGAAGCGCTTTTTCTGATTGATGTATTCATCCGCTAGATTCAATCCGCCGGTATAGGCAATATAGCCGTCTATCACCGTAATTTTCCGATGATTGCGGTTGTTCATGACGGCAGAAAGCGCCGGGCGGAACGGGTTGAACGCCAAGACCTGCACACCGGCAGCCGTCAGCTCCTTACGCAGATTTTTCGGCAAACAGCCAATACAGCCCAGATCGTCATACACAAAACGCACTTCTACGCCGGATGCTGCTTTTTCCTTCAGGATAGCTTTGATAGAATCCCACATCACACCTTCCGAGACAATAAAATATTCCATGAAAATATAATGCTCTGCACGGCGCAGATCCTCCAACAGCTGAGGAAACATCTCCTCCCCTAGGGCATAATAGGTGGTCTGGGAATGCTGATACATGAGAAACCCGCAGTTTTCTACATACTGCCCCAGCTCAGCGGTTCTAACAGGCATCTGTTCCAGAATATTTTTGGAAGACGGCTGCTCTCCCATCATCTGTTTGCCATGATATAACAGACGGCGCATCCGACGGGAAGGCCGCTTATCGCCAAAGAGCAGATATAACAATCCGCCCATCAGAGGCAGCACACCGATGAACAAGATCCACAAAATTTTATAGGACGGATTGCCGTCCTTGCTGATCAGATACAACTCGATCACAATGCTTAAGACAGTAAAGCTGACTGTGATCCATGAACCATACTGGGTCAGACTAAAGATCAACATGAAAAACCATATCAGCTGAATGAGAATCAGCAATCCAATAATAACAAGGCGGCTTGTCAGAATACTTGTCACTTTTTTTAGAATTCTTAGCATGTTATCATCTCCATACATATTACGTATTAATCCCTTCAAGTATACCAAATTTTATGCAAAAAAGCAATAGTCTTGGTTGGAACAGACAAAAGAAGAAAACCTGTCCGGAAAAATTTCCCGGACAGGATTACTGACATGATAACCAATCAATCCTCCATCACCGGAATACGGGAGAGGATCTCTGCACCCTCGTGTGCCAGCTTCTGCTTGAAAGCCTCTGCTGTCTTTTGGTTACACTTACTGATCATACAGCCATTTTCTGCGGCATGGATCAGTTCAACGCCCACCTCAGCAGCAATTCTGGCAAATACACCCTTGCCGCAAGGAGAAGTCCGGTAGCAACGGGGGGCTTCAAAGTCATCTATTGTGGCAATGAAATCATCGCCTTCCTGCGCCGGTTTCCACATCTGGGAGAGCACTGTTCCAGTCTGCTTAACCTCGTCCACGATGTCGCCCAGAACTGCACTGGCAGTAGGCAGCTTTCCTGCACCTCTGCCGTAGAACATGGTCTTGTCCACACCATCGCCCCATACCATTACGGCATTGAATACACCGTTAACGCTTGCTAACAAACTGGAGTCATGAAATACGATCATGGGCATGACGGACGGGAGGATCTTACCGTTTTTCAGACGAACTACACGTCCGATCAGCTTGACAGCACCGCCGAACTGCTGCGCCAGCTGAACATCTTCCAGCGTAATGTCACGAATACCCTTGGTATAGACCTGCTCCGGATACACATGCTTGCCGAACACCAGAGAAGACAGAATGCAGACCTTTCGACAGGCATCGCCGCCGTCAATATCCGCAGAGGGGTCACGCTCCGCATATCCCTTTTCCTGTGCCAATTCCAGCGCCGGCTTGAAGCGCATTTTATCGCAGAACATCTTTTCCAGAATAAAATTCGTTGTGCCGTTGAGAATACCGGCAATTGCGGAAATATCATTAGCTGCCAGACAAGTGTGCAGCGGACGAATAATCGGAATCGCACCGCCTACGCTGGCTTCAAAGAAGAAATTGACGTTGTTTTCCTTTGCTGTCTGAAGGAGAATGTCACCTTTTTCTGCCACCAACTGCTTGTTGGAGGTTGCTACGCTCTTTCCGGCTTCTAAGCAACGGCACACAAAATCAAAGGCAGGATTCGTTCCGCCCATGCACTCTGCCACATAGCCCACATCCGGATCGTCCAGGATCACCTGTATGTCATGTACCACGCGGTCTTCATAGGGATCTCCCGGAAATTCCCGCAGATCCAGAATGTACCCGATCTCCAGCTTTTCGCCGGTATTATTCTCAATTTTTTTCTGATTCCGATAAAACAGTTCTACGACGCCGGAACCCACCACGCCGTAGCCTAAAACGGCAATCTTTTTCATGTTCTCATTCCTCCAATATTTTTCGATAAACCAAAACCTATCCACATTCTGATCTGGACAGATTCTCAATCACTCGCCGGACAATAATCTGACTTCAACCACGCTTGTCAATGCCGAAACCGCTTGTTTGATTTTCATGGGATTGACCTCTGCGCTTCCCATTTTCAGGGAGATGGAAACAAGCGCCACGCCGTCCACCGGAATATTCTGATTCACTGTCAGAATATTGGCATGCATCTCAGACAATGCTGTCAGCACATTAGAAAGCGCTCCAGCCTCGTCCCGCAGCGTCACAGAAAGATTGACGATCTGCTGCGTCATCTTGTCATCATAGGCAAACACACAATCACGGTACTTATAAAATGCACTCCGCGAGATTTCCACACGCTTACATGCGGAGGAAAAGCTGCGCTCTGTCCGCTCAGCCACCAATTTTTTAACCTCCAGCACCTTTCCGAAAATTTCGGGCAGCACAGCAGTGTCAACAACAATATAATTGGGTTGCTCTTTCATGGATGTGAGCCTGCCGCAAGGGAAATTCCTCTCTGGCAGTGCCGTGATCCCTCCTTCCGAAAAACGGCTTCCGGCAACACGTCCGTGTACAAAAAACAGTTGTACGCATTGCAACTATATTACTATACCACGGATTGACAGTTTTGTCAAGAGATTTTGCACAAAAAATAGTATAGACAAGATTCCCGTTCCGTTTTCAGGAGGTAGATTTTTGCATGACACTGCTTTTTTTCTTTTTCCCTGGTTTTTTCTTTTTTTTTGATAGAAAAAGACGCTTTTTCATTTTGAAATCAAGACAATTCGGAAATCTTTCAAAAAACCCTTGACAAATCTGAGGATTTCGGGTATGATAGTAGTGTCAAAAGCGCAGATGCGATTCTGACAGAAAGCAAATTCGTGAAACAAAGGCGTTTCCTTTACAGAAAAAAAGGCGAGTCTATCCCCTGTTTTCTGATCCGGAAATGCTTTTTATTTTTAGGAGGTATTTATCATGTCGAAAAACGTAGCAGATTTCTTTGCGTGCGATGTCTTCAATGACGAGGTCATGAGGGCGAGACTTCCGAAGCCGGTGTATAAGGCAATGGTTCAGACACGGAAAAAGGGTATCCCGCTGGATCCCACTTATGCCGATGTTGTGGCGAATGCCATCAAGGACTGGGCGATTGAGCATGGTGCGACTCACTACACGCACTGGTTCCAGCCCATGACAGGTTCTACTGCGGAAAAGCACGATTCCTTTATCAGTCCTACAGGCAATGGCATGGTAATCATGAATTTCTCCGGCAACGAGTTGGTAAAGGGCGAACCAGATGCCTCTTCCTTCCCCTCCGGCGGTCTGCGTCAGACCTGTTCCGCAAGAGGGTATACTGCATGGGATCCCACTTCCTACTGCTTTGTCAAAGAAGGCTCGCTGTACATTCCAGCTGTATTTGTTTCCTATACCGGCGAAGCACTGGATAAGAAAACCCCTCTGCTGCGCTCTATGGATGCCCTCAGCCGTCAGGCAATCCGTATTCTCCGGATGTTCGGCAATACCACTGCCACCAAGGTAACCTCTACCGTTGGTCCGGAGCAGGAGTATTTCCTCATTGATAAGAAGATGTACGATCAGCGTGAAGATTTAATCATGACCGGCCGCACGCTGTTCGGTGCAATGCCCCCCAAAGGTCAGGAATTGGAGGATCAATATTTCGCAAATCTGAAACCCCGTATCGCTGCTTTCATGGCTGATCTGGATGAAGCACTGTGGAAGGTAGGCGTTTTTGCCACCACCAAGCACAATGAAGTTGCTCCGGCACAACACGAAATGGCGCCGGTATTCTCTACCACCAACATTTCCACGGATCAGAACGAGTTGGCAATGGAAGTCATGGAAAAGCTGGCACTGAAGCATGATTTGGTTTGTCTGCTTCATGAAAAGCCCTTTGCCGGCGTCAACGGATCCGGTAAGCACAATAACTGGTCCATGAGCACAGATGACGGTCAGAATCTGTTAGACCCCGGTTCTACGCCCATGGAAAATATGCAGTTTCTGACATTCCTGTGTGCTGTAATCAAAGGTATTGACGAATACGCTGACCTGCTGCGTATCAGCGCTGCCTCTGCCGGCAATGACCACCGTCTGGGAGCGAATGAAGCACCTCCGGCAATCATCTCCATCTTTATGGGCGAGGAGTTGCAGGGCGTTCTGGACGCACTGGAAGCCGGTGCATCCTATAAAAGTGAATCCAAGGTATTTGAGATCGGCGTTGATGCACTGCCCAGCTTCCCCAAAGATTCCACTGACCGAAACCGCACCTCTCCCTTTGCCTTTACCGGTAACCGTTTTGAATTCCGTATGGTCGGTTCTTCTGACAACATCGGCTGTCCCAATTCCCTGCTGAACGTTATCGTTGCCGGTGAACTGTGTGAGATCGCTGATAAGATGGAAAATGTTCCGGCAGAAAAATTTGATGAGGAATTAAAAAAGCTGCTGGTTTCCATTATTAAGGAACACAAGCGCGTCATCTTTAACGGCAACGGATATTCGCAAGAATGGGTGGAAGAGGCAGAAAGACGCGGCCTGCCCAACTACAGAAGCACCGTGGATTGCGTTCCCCACTATTCTGATCCGAAGAATATTGCACTGCTAAGCAAATTTGGCGTGTTTACAGAAGCTGAAGTCAAGGCAAGAGAAGAGATCCTGTTGGATATCTATTCCAAAACCATCAATATCGAAGCCTTGACCATGATTGACATGGCAAAGAAAAAGTATATTCCGGCTTGTCTCTCCTATTCCAAGGAACTGTGTGATGCCATTGCAGTCAAGACTCAGCTGGAGATCTGCGCATGCGTGGAAAAGGAGCTTGCAAATCAGGTCAGCAACCTGACCAAAAAGGCTTATGATGCCATTTCCAAGCTGGAAGAAGCCACTGCAGCAGCTGCCAGCAAGGATGAGGGAAATGTTCTGGCTATGGCACAGGCTTACCGCTTCGAGGTGATTCCGGTAATGGATGAGCTTCGTGCAGCAGTAGATGCTCTGGAAGTCATCACACCTTCTGCCAAGTGGCCTGTACCTGCTTACAGCGACATCATCTTTAACGTGTGATTTCTTTATAGACGCAAAACCGGTTCACTTAGGGCAAACCCGTGAACCGGTTCTTACCTCCAATTTCATCAAACAAACCGCCTGCTTCGTCATGGAATCAGGCGGTTTTTGTTCTATCGGTTGATCTCCTTTTTATCTGTCCGTTCCAGAAGATAATCCACAGAGACATCAAACAAATCTGCAATGCGTACCAGCACTTCCGTCGGTATGTCATGCCCGCCGGATTCATAATAGCTGTAGGTTCTCTGGCTGCAAAACAGCTGCTTTGCCATGTCAGATTGGGTCAGATCCATGTCTTCTCTCAAATTGCGTATTCTTGGATAAAGCATAAATAAGTCCTCCCAATAACTTATTTTATGCCAGAATGAATTGTTCTATCTTGTTTTAGAATAAATTGTTCTATCATAATCCAAAAAAACGCACTGTGAACCTGTCACAGTGCGCTATGATGACAATTGAATTTGATTCGCAGATTAGTCCTGTGCTTCTCCCTTACGTTTTGCTTCTAACTCTTCCAGCGCATCCCTGCGGGACAGACTGATCTTACCTTCCTTGATCTCCATGACCTTGACAATAATGGCATCGCCCACAGAAACCACATCTTCCACCTTTTCTACACGCTGTTTATCCAATTTGGAAATATGAACCAATCCATCGCGTCCCGGTGCAATCTCAACAAAAGCACCAAACGGCTTAATGGAAACCACCTTGCCCTTATAGATCGATCCTACCTCTGGATCTATGGCAATGGTTTCGATGATCTGGAGCGCTTTGCGGCAGCCCTCCTGGGAGATACCGCTGATGAATACATGACCGTCCTCGTTGACATCAATTTTAACATCACAGTCTGCAGAGATCTTCTGGATCACCTTACCGCCCTGACCGATCACGTCACGGATTTTGTCTGTGGGAATCTGAATCTGCATCATCTTCGGCGCATACGCACCAACGGTCGCACGAGGTTCTGCAATTGCCTTGAGCATGATCTCATCCAGAATATACAGACGTGCCTTATGGGTTTTCTCAAAGGCTTCCTTGATGATTGCCGGAGTCAGACCATCCACCTTAATATCCACCTGAATGGCAGTGATACCCTTCTTTGTACCGCCCACCTTAAAGTCCATATCGCCGTAGAAATCCTCCAGGCCCTGAATATCCACCATCGTCATAAAGTCATCGCTGTCCGGCAGTGTAATCAGACCGCAAGAAATGCCGGCAACTGGTGCTTTAATGGGTACACCAGCGTCCATCAGTGCCAGAGTGGAACCACAGATAGAAGCCTGAGAGGTCGAACCGTTGGAGGAAAGCACCTCAGAAACCAGACGCATGGCATAAGGAAATTCCTCTACAGAAGGCAGAACCGGCACAAGAGCACGCTCTGCCAGCGCACCATGTCCAATCTCACGCCGTCCCGGACCACGGCTGGGCTTGGTTTCACCAACGGAATAAGACGGGAAATTATATTGATGCATATAACGCTTGGATGTCTCTTCGTCCAGACCATCCAGTTTTTGACTGTCGCTGACCGGACCCAGTGTGGCAACGGTCAAAACCTGTGTCTGACCACGGGTAAACAGACCTGTACCATGTACACGAGGCAAGACGGCAACCTCGGCAGCCAACGGACGTATCTCATCAATGCCTCTTCCGTCTACACGCTTGCCCTCATACAGCCAAGCACGAACAATTTTCTTTTGCAGCATGTACAGGCATTCATCGATCATGGCTGCATTACTGCCCTCTTCATCATCAAATTCCTCATGTACGGCATCCGTAATGGGCAGCAGACGAGCCTCACGAACATTCTTGTCATCGGTATCCAGGGCAAATTTCACCTGTTCGCCCACCTTTGCCTCAATGGCATCAAAGAGGTCGTGATCCACGTCATGCTCTTCAAAGACAAACTTTTCCTTGCCGATCTTTGCCTGAATATCCGAGATGAAAGCAACCATCTTCTTGATTTCCTCATGACCATAGAGAATCGCTTCCAGCATTTTGTCATCCGGTACTTCATTAGCGCCGGCTTCAATCATCACAATTTTTTCCTTTGTGCCAGCAACTGTCAGCTGGAGATCGTTCTTTGCACGCTGCTCCAGTGTGGGATTCAGAACCAGCTCACCGTCTACCAGACCAACGCTGATGCCGGCAATCGGTCCATTCCACGGAATATCCGAAATGGACAGTGCAATAGAGGTAGCGATCATGCCGATGATTTCCGGGGAACAATCCGGATCCACAGACAGAACAGTCATGACAACAGAAACATCGTTTCGCATAGACTTGGGAAAAAGCGGGCGAATGGGACGATCCACCATACGGGATGTGAGGATCGCTTTTTCAGAAGGCTTTCCTTCTCTTTTGGTAAAGGAGCCGGGAATGCGTCCGACGGAATACATCCGCTCCTCAAAATCCACAGACAGTGGGAAGAAATCAATACCCTCCCGGGGCTTTGTGCTTGCTGTAACATTTGCCATAACTACGGTATCGCCGTACTGTACCCAACAGGAGCCGTTGGAAAGCATACAGGTCTTTCCGGTTTCTACTGTCAAAGGTCTGCCTGCAAAGGTGGTTTCAAATTTTTGTGCGGTTTCAAACATATTTCCAATTCCTTTCCTGTTACGCCAGCGGCAGTGTTAGCAAAAAGCCCTGGGCTATTGAAAACACCCAAAAGTCCACGGCTTCCTGCTAAAACCGCACGCTCTGCGATTAATAACATACACAGAAAGGCAGACAAAGCCCCTGCTCTGTACTGCCTTCCCTCATTTACATTACTTACGGATACCCAGCTTCTCGATGATTGCACGATAACGTGTAACATCCTTCTTCTTGAGGTAGTTCAGCAGATTTCTTCTGTGACCTACCATTTTCAGAAGACCACGTCTGGAATGATGGTCATTCTTGTGTGCCTTGAGATGTTCGGTCAGGTCGTTGATTCTCTTTGTGAGAATAGCGATCTGAACCTCAGGAGAACCTGTGTCATTCTCATGGGTACGGTTTTTCTCGATGATTTCTGTCTTTTCTTCTTTTAACAGCATTTCTTTCACCTCATTCAAAATTTCATCGTGTACATAGAAAAAGGCAGGTGAATTTCCCCAAAACAGGGCTTATTCCAGATTCCAAGTACATGACAAAGTTTATTATACCACATAATTTTGGATTTGTAAAGCTTTTTTTTGCAAGTTTAAGAAATAATTTTTCCTTTGTGGGATTTTGCTGCATGACTTCTGCCGCCGCTGCTTTCTTTTCCGCCTTTTTTCTTTGGCGGTTCCATGGGTTTTTCCTTGCCGCCCATATCCTCAAAGACGATCTCTTCATCATCCTTTGGTTCATCTGCCATCAACTCTGGGTTCACTTCGCCGCGCTGTTCATAGAAAGGATTGATAATATACTTCTGGATCATAGGATAGCAGCGGAATACGACTGCCAATCCAAGCCAGGATGCCGGCAGAAACGGCAGCAGAAATAACAGGATCATGGAGTACCGAATGTTGATAAATACCAGTGCCAACACATAAAGGGCAATTACGCCTCCCACAATGAGCAGGGTGATGACATTGTTTTTCAAGGCAACGATTCCCAGTGCCAGAGAGTTTTTCAGGGTATTTTTCAGAGAGAGATTCGTGGAGATCATCATCAGAAATACGTAAAAATTCATCAGAATGACGATCAATCCGAAGCTTATGGTGATAGCAAACAGCACGTAATAGAAATTGCTTCCCGTCTGGTCGATCAGTTTCGGATAAACATAGCATGCCGCAGCAATACAACAAGCGATCACGCAATCCAGAAATCCGACGATGGCAGCGTGTTTGAACTCCGACCGAAATGTTCGGATAAAATCATGAAGCAAAAAGGTTGGTTTTTCCATGACAAAATTCTTGAGCACTTTGGTGTGCGCTGCTGTAGCCGGTCCGAATATCACCATAAAAAGCAGCGTGAAAATGAGTGACAAGATCCAACCAGAACGAAGTGCTCCGCTGCCCCACAAAAGGAAGAAAACGGCAGCTGCACCTAAAGGAAGAAAACAGAGAAAATAGATGACATTCAGCTCCAGCAGCTTCCAGAACTTTCTGCCAAAAATCTCCATATATCGAAAAAAGCCTTTTTTCTTCGGCGCATTTTTTGCGATACCCACGCCGGCTCTGTCATAGCCGCCTCCGAATAAACCCATGGTACCATTCCTTTCATTTGAAAATCCATCTGATACCAATCCTCTTCCTTCCGATAGATGGATCGATCGGAATTGTGCCGCCGCAGGCGGCGTAGAGGATGGTATGAGACGGCAATCGGCAAAGCCGATTGCCGCCTGCGCAGCAGGCATTCCTCCAAAATCCGATGTTCAATCGGATTTTGGAGGAATAGTATGAGAACTTGTCCGCAGAAAAGCGAACAGCTCTTCAAAGTACCGTTGATGCCGCAGTCAATCCATAGAAGCCCAGACTGTACAGCAGTGCCAAAAGTATTAGAAATACCGTCAGAACTGCAAACCGGGTGCAATACAACCGGAACTGATGAGACATACTGTCCGCAGGATCGTCCTGAAATCCAAACCTTGTGAACAGCCCGGAAAACCGCAGAGATTCCCTTGCTGCAATCACGATCAGTACTGACAGCGGCACATAATAGGGCAGCAATCCGATGCAATGCAATGGTGCAAACTTTCCGCTGCACTGCGCCTGCAACGAACCGCCCAGACAAAACCCATAGCATAATACGGTCAAAAGTGCAGCAGGCTGTCCGATCGCAGAAAAACCCAGCAAAAACAAACAAGCCAGAAACAATGCTGCTCCGGTGATGGCTTCCATCCAAAGCGTCACCAAAGAATCCGCTGCAAAGAAGTATCCAGTCAGTCTGCACCAATCCGGCACCACACTCTGATGCTTCAGCAGATTCCAGAGCATGCTCAGACCCACACCCGTTAATATCACACAAAACAGCACAAAAATCAGCCGCTGTTTCTTTTCACTGGTGGTTAAGGCTGTCCTTTTTCGTATCATGATTTACCGCTCCTTGCTTTTTTTGAAAGCATATGCGGTCAGATGCAAAAATATTACTTGGACAGTTCGTAAGCACGCTTGGTACAATGGTCACAGGCATCCTGCACCACGTCGGTTAGATTGCCGGCATAGAAACAATCCAATCCGGCAAGGGTCGTTCCTCCTGGAGAAGAAACCTGACGGATCAGTTCGTCAATGGAAAAGCCGGATTCCGTGATCATTTTTGCCGAGCCCACAAGGGTCTGGGCAAACAAACACTTCGCCACATCTTCCGGCAATCCGGCAGAAGCAGCATATGCCAAAAACCCCTTAGCGAACAAATAAATAAAGGCAGGACTGCTGCCGTTGATGGCAATGATCTCCTTCATTTTATCCGGCGGAATTACAGCAGTTTTTCCACATGCACTGAAAATATTCTGTACCACGGCAAATTCTTCATCCGTAACAGAAGCATCCCGTGCCAGCGCAGTTGCACCTGCCCCCAGAAGCAGCGGTGTATTGGGCATTGCCAGAACCACCTTGACAAAAGGCTTTGTCAGCTTGCGGATATAATCCACACCGATACCGGCAGCAATGGAAACCAGAATCGTTTCCTCCGTCACTGCATTTGCAATCTTCGGCAGAACGGCATCAAACATCTGGGGTTTGATCGCCAGAAACAGATACTTACAGGCAGCAGCATCTGCCTCGCTATCACACTTCTGCACGCCAAATTGTGCCAACGCCTCTGTTTTAGAAGCATCCGGATCAAAGGCAAACAGCTTCACCTGTGAAGCCATAGCACTGCCGGCTATGCCTTTCAGAATGGCAGTACCCATATTACCTGTACCGAGAAAACCAATGTTCGTCATAATAAAGTCTCCTTTTCAAAATAAGAAGGCGGTTCAATTCCTCGAACCGCCTATGTCAGTTTCAAGCTCAATCAAAATGCAACATCTTCTGCAATGTGGTGCAGTCTTTCATCATAGGGCTTGGTCATAGACAATGCTTCCTGAATGTCAAAGTCTACGATTTTATTTGCCTGCATGCCAACCACACGGTTACCGATGCCCTGTTCCAGCAGTTCTACAGCATAATAACCCATTTCGGTTGCCACAACACGATCGCGCACGGTAGGAGAACCGCCGCGCTGTACATGTCCCAGAATGGTCGCACGAGTCTCAATACCGGTTTTTTCCTGAATCAGCTTTGCAAATTCCTCCGTATGACCGATGCTCTCTGCTACGACAATGATAAAGTTCTGCTTGCCCTTTGCCTTGTATTCCAGCATTTTCTTGGCAATAGCATCCATATCATAGGGTATTTCCTTGGTGATCACTTCCAGTGCACCGGAAGCCACACCGGTATTCACGGCAATAAAGCCTGCACCTCTGCCCATAACTTCAACAACACTGCAGCGATAGTGAGACTGGCTGGTATCCGACAGTTTGTCCATCAGTTCCATGGCAGTGTTCATTGCTGTATCATAACCAATGGTATATTCTGTGCAGGCAATATCATTGTCGATGGTTCCCGGAAGCCCCACGCAGGGGATACCGTGCGCCGACAGATCAGCCGCACCGCGAAATGAACCGTCACCGCCGATGACAACAACGCCCTCGATCCCATACTTTTTACAAGTTTCAACAGCCTTCAACACACCTTCTTCGGTACGGAATTCTGCACTTCTGGCGGTATACAGCATCGTACCGCCTTCATTGATGATGCCGGCAACGCTCATAGCGTTCATTTCCTCAATATCATCCTCGATCAAACCGCAGTAGCCTCGTTTAATGCCGTAAACTGTCATTCCCTTTTTCAGCGCAGTGCGAACAACGGCACGTACTGCTGCATTCATACCCGGCGCATCGCCGCCGCTTGTCAATACACCAATCGTTTTCATCATAACGTTATTACTCCATTCTGCCGCAAGGCTCATTTTCGTACCTGTCCACATAGATATCAGCGCATATCTGACAGGAAAACAAAGACAGGTCAAAATACGAACATCCATTCGTATGGCTATTCTACCTTACTATTTATTATACTGATATTTTGCCTAATGTCAAGAGGGTTTAGAAAAAATTAACAAACAAAACTGATAATACTTCCACAAAATCGTGCAATCTTATGGAAAAATTATTTTTTTTCATCCTTTCGCCACGCTGGAAAAATCATCCCCAGCTGCTCCGCCGGAACAATTCGCCAAAGCTGATCACAAAGCTCCCGTGTCACCGACACTTTTTGCCCGTTCCGGGGTGAAATCATCCGTTTCTGGTCTGTCAGATAAAAGCACAGGGACGTTTCTCCTCTCCACAAAGCGGCGATCTCCAGGATATTCTGAAGCTGCTGCCGTTGACTGGAGTCGATTTTGACACACAATCTCCCCTGAGAACAGATCCGGAGCATCTCTTTTTCCGTGAAAATATTTTCACACAAAACACTGACCGATTCATCTTTATGGGCAATTGTACCCCGGACAAAAACGACTGCATCCCGTTCCAGCTTGCTGCGAACATCTGGATACAGCTTGGGGAAAACCACACAGTCTGCACTCCCCGTCCTGTCTTCGCAGGTGAGAAAGCACATCGTATCTCCCTGTTTTGTCGTGTGGTGCTTCACATGCTGTAAGGTGAGGGACAACATCACCGGCGTTTGATCCGGCAGATTTGTCAGTTTTGCAGCATCTTCCGTATGGAGCAGCCCACTGAGCCATTTCACCTGATCCAATGGATGCCCGGACAAATAAAAGCCCAGACATTCGTGTTCCATCCGCAGAAGATCAGAGGAAGAGTATTCTTCCAAAGGGGGAACAGCAACATCCTGGGGCTGAGCGTTGTCGCCTCCTCCGAATAGATACATCTGACCGCTAATGACGCTATGACAGGTATCCCGGCAGCGATCCAGAATTTCCTTCTGATAGCTGTGCATTTGTCGACGATTCAGCCCCAAACCGTCCAATGCGCCGCATAAGATCAGACTTTCCAGTGCCTGTTGATTCAATCCAAGAGGCGCACAGCGGCGGCAAAAATCCTGTATGCCAGTGAATGTTCCTTTTTTCTCCCGTTCCGCAGTAATGGCGTCGATCAGACCACGTCCCAGATTCTTCACCGCCATCAATCCAAAACGGATATGCTCACCGCACCGCAAGAATGCCCCTGCACTTTCATTGACATGGGGCGGAAGCACCTGCACCCCGGCTGCCTGACAAGCGTTGATATACTCCATAAGTTTGCCGGTTTCACCCATCACACTAGTGAGTAGCGCTGCAATGTCATCGGCAAAAAAATGGCATTTCAAAAAGGCTGTCTGATACGCCAGAAGCGCATAGGCAACCGCATGGGATTTGTTAAAGGCATAGGAAGCAAATCCAGCGATCTCATCAAACAGCGCATTGGCTGTTTCAGCCGGTACACCTTTTGCTACTGCACCGCAGCAGGGCGATCCACCGTCAGAGCCATCGCTGCCGTAGATAAACACCTTTCGTTCTGACTCCATAACAGACTGCTTTTTCTTGGACATGGCACGCCGCACCAGATCGGCTCTGCCGTAGGAATAGCCGGAGAGTACACGGCAGATCTCCATGACTTGTTCCTGATACACCATGACGCCATAGGTGGGTTTCAAAATTGGCTCTAACAGCGGATGGGCATAGATGATCTGTTCCGGATGCTTCCGGTTTTCCAGATAGCGGTCAATAAACGCACGAGGTCCGGGACGATACAGAGAAAGCACCAGAGTCAGATCCTCAATGCTCCGAGGACGAATCCGGGTTAAAACACGCCGCATACCGCCGCTTTCAAACTGAAATACACCGGTGGTATCCCCTTTTGACATCATGTCATAAACTTCGGCATCATCCAAAGGGATGGCATCTATATCAAATTCCGGCTGATGCAACTGCACTGCCCGGACGCAATCCCGAATGATGGTCAAATTCCGCAATCCCAGAAAGTCAAATTTTAACAGCCCCATGCGTTCCAGCACCTGCATGGGGTACTGTGTTACAACGACCTCATCATTTTTTTGCAGCGGTACAAGCTCCGTAATGGGGACAGCGGAGATCAGTACCCCTGCTGCATGGGTCGAAGCATGGCGGGGCATCCCCTCCAACTGCATCGCCATATCCAGCAGTCGTTTTACCTCAGGATCGGTTTCATAGAGCTGGCGCAGCTCATCACCATCATTTTTCTCCATCGCTCCGGCAATGGTGCTGCGAGGGTCGATCAGCTTGGCGATCTTGTCACAGAGACGATAGGAAATGCCCATTGCCCGACCTGTGTCACGAACGGCACCCCGTGCCTTCATCAAATCAAAAGTGATGATTTCAGACACCCGGTCTGCACCGTATTTCTGGATCACATATTCCTTGACAGCCTGCCGTCCTTCCACGCAAAAATCCACATCAAAGTCAGGCATACTGACACGTTCCGGATTGAGAAAGCGCTCAAACAGCAGCCCATAACGGATGGGATCAACTTTTGTGATGCCCATACAATAAGCACAGAGGCTTCCTGCGCCAGAACCTCGTCCCGGTCCCACAGGAATCCCGGCGTTTCTGGCAAAGCGGATATAATCCCACACAATGAGGAAATAATCCACATAACCCATCTGGGTAATAACAGAAATTTCCATCTCCATACGATCTTGTACTTCTCTGTCAGGCGCATCGCCATAATGCTGCCGCATCCCGTCATAACAAAGCTTTCGGAACAAGGCATCGCAATCGGAAACCCCCTCCATGGTGAATTTCGGCAAATACACATGATCTGTGTCAAATTCCACATGACAGCGGGCGGCGATCTTCGCTGTATTGGTGACAGCTTCTGGAACAGAGGAAAACAGCGCAGCCATTTCCTCGGTGGATTTCAGATACAACTCATCTGTTTCAAATCCCATGCCAGAGGATTCATGAATCGTTTTTCCGGTCTGAACAGCCAACAGCACACGCTGCATCTCCGCATCCGACCGCTGTATATAGTGGGCATCGTTGGTGGCTGCCAAGGGGATTCCTGTTTCACGGGAAATCCGGAGTAACTGGGGTAGAATCCGTTTTTGCTCCAGCAAGCCATGATTCTGAATCTCCAGGTAATAATTCTCTACACCAAAAAGACGCTGGTATTTCAGCGCCGTTTCTTTTGCTTTATCATAATTTCCATCGGAAAGCAGCCGTGATATTTCCCCAGCCAGACAGCCTGACAAGCAAATTAGACCTTCGTGATACTGACAGAGCAGTTCCCAGTCAATCCGTGGCTTGCGGTAAAATCCCTCTAAAGCAGCATAAGAAACCAAACGCACTAGATTCCGGTAGCCTGTCTGATTTTCACACAGCAGTATCAGGTGATAGCTCTTTCCATCCAGAGCAAATTCCCGGTCATGACGCGTCCGCTGCGCCACATAGACCTCACAGCCGATCACCGGATGCAAACCTGCCGATTTCGCCGCCTGGTAAAAGGGAAATGCACCGTACATCACGCCGTGATCTGTTAATGCAACCGCAGTCTGCCCCATGGCACGGATATGCTTCATCATTTTGGAAATACGGCACGCACCATCCAGTAAGCTGTATTCGCTGTGTACATGCAAATGCACAAACTCATGTTTCTCCATGGGCAGAACGACCTCTCAATTCTTCGGCAATGGCAGACAGCTTCCGGAACCGGTGGTTGACGCCGGATCGCCCGATAGGCTCTGAGAGAAGCTCTCCCAATTCCTTCAGGCTCAGTTCAGGATTCTCCAGGCGCAGCTCTGCCAATTCCTTCAATTCCGGGGAAAGATCATCCAGCCTGCCGCATCTGACGATACACTGAATATCCGCCGTCTGACGCATGGCAGCCGTCACCACTTTGTTGATATTTGCTTCGTCACAATTCCGGAGACGATTCGCCTTGTTCCGCATGTCCTTCCGGATTTTAACATTCATCAACGCAATGGTACACTGCTGCGCTCCCATATACGTCAGCGTATCCTCGATCTGCTCGCTGTCTTTGAGATAGAACACATGCATATTTTTCCGAAGAATATGTCTGCCGCTGACACCAATGTTTTTCAGCAGCTTATACAAATCGTCATAGAGCAGTTCTGAGGGAGTGTTGAATTCCAGATGATATTCCTTGTTGGGATCCATCATACTGCCACAGCTGAAATAAACGCCTGCAAGAAATGCCCCAAGGCTGTTGTTCGCCAGATTGGGCAGGCGGATCTCACGCCTCTCCGCATGAATATGATAGACCTCGCAGATTTTCCGGATCTGCTCCGGTGCAGAGATGGTAAAGCTGATCATAGACTGTTCCATGCCTCTTGCCACAGTACGTATATCTGGCTTCAGCTCTGTACGGAAAACCGCCCGAAATAGCGTGGGGATCAGGTTGGCAAAAGTCAGGCTTTCGCTTTGCAGAACAATACGTTCCATAGAAAATGTATGGCAATACAGCAAAATGCCGTACAGACACGCAAACTGCCGGTCACGATCCGTGATGCTGCGTGCAATTTCCTCGCGGACATCATTGGAGAATGACATGCTGTTCTTCCCTGCCTTTCTGTTACGGACGATCCTTTCCGATATCCCGATGCTGCTTGATCACATGCATACCCTTGGAGGTCAGATAATCTCCCATACGCTCCGTAAATGTAATGGAACGATGTTTTCCGCCGGTACAGCCAAATGCAATCACAAGCCGGCTTTTCCCCTCTTGGATATACAGGGGGATCAGAAAATCTAAAAGATCCTGAATCTTTTTCATCAGCAATTGAGATTGTTCAAAGGACATCACATAGTCCTGCACACAAGCTTCGCAGCCGGTGTGATGGCGCAGTTCTTCAATATAATAAGGATTGGGCAGACAGCGCACATCAAATACCAAGTCAGATTCTGTGGAAACGCCGTACTTAAAGCCGAAGGAAGTCACTTTAATGGAAAGAGAATCGGACGTATTGTCCAGAAAAATCTCACGAATCTGCTCTTTGAGCTGCGCTGCGGAAAAATAAGAAGTCTCGATATAGTAATCCGCAATACCCTTGACACGAAGCATCTGTTCCCGTTCAAAAGCAATGGCGTCATGGAGACTGCCGCCGAATCGCTCGTCCAGAGGATGCTTGCGGCGCGTTTCCTTATACCGCTTAATAATGATTTCATCCTCTGCTTCAATATAGAGGATCTTCACTTCAGTTCCCGGCTGACGCTGCAATTCAGACAGCACACGATAGACGTCGGCAAACATCTCACCGGAACGCAGATCGGCTGCAATTGCCAGCTTTTGCAGATGATTCTCCGATTCCCGGCAGATGTCCACAAATTTACCAAATAGCTGCGGCGGCAGATTATCAATGCAATAGTAGCCCAGATCTTCCAGAACATCCATAACCACCGATTTGCCTGAACCGGACATGCCTGTTACGACAATGACCTGCATACGTGTATCTTCCTGCATATCATAACACTTCCTTTAGAGCCTGTTTCGTATTGTCGAACAGGCGGATTTTTGCGTGGATTTTTTCGGCTGCAAGGCAAAAAGCCGCAGGCATACGTATTCGTTGTACGGCAAGGCTTTTTCACGCAGTCAGGCGGGAAAATCCGCCAAAATAATGTCTGTTCAGAGAGGAAAAGCAGGCTCTTAACTCTCTGGTATGACAGGATTCCCCAGGATCACTGGCTCTAATTCCAGCCGGTAGCCTGTTTTTTCCAGAACTGTCTGCTGCACAAAGCTGCAAAGCTCCAGCACGTCAGCACAAGTCGCCCTTCCGGTATTGACCACAAAACCGGCATGTTTGGTGCTGATTTGTGCATCACCCACACTTGCACCCTTCAGACCGCATTGGTCAATGAGGAATGAAGCATAGCTTCCCACCGGGCGTTGAAAAGTACTGCCTGCACTGGGGAGTTCCAGAGGCTGCTTTGCCCTGCGCCGTCCCATCAGCAACGTCATTTTCTCTTTGATGGCACTGTAGCTGCCCTTTTCCAACGCCATAGTCACGCCAAGGATGATCATGTCGCTGTCCCGAAATATGCTGCTGCGATAACCAAGCTTCATTTCCTCACGGGGAATCGTCACAATATTTCCATCCGGCAGCATACATTCTGCCGAAATCACAATATCTTTCATTTCACCGCCGTAAGCGCCGGCATTCATATAAAGTGCGCCTCCTACCGTACCGGGAATGCCAGCCAGACATTCCATACCGGTGAGAGACCATTCCAGCGCAGTATTTCCTGCTTTTACCAGCATTGCACCGGACTGGCAGTGCATGATGGTATCTTTTATGGTGATTTTCGAAAAATCCCGTCCAAAATGTAGGATCACGCCGGGATAACCGCTATCGGCAGCGAGAATATTGCTGCCGTTTCCCATGATCACATAGGGATAGTTCTGATCACGGCAGAGCCTGAGTACCTGTGCAAGTGCTTCCGGACTGTTGATGTGTACCATCGCACCGCAAGCACCGCCAATACGGAATGTCGTGTGATTCCGCAGCGGCTCTGCAAACTGTACATCACAGTCGTTTGCTTGACAGACTGCAATGAGTTGATGCCAGTTATTCATGTTTTTGTCTCCAATACGTTCTGTACTTGTACGTACAGTTAATATTTATAGGATTATACTTGTCATTTTCTATCTGCTGTTTTCTCTGAATCCGTCTGCATGATCACTGTACAGACGAATTCTCCATTAAAACGCATCGTAATTCTTTACAACTTCTTTGGATTCCATATCCAGTCCAAGCTGATCCAGCAGCTCAGTAGCAGCATTATAGCCCATCTTTTTCTGGCGGTTATTCATGGCAGCAACTTCCAGAATGACAGCCAGATTTCGTCCAGGCTTGACCGGAATGGTCAGCATCGGTACTTTGACGCCGAGAATGGTGGCAAACTGGGTATCTACGCCCATACGGTCATAAATCTTTTCTGGATTCCACTGCTCCATTTCCACGATTAATTCGATCTTTTCCGTGTTCTTAACCGCACCGATACCAAACAAACGGCGTGCATTGATGATACCAATGCCGCGCAGTTCCAGAAAATGCCGGATGTTATCCGGAGAACTGCCAACAAGACTGATATTGGAAACTTTACGGATTTCTACTGCATCATCTGCCACAAGGCGATGTCCACGCTTGACCAGCTCAATGGCAGTTTCACTTTTACCGACGCCGCTTTCACCGGTGAGGAATACGCCCTCGCCGTAGATCTCGATCAGTACGCCATGACGTGTAACACGGGGAGCAAGATTCAGATTCAAGAATGCAATAAGACCGGCAATAAAATTGGAAGTGCTTTCCTTACTTCTCAGCAAAGGCACACCGTATTTTTCTGCCAGATCCCGCATTTCCGTAAAATACGGCAGCTCACGTGCAATGATCAGAGCTGGAATATGACGTGACATCAATGCGTCCAGCCGCTGCAATCTGGTTTCCTCATCCACGGTAGAAAGATAGGCAAACTCCATCTTTCCAATGATCTGCATACGCTCTGGATTAAAGTATTCATAAAAGCCCATGAGCTGTAAGCCCGGACGGGTGACGTCATTTTCGTTGATAAGAATACTCGACGGCTCTTTCGGCATAAAAATCGTTTCCAGATTGAATTCCTGGATGATCTGCTCGAGAGTTACTGAAAATTTTCCAGCCATATTGGCTCACTCCTTTAATTTATGGTAATTCGCTTCTGACGAATCCGTACAGCTGCCCTTCATACTGCTCAGCCATATCATCTTTTTGTCCCCAGATCTGTAAAGATCCATTATCGGCAATCCACAGAGAAATTTCCGGCATCTGCTGATAAATGGCATCCGCCTGACTGCTGTCATCCGCACAGATTACTGCACCGGAATCCGGCAAACCATTCTGAAATGCTTCTTCTGTGCCGTCAAGAATGCCCTGTGCATCTACTTGAGGCAGCAGAGGAACGCCTCCGGCATTTTTTGCCAGCTGTTCCAGCAGCTGAAACAGCACATCGCCTCTGGCGGGATCTTTCACCTTGTCACCGAGATAATTCAGGTCTGTTTCCCGGAAACGGGGAAAAATCAGATCACTGCACCAGATCTCTGCAAAACCGGCATCTGCCATCTCTGTGATCAGATCTGACAAATACTGACGGGCAGATTCACTGAACGGACTAATCCAGGGCTTCCCCCCGGCATCCTTTTTGTTGTCCAGCCAACGGCTTCCGTCATCTACAGTCAGATACCCTGCCTGAGGATCGCCGTCCGGCACAAGATTGTCATAGAGCAAACTACAGGAAGCAATTGCACCGCAGCCATTTTCTCTGGCAATGCGGACAATATCTGAAGCAGTCAGTGTTCCCTGCTCTGCGCCGCAGGTTTTTGCCAGTGCAACCTCGGAATCATAGAGTATCACACCGCCCTGCACTTTCATAGGGATGACTGCCATCTGCATTTCCGGTACGTTCAGTTTTGCCGCAGCAATGGCGGCGTTTAGGGTATCAGCGTTTTCCAGTGCGGTTTCCGGCAGGCGCACGGCATATTGAATTTCCCTGACAACCGGCTCTGTGACCACTGGTGTTGTCACAACAGTAGTCGTAGAAAGTGCCTGTTCCAGTGCAGAGGGCGGATAGCTTGCTGTCTGCGTTTCCGGCATTGTTGTCTGTGCCGCGGATTCTTCCTGAACATCGTCTGTTCTGTTCATTTCCAGAATGGGCTTTGCAATGCTGTAGCCCACAGTACCGATGATACCAGCCACCACAAAGGTGAAACAAACAGACAGTACACCGCGCAGAGGACTGCCCTTGCGCCGGCGTTTCTTTTTGGAATAGATGTGTACCTTTGGCTCTCGTCTTGTCTGCATGATACTCCTTAATCCACAGCGCTGAGTTTTACAGCCTGTTCACGAATGGCATCCATAGCGGCACGGGGATTTGCCTGCCGGAACAAATAGCTGCCGATGACCAACAGATCTGCCCCCGCCCGGATCACATGAGGTGCTGTATCCGCATTGATACCGCCGTCTACCTGTATCCGGTAATTTAACCCATATTCATTTTTATAGGCAGAAAGCCCTTCTACCTTTTTCACCATATGCCAGAGAAAGGACTGTCCTCCGAAGCCCGGTTCTACCGTCATGACCAGAATCACTTCCACCTGATCCAGATAAGGAATCACTTCTTCCCAGGGTGTGTCCGGCTTAATGACAATGCCTGCCTGCGCACCTGCTTGGTGGATGGCTTCGATGGTTTTCACCGGGTCGCTTTTGCTTTCCAGATGAAACGTGACAAGATCTGCACCAGCCCGGACAAAACGCTCTGCATAGCAAAGCGGTTCTTCGATCATCAGATGGACATCCATGAACATGCCGGTTACATGATCCAACGCCTCCAGAACCGGCAGCCCAAAGGTAATATTCGGCACAAAGTGTCCGTCCATCACATCAAAGTGCAGCATGTCTGTACCAGCTTGCTCCAATCCGTCGATCACGTCTGCCAGATTTGCCATATCTGCGCTTAAAATAGAAGCAGAGATTTGAATTTTTCTCAAGTGCTTGTTCGCTCCTTATACCACATATTGGTATGCATCCGAAAAACATTGCCCCGTCCTCAGCGCATACAATCTCTATATAACATTATATAATAAATCTGACAGTTCGTCAATAGCGATTTTTCCGGTTTTACGGATTTTTTTGAGTTTGATGCCATTGATTTTTTCCATTATATGGAATAACAAAAAATTTCGGGTTTTTCTGCAAAAAAAGCTGGACAATTCACTTAAAATCGTGTATAATAGTAAGGGTACTATTGTAGCCGCTGTGAAATGAAAGGTTTTCCAGAATATGATGCCTTACTCTGGCGGCACAGCTTCCGAATATTCAGTTGCGTATAGAAAACTGCCTCCGAGATGCACACCGGAGGCAGTTTTCGTCTACTATAGGAATATGTTCATAAAAAAATGGTCGCCTTTTCGAGCGTCCTTTTGTTCATCACAAAGCGAAAAAGGAAAAGCATACTGCCGTATGGTGAACTTTTTCAACGCGGTCCGCAGTAAAATTGGCGGAAAAACCGTGCATTGTATTTTTGTGAAAACACGATCTGGAATCCATTCCTAATTCAGCTTCACCGCTGTACCGTATACAGTGATCTCAGCTGCACCGCCCATAATAGCAGAGGTAGCATAAAGCACACCTACAATGGCATCTGCACCATAATGAGCAGCCTGTTCCATCATCCGTTCTTCTGCAATCTGACGTGCCTTGTTCATCATGTCGGTATAGGATTTCAACTCACCGCCTACAATGGTCTTCAAGCTCTGTCCGATATCTGCAATGGCATTTTTACTCTGTACGCAACTCCCCTTTACTAAGCCGATGACGGTATAGGTTCTTCCTGGGATCTGTTCGATCGTTGTCAACAACATAAATCATTCCTCCTGAAAAGTATATCGCTTTATTGCACAACTGCGCATAATATAATTATAGCACGGTATGAAATCGCTGTCAAGTTTGTCAGAAAAAATCTGAGAATTTGTTCTCAAAGAAAAAATGTACGAGTTTTGTCGAACATATTTTCAAATCCATAGGAATATGTTATAATGAATCTGTGAGAGCAGCGCTGTACGCTGTTTCAATCAAGAAAGGAGCTATGCCATCTGCAAAATTACCATCAGCAAATGTTCTCTGCCGCAGCACTGACCTGTGCCACATTGCGGCAGGAGCAAATCCAGCAAACATCCTTGCATGCAGCGGACGTTTCCCGCACTCGCCAGGCAGAACAAACGGCGTCTGACATCTCCCTGCATTATTTGCACCGTCCAGTCATTTTACGGAGAATGTCTTACAGCAGCCGGACAGTTTCTGCACCATGAGAATCTGTTCATACGCCCCATACATTAGACCTCCTCAAAAACTGAAGAGGTCCACGGATTCCCAAAACCGCCGTACTCCAAAAATGGAATACGGCGGTTTTGCCTTTACTGTTCCGGGCTTATCTTTCATTCTGATTCTGGTGCAGGGCAATTTTCTGTGATAGGCGCTGTACAATATTCTCATCCGTCACGCAAAGCGAGCCTTGAACACCGGTTCCCATCTGAATGTCTGGTTTTACTTTCGGTCCGTGATAATCTGAGCCGCAGGTGACAAGAAGATCATATTTTTCTGCAAGCCGAAGATAAAAAGCCGTCTGCTCCGAGGTGTGCAGGCTGTAATATGCTTCGATTCCGGAAAGCCCTTGCTGCCGCAAAGAAACCACCAAACTGTCCAGTTCAGTATCCGGCAGCCTGACCTGATGGGGATGCGCCAGAACTGCAATGCCCCCGGCTTCTTGTATAATACGGATACCTTTTTCCGGTGTCGGCTTGGGACGTTCTACATTGGCGTAATATTCTGGCGTTGTAAGATAGCGGTCAAAAGCATCTGAAACAGAACTGGCATACCCTTTTTCTGCCAGTGCTCTGGCAAAATGAGGTCTGCCGCTGGAACGCCCTTCGTTATACGCTTGTACCTCTTCCAGAGTCAGGGAAACACCGCAGCTGTTCAGATACTGTATCAGACGCAGGCTTCTTGACTGGCGGTTTTTCGCATGCTTCTGGCAGAATTCCTGTAGGCTTTTGCTGTCCGGATCAATGCCATAGCCAAGAATATGCAACTCACCTGCTCCTTTTACACTGATCTCGATGCCGGAGAAACAGGTGATACCGTATTGCAATGCAGCTTCCTTGGCTTCTGCAATGCCGGAAGCCGTATCGTGATCCGTAATTGCCATAGCAGTAATACCGGCAGAAGCTGCCATGCGGACGATTTCTGTCGGAGAAAATTGTCCATCAGAGCGTTTTGTATGTAAATGCAAATCGATCATATGCATCACTCCCCATCACGGAATAAATCGGTAAAACTATCACTGTCAGCAAAAGTATCCGCATCACAGAGCACCAAAATCTGACTATAATCCGAAGGATCTGTCAATTCCTTTAACGGAAGGCTGGCGTTCTCCACATCGACAATGCAGATCTCGCTGTAATGCTGAATGAAAAAAGGTATCATGCAGTCTGCACTGGAATCCTCGAGCAGCAACAGCTTTTTCTGGCTGTCCAGACTGGTTCGGATCGTCAGCATATCATACTCTGCTCCCAAATAAAATTCATAAGGATCGGCATATTCTTCCGATGCCGTATACATGCTGCGGCTTTCTTCTGTGCCATCAGAAAGCTGCGCCGTCATTTCCTGGATGACGATACCGCTGTCACAGGTATAGATATCGAGGATGTCCGGCGTGACGTCTTCATAAAGACATGCATCATACAGACTGCCCCGGAATGTACCGGCATGGGTCACTGCAAACTGATCATAGGAAATGGGGGCAAAGCCCATTTTTCGGATGGCATTCCGATATACACAGTATGCCCCGTAGCATGTCCAGCGAGGATCGGTGCGACAATAAATGTAATCATCTGTGGCAGTAAACAACACATGATATACGTCAATTTTCCGGATCGGCGAGGTCAATTCCCGATAAAACATCTCGATATCTTCTGTCTGCGAAGGACAGGAAACACCGCCGGGCAGTTCGGAAGCATAGAACTCCGCAGCAGAGGGCACAGCGATTACACACATGGGGATCTGGCTTTCCCGATAAAACGCACTCAGCAAACCGGAGGTTTCTTTCAACTTTTCTCGGTTCAGGATTTCCGGATGCTCCAGCAGCCGGCTTTTTGTGACATAAACATTTCCCGAAAGGTTGCCGCCCACAGAGACCGTCCAGTCTGTTTTGGCACGTACAAAAAAGCTGTGCCAGACAGAGCTTTCAGTCAGATGATCGTCCAAAAGCTGTTGAACGGATGCAGTAACAGTTCTGTCTTTGGCAGGCAATCGGCTGTGGGAAAATAATCCGGTGACCACGGTCAGCAAGCCAAAAACTGCAAACAAGATCCACAGCACAAAGCCGTTAGTCTGCTGCACGATGCGCTGCTGCTGTTCCGGAGAACGCAGCAGATGGCGGGCAAGACGTTTTACTTTCATGTTTCTTCCTCTTCCTCCCCTATAGCATCAATTGAAATGTCATTGTATCTTCTGTCATCAGCACGGCAATACAAGCCAGCAGCAGGACAATGATAGCAAGTACCGTCAAAGGCGCCTGTATCCGCCGGAACCAGAGCTTATCGCTGATATTCTGTATAATCTTCCGCCAATTTCCCGAAGCGGCATATAAACCAACCACCAGCGCCAGCCAGTCGCTGCGAAGCAGGTACAGGTCAGAATCCGTCAGGGTAAAATGCTGCATATTCCGGAAATACATTCCCACTGACGAGAGATCCGGCAGTACCAACAGCAATATGCTGCCGCAGAGAAGAAATATCGTCAGAATATGATGCGCCACCGGATAGCGGATATGCTTATTAGCCCCTGCGGCATGTTCCACACAGATACATAAACCGATGAAGATGCCCCATATCAGAGAAGTCAGTCGGAATTGATACCAAAGCCCGATGCAGCCCCATGTGGCAAGCACAGCAAGATTGCGTGTCAGCATGCTTCTGGTGCGGAACTTTCCGCCCACATAATGAGAAAACCACTGTACTACTGTTCGGTTGAACGTCTCGGAAAACCGGATCACAGTGGGAAATAAAGCAGACTTTCCATAACTCTCCGGCAGCCGGAAGCCAAAGCAAATCGCCAACCCTACCGCCATATCGCTATAACCGGAAAGCTCCAGAAAGAGCGCTGTTAGCTTTGCCAGTAATCCGACCCAGAGCATGAATACGGAGTAAGAGGCTTCTGCCTGTACAATCCCATCAAAAAGCAGGGCGAGGGGCTGCGCCAAAAGCAGATTCTTGGACAAACCGATTACAAACCGCATCATCCCTCCGCCAATCTGTTCCATCGAAAAGCTGACCGGGCAGGAGGATCGCTGCGCAGACCGATAAGAAACCACGGGTCCCATCAGCAGCCTGGGAAAAAACAGCATGTACAGGAATAACCATACCGGGCGGCGTTCCGGCATAATTTTTTTATTTCGGATATCGGCACAATAGCCCATGCCCTGTAAGGCAAAAAACGCCAGTCCCACCGGATAAAGTCCTCTGCCGGAAATAAACTTTCCCTCTGTGCCCTGCACCCAGTCACTTCGTAAAAGCAGCAGCGTTCCCAGAAAGATTAAAATGACTCCCGTCATCAACAGCCCAGATAAGAACCTTCTGGGTTGAAGGTGTCCCAGAAGCAGTCCTGCACCATAAGTAAACGCTGTCAGCAGCAATAATACCATCGCCGCAACAAATCCGCCGCTTAGTAAAAAGATCAGACTGATTCCCAGCATAACAGAATGCTTCTGACGTGCGGGCGTCAGATGATATACCGCCAGTGCCACCGGCAGAAATAGAAAGATAAAGCTGAATGATGCAAATTGCATGTGTATACTCCTGTTGATATGATAGATCAGAAAGTTGTGTCAAAACTTGCCGGCTTTGAAGAATCATCTGTCAGACGGGCTGTCAGCTCTGCCAGTTCCTGTTTCGTCATCATGGTATTCAGAATTTCTGTCAATGCCGACGCAGAAAGTAAATCCGGCAACCCAAGCTGTTTTTGCAGCTTTTTCCGCAGCGCCTTGCTGTCTGCACCGCCGGAAAGTCCGTATGCATACAAGTCTGCTTTTGTTATGGGGTCGGTTTGTGCCGATGCTTCTGTCTCATTGGCAAAGATACCGGCTTTGTCAAAGGCTTCCAGCAACCGTTTTTTGTCAATTCCCTCCACACCAAGCTTTCCCTCTGCCGAAGGCTTTTCCTTTCGCCGTTCTTTACCGTAAACATCCGGCGTGTAGACGTGATAGAGCGTTCCTTCCCGTACTGCGCCCTTGATATAATTGCGGATGCGAAAGCCTGCTGTGTCTGAATCCGTCAGAACAATGACGCCAGTGGCTTTTGCATAATAGCGGATCAGATTCAGCATTTCCTGATTTTTGAAAATGCCGAATCCATTGGTGACCAGGATCACGGCATCCAGAATCGAAGAAAGCTTGATCTTGTCGTATTTTCCTTCTACAACAATCGCCTGTGCAACATGAATCATAGTTACCCTCCTGCAATGGCAAGCATCCGGACAATGGCAGTCTCCAACAAGATCCGTTCGTCTGTCTGCGTGGAGTTCAACTCCAGTTCCAGATCACGGAGAACACCAATACAGGCACGCAGCCGTTCCAGAGAAATACGGCGGCAGTCACGGAATGCATTCTGCACCACAAAATCAAAGGTGTACCCAAAATCCTTTTTCATGTCATCCGCTGTTTTTCCCCCACGGATCGCCGCTGCTGCACGGTACAGATCCATAAACGAAGAAGCAATGGCATGTACGATAAATGTGCGATTGGTACGCATGGTGTACAGCTTATCCAGTTCCTCCATGGCAGCTTTCGGACGCTGGGACACCACAGCCTTTGCCAGTTGAAAGGTCGTGGTCTCCAACTGAGGCGTAGTCACTTGATGCACAATCTCCTTTGTGATCCTTCCGCCCCCAGTATAGGCGCAAAGCTTTTCCAGCTCACTGCGAAGGATCAGGGTATTTCCCATACAAAGCCGCACCAGTTCCTCGGCACAATCCGGCGGGAAAGTACATCCTCGTTTTTCTGCCAATGCAGAAAGCTCCCGTGCCAGTTCCTTGGGTGTTCGTTGGGTAGCTTCACAGACTGTGCCGTGTCTGGCAATACAGTCGATCAGCTTTTTATTTTTTCCCTGCGGCGTTTTTTTGCCGTTTTTCGGATCAAATCCAGTAATATCAAAAATCAGCATCGTTGCACCTCCCACTTCTTCTATGAGAGTCAGCAGCCGTTTCAGATCATCTTCCCGGAGACTATCTGCGTTCAAATCATGCACCTGGATGCAGTTGTATTGGGAAAACATCGAAAACTGACGGGAAGCATCGATCAATGTATCCAACTCCAGTTTCTGTCCGTCAAATCTGGTCACTGCCATGTCTGCATTGCTGCCTGTTGCCTTTTTGATGAGGGCAGCAGTCAGTTGGCGCACTTGTACCAGATCAGCGCCGTAGATGTAATAGAGGTTGTCCAGATTCTTCTGCCGGATATTGGCGGCAAGGTTTTTCGGCGTGATAGCTGCCATGGCAATGCTCCTTTCTATAGACAGCTTGTAACAACAGATGATAAATCCGCCGTGTCATAGGCTCTTTGCAGTTGATAAAGCTCTGCATCATAATCCACCGCTTCGTATTCCGGTCTGGTGAGAAAAAAATACTGTCTGATGGATTTCTCATATTCCTCTGCGGATGCCATGATGTGGATGCTGCAATTTGTACTGTACCACAGCAAGGAATACATCCCGATCTGGACATCCGGTTCTGCCAGTACTGGCATCTCTATTTTCTGCATTTTCTCTACCGCATGCAGCGCATCCTCCAGTTCAGTCTTATCATCAACAAGAACGTCATATCTCGTCATATAGCTGTCTGCCCCTTCATGCAGGCGAATGGTCACACCGCATTCTCTGCTGATCTCCTCTATAGTTTCCATAAGATCCAGTGCGTATACGCTGCGGTAATTCTCCTTCACCGCCGGACAGCTGCCAAAAAGCTGTCGTGCACGATAGGCTATGGCTGTAAACTGCAACCCGTTTTCATCGGCAAAAACATACCCTCTTGCAGATTCCGCCTCATTGTCACAGAGCCACTCTGAAATCAGAGAATCGTCCTCCTCCACCAAGCTGAAATCCATGTCATATGCCATTTCCAGGTACTGCTCTATCGCATCTGCAGAGCGCATATCAGAAGCATCTGGATGAGAACAACCGCTGAACAGCAGTGCAATTATCCATACCATAGAAAACTTTTTCATCTCAAGCCTCCTGTATGATCGTGATTTTCCCATCAGAAGTCACCCGAAGCTGGGTCACTTCCTCTTTCAGATATACACCCGCCGGAAGCGTCTCTTTACCCTTCCAGCTGCTGCAAATCACAGCGTTCCACTCGCCCTCTGGTATCTCCTTCATGGATGCGCCGATACAGAAATGGAGTGTTCCATAGGTAATCTTCAGCAGGTGGTTTTCCACTTCTGTGCGGTACAGAATATCTTCAATGACAAATGCATCCGTCTGCACCAGCTTGTCAAAAGAAAACTTTGCCGATGCCGAAAGCGTACAGTTTTCCGGAACAGCCATCTCCTCCACAGAAATATACCGCAGTGCACTGCCGTATGCTTCAAAAAGATCATCGGCACGCCGTGTCAAACAGAGGGTATTGATCCGGCTGATACCGTGATCCTCCAGATAGGCGCTGACATACGGAGCATTTCGGCGATATCCGGAAAGATCAATGACATCTGTTTTACCCTGAAAGGCAATCACCGCTGTCACAGCATCTCCCTGCCCCATCAGTGTCACTGTAAAGCTTTGATTCTCCTGCATCTGGTAAACTGTCTGTCCGCCGGTGAGGATACCAAAAGAGACTATCAGTGCCAATGCAACATGCCGAGGCTTCCGATACACCAGAAAAATCAACAACACCACAGCAGCAAGAATGGCTGTCAGCACCGGAAGAAAATCCCATCCGGCAGGAAACATCACCGGAATCAGCTTTTCCAGTCCATGTGCCAATAACATGATCAGCTGATACAATAGCTTCAAAAGCAGGCCGATGGGCTTTGATATAAAAAATGCCCCTCCTGTGAGGAATATGCCCATTGCCAGCATTACCATCAGAGAACAGATGGGCACAAGGATCAGATTCGCCAAAGGCGAAGCCACAGAGACCTCTCGAAAATACACGAGCATCACAGGAAACACACAAACAGAAACACACAACAGTGAAGCCATAGTTTTGCACAGCCGTTGGAAAGGGTTCTTTTCCGGCATCGCCTTTGTCATCCAAGGTGCAAACACACCAATACCAAATGTTCCCAGAAAAGAGAGTTGAAAGGAGACATTCTGTATCAGATAGGGGTTCCGGATCGTCAGCAGGATGCCTGCAAAGCAGAGGGAGGTCAGGGTGTCGCCCTTTCGGTAAAACAGCGGTGCGCTCTGTGCCAGCAGAAACATCAACCCTGCACGCAGGATCGAGACTGGCATCTCTACCATAGCCGCATACAAAAGCAAAAGCACTGTCAAAGCAAGAAATCTGCTCCGTCTTCCCATATGAAGCAGCCGGGACAGCCACGTCCATATGGCGCAGATCAATACCACATGCAGACCGGAAATGACGACCACATGCCGGATGCCGCTTCGTGTGAAAACAGCCTCGGTTTCTTCTGACAATGTGTCTTTCGTTCCCAGCAGCATGGCACTGGTCAATCCTCCGGCTTCTTCTCCGGCATATGTCTGTATTTTTTGTGAGATATACATCCGGTATGCCCGAAGTTTTCGGAGCAAAATCCAGCGGTCTGCCGGAATACAGCGTGCCGTTGCATCCTCATCTGCTTCCAGAAAAATGGACTGAGAGCCATAATAGGCTTTGCCGTTCCATAAAAAATTCTCTTCCGGCTGGGAAAAGGTTCCGGTAACCTCCATGTCATCCCCCAGATGTGCACCCAGAGAGTCTCCGTAAAATAATACCTTTCCTGTAATTCCATCAGAAAAGCTTCCCTGCATCTGATACTGCGCAAAGCCGCTGTCATATTCCCGCAATGCCACAACACGCCCGACAAACACTTCCGGCACACCGGTATGCGCCATGACAGGATTGTAGACATGCTGTGTATACAAGAAGACCATACCCACTGACATGAAAAAGGGAATTGCGGTAACGATCAGTTGTCTTGTGCTGATCCGCCGTAATAGACGGAATGCTCCCAGCAGCAATAAAGCCGCCGGAAGCAGACACATCGTCACAGAGCTTGAAAAGGAGGTCGAGAGCCACAGCCCCATGAGCCATGGAATTCCCACCCATGCCATCTTCCGCTGCATCATGGGTCAACTCTCAATCCTTAAAAAACAACGGCAGCTTTTCCAGAAAAATGATATCTTTTCGGTCGGCAGCATCGCCCTCTGCCAGAGGTGCAGCATTGCCCACAATGTCAGCACCTGCTGCATCGGCAAGCTGCTGCAATGCCCGAAGGGATTCTCCTGTGCTGATCACATCATCCACGATCAGAACACGCTTGCCTTTCAGCCATGCCGCCTTATCCCCGTCCAGGTAAAGAGTCTGAATTGATGCCGTGGTAATGGATTTCACCTGTACAGAAATGGCGTTTGTCATATAGCCCTTGACCGATTTTCGTGCCACAACATAAGGCACTTTCATCTGCCGGGACATCTCATATGCCAGCGGAATACCCTTGGACTCCGCTGTGAGAATATAGTCACATGCCGGAACAAGAGCCATCAGTTCCCGTGCGCAGGCTTCGGTCAGTTCTACGTCCGAAAACATGACAAATGCCGCAATATCCAGCTTATCGCTGATAGGACAAATCTTCAACTGCCTTGTCAAACCGGCAATGTGCAGGGTATAAAACTGGGACATAGGCTGCTCCTTACTCTTCTATCGGCTGAATGGCATCAGCGCCCCAGCCCATCTTTATGCCTGCCAGCAGATGGAAATGCAGATGAAACACGGTCTGTCCTGCATTTTTACCGCAGTTTGTCACAACACGATAACCGTCCTTCAATCCCTCATTCTCTGCGATTTTAGCAGCCACTTCAAAGATATGCCCTACCACAGCGGAATTCTCCGAGGTGATCTTTGCAGCACAGCAGATATGTGCCTTGGGAATCAGCAAATAATGGATGGGCGCAATGGGGTTGATGTCCTTGAACACATAAACGGTTTCGTCCTCGTATACCTTTGTGCTGGGAATCTCTCCCGCAGCAATTTTACAAAACAAACAATCCTCCATGTTATCAGTCCTCCTTGAGAAATTCGGCGGCAATGCTGTCCAATGCCATCAGTGCTTCGTCTACCATATATGTTTTTCCGATACCAGCCATTGAGCTGTCCGGCTTTCCACCGCCTTTGCCGCCGGTGATGGCAGCAATCCGCTGTACAATCTTTCCAGCGTGTGCGCCTTTTTCCCGGGCTGCGGCGGAACAGCTGCAAAGCAGGCTGCCCTTCTCACCTGTCACGCTTGCCAGAACAGCGATCACAGGCTCGTTCATCGCTTTAATTGTGTCGCCCATCTGACGGAGCAACTGGGGGCTTATACTGCTAAGCATAGCAGAAACCATCTTGACACCGGCGATCTCCTTGGCATTGTCAAAAATCGCTGCCATTTTAGCATCGGAGATCTTCTGATTCAGTGCTTCGATCTGGCGATCCTTTTCCTTATTGTCTGCCACGAGAGAAGCACAGTGCGCTGCCAGATCGCGAAAGCTGCCCAGCTTCATTACCTTTGCGGCATCTGTCATGATCTGCTCGTAGGAAGCCAGTTGTTCCAGAACGCCTGTGCCTGTGACTGCCTCAATACGGCGCACACCAGAAGCCACCGAGCTTTCTGAAAGAATGCGGAACAGACCCAGCTTTGCGGTATTGTCTACATGAGTACCGCCGCAAAATTCCACAGAATAATCCTCTGCACTGACAACACGGACGATATCGCCGTATTTTTCACCAAACAGTGCCATTGCACCAATCTTACGTGCCTCTGCAATAGGAAGCTCCTGTGTCACAACAGGGATGGCATCCATGATCTTATCGTTGACCATGGCTTCTACTGCTTTGATCTCCTCAGCTGTCATAGCGGCAAAATGCGTAAAGTCAAACCGGCAGCGAGTATCCGAAACCAGCTGACCTGCCTGATGGACATGATCGCCCAGAACCACACGCAGTGCTGCCTGAAGCAGGTGTGCAGCGGTGTGATTGCGCATGATCTTTGCCCGCTTTTCTGCATCTACCTTGGCAGAAACCTTGTCGCCTACATGAAGCGCCCCCTCTACAATAGAGCCGATGTGCAGATAGTGACCGTCCTCGGTCTTGCTGGTAGTTTCCACAGCAAAGGTGCTTTCCGGCGTAGAAATCATGCCGGAATCGCCGATCTGACCGCCGCTTTCTGCATAGAACGGTGTTTTGTTCAGAAGCAGAATGACGTCTTCACCTTCTGCAGCAGCATCTACGAGCTGTCCGTCACGGCAAATGGCAACGATCTCTGCTTCTTCTTTCAGAGAAGTATAGCCTGTGAATTTCGTTACCTGGGCATCGATCTGAATGCCACCGTCTGCCCAGGAAGAACCAACCTTACTCATACGGTCAGCACGGGCACGGCTGCGCTGTTCATTGACAAGCTCTGTAAAACGTGTTCGATCTACTGTATATCCCTGCTCCGCAGCAATTTCCTCTGTCAGATCAATGGGGAAGCCATAGGTATCGCTGAGCTTGAATGCATCCTCACCGGAAACCACACTGCTGCCATTGGCCTTCCGCTGTTCCAGAATGCCCATCAACATATCAAATCCCTTATCCACCGTCTTGGCAAAGGTCTTTTCCTCTTCTTCTATGATCCTACAGATATAAGCTTTCTTTTCTTTCAGTTCCGGATAAGCTGAGACATTCTCCTGAATGACTGTTTCTGCAACCTCAAACAAGAAGGGCTTTTCAATACCGATCAATCTGCCATAGCGTGCTGCACGCCGGAGCAGGCGGCGAAGCACATAGCCTCTTCCGGCATTGGAAGGCATCACACCGTCACTGATCATAAAGGTACTGCTGCGGATATGATCTGTGATCACACGCAGTGCCACATCCGTTTTCTCATCATCATTGTATGTCACATGGGCAATACGGCAGACATGCTTCATGATGTTCTGTATGGTATCCACTTCAAACAGATTATCCACACCCTGCATCACACATGCAAGACGCTCCAGTCCCATACCGGTATCAATGTTCTTGTGCTCCATCTCGGTATAATTGCCGTTGCCGTCACTATCAAACTGGCTGAATACCAGATTCCAGACTTCTACATAACGGTCGCAGTCACAGCCCACCTTACAATCCGGTTTGCCGCAGCCCTTTTCTGCTCCACGGTCGAAATAGATCTCCGAGCAGGGACCGCAGGGACCGGAACCGTGCTCCCAGAAATTGTCCTCTCTGCCCAGACGTACCATATGATCGGCTGCGATACCGATCTCCTTTGTCCACAGATCGTATGCTTCGTCATCGTTTTCAAAAACAGAAACATAAAGCTTGTCTGCCGGCATTTCCAGCACGCTGGTAAAAAACTCCCAAGCCCACTGAATGGCTTCAATCTTAAAGTAATCCCCGAAGGAGAAATTTCCCAGCATTTCAAAGAATGTGCCGTGCCGTGCTGTCTGACCCACACGTTCAATATCCGGTGTACGGATGCACTTCTGACAGGTGGTTACTCGTGTATTAGGGGGAACTGCCTGTCCGAGGAAGTACTTTTTCAGCGGTGCCATGCCTGAGTTGATAAGAAGCAGACTCTTGTCCCCTTGGGGAACGAGAGAAAAGCTGGGAAGCCGGGTGTGCTTCTTACTCTCAAAGAATGACAGATATTTTTCTCTTAATTCATTTACGCCTTGCCACTTCATGGATGCAAAATCTCCTTTGATGTAAAATAGAAAAGACCTGCGCCGCCAGATGGGACGAAGGTCTCTGTTTGTATTCTGATCCTTGTCCGAAACTGATCGGAAATAAAGCCTGTATGCACAGGATCTGGAATCCGAACACGCTCTTAGAACATTATATCAGCTTTTCAGAAAATTGTCAAGGCAAACCCGCACAAAGATTGCATACAAGATATGCAGAAATATGCAAGCAGATTGTGCACAAAGTCATCAGGCAGTTTTTGTGCTGTGTTGCCTCATGCATTTTCGCTGTTCCGCTTTTCCAGCAGAAGCTTGATCTTTGCATTGGGATCGATCACATTGCCAATAGAAACGTCATGATTTAATGCGGCAATAAAATAGGAGATATACTTGGAGCAATCCACCTCGTGGAACCATTTTCTGGACAGCAGTTCCTCAGAACGATAGGTCAGATTCGTGCTGAACACTGCATCTATGTAGCCGTCCTCATTGGCTTTGTCGAACTTTTTCAGGCCATTGACAAACAAGCCATAGGTAGCAAAACAGAACACACGACGTGCCTTCCGCTCCTTCAGTGCATAGGCGATATCCAGCATAGAGTCACCGGAGGAAATAATATCGTCGGCAATAAATACATCCTTGCCCTCGACAGAATTGCCCAGATACTCATGTGCGACAATGGGATTTCTGCCGTTGACAATTCTCGCATAATCACGGCGCTTGTAGAACATACCCATAGGCACGCCCAGCATGGAAGCATAAAACATATTCCGATTCAGCGCACCCTCGTCCGGGCTGATGACCATAAACTCATCCGGTGTGGTTTTCAGGTGGTCCACTGTTTCAAACATGGTTTTCAGCACCTGATAAGAAGGCATCACATTGTCAAATCCCATCAAAGGAATCGCATTTTGTACACGGGGGTCATGCGCATCCACTGTAACAATATTGGAAACGCCCATGCGCTCCAACTCCTGTAATGCACAGGCACAGTCCAGAGATTCCCGATAGCTCCGGCGGTGCTGACGGCTGCCATAGAGAATCGGCATAATGATATTGATGCGGTGCGCCTTGCCGCTTGCCGCCTGGATAATACGCTTGAGATCCTGATAATGGTCATCCGGGGACATGCAGTTCATTGTTTCAAACATCTGATACTTTATGCTGTAATTGCCCACATCTATAATGATAAACAGATCTTTACCGCGGATCGTAGACTTGATCAGGCCCTTTCCATCACCGGAAGAAAACCGGGGGCATTCGCATTCGATCAGAAACGTGTCCACATCATAACCGCCTTTATGTGCCCATTCCACCAGATAATGGTCGATTTTTTCGCCCAACTCTTTTGCACCATCCATGGCGATCAGTCCTAACGGTGCAACGTTAGTTTCATGATTGAACAAAATGTCTGATGTTGATACCATATTTCATACCTCTTTCTATCTTGCGACATTCCGCCGCAAATTCACCCTTTTTTGCGAATCCGCTTCAAGGCTTGTCCACGCAGGAATAAGCTCTGAGGCAAAGATTCTTATCCCTTACAAAATTTATCAATATAGTTTTCAATGTCTGCTGCGATGATATCCTTTGCTGCATAGACATCTTCCACTTCATTCACGACAGTGGTCTTGTGCTCCAGTTCTTTGTAAACCTGGAAAAAATGTACGATCTCCTCAAAAATATGACGGGGCAGATCATCAATATTGTGATAATTATTATACGTAGGATCATTACACGGAACTGCAACGATCTTATCATCCCGCTGACCGTTGTCCACCATGTGGATGACACCGATGGGATGGCATCGAACCAGCGTCATGGGATTGACTTCCTGAGAGCAAAGTATCAGTACATCCAGCGGGTCACCATCGTCAGCATATGTCCGGGGAATAAAGCCGTAATTTGCCGGGTAATGCGTGGAGGTATACAGGATACGATCCATCTCAAGTACACCGGTCTCCTTATTCAGTTCATATTTCACCTTACTGCCCTTGGGTATCTCAATCACAGCCACAAAATCGTCCACTGTAATGCGCTTTGGATTGATGTCATGCCAGATATTCATCGCATTCAACTCTCTTTCCATGATAAATAACGGGTAAAGATTGCACAAGAATTTTGCACAAAGGCGTCAGACAGTCTTTACACAAAGATGCCCACCATACCCTCTTCTATTTAGTATACCATTTTTTTGGAGTTTGTCAATACAAGCCGAAGGATTTTTTCATTCCAAAACGGATTTTCGCTGTTTTGACTGAAAGCTTCAAAAAAAGCTTGTTTCTATTTTGCAAAAAAATAGATATGAGGGTTGAAAAAGCAAAAAATAGGTGATATAATGATATTGTGGATTCTTTTCAGAAAGAATGTATGAACTTGTTCTCATACGAAACCCCGGCATCATTCTGATCCAAACCGATTCTCAGGAGGTCAACATGCCAAACCATACTTCAAATACGATCCCGTCAGCCATTCTCCGGGAAGTCCGGAAAGCGGTCGTGGGAAAAGACATGATCCTCACCAAGGTTCTGATTGCCTTTCTGGCAGGAGGCCATGTTCTGATGGAGGATATGCCCGGTGTGGGAAAAACTACTCTGGCAATGGCTTTTTCCCGTGTACTGGGACTTTCCTGCCGCCGGGTACAGTTCACACCTGATGTACTTTCCTCTGATCTAACAGGCTTTTCCATATACCGAAAGGATACCGAGCAATTTGAATTCCAGCCCGGTGCACTGTTCTGCAATCTGCTGCTGGCGGATGAGATCAACCGAACCTCCAGCAAAACCCAGGCAGCACTGCTGGAGGCGATGGAGGAAGGCAATGTGACAGTAGAGGGCAAGACTTATTCCCTGCCCCGTCCCCATCTTGTCATTGCGACGCAAAATCCCTTGAATTGTGTGGGCACCCAGTCTCTGCCGGAATCCCAGATGGATCGTTTTCTCATGCGGCTGCATATGGGATATCCCACCATAGAAGAAGAAATCTCCATTCTGAAAGGCAGATCCAAGATGGACCCATTGAAACAGCTTCAGCCCATCAGCAATGCCAAGCAGCTGGAACTGCTGCAGCAACAAGCGGCATCTGTGTATGTAGATGATCGCCTGTATTACTATGCAGCATCCATTGCCAAAGCAACCCGAGAGCATCCTCAGATTGCACAGGGGGCAAGTCCACGAGGTACACTGGCACTGATCCAGGCGGGAAAATCCATGGCAATGCTGCGGGGGAGAGACTATCTTCTGCCGGATGACATTGCCCCTCTTTGTGTGGATGTACTGGCACACAGACTGATCGTCCGAGGCAGTACTTCTCCGGAACAGATCCTGGCGGATATTCTGAAAAATACAGTCATCCCCACACCGGAAAGACGGTGATGCAGTGTTATTTGCCAAGCTGCTCTACCTGCTTCTGCTTACTGTTCTGTATCTATTTTCTCTGCTGTATATGCCGGAATTTTCTGTCTATCTGCTGATCACGATGATTCTGCTGCCGGTGTTTCTATTTGCATCTGTACATCTGCAAAGCCGACGGCTGAAACTGCGTCTGGAGCTGCCCTCTGAACCGATACACTGCGGAGAGCGGTTCTCCTGCCGGCTGATTGTGGAAAATCCGTCAAAGATGCCTATGAGCATGGTAGAATTGAAGATGCTGACGGAGCATCTGACCTTGTGCGAGAAAGCCGCAGATATTCTGTCTACCTCCGTGCCTTCCGGCGGAACGGTTTCTCTGACAATCCGGATACAGGCAGTTCATACTGGCTGTATGAAAATATCCGTATCCCGTGCTTACGGGTTGGATGCATTGCGTTTGTTCCGAAGCAGATGTAAAAATTTACCCCACGCAGTCTGTACCATTCTTCCAAGACTGCCGGATGCACCGGACAAGCCCTTTTCTGCCGTCTTTCCCCGGGAAAGACTGCGCCCCACCAGCGCACCGGAAGAGTTTCTCGGTATACGGGAATACCGCAGCGGCGACCAGCTGAGAGCCATTCACTGGAAGCTGAGCAGCCGCACGCCGGAACCGGTGGTACGGGAATACGGCGAACCTGTCCGTGAACCGACAACAGCAGCTCTGCTCTATGCATTATCGCATCCGGAGCATCCTGATGCAGGACAACGGCTGGATGCCATGCTGGAGGCTGTACTGGCAATTGCTGTGGCAGTCTGCAGCAGCAATCATATCCTGCATCTAATGATCTGTTCTTCAGACCGCTATGAAATGCAACCCGTAGAAAAGGCTGCCGATGTCATACCGATCCTGTGCCGGCTGGTGGAAGCACCTCCGGCAGATACAGATGAAGGCTGCCGGGAACAATTGACCCGGTACGGTCAAGGTGTTCACTTCTGCATTGCAGACACCATATCGAATCTTCCGGAGAACATGACGATTTTTTCTGCGGGAAATCATTCTGCCGGGAAAAATGTCGTTTCTATTACCTCCGGAACAGCTGCGGAAACAGTATATAAAAAGCTCTCTGTCTCAGCCGGAGGTGATTTCTATGAATAACCGGACAACTGCCTTTCATATGGAGGATCTGACAGAGTGTCTGCTGCCTGTAAAAAAGCCGTTTTCCAGCAAATTTGCCTCCTTTTGCCTGGCGGGACTGGTATATTTCGGACTGCTGTTTTCCATGTATTCCCTGTATGCGCCTCTGATCTATCGGAAATATCTGACGATTGCTGCACTAACTGCCTTTTTCGGTGCATCAATGGTCTGCTTATGGGTCAAACGCTGCGGTGCAGTTCTTACAGGAATCTCACTCCTGACACTAATCGGTGTCTGGCTGTTTCGGAAACGAATACTAACCGGAATGCTTTATATGTACAATATCTATTACAGCAGTGCGCACCACACAGAAACTGCATATTTTCTCATCGGACCAACGGAATCCCCTGTCGTCTGCGCAACACTCGCCTGTGCCTTTTTCAGCATTCTGCTTGCCTGCTGCTTTACCTATTTTGTCATACACACTCCATCGTTTTTTTTCGTCGCAGCAATTTCCCTCGGCTGTCTGGAGATGGGTCTGTACAGGGGCTTGCCGCTACATCCTTTGGCATTTGCACCTTTGCTTGCCGGTTTATGCGGACTACTGGGACAATGTTGCATATACAGGCACATACCGGACAGCGAATCCGGAAAGCGGATTGCTTTCAGATCAGGAACCAATCTGGCATGGATGATACTGATCATCTATCTGCTCGTCTTTGAGGCAGGAACCTTCGGCGGATATACCAGAACCGAAGCAGACCGGCAGCGTATGCGTGATCTCAGTCATAGCCTTTCCGCTTTTGACATCCAAGATTTCCCCCAGAGGCTGAAAAAAATCGGTGTATCCATGGGATTATTTCAAAATGATCAGGAATCTCTGTTAGGACGTTCTGCCAGTCTGGAATATCAGGACAAAAAGGCACTGACGCTGACCTTTGACGATCTGCCGACAAGCGCTGTTTATTTCAAAGGCTTTACCGGGAGCATCTATCACGGTGACAGCTGGTCCAAGGCAAAGATCGATGCATCCGGTCAGACATGGCAGATCAACGACATCATTCAGAAATTCGGCTGTGCTCCCCAGAATTTTCCCTATTTGTTCCAGCGCACTATACTGCCGGAATCAGAAACACTGCAATGCACAGTAACCAGTCATTTGCGAGACGGCAGATATTACCAACCCTATGTTTCTTACAGCGATGACGTGAATTTTCCGGACGACGAAAGCTGTCTGCCTGCAGAGCAGAACAGCTACAACTGGACCATGCTGCAGAACACGGATATTTCTCAGATTCTGGAAACGCCCATGCAGCAAACAGAACTGCTGGCAGAGGATCTTCATGGCTCGGGTCAAATCCAAAAATTTGTCACTGCTCTGGGAATCTCTGAAGAACCATTCACAGTAGAAAGCCGATTTCCGCTTTCTTCCGCCGATCAGATTCCGGATATTCCGGGGAAAGTCATTCCGGCAGCTATGATGGATTCCCTGCTGTATCGGGATCATGTCAAAGAGGTTGACACTGTATTACCGGAAAGTGCTGATTTGGCAGATATTTTTGCTGCCATGCCGAAAGATCTGTCATCCCAGCGTCCTCAGACAGCCGCAGAGCAATATGAGACTCTGCGCCAGATCCGGAAATGGATCGCTGCATGTGCCGTCTATGATCTGTCTCCGGGAAAAACACCTCAGACAAGAGATTTTATTCGCTTTTTCCTGTTGGAGAATCACAAGGGATACTGTGTACACTTTGCTTCCGCCGGAACGGTTATCGCACGGTATCTGGGTATTCCTGCCCGCTATTGTGAAGGCTATCTCCTCGGCGATGATGTTTTACAGCAAGCGAAAGAGACTCGTAATGGCTACACTGTGACCCTGACAGACCGCCAGGCTCACGCATGGTGTGAATGCTATATTGACGGCTTTGGCTGGATTCCCTTTGAAATGACACCCGGCTACAGTGAAGAAGCTGTGCATATTCCTCCTCAGGCTTCGAGTACAACTCTCCCTGAATCTCAGCCGATGGTGACCACTGCAATTTCGGTTACCACTACTGCTACCACTGCGATTTCGGTTACCACCTCTGCCCCGCAGACAACAGCATCTGCTTTTGTAACGGTCTCAGAGAAAACCATATCGTCTACTGCACCGCCATCCAATGCGGTACAGGAATCCGATCAGGCAATTCCACTCTCCCATCCAAACCTGCTTGCTGTATGCACGATCATCATCGGAAGCTTAGCCGCTGTCATCTTTTTGCTGATTCTCCTGCACAGATGGCATATCCGGGGAAGAATCTCTCTGCTCCGAGACATCAGCCATCCGAAACAGGCGATCTTCCGGAGCTATGGCTATTTTCTGCGGTTGATGCGTTGGATCGGCTTGCCCTATTCCGGCGGTCTGCTGACAGACTATCAACAGAATGCACAGCGCTTTCTGGAACAAAAACATCTCCCCACAGAGGCGTCTCAACTAATCGAAGCAGCCCTTGCCGCTGATCTATCCGGTCATCCACCTACCCCACAAACTGTAAAAACAGCCGCAGAGGCAGTTTTGTCCCTTGCAAAGGCCATAGAACAATCTTATCGCATTCCCAAACGGCTGTATCTAAAATATCTTATACACCTGTTTTAGAACCGTCATGATAAAAAATGTGCACAGATTTTCGAGCAGCCTTTGGTGAAGAAAAGGAAAAAAGTTACAGGCATACTTTGTGTCTGACAAGACTTTTTGATGCTGTATGCACCATCATCTGCCGGAAAGACGCATATATCTTCTTTGGAAGACAAGTTTTGAAGGCAACACTGTATCAAAACCACCTGACAACTTTACAAACAATTTTTGTATTGTGTCACCGAACCTGAAAGGAGTACCCCATGGGTAAAAAAGACAAGTCTAAAAAATCCAAACAATTCCTGTATATCCTGCTCCCCTTTGTTCTCCCTCTCTGTCTAATCGGATTGGGTATTCTGTTAATGACAAATGAAAATCTGTTTGATCATATTTTCCTTGCATTCGGCGCACTTATTGCTCTGATTGGTCTGGTGGAGATCGTGATCTATGCGTCACGCCGGAAATATGAGGTGCAGATGCAATTTCTGGTCACCGGCTGTATTTTACTGGTTGTGGGCGCTTTGCTGATCATTGTTCCTTTGACCGTCAACACACTGATCCCCATGCTCATCGGCATCTGCATTCTGGGATGCGGCATTTCCGGCATTGCCAATACCTTGGCATTTCGGCTTGAGAATTCCAGCATTATCGCCCCTATGATTTTTGCCGTGACCAATTGCCTGTTAGGTGTGTTTATTCTGATCTATGTACTGTTTGTGAATCAATCCACGGGCTGGCATGTGATCGGCGTTCTCATGATCATCAGCGGTGCACTGCGCATGATCAATGAGGTTCTGGCACGGATCCATGTGCCGAAAATGACATCGGTCAAAGAATCCCCCGTTGATGTGCAGGCAGAAATTTCAGACCATGACCCAAAATGAAAAAATGATAATATGGAGAGTTTACGTATGAAACAATTTGCAATTTCAAAAATTATTCTGGCTCTTTTTCTGATCTGCGCTATGCTGACTGGCTGCGGAACAAGCACCTCCTCCGATACAACAGCACAAAAAGACATTGGCGGTGCTGCAAAAGCCACAAATGCAGTCACAATTGCCCCGGAAGCCACGGAATCAGAGGAAGAAAACACCGAGCCAGAAACAGAAACGCCCACGGACAACGAGGATTCTGCCTCAGAAGAAAGCGAAGTAGAATCTGTCACATTGACAGATGCTTCCGGCGATTTCACTTATACTGGTGAGGTGAAGTGGATCGGCGATGAATCCCACGGATATATCCAGATTCCAGCGGATTATTCCGTGTTTGTTGATGTAGATGTCGATGGTCTGATTCAATACTGCAATGGTCCATATAACATCGTTACCTTGCAGTATTTTGAGGGAACATCGGCAGATACAGCGGCTGCCAATCTCTATGCCCATTTCCAGGAAGAAGACGAGATCACTGAACTGACCGGAGCCAATGTGACCATCTCGGACTATTCTGCCACCCAGATCTATGGCTACTACACAGCTTCCGCACAATATCTGGTGATCTGGCTGATCGCCGATCCGGACGATGAAAACAGCTGCTATTATCTCGCAATGGAATTCGATGAGGAACATTCCGATATCGTAGCATGTTCCTCTACATTTACACCGCACCACAATTAAGACGTGTTAACGCTATCCGAAACGAAAAAAGAAAAACCGCCGTATTTCAAGGAAATCTCCATGAAATACGGCGGTATTTTGATGAATTTCAATTTTCCGGATCATCCGCATCCAGCAATTCCAAATAAGCGTTGATCAACTGCAAGGCGTGTGCTGTTTCACCGCATTCCAGCAGGAGCTTCACAGAATGCAGGATAAACCGGATGTCTTCTGCTTCTGTTTCCATGGCCTGTTCCGAACACATCAGGCAGATACCTCGGACGGCAGTGTGGTAGAAAGTGCATTTCCTGCCTCGTCAAAGCACTGGGGCTTGGCAGAGCCGGTGACGCATTCTGCATCTACCACGATCTTCCTGACGCCCTCTATAGAGGGTGTGGTGTACATGGTGTCCATCAGCGTTCCCTCCATAATGGAACGCAGACCACGAGCGCCAGTTTTACGAGAAATGGCTTCCTTTGCCACAGCAATCAATGCTTCCCGGGTGATCTCCAGCTCAATCTTATCGAATCCAAACAATCTCTGATACTGTTTAACCAACGCATTCTTTGGCTCCGTGAGAATGGAAATCAGAGCCTCCTCGTCCAGATCATCCAGCGTGGTGATCACGGGCAGTCTGCCCACCAGTTCCGGAACAAGCCCGAATTTCACCAGATCCTGGGGTGTGACCTGACGGAAAATATTGACCAGATCCTTTTTCTGCTGGGCAATAGGGGCATCAAATCCCAGAGAAGCCGGTGCCATACGCTTCTGAATCAGCTTTTCCAGGCCATCAAAAGCACCGCCGCAGATAAACAGGATATTATGGGTATCCAGATGGATAAACTCCTGATTGGGATGTTTTCTTCCTCCCTGAGGCGGTACATTGGAAACCGTTCCTTCAATGATTTTCAGAAGTGCCTGCTGAACGCCTTCACCGCTGACATCCCGTGTCAGTGAGGTATTTTCAGACTTACGAGAGATCTTGTCGATCTCGTCAATATAGATGATACCCCGCTCTGCGGCTTCCACGTCAAAATCAGCCGCCTGGAGCAGCCGTGTCAGAACATTTTCCACATCATCGCCTACATAACCGGCTTCTGTAATCGTAGTAGCATCCGCAATGGCGAAGGGCACATCCAAGATTTTCGCCAGAGTCTGCGCCAGATAGGTCTTTCCCACGCCGGTGGGGCCGAGAAGCAGAACATTGCTCTTTTGCAGCTCCACTGTATTCTCTTCCTGTTCCGACTGGTGCAAAATCCGCTTATAGTGGTTGTAGACAGACACGGAAAGAGTGATCTTCGCCAGATCCTGCCCCACCACATATTCGTCCAGTGTTTTTTTGATTTCTGCCGGCTTTAACAGGCGGATCTTTGACGATGCCGGGTTTTTTTCTGCTTTTCTTTTTGGTGCAGCGGGACGTGCCGGACCATAGATCATTTCATAACAATAGCTAACGCATTCGCTGCAAATATTCACATTGGCAGCAGAGATCATGCCCTCTACCATATGCTCCGGCTTTCCGCAGAAATTACAACGCTTTTCTTTTTCGTCCATTTGTGTCCCCTTATCTGTGCGCAATTACCTTGTCGATGAGACCGTATTCCTTTGCTTCTTCTGCATACATATAATTGTCACGTTCGGTGTCACGTTCAATTACTTCCAGAGGTTTGCCGGTATTGACAGCCATGATTTCATTCATCTTCTGCCGCACACGAACCAAATGATCCGAGGCAATTTTGATATCCGTACACTGACCGGACAGACCGCCGGAAATCAGCGGCTGGTGAATCATGATCTCACTGTTGGGCAAAGCAATACGCTTGCCCTTGGAGCCGGAGGAAAGCAAAAATGCACCCATAGAAGCTGCCATGCCGATACAAATCGTGGAAACATCACACTTGATGTACTGCATAGTATCATAGATCGCCATACCGGCAGTGATGGATCCCCCCGGACTGTTGATATACAGAGAAATATCCTTCTCGTTGTCTTGTCCCTCCAGATACAGCAGCTGTGCCACAACAAGGCTGGCAGTTGCATCATTGACCTGATCAGACAGCATAATAATACGGTCATTCAGCAGCCGGGAAAAAATGTCATAGGAGCGCTCACCGCGGCTGGTCTGTTCAACGACATATGGAACTAACGTACTCATCTTTTCTCTTCCTTTCTGTTTTCGACAAATTCTGACAGAATCTGTCACATTCCGATTTTTCTACATATATTACGCTGGGCGAACCAAAGTTCGCCCAGAAATTTTCTTCAGATACCCGAGAAATTATTCAACAGTTTCTTCTGCTGTCTCTTCCTCTGCTGTTTCTTCCTCAGCAACCGGCTCAGTTGCAACAGCGTGTTCGATAACAAAATCCATTGCCTTCTGTACGGCGAGATCGGTACGCAGATCTTCCAGAGAAATGCGAGCCTTCACATCCTCTGCCTTCAGATTATTCTGCTCTGCCAGATCTTTGATCTGATCGTCTATCTCTTCATCAGAAACAGGAAGGTTTTCCAGTTCCGCAATCTTTTCCAGTGCCAGCCGCAGCTTGATCTCACTTTCAGCACGATCCAGATAAGTCTCCTTCAAAGCGTCCTGTGTCATACCGGTATACTGGAGATACAGATCCATAGAAACGCCCTGTGTTTTCAGCTGGGCAGCAAACTGATTCATCAGCTGCTCTGCGCGATTCTCAAACATTACATGAGGAATCGGATCCGTTACCTTTTCAATCAGCTTGTCCATTACCGCATTGTCAAACAAATTTTTCGCTGTACTCTCCGCATTTTCTTCCAGTCTCTTGCGGATGTCCGCCTTCAGCTCGTCCACCGTATCAAATTCAGAGGCGTCCTTGACAAATTCATCGTTCACCTCCGGCAGTTCCTCTTTGGAAATGCTATTGAGAAGGCACTTAAAGGTAGCTTCCTTACCGGCATAATCTTCCATCTGATAGTTTTCCGGGAAGGTCACAACAATGTCAAATTTCTCGCCGATATGATGACCGGCAATCTGCTCTTCAAAGCCCGGGATAAACTGACCGCTGCCCAGCTTCAACTGATAATTCTCACCCTTACCGCCTTCAAAAGCTTCATCGCCGAAGAAACCTTCAAAGTCAATATTCACTTCATCGCCCATTTCCGCAGCACGATCATCCACAGAAACCACACGTGCGTTTCGCTGACGCATATTCTCGATCTGCTGATCGATGTCCTCATCTGTAATCTCCTTTACCGAACGAGGTGCTTCAATGCCGGTATAACCCTCGATGTTGATCTCCGGTTTTGTAATGCAGATGACCTTCAGGTTCACGCCTTCTTCCTTGCTGACAGAAGTAACCTCTACCTTCGGTGCATCTACCAGATTCAGACCTGCTTCAATAATCACTGCCGGAAGTTCAATGTTCAGAAGTGCATTGATCGCATCCTCCCAGAAAACGCCCTCGCCATAAGTACGCTCACACATTTTCCGCGGCACCTTGCCCTTGCGGAAACCCGGCATAGAAATGTTTTTCTTTTGATGCTGATATGCAGCCTCTACCGCTCTTTCAAAGCTCTCTGCGTCTACCTCTACGATCAGTTCAGACATATTCACATCTGTTTTTGTTGATGATTTCAAATTCATGTTGAGTTCCTCCAATATTAATCATTCCCACATCCAGATTTTCCATAAAATATCGGAACAGGAATTTTTTTCTTGCACCATAATATTATATCATACTTGTGCATTTTTGACCAGTCTATTTTGTGAGTTCTACATTTTGCACAAGTTCCGCAACAAGCTCTGGTACAAATTGTAGATAATCACTGGATATCAAGTGCATCTCTGTCTCTTCAATCCGTCCCTGAAATGCATGATGATGTCCTCCTTTTCCATGAATGTGTCCATAATAGCACTGCCTGATTTGATATCGGTGCAGTACCTCCAGAATGTCATAATTCATGGAATTGCCAAACAGCGGCGGATAGTGCAGAAATACCACAGGTTGCAGCCCGGCATTCACAGCCGATTGAATGGAAACCTCCAGCCGCTGCACTTCACGTGCCAGGATCTTGGCATCCGCAGATTCTCCCTGTATACTCACCCAGCCGCGTGTACCGCAAATGCCGTACTGCCCGAAGGCATAATGATTGTTGTGAAGAATGTGCATGGAATCAAAGTGATTCACGGCAAAAAAATCCTCCATTTTTTTCCGCGAAGTCCACCAGTAATCGTGGTTGCCCTTAAGTAAAATCTTTTGCCCTGGCAGTTGATGCACAAAGGCAAAATCTGCCTGCGCCTGTTGCAGGTTCATGCCCCATGAGAAATCCCCTGCCAGAACCACCGTATCCTCCGGTGCAATTTTTTTCCGCCAGTTCTCCTCCAGACAGGTCTGATAATTCTCCCAGCCGCCGAAAATATCCATTGGCTTTTCCGGTACACCAAAAGAGAGATGCAGATCGCCGATGGTAAATAATCGCATGGCTGCTCCTATTCAGGCAAGGTGCAGCTTTTGCAGAACAAATTTCTGCATATCTGCCTTTTCAATACTTCCTTCAAAACGGCGCGCTTTGGTTTTCAATGCTGCCAGCGAAGCGGGAATGGTCAAAGAAGAAACCTCGTGGAGAATCTCTACCATATCATATTCGTCCACATTTCCTTCTGGCTTTTTGTTCAGCGCTTCCAGAACGCTTGCACTGAATTTATAGGGACTTGCAGTCGAAGCAATGATGGTTTTGGTGGTGTCGCCCGTCTCCTTGCGATAATCCTCGTAAACCTTGACAGCCACTGCTGTATGGGTATCACAGGTATATCCAACCTTCTCATAGATCTCCGCAATAGTCGCCTTTGTGGCTGTGTCATCACAAAAACCGCCGTAGAACAGTTCTGTCAGCTTTGCCTTGACCGCATCAGAAACTTCATAGCGCCCACTTTCATTCAATGCCGTGAACCACTCACGGATCTGGGCATCGTCACCGTCTGTCAGCAGATACAGCAGACGCTCCAGATTGCTGGAAATCAGAATGTCCATGGACGGAGAAACCGTTGCATAGAACTGCCGGTTGCGGTCATAGACGCCGGTACGGATAAAGTCGGTCAGCACCTTATTGATATTGGAGGCACAGATCAGCTTACCTATCGGCACACCCATCTGCTTTGCATAATAAGCCGCCAGAATATTGCCAAAATTACCTGTAGGAACCACAACATTCAGCTTATCGCCATATGCAATCTCGCCGGATTCCGCCAGGGAAACATAAGCAGAAACATAATACACGATCTGGGGTACGAGACGTCCCCAGTTGATGGAATTGGCACTGGAAAAGGTCATGCCGCCTTTTTCCAAAGCAGACAGTACCGTCTCATCGGTAAAAATCTTCTTGACGCCGTTCTGACAGTCGTCAAAATTGCCCTGGACGGCACAAACCGTCACATTGCCGCCCTCCTGGGTCACCATCTGGCGCTTTTGCATATCGCTAACGCCCTCTACCGGATAGAACACCATGATCTCTGTACCCGGCACATCACAGAAACCTTCTAATGCAGCCTTGCCGGTATCACCGGAGGTTGCCACCAGAATGACTACCTTTTTGTCCATCTGCAACTTCTTGACAGCTGTTGTGAGGAAATAGGGCAAGATTTGAAGTGCCATATCCTTGAAAGCACAGGTCGGTCCATGCCACAGTTCCAACAGATAGGTGCCGTCGAACAGATGCGCAATTTCTGCGATATTCTCCGTATCAAAAGACTTTGCAGTATATGCGCTCTCTGTGCAGTAAGCCAGTTCTGCCTCTGTAAAATCCGTCAGATATTTGGCAAAAATATAAGCTGCACGCTGGGCATAGGTTTTTCCTGCGAGCGCTTTCAGTTCGTCCATGGAAATTGACGGAATGGTCTCCGGTACAAACAAACCGCCCTCTTCTGAGATCCCCTTTGCGATAGCAGCGGCACTCTCTACTCGAATGCTGCTGTTTCTGGTGCTTTTATATAACACGATTATCACTCTTTTCTGGCAGAACTGCCTTAAAATATTACACCACAACCGGTCACATCAAATGCATTTTCCAGATAATCAATAGAAAGCACCTGATGCCCCTGTATGGTGACACAAGCCACATCAAACCGAGGCTGTAGTTCACAGGGATTCTGTCCCCACCAGACCGCAGCCGTCCGAATCAGGCGGATCTGTTTTTTCTTTGTGACCGCCTCTAAACCGGAAATCATACTGTTTTTCCGGCGGGTTTTCACCTCAACAAAAGCAAGGTATTCTTCATTCTGCGCAATAATATCAATTTCTCCGCCCCGGATACAGAAATTATTCCGCACAATGTGATATCCATGGGCTTTCAACCAACTGCAAACCGCAGACTCACCCAAACGTCCGATCTCTGTTGTGTTCATATAACTTTTTCAGAAAGCTGGGACGATGCGCCGGACATGGTCCGTACTGCAAAATAGCTTTGCAATGTTCCTTTGTCCCATAGCCTTTATGTTTCGCAAAACCATACTGGGGATATTCCCGATCCAGTGCATACAGTGTGCGGTCACGGGAAACCTTTGCCAAAATAGAAGCCGCTGCGATAGACGCCGATGATCCATCACCTTTGACAATCGTTTCGGCAGCCACTGACAATTCAGGTAACCGGTTGCCATCCACCAGCACCAGCGCCGGGGAAATCGTCAAGCCACTGACAGCTCGCTGCATAGCAAGCATGGTTGCGCCTAAAATGTTCAGGCGCTCAATCTCCTCCACTGAGGCAGACGCCACACAATAGCTCAGACAAGCGTCCAGAATGCTGTCGTAAAGAGCATCCCGTTTCTTTTCTGTCATTTTCTTGCTGTCGTTTAATCCCTCAATCAAAGGCTTCTCCGGGTCGAAGATTACTGCCGCTGCATAGACGTCACCAGCCAACGGTCCTCTCCCTGCTTCGTCCACGCCGCATAACATCCGCCCTTTTTGCAAGCGTATGGCTTTGTCATAAGCATATAATTCTTCAGTCGTTTTTTTCGGTACAGGCTGCCTTGCCATTACTCTGCCTCCTGTTCCGGAAGCTCCAGAGTAATGCGTCCCAGCTTGCCGCTGCGAAATTCATCCAGCAAGGTAATAGCCGCACGCTCGCAATTCACCTCTCCGCCGGAGATTAGCATACCGCGTTTTTTCCCCAGAAGCTGTAACAGCTCATAGCCGTCATCAGCCATTTCTGACACATGTTCCATCCGATAGCGTTCTTCCAATGCCTGTGGATAAGAAGCAGCCAACCACTGTAGCAACAGGCAAGCCAGAGCCTCGATATCCATAACATCATCATTGATCGCACCAGTAAACGCCAGCCGCTGTGCGATAGACTGGTCGTCAAATTTCGGCCACAGCACACCCGGCATATCCAAAAGCTCCATGTTCGCTTTCAGTTTCACCCACTGCTTGGTACGTGTGACACCAGGACGATCCTCCACCTTGGCACGCTTGGACTGCGCCATACGATTGATAAAAGAGGATTTTCCCACATTGGGAATCCCCACAATCATTAGTCGGATGGGTGCACCGATCATGCCGTTTGCCTCACGTCTGACCAACAGTTCAGACAAAAGCTGTTCTCTGACAGCCGGTACAAAGGCATTGATACCCTTTCCGCTGCGGCAATCTATTGGAAGTGCCATGCGATTCTTACTGCGATAATAGCTGATCCACCTGGCTGTTGCCGCCGAGTCTGCCAACTCACATTTATTCAGCAGCAGCAGACGAGGTTTGGAACCCACCATACGATCCATTTCCGGATTTCGGCTGCTCAGAGGAATCCGGGCATCCAGGATCTCCACAACAGCATCTACCAGAGAAAGATTCGCTGCGATCATACGGCGTGTCTTGGTCATATGCCCCGGAAACCACTGGATATTCCGCATCAGTTCCTCCGCCATAGCATTCCTCCGTCAATCCTTGATATTGTCATAAATGCTGCCAAATCCGCTGCCGGAAATTCTCCAGACTGCCTTGCCCAGAATCGCATCCTCCGGGACAAGTCCCACAAAAAGGGAGCGGCTGTCAGTGGAATTCTTCCGATTGTCACCCATGACAAAACAATATCCTTCCGGAATCGTGATGGGATAGGCGAAAGCGCCCTCATCCGTGACTGTGGCATAAGTTGTATTGGTATCTATTGTATAATCATAGGCATACGAGGATTCGTCCAGCATTTCACCGTCTACAGAGACCACACCGGTGGTAAAGTTGATGTCCACAGTCTGTCCTTCGGTAGCAATCACACGCTTAATCAAGCGCTTTTCGTCCGGAAGTCCAGAACTTTCTCTGACGCTGCCGTCATCACTCAACAAATAGGAATGCTTGTTGTCCACCACAACAATATCGCCGTATTTCGGATGATAAGCGAAATCGGTCATAATAAGACGGTCACCGTCCTGAAGGGTATTGTTCATGGATCTGCCATCCACTGTGACTGGTCGGATGATATAAGCGAACAACATGATCACCACAAAAACAGAAACAAAAACAGTCTCCAGCACCTCTGCGGCATCGCTGAGAAACGTACTTTTTTCCTGTTTTTCCTCCGGATTCGGGACTGTGGGATTTTCTGCTGTGTTTTGCAGGGACTGCTCTTCCATTGATATCGCTCTCCATTTCATAAATAAGAACAAGTTCATAATAAAAAAAGGACAGTAATATGTCCCTTTTTTACTGCCGTCCGGCATGCTTTATGATGCAAAATCAGCTGAATCGCTGATTTTGCCTTGTGCAAGCTGTTCACACAGTGTGTTTCAGAGCCTGTTTTGCGTCTTCAAGCCGCCGTTTTCCCGGCAGATTTCCAGATACGGAACAGGTTTTTAGCGAATCTGCTCCTTGACCTTAGCTGCCTTACCAACTCTGTCACGCAGATAGTACAGCTTGGCTCTGCGAACCTTACCTCTGCGAACAACTTCTACCCGGTCAACCACCGGAGAGTGCAGCGGAAATACACGCTCAATGCCGCAGCCATGCGCTATCCGGCGAACTGTAAAGGTTTCGCTGATGCCGCCGTGCTTCTTGGCGATCACTGTGCCCTCGAACACCTGAATACGGCTCTTGTCGCCTTCCTTGATGCGAACGTGAACCTTTACAGTATCACCGATCGAAAAGGCAGGAACCTCCTGCTTCATACTTGCTTCGCTGATTGTCTGAAGTGCATCCATGATATTTTTCCTCCTGTAATTTGCAGACATTCATAAACGTGCCGCAGAAAGCTCCTCAGCATAGATGCTTCCGACAGCATTACCTCTTTAAAACGGTGTTTCTCGTCAGCGGACTGTCTGATTTAATGTCGATTTGTCAAACCGCGGATTCCCATCGGCGTCTGACCGGCATTAACCTCACGCAGAATAAGCGCGGATTTTCAAATGCTTTTATATCATACCATATTCCGATGAAAAATGCAAGTGTTTTTTCAAAAAAATTTTGAATTTTCTGCCGTAAGCAGTGCTGTTCGGCAAAATCGGGGTGTTTCTGCCGGAATTTCAGAGTGTTCCAACAGAACTTTCGTTACCAAAGACGGATTCAATGCGCCGTTATTTCCCGATGCCAGACGCAGAGACACAACCAGCATTCGCTCTGTGGTCTGCACTTCCAGAACCTGAAGCATGGGCTGGATATCCACCTCTTTCATGCCCCGTTTGGTCTTCTTTTCCGTAATGATCTCCGGCTGTGCCAGCATATCCTCCAGATCTTCGGCAAGCTGCACCGGATCTTCACAAGGGATTTCCACACGGTATTCTGCAAAGGCAAGCTCCCGGTATTTGCTCACAGGCACTCCTGCTTCTTCAATGCGTATCCCCTCCGGAAGAACTGCATTCAGTTTTGTCATCACTGTTTCCCCGGGCAGTGGTTCTGTCAGTGTCAAATCCATAATTTCTGCGTTGCTGGTAAATCCGAGAGAAAGCGTTGTGGCAAAGGCTGTCAGCATGTGGGGGTGAAACCCTTCCGAGTATGCTGCCGGCAGAGATGCACGGCAGACGGCACGCTCAAAACAGCGAATCAGATCCAAGTGGGAAATATATCTGGCACGTCCTGTCTTGGAAAAGCGCATCCGGATCGTTGTATTCAAAAGCAAGCCCTCCCTGTTTTTCGGTTCACACCACAGCCTGCACATTTCTGCCGGCAATTTTCGGTGGTTTTTTCTTTGTGTGCCGTTTGATTTTCCTGAATGAAAAAGGCTTTATCCAACAGATAGTCCAGATGATCCCAGGGAAACACCTCATCAAAGCTGCGTCTGCGGTTGGCATAGAATGCCGGGTCAATGCCGCAGTCTGCAAAGGCTTTTTCCCATCGATCGTAATGAAAATACTCGGACCAACTGTCAAACTTGCAGCCGCTTCGCCACGCAGTTTCAATCACCTGAGAAAGCCGCCGGTCGCCTCTTGCCAGAACAGCTTCCAGAAAACTCGTCTCGTACTGATGCCAGTTCACCTTGATTCTTTTACGGTTTTTAGGCTGAAAACAACTGATGAGATACTCCTGCCGCTGCTCCAGTTCTTTCTGTTGGATCTGTGGTTCAAACTGAAAGGGGGTAAAAGGCTTTGGCACAAAAGTTGCACAACTGATGGAAATCTGAGGCTGCTTACCTTTGGCATGACCTGGTGTCTGGTAAAAGAGTTCCATCAGCTTTTCCGCTAAGGCGGCAATACCTGCGGCATCCTCATCTGTCTCTGTGGGAAGTCCCAGCATAAAGTAGAGCTTTACCGTGGTAATACCTCCTGCAAATGCAATGGAGGCTGTACGCACCAGATCTTCTTCTGTGACATTTTTATTGATCACATCACGAAGCCGCTGCGTGCCCGCTTCCGGCGCAAAGGTCAGGCTGCTTTTGCGGACACCCTGAATTTTCGTCATTAGCTCCTCTGAAAAATTGTCCACACGAAGAGACGGTAATGTCAGGTTGATGTGTTTTTCCTCTGTATAGGGAAGCAACTTTGTCAGCAGTTCCTCCAAGCAGCTGTGATCGCTGGTACTCAGGGAAGAAAGGGTCAGTTCCTGATAGCCGGTACTGCCGCAAATATCACGGCACTGGCGATTGACTGTCTCCGGAGATTTTTCACGAAAGGGGCGGTAGATAAAGCCCGCCTGACAAAACCGGCAGCCCCGGATGCATCCGCGTAATACCTCCACCACGCCTCGGTCATGTACGGTTTCCACAAAAGGCACTACAAAGGTTTTGGGATAATATGCCTTGTCAAAATCCTTCACAATCCGCTTGCGAATCACAGCCGGTGCATCTTCCAATATTTTGATTTCTTTGATCGTACCGTCCTCATGATAGACTGGTTCATAGAATGACGGCACGTAAATGCCTTGTATCTGTGATGCTTTTCGCAGGAATTCCTGCCGGGAAGCACCTGCTTTCTTCATGTCACAATAGAGATCCATCAGTTCGAGATTGACCTCCTCGCCCTCTCCGAGAATAAACAGATCAAAAAAATCTGCCAAAGGTTCCGGATTGCAAGCGCAGGGACCGCCTGCCACAATCAAGGGTGCAAGAGACTCTCCCCTGTCCTTTGCATACAAAGGAATCTTAGCCAAATCCAGCATATTCAATATATTGGTATAGGAAAGCTCATATTGCAGCGTAAAGCCCACCATATCAAATTCTCTCACAGGATCAAGACTTTCCAATGCATACAGAGGGATCTCATTGGCTCGCATCAGTTCTTCAAAGTCGGCACAGGGCGCAAATACACGCTCACACCAATAGTTGTCCCGTTCGTTGATCAGGCTGTACAGGATCTTCATGCCCAGATGAGACATGCCGATCTCGTATGTATCGGGAAAGCAGAAGGCAAACCGCACGTCGATGTCTTCATGCTGTTTGACCATGCTTCCTATTTCACCGCCAATGTACTGAGCAGGCTTCTGTACCTGCATCAAAAGCGATTCGATTCTGGGTAACAGATTCATACAAAAACATCCTCCTTTTTCCCTATTTTATCAGATTGCAGATATCATGTCAAGTGAAAACTGTTCCTTCCTCACGGAATTCAGATGTTGACTTTTCTTGCTTTTTCGTGTATACTATAAGTGATCTGTTTTATTTTACTTCCCATATCTTGCGCAGAAAGGAGCATTGTTATGCCAAAATATGTTTACAACCCTTTTCTCCCCCTCTATGAATATATCCCGGACGGCGAGCCTCATGTGTTCGGAGATCGAGTTTATCTCTACGGCTCTCATGACAAGGAGGGCGGTGAAACGTTCTGCATGCTGGATTATACCGTCTGGTCTGCACCAATCCACGACTTGACAGACTGGCGATGTGAGGGAACCATTTACCGTGCGCAGCAAGACCCTGGTTATCCGGAACGAAAATACATGTATGCACCCGATGTGGTTCAGGGAAACGATGGCAGATATTATCTGTACTATTGTCTTTCCGGAGATTTCGGAGTCGGCGGATATCATGGACCGATCAGTGTTGCTGTCTGTGATACACCAGCCGGAACATATGAATATCTGGGCTTTGTCCGCTGGCAAGACGGTTCTCCCATGCGCCGCTATGTTTGCTTTGATCCGGCAGTGTTAAATGATAACGGCGCAATCCGGCTATATTACGGAACACAATATGATTATGAAGAACGGGAGGATTTTGCACAGCGACCAGAGCTGCTTCAATCTGAAATGGACATGTTTGGCAAATCCGCAGAAGAAATTCTGGGAACGCCGGAAAGCGTCATGGGGGCAAATATGCTTGTTTTGGAGGATGATATGCTCACTGTAAAGAGTGATCCGGTTCGTATCATTCCCTACAAAGTAAAAGGCACAGATTTTGAGGAACATCCGTTTTTTGAAGCGGCTTCCATGCGCAAGGTGGGAGAAAAGTATTACTTTATCTATTCGTCCCAGAAAAATCATGAACTTTGCTATGCCACCAGTGACTATCCGGACAGGGATTTCCGATACGGAGGCACGATCGTTTCCAACGGCGATGTGGGATTCCAAGGCAGAGCAGAAGCGGATCGTCTGAACATGACCGGTACAACACACGGCAGTATCGTTCAGCTGGGAACAGAATGGTATGTATTCTATCACCGGCTCACCCACAAATCCGACTACAGCCGTCAGGCTTGTGCAGAGCGGATTGAGATTCTCCCGGACGGGTCGATTCCCCAGGTACAGATCACCTCCTGTGGTTTGAACAAAGGCGCACTTCCGGCAAAAGGAACCTATCCGGCAGCTATTGCCTGCTGTATCACCAACGGACATATGCCGCACAGCTCGAATCACGCCTGCCAAGAAAAGTTCCCGCATGTAACGCACGAGGGAAATATTCGCTTTGTTACTGAAATCTCTGACGGTACCATGCTGGGATACCGATATTTTGCATTGGAAGAAAATGTGATTTTGCAGCTTACATACAAATCGGCAGCCGAATTTACGGTTAAAATCAAGGATGAAACAGGCAGAGTCGTGAGTATGTCAAAGCTCCCGGCAGCAAAAGAGTGGAGCAAGGCTGCACTCTCCATGATAGAGGATGCAGGAGAGCATGCATTGTATTTGTATTTTGATGAAACAGAAGATGCGTCTCTTCTGGAACTTACATTTTCCTGATGTCCACGAATATATCCAACAAAACACATCGTTTTGGCTATTTGCTGAAACGATGTGTTTTGCCTTTACATAAAATGCATCGGCGAATTTTCGAGCACCATTTCGGTGAATCGCTTCATTTCCTGCAGATGGAAATATCTGTAATCTCCATCCAGGGAATCGCTGTGCCGTCTGTGAATCGAAGCAACCTTTTTGCTGCATCCAGAAATCGGAGATGCCCGGTAAATTCTCGATAGGCACCGCCGGATTTCCGCTGATCCGGCACAAAATATGTCACACGAATCAGAGGCTTTTCTCTCTGCATGTCATACAGCAGCTGTAAGGTTTGATTCAGCTTATCCATTTGCTCTTCTGTCAGCGCATAACGGGAGTCCGTCCGTCTGGCTATTTCCTCTACCGCCTCATCGTAGCCTGTCAGTGCCGCAAAAGGAGAAAATTGTGCCGCGCGGCTCTGGAGAGGCATGGGGCGATGCTTTTTGGATACGTGATGCGAAAGATGGATGATGTCATGGTATCTGTTTTGCATATTGTTCATGATATTCCCTCTCTCTCATGCCCGATGTCCGCCCACTTGCCGGTTCCGTTCCATGGCAGTTGCACCTTCTTCAAAGTTCATCCCCTTGAGAATGATATTTTTCCCGTACTTCTCTTTTAGTGAAATAATCGCATGCTGCAATCTGTGTTCTTTTGCAAGTTCTGTTTTTTCCTTTTCATTTCTGCGCATCAGCTTTTCTACATCGTCAAACAAGCTATACTGTATTGGCTGTTCCGCATTTGCATCCTGTTCCCGGATCACATGGTTGGCCACCACATACATTCTCCGCACTTGCAGCTTTGGATCAACAATCCTGCGATACAGATGCATCACAGCAACCGTGATTTTCTTGGTGGAAGAGGTCTGTCCGCCGAGATTGACAGAACCATGTGCTGATTTTGGTACTTTTTTCCCATAGCGATTATTCTCTATCATACCGGCATAATCCTTTGGAATTCCCGTATGATCATAGCCCACAGTCAACACGATCTGATCCGTCACCAGACCATGCCGGACAAGATCCAGCACCAGCAGATCCGTCATTTCACGAAGGATCAGCAGTCCCTTTTCAAAGGTATACGGACAGGATAGCACCTGCCCTTGGCTGATGCTGTGATTCTCCGGATGATACGACTTAATCGCCTCCATGGTACAAGGCTCATATCCCCAAGCATGATCAATCAGCAATTCTGCATGGATACCAAACATCTGATACAACATTTCTTCGTTGTCTATAGAGCACCTGGCAATATCCCCCATGGTAAACAAGCAATGCTTCTCCAGCTTTCTGGCATAGCCGCTTCCCACACGCCAGAAATCTGTAATGGGTTTGTGATCCCAGAGCTTTTCTCGATAGGACATTTCATCCAGTTCTGCAATGCGTACACCATCCTTGTCCGCAGGCATTTTCTTTGCCACAATATCCATTGCAATTTTGGCAAGATACATGTTTGTGCCAATACCGGCAGTTGCTGTGATACCAGTTTCAGACAATACCTTTCGTATCAGCTTTCTGGCAAGCTCGTATGCTGTACACTGATAGATGAAAAGATAGCTTGTTACATCAATAAACACTTCATCAATGGAGTAAATATGAATATCTTCCGGCGCAATATAGCGAAGATAGATCTTATAAATATCCGTGCTAATTTTCATATAGCGTGCCATTTGCGGCATTGCAACAATATAGTCGATCTCCAAAGAAAGATCTTTTGCCAATACATCAGCATGGTAAGACTTGCCGGAAAATTGATGATGCGGCGAACTTTGCAGCCGTCTGGTGTTTTCCATCTTGATTTTTTGGACCACTTCAAACAATCTCGGCCTTCCCGGAATGCCGATGGATTTCAGAGAAGGCGATACCGCAAGGCAGATGGTCTTTTCCGTGCGGTTTTCATCCGCAACTACCAGATTGGTATTCATGGGATCCAATCCCCGCTCTACACATTCCACAGAGGCATAGAAGCTTTTAAGATCTATACAGATGAATTCAGACATAAACCACTCTTGCTTTCTATCAATACTTTGTTGTTCCCAGAAATCCGGCATCCGGACTGTATGGCAATTTCAAATCCATGCCCAGCTTATTCATCTCCTGAATTTTGATCAGCAGGAGATGAATATTCACGTTCAGCATACTTGCTGCTGCGGCAATATCGTATCCATCCTGAAACAACTCTACCATTTCCTGTTCATCGATCAGAATATGCGATGCACTTGCATTTGCCTCATACTCTGTGATATTGGTCATGTTGAAAAGCTCAAACTCTTTTAATCCCCCGGCAGCAGCAAGGTGCCGATGCCGCTGGTCATGTCCGATCTCATGTGCCAGAACCATTTTGTACAGCATTCTGTTGATATTGGGATTGACCAGAATAATGCGATGTTTCCAGCGACAGGTATACATACCCAATAAATTTTTGAGATCCTGCACATCATAGACTAAGATTCCCATATCTTTTGCCAGACGAACCGGATCATTTGTACCGTATTTCTGGATCAGGTTTTTTGCCTGTTTGTATATTTCGTAATACTTCATGTCTTATCCTTCCTGTATTTCTGATTGTCTTCCTTACAGTCAAAATAAGCCTTCTGCAATGCAATCATCACCGCATCACGGTCACTTTCTGCAAGCTCTCCCCCGGCAAAAAGACCCGTCAGTTCTGCTACAAGCGCTTCTGCCTGTTTTCTGCCCCGGTCGCCGTACTGCTCTACTGCTTCTGAAACGAACATTTCGTCCTCAGTCAGCAAATAGTTTTTATCGACGCCAAAAAACACCGCCATTCTTTCATAGATCTCTCGATTTCTTGGATAGCGCCCTTCCTGTTCATACGATACATATGTACGGAGAGAGACACCGCAGCCATCGGCAGCATCCTTTTGTGTTTTCCCCTGCTGGCATCTGAGCGTCCGTATTTTTTCAGCAAATTTCATAAAAGACCTCCTGTTGGATAAATTTTGTTTGAGGCAAACCCGCACAAAGATTGTGCGTCAGATGCGCCGTCAGATTTTTCGTCCAATCAGAACTTGTTCTTATCAATATCAGCGCACTGTCCCTATGCGAACAAGTCCGGAATGGCAGTACATCTTCAAAATATGCAACTCAATTACATATACATTATACATCAATTTCGTGTACATGTCAATAGCTGACAAACAGAAATCCGGCATGATCTGTTCTATTGCTCCACCCATTCCAGCTTGCCCATAAAGGCGCAGGCAACCTGTCGTATGTCAAGATTTGCCATGCAGAGATTTTGTCTTTTCGGCAAATATGGAGAACAAGTTCTTATTCGGGGGAGCAATAATGTCACAGGCATTATGACGGACAATTCGGCTTCTATTTGGATTATTAAGAAATATGGGCGAGATATGATGAATTATTATGCGATTTGATCCAAATAACTTCTTGACAAGTCAGATCATAAGTGATATAATAATATGGTAGAAAACAAAAGCAATGGTGCTTCTCCGAGATTGGAGTAAGCGCCATTTTTTGTTTTTCGGATAATTTTTGGATGATTGGAGTGATAAACATGACACAGCAGGTGCAGTTCACAAAGGCAGTAGGCAATGCCAATGAGATCAACGAGCTTCTCAGAAGATACGGCGTCAAGTTCGGTATATACAAAAACGGCACGTTCAATGAGCAATTCTTCCCATTCGACCCAATTCCACGAGTCATAACAGCAGAGGATTTTCAGAGTATGGAAAAGGGACTTGCTCAGCGTGTAAACGCCCTGAATGAGTTCCTTTTTGATATTTACCACGAAAAAAAGATCGTGCGGGACGGCATTATACCGGAGGACTTCATCTACATCTCTAAGGGCTATCTTGCCGAGTGCGAGGGCATCACACCGAAAAACAACGTGTACAGCCACATTTCGGGGATTGACCTTGTGCAGGCAAAGGACGGAGAATGGTATATTTTAGAGGACAATCTGCGTATCCCCTCGGGTGCTTCCTATCCGCTTATTGCAAGGGATTTGACGCGCATCGCCGCACCGCAGGCTTTCGAGGAAAACCCCATCATAGATAACCGAGGATATGCAGAGCTTCTGAAGGAAACGATGGAAAATGTCAACTGCGGCGGCGCAAGGGCGATACTTACCCCGGGGCGGTACAATGCGGCATATTTTGAACATTCCTACCTTGCGGAGCTGACAGACTCCGTGCTGGTGCAGAATGATGAGCTTTTCGTGGAGGATAATGTCCTCTATCATCACACATATTCAGGCGGCAAATCGAGGATAGGTGTACTGTATCGCCGTATTGCGGACGAATATCTTGACCCGCTGACATTCCTGCCCGAATCGCTTATCGGCATACCCAACCTGATGGAAGCCTACCGCAGCGGAAATGTAGGGATCATTAACGCCCCGGGCAACGGTGTGGCTGACGATAAGGGCATCTATTATTTCGTGCCGAAGATGATAAAATACTACCTCGGTGAAGAACCGATACTCAAAAATGCGCCAACCTATCTTCCGTTCTATGAGGAGGATATGAAATATGTCATGGCACATCTTGACAAACTCGTCATCAAAGATGTTGCGGAGGCAGGCGGCTACGGCGTGGTTTTCGGCAGAGATCTGACAAAGGAAAAATTAGAGGAGTTCCGCCAAACGATCATCGCAGAGCCAAGACGCTTTATCGCACAGGAGGTCATCGACTTCCTTGATCTGCCAATCATCGAAGGCAATAAAACGGTCATGCGCAAAGCTGATCTGAGGGTCTTTGTACTTTCGGGGGCGGAAACAAAGGTCTGGGCTTCTGGGTTGACAAGATTTTCACGCAACCCTGATTCATTCGTGGTGAACTCATCGCAAGGAGGAGGCTTTAAGGATACATGGGTACTATCTCGTTAGAACACAGCGACCGCCTTTACTGGCTTGGGCGCTATACAGAAAGATTTTTTACGACAATGAAAGCACTGGACAGACAGTTTGACAAGATGATCGGAACAGTGCACAGCTACACCGATTATCTGGACTGTTTCGGACTTCCCGACATCTACACCGACAACAGAGACTTTATCCGGCGTTTGCTTTTTGATAAAAGCAATGCTAATTCTGCCGCTTACAGCTTGGAACGTGCGTATGACAACGGAATTGTTCTGCGTGAAGAGATTTCGACTGATTCGCTGTCATTCCTGCAAATGGCAATGGATACCCTCTCAAAGGCGGAGCAAAGCAGTAATGTGAGATTTGCACTTCTGCCGATTGAGGATATGATATACAGCTTCTGGGGCAGCATCAACGAACATATTTATGACGATGAGATCCGAAATATCATCTATATCGGCAAGACCGTAGAACGGCTTGATATGTATATCAGAATGAAATATCCCTTTGAGATTGTCGAAAAAGAATTTATTCGCCTGCTCAAAAATTTGAACCGTGTGCCGAAGGGTACGCCCTATCGCTACAGCACCAAATATCTCTCCGACTTAGTGGAGATACTCGGTACAGAGGAGGATTACAGACGAGGCGCAGATAAGGCGGTAGACAGTCTCAGGCATTTGTTTGAGACGGAGGAGGTGTTTGTATGAAACGTGTGAATTTCTTTTACGCCACAAAGCTGACCTTTGACGATTACGTCCACGATCACAGCTTTGCGCTGCGAATAATACCGCTTGAAACAGACACACAGCATATCCTGTCATGCAGTCTGAATATCGCGCCGTATATTTCCACACAGCAGACGGTCGATGCATTTGGAAACAACGTGACGGCAGGCTATATGAGAGATGATCACCGCTTTCTCGATTTTGAGATAAAAGGCTCGGCGCAGGTGGACCACACCAAACACCGAACCGACTACATGCCTTGCTATCTCTATCAGTCGCAATACACCAAGCCTGATCATGCGCTGAAAGTGTTCTATGACAGTATCAAGAAAAAATGCACGGGAACAGCGGCAGATAAGGCGGAATATATCTGCAATATACTTTCCAAAACAGTGGAATACGGCAAGGGTTCTACTGATACAACAACTACGGCGGAGCAGGCTTTTGCTCTGAAAAAGGGTGTATGTCAGGATTTTTCGCATATCCTTATCTCACTTTTGCGAATGGAGGGAATTGCCGCAAGATATATCGCAGGACTTGCGTTCTGTGACGGTGAAACACATTCGTGGGTGGAGTACTGGACGGGCGATCACTGGGAGGGTATCGACCCTGCCAACAACTGCTCCGTGAATGACGATTATATCGTGATCTCGCAGGGACGAGATTTCCGTGACTGCGCCATTGACAGAGGTGTGATGTTCGGGAAATACACGAAGCAGCTGCAGCTTGTAAGAAGTGAACTGACTTGAAAGGAATGATACCGATGGTTGAAACAGTTGCAAGCATACCGCTTGCAGTGCATGAAAGCTTAACCATACAGAAGCGCCGAATCCAAAACGGCAAAAATCAAACAAGGCTCAGTCTCGTGACGGGTACTCACGGCGATGAACTGGAGGGACAGTACCTCGCATATATGATCGGAAGCTTCATGGATGCGCATATGGACCGGCTTAACGGCATTATTGACATTTATCCAGCTCTCAATCCTATGGGTATTGACAGCATTACAAGAGGCATACCGATGTTTGACCTGGATATGAACAGAGTGTTCCCCGGCACAAAGCGCGGTACGATGGTGGAGGTGATATGCTCCTCAATCGTGGACGACCTATCCGGTTCGGACGTGTGCATTGATGTTCATTCGAGCAATATCTTCCTCAAAGAGATCCCGCAGGTACGCATTAGCGTACCGACTGCGAAAACACTTGTGCCATATGCAAAAATGCTGAACGTGGATTTTGTGTGGATACACGATGCGGCAACGGTACTTGAATCAACCCTTGCCCACACCCTCAACAGCAGAGGTACAAAAACGCTTGTTGTGGAAATGGGCGTTGGTATGCGTATTACGAAGGAATATTGTCAGCAGTTGTTTGACGGCGTGTTGAACCTAATGAAGGAGCTTGGAATGTGGAAAGGGGAAACTTCTCCCGTACGTGAGCCGATCATCTCCGAAGGGCACAAAGTAGGTTTTGTCAATTCTGATGCAGCTGGGATATTTGTGCCTTGTGCAAGTTTTGGCGATACGGTAAAGCAGGGCGATCATATCGGTGATGTGATTGATCCGCTCACTTCAAAGGTGGTCGAAAGGGCGCTTGCCGTTTGTGATGGCATGATATTCACTCTTCGTGAATATCCCGTTGTCTACGGCGGCTCACTTCTTGCGAGAATCCTACAGCCTGTGGGAGGTGAGAAATCATGAAAAAGAAGATACTTTTTTCCCTCAAATCGCCTTACCGTGAACAGCTCGATGTGATCGGCTTTCGGTTCGGGCATGGCAGAAAGTCGCTTGCAATCGTGGGTGCGATGCGTGGAAACGAGGTGCAGCAGATGTATGTTTGCTCCCGAATGGTGCAGGCGCTCAAAAAGCTTGAATCCGAGGGCAAAATAGCGGATGACGCTGAAATACTTGTTGTCCCCTGCGTGAATTACTATTCCATGAACATTGGCAAGCGCTTTTGGGCTATGGACAATACGGACATCAACAGAATGTTCCCCGGCTATGATTTAGGTGAAACAACACAGCGTATCGCAGACGGTGTTTTCAGCAAATTTCAGGGCTATGAGTACGGCATACAGCTTGCAAGTTTCTATCAGCCAGGAATCTTCCTGCCCCATGTCAAGATGATGGATACGGGCTTTACCGATCCCGAAATAATGAAGGATTTCGGGCTTGAATTTGGCATTGTACGCAAGCCAAGGCCTTACGATACCACAACGCTGAATTACAACTGGCAGATATGGGAGACGAAGGCGTTTTCGGTGTATGCAAATGCAACTGATGAGATAGATGTAAAAGCGGCAGACGAAGCCGTCAATGCGATACTGCGCTTTATGGACAATCGGGGCATTGTCACGTCAAAAACACCTCCCGGATATATCACTGAGATAATAGACGAAGATATGACAAAGCAAATACAATCCGAAGCGGCAGGACTGTTTTTCAGAGTAACAGAGATTGGCAAGACCGTCGAACACGGCGACGTGCTGGGCAGAATATATGACCCGCTTGACGGAGAGTTGGTTGCCGAAATAAGAACACCTGTATCGGGGACGGTCTATTTTGCGTATAACAGTCCGCTGATCAATGCGAAAACCGTATGTTTCAAGGTAATCAAGTAATGAAAGCGTGTTCACATAAAAATGAAATGCACGTCTTTTCGGCAAATATTGATGGCAAGCTTTAATGGGGAGCGCAATGAGAAATGGTACTCTCCTTTCCTTCGGAGGAATCGGCCGCATTCCAGTTCTCCACTCGTAGTTCCAATACACCGCTGCGTGTGACAATTGCCTGAATGTTAGTTGCCTCTAATGCAGTCTCTGTTCCGTTCATAACTTGCGGAATCAGAATCAGATACGCTTCATTCTCTTCCGTCCAGTGGACATCGCAGATTTCACTTCCGTTTCACATTACCCACATCTGTTACAATATGATAACCGGCTGCTGATACACGCCGTTCCAAGCAGTCACGACACTGCGCAGCCTCTTCTCCCGTACAGATCTTATTATCATACAATGCATACAGATTTCGGACACCAACAGGCGAGAGATTGGGCATCACCACATTTGCTCCGGCTTTCAGTCCCATTTCCCTTCCCTGGGGATGTATTGTCCCCAACGCAGTCGTTGCCGGAATCAGCGCATAAGGAAACATCAATCGCAGCAAAGCGATCAGACGCAGGGTCAGGGACAGGCTGCCGTTAGTAAATCCCGAAAAAGGCGTATCCTTCTGGGTCAGAAACGGTCCGATCCCGATCATATCCGGCTGAAGCTTCTGCAAAAACCGCAGATCGGTCAGCAAATGCTCCACAGTTTGAAAAGGCGGACCCACCATAAACCCCGCTCCGACTTGAAAACCAATTTCCTTCAGATCAAACAGACAACGCTTACGGTTCTCCAAAAGCATCCCGGCTGGATGCAGCTTCTGATAATAGGCATCATCCGCAGTTTCATGGCGCAAAAGGTATCGTCTGGCTCCAGCATCATAAAATGCCTGATAGCTTTCCCGGGAGCGTTCCCCAATGGAAAGAGTGACAATGCAATCGGGGAATTCCTTTCGTATAGAAGAAACCATCTGGCAGATGAGATCATCCTTGTAATAGCTATCCTCTCCCCCCTGCAAGACAAAGGTACGAAATCCCAGCAGATACCCTTCCCGGCAGCAAGCCAGAATCTCTTCTTTTGTCAAACGATAGCGTTTGACATGATGATTACTCCGACGGATTCCACAGTAGTAGCAGTCATTCCGACAGTAGTTGGTGAATTCGATTAATCCACGAACATAGACGTCATCCCCATATATTTTTCGACGGACAAGGTCTGCCTCTCGAAACAGCATGCGATCCCAATCCGATGTAACCAAAAGCTGTTTCAAGCTCTCATCGTCTGCATCCTGACGCTCTCGTAGCTGTTGTATCATCTCTTTCATGTGATCACCTCTTTTTCTGTGATTTGATCTGTTTTTATTCTAACGAATTCCGCCGGAATTGTCAAGGCAAACCCGCACAAAGATGGTGCGTCAAATGCGCCGTCAGATTTTTCGTCCCATATGACGGAAAATAGGCAAGCAGTTGACGTGCAAAGCCGTTAGGCGCTCTTTGTGCGGGTTTGTCTCAAGCTTTTCATACAAAACACCTCTCATACGCAGAAAAAACGCCTGCCCGAATTGCCCGGACAGGCGTTCTTTCTGCGGATTTGCCTTAGTACATAACGGTATACCCTTTGTCGGTATAGTCCACCGTAAACACCGTATCTGGCGGCACATCATCTGCAATAATCGTCTTAGCGATAAGCGTTTCAATCTTGCTCTGGATCAGTCTTTTGAGTGGTCTTGCGCCATACGCAGGATCATATCCCTCCTCAAGTATGGCTTTCTTTGCATGATCTGTGACATGAAGCGACAGTCTGCGTGCTGAAAGTCTTTCCTGGAACTGTGCGAGAATGAGATCAATGATAGACGTTATCTCCTCTTTCGCAAGCGGTTTGTAGAACACAATCTCATCCAATCGGTTCAGAAACTCGGGCCGGAATGAACGGCGCAAAAGAGCATTTACCTGATCCTTTGCTTCTGGCGAAATCTCATTGTGCTCTGTGATACCATCAAGAATATCGTTTGAACCAAGATTGGAAGTGAGAATGATAATCGTATTCTTGAAATCTACCGTCCTGCCCTGAGAATCCGTTATCCTGCCGTCATCAAGCACTTGCAAAAGCACATTAAACACATCAGGATGCGCCTTTTCGATCTCGTCAAACAGTACAACAGAATACGGTCTGCGACGAACGGCTTCGGTGAGCTGACCGCCTTCCTCATAGCCCACATATCCCGGAGGCGCACCGATCAGGCGGCTTACGGCGTATTTTTCCATGTATTCGCTCATATCAATGCGAACAATGCTTTTCTCGTCATCAAAAAGCGCCTGTGCCAATGCTTTTGCAAGCTCTGTCTTACCAACACCAGTCGGTCCAAGGAACATGAACGAGCCAATGGGTCTGTCCGGGTTGGCAATGCCTGCACGTGCACGCAGTATTGCCTGTGATACCTTTTCCACAGCCTCTTCCTGACCGATCACACGTTCATGCAATATGTTTTCGAGATTTAAAAGCTTCTCACGTTCACTCTCCATGAGCTTAGCAACAGGTATACCTGTCCACCTGCATATGATCTTGGCAATTTCCTCGTCGGTTACCTTATCCCGTAGCAGTGACTGTGCATGCGTTTTATTCTGTTCGGCTTTTGCTTCCTCATCTGCAAGCTGCCGCTGCAATGCCGGCAGTCTGCCATATTTCAGCTCTGCTGCCTTCTCCAGATCGTATTCACGCTGTGCTTTGTCTATCATTGCGTTTACACTCTCTATCTCCTCACGCAGTTTTCTCACAGATGAAATACCGCTCTTCTCATTTTCCCACTTCGCTTTCATCTCATTAAACTGCTCTTTCATATCAGCAAGTTCCTGCTGTATCTGTTTGAGATGCTCCTGTGACAGCTTATCGTTCTCCTTTTTGAGTGCGGCTTCCTCTATCTCGTGCTGCATGATCTTGCGTGAGATGTCGTCCAGTTCTGCGGGCATCGAATCCATTTCCGTCTTTATCAGTGCACATGCTTCGTCGATCAAATCAATCGCCTTGTCGGGCAGAAAACGGTCTGAGATATATCTGTCTGAAAGCATGGCAGATGCGATGATAGCAGCGTCCTGAATTTTCACACCATGGTATACCTCATAACGTTCTTTCAATCCACGGAGTATTGAGATCGTGTCCTCAACTGTCGGTTCCATGACCATGACAGGCTGAAAACGTCTTTCGAGGGCTGCATCCTTTTCAATATACTGGCGGTATTCGTTAAGTGTAGTTGCACCGATACAGTGCAGTTCACCTCTTGCGAGCATAGGCTTGAGTAGATTTCCGGCATCCATCGCACCGTTATTCTGTCCTGCTCCGACGATCGTGTGAAGCTCGTCTATGAACAGTATGATTTTGCCGTCGCTCTTTTTAATCGCTGCAAGCACAGATTTCAGGCGTTCCTCAAATTCGCCCTGATATTTCGCACCTGCGATCAGAGCGCCCATATCGAGGGAAAAAACCTTTCTGTCTTTCAGATTATCAGGCACATCACCACGGACAATTCTTTGTGCCAACCCTTCTGCGATCGCCGTTTTTCCCACACCCGGTTCACCAATCAGCACGGGATTGTTTTTGGTCTTACGTGAAAGAATTCTTATTACATGGCGTATCTCGCTGTCTCTACCAATGACAGGATCCAGCTTCTGATTTGCAGCAAGCTCTACAAGATCCTGTCCGTACTTTTTCAGAGCGTCATAGGTTTCCTCCGGCGTGTCAGTTGTGACTCTTGCCGAACCTCTCACCTGTGCGAGTTTCTCCATAAAGCGATCCGATGTCAGAGAATGCCGTCTGAATATCTCTCTGAGTTTATCTGACGGTTTTTCAATGATGGCTAGTGCGATATGCTCCACCGATATAAATTCATCTTTCATCCGCTTTGCAATGCTTTCCGCTAAAACGAGTATTTCATGCAAGAGCGATGAGAGATATACGGAATCGGCAGGTCTGCCTGTTCCCGTAACTTTCGGCATAGACCTGATCACACTCAGAACTTCGCTTGCCATTTCTGTATCGCTTATGTCAAGTCCCCTGAGTATTTCAGGTATCAGACCCTCTTGCTGGGAAACCAGTGCATAAAAGAGATGCTCCGGCTCCATGCTGTTGCTGCTGTACTCGGTTGCAATGCTGTTCGCACTATGGACTGCCTCGCGGGATTTTTGTGTAAACTGGTTGAAATTCATAGTAATATACCTCCTTTACAATAGTTCCTATATTGTCTGGCTATTTCGCTGCATACATCCTGAACATCCTCCTTACCAGAAAGATAATGCTTTACGCAGCCGTTGAACACCGCAATATAGTCTGTGATTCTTTTGGACAAATGCTCAGGGCTTGTCTCTCTGTTCGGCTTTCTGATCACTCTGCGATATGCACCTCCTTTGAGCTGTGTAGGAATCTCTTGTCCTGTCACTGCTTGTTCCATGCTGTTCCATATCCGGATAAACTCAGTATATTCTCTCAGCAGTTCGGCATTCTGTGTTCTCAGTGTAGCCCTTATCTCTCCCATATGTTCTCTGTCATCCCGATAGAGCAGAACATGATAGCGTATCGTCGGATTGTATTTATATTTGAGTGCGGATATGGCAGTAAAATCTCTGCTTCCCTGTCCCATCATGAACCTGAACTCGTCTTGCAACTGCTGCATATGTACTTGCATCAGCTCGTACATATCCTTCATCTGCTGTTCAGGCGTTACTACCGAAACATACTGTGCGAGTATCTGGTTGATCAGTCCGCTGCGGCTGAGGTTTCTCAGCTTTGCCATATGATCTACCCGCTCGATGATCTCATCAGAAAGGATCAGGCTGTACATACTCTTACTCAAAATCTATCACCTCCATCAATATGTCGTATTGATTATTATATAATTTATCTTACGAGTTAATTATACCACATGCGCAGAGATATGTCAATACCTTTTTCAAAAAATTTTTTCTGTTCTGCGAATTATTAAGGGGATTTTGATGCGGACAAGAAAAAAACGCAGGCAGGCTTTTATGCCTGGCAAAACATTTTACGCAACATGCATCAAAATTCGCCGGAAAAGCGTGCATGCGTTTCTATGAAAACAAATCCTAAGGCAAGCGCCCTGCGGGTGTATCCACACGTCCGATAATCCCCTATCTCAAAAACCCGGCTTCTCTTGGCAGAGCAGCCGGGTTTTTCTTGTTTCATGGTTGATTCGGTTTCTCCTGCACAGCCAGTCTCTCATGCCGCCTGCGCTCTGATTCGACAGGAAGTACCCGTTCGAACATGGGAAAATATTTCAAGGGAATAAATCCATCGATGTGACATTTTCCGAAAAACCATTTCTTATAATTGCATTCCTTAATAATATCCTCAAAAAATGTATGGATCTCCAGTCGCTGCTGCATATCCACACCTAGACAGTCTTTCAGTGAAGCCGGCGGTTCGTGGGTGATAATATAGTCCACTTTTGCATCATAGCGGTTCAGATTGTGGATGGCACGGCGAATTTCATCGTGGGTAGGCTGTTCACGCTGCCACCAGTTTTTTCCCTGCCGAAACTCATAGTCCTGACTGTGTCCGCCTCCGAATGCAAAATACGTGGCATCGTCTATCGTGAATACTTCTCCTCGCATCATATGAAAAATATTGGGAGCAATCCGATGTGCCAGACCGCCCCGCCACCTGACTACTTTGTATTTCTTTTCCAGCAAATCAAAATTCTCATGGCAGCCATCTACAAAAGCAATGGTAAAGGGTTTGTTCCGAAGCTTTCGCAGAATCGCCCGTTCCTGCCGTGAACCATTCCAGATAAACCCAAAATCCCCACAAACAATCAGCACATCCCCTGCTTTCATCTGTTTGAAAACAGGATTTCGAAACCGAGACATATCGCCGTGCATATCGCCAGTAATGTATACCAAAAGGATGACCCCCTAATAACTTTCATCAAGTCTGCCCTTCCGCCAAAAAAAACATGCTTCAGATGCATATAACTTATTTTATCATATTTTCTCGAAAAGGTAAATAAAATTTAGAAAAAAGTCTTTTCGGATTGTAATTTTTTTGATATAATAATATATAGATGCCCTTTGTCTTGCATTATGAAGTTTTCATCCCTTTATTTATAGAAAGGACGACCCGATGATGTATATTTTTTCGATCAAACGAAGCGTATCTGCGCTGATCACACTGGTGATGACAGCTGGAATGCTTGCCGGTATCCCTTTTTCTGCTCATGCATATACATTTACGCCCAACGAACCACTGTACAGCGAGGCGGCAATTGTCTACAGCCGCACCAACGATCAGATCCTTTACGAGAAAAATGCGGATCAGACCGAAATGCCCGGTCATCTGGCGCAGATTATGACAGCCGTTGTGGTCATGGAACACTGCACGGATCTGGACGATACCACGATTACCGTAGATGATTCTCTGTACCGCCCTCTATATCAGTATGAGGATGTAGACGATCTGCGCTATGCCGATCTCTACGACGGCGACACTCTGACGGTACGGGAATATCTCTATGCCCTGATGCTGACCTCTTCCTGCGAAGCGGCTCTGGTGCTTGCCGACTATTTCGGCGATGGCAGCACTGCCGCATTTGTCACCATGATGAACGACAAGGCAAAGGAACTGGGCTGCCACAATACCACCTTTACCAATGCCACCGGTCTGTACAGCAGTCAGCAATTTACCACAGCACGGGATATGCTGACCATTACCAATTATGCGCTGTCCCTGGATGGCTTTGAGGAGATCGCCACGACTGAAGAGTATACCCCGAAAACCCCCAATCCAGAACATCATGCCGATCTCTCCCTTTGGAAATGGCGGCAGGCAAATACCATGATGTCCGAGGACAGCGACTACTATTACGAAGGTGCTGCCGGAATCAAAACCGGCAATCTGACCAAAACCGGTCGGAGCATCATCACACAAGCCACACGAGACAACGAAACCTACTTGGTGATCCTGCTCAATGCGCCCTTTACCGATGAAAAGAACCGGCTGCAATTCTATCATATGGAGGATGCACGCTCCCTTTTCAAATGGGCGTTCTCCACCTTTGTCTATGTGACCATGCTGGAGGATGACGTAGAGGTCGGCGAAGTTAAAGTGATCAACTCCGACGGCAATTCCTATGTGCTGGTGCATCCCAAGAACAGTTGCGTCATGCTCTGGGATTCTGATGTAGATGTGAGTGCCGTGCAAAGATCTGTGACATTGAGAGAAGATGTCATGGCACCTGTCAAAAAGGGGCAGGAGTTAGGAGAAATGCAGCTGAAATTTTCCGGCGAGGTCATTGCCACGGTTCCTCTGGTCGCTGTCAATAACGTGGACCGTTCCATATCCAAATACAATATGTACGCCATTCAGAACTTTCCCAATTCTCCCTGGTTTATTGTGGGTATCACAGGCGGCTGTGTACTGACTGTGCTGTACATCATTCTATGTATCTACGCATCTATCCGCGCAAAGCGCAGCATCACACCGGAAGATCCCATTCACCTGATCCCCCGTGTAACAGAGTACCATGATCATCCCCGTCAGAATTGGAAGCGTGAGGATACCGTGTTCTACCACGGTCCGAAGGGCAGGAATACATCTGAAAAAGAATCCTCTCACGATCACGAAATGTCCGGTTCCCGCAGGAGGTAACGATGTGAAGATCGCCATTGCACAAACAGAAATTCATTTTGAGGAACAGGCTGACAACTTAGCCAGAGCAGAACAATTTCTTTCACAAGCTGCGGACAGCGGTGCAGATGCTGTTTTCTTTCCGGAAATGAGCTTCACCGGTTTTACCATGCACACAGCGCTTGCTGCCTCTCTGGGAAAGACTGCTTACGCTGACATGCAGCGTCTGGCTTCCTTTCACGATATTGCCGTGGGATTTGGCTGGGTAAACTGTACCCCGGAAACTGCCTATGAAAATCACTATACAGTATTGGGCAAACAGGGCAATATTCTTTCAGATTATGTAAAGATCCATCCGTTTTCCTACGGAGATGAGGAGAAATATTATCGCAACGGCAATCAAATCGTCAGCGGCGTTTTATGCGGAATGCCATTTAGTACCTTGATTTGCTACGATCTGCGCTTTCCGGAGGTGTTCCGGTTAGCTGCAAAAAAAGCTGCTCTGCTGATCGTCCCTGCCAACTGGCTCTCACGCCGCAGTGCCCATTGGGATCTGCTGCTCCGTGCAAGAGCCATTGAAAATCAGGTCTATGTTCTCGGGGTAAACTGCGTTGGTACACAGGAGACTCACCACTTTGTAGGAAGCAGCTGTCTGGTAAATCCGGAAGGCGAAACACTGGTGCAGTGCGGCTCGGAAGAACAGCTTGCCTTGGTAGATCTGGAGAACGATGTTGATACGTTCCGGAAACAGTTTCCCACTTATCGGGATGCAAAGCTTTCCCTTTATGCAAAATGGTATCAGAATAAAGCGTGAAATTGTTTCTCTCTGCCTGCACCCCACCCTCCGCACGCCAACCCCCACACGAATCTCTATTCTGAAAAAAAGCCGCCCGAAAGACCTGTCATCTTTCGGGCGGCTTTGCCGTATCCACGCTGTTTCCGGCGGCGGCATCTATCATCAAAGCAGGTCATTCCGCGGAGCACTGCTACTATCATTGTATGCAGAAATCCCGGAAATGCAACAAGGAAGTTTTTGCTATCTGAGGCAAAATTCTCAACTAAAATTCTTGGCATCCCGGAAGTTCAGCGCACCGGAAAAGGGATCAAACCCAATGTCACAATTGACGCTGGCGGTGATGCAATATTGATTCTTATAGAAGATCGGCACAAACAATGCCTCATTCAGAATCACCTGCTCAATTTCATCGCATTGTTGCCGAAGCTGATCATCGTTTGCACAAGCTGGCAGAAGATCTAAGAGAGCTTCTACCCGTTTGCTCTGATAGTAAAAGGCATTGTTTCCGGAACGAAACTGGTTCAGCACAGAAGCCGGACTGTCCTCTGTTCCGGAAACGGCACAAACCGCAATGGTATAGCTTTTGTTCTCCATACGTTTCCAGTAATCAGACTCAGAGACTTCTTCAATGCCAATATAGAAGCCGAAAACCTCCTGCCATGTCTGAATGATATCATGGAGATGCTCACAATTCATCAGTGTCGGGCAAACCAGAATTTTCGTGGTATCGATGGATTGCATGTGCAGTTCTTCCATCCCCTTCTGGAATGTTTCCACAGCTTTCTCCATATCATACAGATCGTTTTCCGGGCAAAGATCCCGATAGCTTTTTCCCCCAGAATGCACTGCTGGCGGAATCACAGCCGAAGCACCTATGATATCCCCCTCAGATTCAGTCCCGATGGCAGAACGGTCAATCGCCATGGAAAGACCCTTGCGGATGTTCTCATTGGCATATGTCTCTACCTCTGGATTGAATACCAGTCCCAGCACCATAGAACGGCTTTCTGTCACCGTATATTTTTGGGGATCACTGTACGCTGACTTCCATATGGAGGTAGTCAGTACATCAGAAGCTCCGGCTTCAAAATCCGCAGCCACATCTGCATCAGAATTGCGTATCTGAAAGGTCAAATTGGCAGGATAGACTGCTCTCCCCTTCACGTTCAAAGAACTACGGCGCATATAGATCAGGTTATCCTTTCCATAAGGATCATAAAACCACAGCCGCAAATAAAATCCGCCGCAGGATGCCACAGATCGTTGATCCAGTCCGTATTTGCCCTTGGTTTGCAGAAAAAATGTCTCGTTACAAGGCATTGCTGCTGTGGAAGCCAGCAGTGAAAGAAACTCTGCGCAGGGACTTTCCAGCGTGAACTCCAGCTGTGTATCACTTTTGGCATAAACGCCGATCTGTGCCGCATCTGCATTTCCCTCCAGGGCTGCTTTTCCCCCGGCAATGCAAGAAAACCGCTGGGCATAGGGTGACTGTGTATTGGGATCGAAGATCCGACGGAAGGCATAAACATAGTCCGCTGCAGTCACCTGCCAGCTCTCACCGTCATCCACCACATCGTTTTCGTTTTCGTCAAAAAACCAGTACCGATCCTCTTTTAAGGTAAAGGAATAGGTCAGTCCGTCGGGGGAAACCGTATAGGATGCTGCGGCAGCTTCTACCGGCTGTCCGTTTTCATCCAATTCTATCAGCCCCTCATAGAGATTCTCAATGATCGTCTTGGAAACACGATCTGTGGCAATTTGAGGATCCAGGCTCTTGGGATTAGCAGGCAGGCTTATGGTAAACAAATGCCCCGAACCATCGCCTGTCTGTTTTTTGGCAGGCACAGCACAGCCGGACAACAGCTCCAGGGAAAATATAGAAACAAGGATTGCCGGACATAACCGACGATAAAATCTATTTTGAAACAGCATGCACATGATCCTTTCTGAAATCCAATCGCTTTGTCTGTGAAATAATCTGAAGCGGAGTGATCCGCAAAAACTTCTTCCCTTATTATACCACGTTCTATGCCGATACGCAACAGAAAAGACTTGTTTTCACATGCAAAATTTTAGGCGGTTCCGGATAACAATTGCGTGCAAGATGACGGAACACAGATGCCCCGGAGAAACAATCTCCGAGGCATGTTTTTTGTGCGGGTTTGCCTTTACGGTGCTGCCTTTATCCCAACATCACATCCAGCAGCATCATCAGTGCAAATCCGGAAACGATTCCCATCGTGGCAAAATAGGGCTGCGCCTGTTTATTCTCCTGACACTCGGGAATCAGCTCATGTACGGCAACAAGAATCATCGCACCTGCGGCAAATGCTAACGCATATGGCAGAATCGTCTCCATGCGAACCACCAGCACTGCTCCGATCACGCCGGCAATGGGTTCCACCATACCAGAAGCCTGCCCCAGCAGAAAGCTCTTCCTTCGAGAACAACCCTCTCTACGCAGGGGAATCGAAACCGCTGCACCTTCGGGAAAATTTTGCAGCCCGATACCCACTGCAATGGTGATGGCGCCCATGAGCCCTTCCATGGAATAGCTGCCCTCTTGCAGTGTACCAAAGGCAACGCCCACTGCAAGACCCTCCGGGATATTATGCAGTGTAATGGACAGCACCAGCATAATGATCCGGTTGAGCCGTTCGTTTGGACTTCCCTGCGTATTATTTGCAATCTGCCGTGTTTTCGAGACAATTTTGTCCGAAGCCCACATAAAAACTGCACCGCCCATAAATCCCACCGTAGCCACCAGATACGCTGGTGTTTGCAGCATCTCTTCTGCACGTTCGATGGCTGGCTGTAAAAGTGACCAAAAGCTGGCAGCGATCATCACCCCTGCAGCAAAGCCCAGCATGACATTCAGCAGTTTCGGATTTGGATTCTTGAAAAAGACAACAGTAGCCGCACCCAGCGCCGTTAACAGCCATGTGCCAAGTGTGGCGATCAGCGCCAGTAAAACAATCTGATTCATCCGATTTTTCCTCCTTATAGAATATGATATGATACAAGAAGGAATCGGGTGAATCATTACGAATCCAGAAAAACAGAAGCGCAGGGATTCCGCCATTCTGTGATGGATGTATCGTCAATTGCAATGCTCAGCTCTGATTTTCTTTTTCAATCAGATGCTCTCCACAATACATTTTCCGCAAATTGGGTTTTTCGATTTTACCAGTAGCATTCCGGGGAACGGGTGCAAAAATGATTTTCCGAGGACGCTTATACCGGGGCATGCCAAGACAGAATTCGTGAATCTCTTCTTCGGTACATGTTACGCCCTGCTTCAGCTCCACGATCGCCGCAGCAATCTCGCCCAGCCGCTTGTCTGGCAGACCAATTACTGCTACATCCTTGATCTTTTGATGCTTGCTCATGAAATTCTCAATCTCCACAGGATACAGATTCTCACCGCCGCTGATGACAACGTCTTTTTTCCGATCTACCAGGAAGAAAAATCCGTCCTCGTCCTGACGTGCCATATCTCCCGTCCAGAGCCATCCGTCATGGAGTACATCTGCTGATGCCTCCGGATTCTTATAATAGCATTTCATGACACCGGGACCTTTTACAGCAAGTTCGCCTACTTCGCCCTGAGGAACGGGTTCACCCTTTTCGTCCACGATCTTGACTTCCCAGCCATAACCAGGAATGCCGATAGCACCCACCTTGCGGATGTTCTCCACGCCCAGATGTACACAACCTGGTCCAATGGATTCGCTAAGACCGTAGTTGGTGTCATACTGATGATGAGGAAAATACGCCTTCCAGCGGTGGATCAAACTCTGGGGAACAGGCTGTGCGCCAATGTGCATCAGCCGCCACTGTGACAGGTCGTAGTCCTCCAGTCGGACAGAGCCGTTGTCGATGGCTTCCAAAATATCCAGCGCCCATGGCACAAGCAGCCAGACGATGGTACATTTCTCCCGGGAAACTGTCTGTAAGATCGTCTCCGGATTCACGCCTTTCAGCAGAACGGCGCGGCTGCCGGAAAGCAAACTGCCGAACCAATGCATTTTCGCACCGGTGTGATACAACGGCGGAATGCACAGAAAAACATCCTCTCTGCTCTGGCTGTGGTGATTCTGCTCCACCTTGCAGGAATGCATCAGACTGCGGTGGGTGTGTAAGATTGCCTTGGGAAAACCGGTCGTTCCTGAGGAAAAATAAATGGCGGCATCATCGTCATCCCGAATGGTTACCCCAGGGGAAACGCTGGCACAATTGGAGGTCAGCTTGTCATAATCCTCGGCAAAGGAGGGACAATTCCCCCCCACATAAAAGAGAATGCGGTTATGACTAATGGTCTCTGCAATGGTTTCTACACGCCCGATGAATTCCGGTCCGAATACCAGTACATCCACGTCCGCCAGATCGATACAATACTGGATCTCCTCCGCACTGTACCGAAAATTCATGGGAACGGCAATTGCACCGATTTTCAGAATGCCAAAATAAATGGGCAGCCACTCCAAGCAATTCATCAGCAGAATTGCCACCTTGTCCCCTTTTTTTACGCCCCGGCTGATGAGTAGTTGGGCAAATCGGTTTGCCTTTTCGTCAAAGACGTGCCAAGTGATCTCCCGGCGATACCAGAAAGATGAAGTAGGCTGAATCAGGTCATAGTCCTTCCAGAGCATACGGCGCGTCTCCTGTATTTCGGGATTCACTTCCACCAGGCATACATCGTCACCATATTTTCTTGCATTTTCTTCCAAAATCTGTGTAATTGGCATCTTATTCCTCTCCTGTCTGTCGGGTGTGCTGATAGCCTGTCAAAAAAGCCATCTGATTCAGTTCTACGGTCTTTGGTGGAACCGTATCCGCAATGACACGCAGCCATTCTTCCTTGGAAAATCCCATGTGCTGAGCTGCCATGCCTAAAATAATCGTATTGAACACCCGGCTATTCCCCAGCTTCTGGGCTTCTGCGGTAGCGTCAATGGAAAACACACGATGCCCCTGCCGAAGGGTCTCCAGAATGCCTTCCGGATATTTTGCTGCTCCTGTCACAACAGGCATGGGATCAATCCGTGTGTCATTGACGATCACTGCGCCGTCCGGTTTCAGAAAATGCATATAACGCAGTGCTTCCAACCGCTCAAAAGCAATGAGAATGTCTGCCTGTCCTTCTTCCACAATAGGCTCTGCCACAGATTCGCCATACCGGACAAAGGTGACAACACTGCCGCCACGCTGTGCCATGCCATGCACCTCAGAGAGCTTGACATCATAATTGCCGGTCAGTGCAATGGCACCCAGAACACGGCTGGTGAGCAGTGTTCCCTGACCGCCCACGCCAACGATCATCACATTTTTCGTTTCCATTATGTCTTATCTCCTTTTCCCCGGGGGATCAGTTCGATCGCTCGGAACTTGCAGCGTTTTTCACAAAGCTGACAGCCGTTGCACATTGCTGCATCAATTTTCGGGACACCGTTTTCCTGTTTCGTCATAGCAGGACATCCCGGCGTCAGACACTGTCCGCACTTTTTACAGTTGTCCGCATGGATAATGCATTTTCCCTTGGGAACAAATTCTTTTAAAAGCGCACAGGGTGATTTTGTAATAATCACCGATAGTGCATCCCGTTTGGTTTCCTGTTTTAGGAGAGCTTCCAGATTATCTATGTCAAAGGCATCGATCTCATAAACATATTCTACGCCTATGGCTTTGCACAGATGATAAATGTTAATGGCATAGGTAGTTTCCCCCTGAAGGGTCTTGCCGGTAGCGGCGTGGTCCTGATGTCCTGTCATACCGGTAGTGGAATTATCCAGGATCAGAACTGTGCCGGTGGCTTTGTTATAGACCATATTCATCAGAGAATTCACACCGGTATGCAGAAAGGTAGAATCACCGATGAGTGCCACCCAGTTCTGGACGTATTCCTTCCCTTTGGCTTTCTCCATGCCGTGGAGAGTGGAAATGCTGGCACCCATGCAGACGTTGAAATCCAACACATTCAGGGGAGCAACTGCGCCCAGTGTATAACAGCCGATATCCCCTGCTCCGTGGAGCTTTAGTTTTTTCAGAACGGAAAACACACTGCGGTGAGGACATCCCGGGCAGAGGATCGGCGGACGCTGGGGAATCTGTGCCGGAGTTTCCAGCGTGATTTCCTGACGGAGAATCGCACGGCGCAGCAGATTGGCGCTGTATTCGCCCTGCACCGTAAAGATCTCCTTGCCGATGCAAGGAATTCCCCAGGAGCGCACCTGTTCCTCTATGACAGGTTCTAATTCTTCTACAATATAAAGAGTATCTACCTGTGCAGCAAATTCTTGGATGAGCTTTTTCGGCAACGGGTGAACCAGACCCAGTTTCAGCACAGAAGCATCGGGCAGTGCCTCCCGAACATACTGATAGGGAATGCCGCTTGTGATGACGCCGATGGACTTGTCCCGGAACTCCACACGATTGATATCGAATGCACATGCATCCTCCGCCATCTGCTTCATGCGCTGTTCGACTACGACGTGCCGCTTTCGGGCGTTAGCAGGCATGAGAACATTTTTCTCAATGTTGCGGACATAGGGCTTGTCCGGAATCTCGGTGCGCTCTTCCGGATGCACCACGCCCTGAGAATGGGAAAGACGTGTGGTGGTGCGTACAATGACCGGCGTATCGTAGGTTTCGCTGTACTGGAATGCCAGCTTGGTGAATACCCGAGCTTCCTCGCTATCAGAGGGCTCTAACACAGGCACCATGGCAGCACGTGCCACCATTCGTGTATCCTGTTCGTTCTGAGAACTGTAGATACCGGGATCGTCTGCAGCAACCAGCACCAGCCCGCCGTTAACACCCGCATAGGCGATAGAATATAGGGGGTCGGAAGCCACGTTGACACCAACCAGTTTCATGGACGCCATGGCACGCACACCAGCAATGGAAGCACCGATGGCAACCTCCATGGCAACCTTTTCGTTGGGCGACCATTCCGCATAAATTTCCGGGTATTTCGCGATATATTCACTGATTTCCGTGCTGGGGGTACCTGGATAGGCAGCAGAGACTTTGACGCCTGCTTCATATGCACCTTGTGCAATGGCAGCATTTCCCAGCATGATCTTTGATCGATTCAATAAAATCACTTCTTTCAGATGTTTTCCATGGAGTCGAAAAACTCCATACAATACTATTGTAATATATTTCGAAAGGAATCACAAGTTATTTTCGGGCTTTTTGTAGAAACAGTATAAATTGTGCGGTCGGATTTGTGTATTATTACAAAAAAGCACACTTTCCAACGAGAATTTGCGGAAAGTGTACTTGTCAGCGAATACATTTATTTTTTAATAATCAAAAGTTTGTTTTCTCCCTTTTGAAACTCATAATCCGTTTTTACAATCTCAACGTTATAGTCCTTTTTGAAATAGTCTATGACTTTTTCGGTTAAAACTGTTTTATCAGCATCTAAATTTACAATCGGAAAAATCCTGATTTCTCTGCATACACGAAGCATTTCCGTCATAGAAGCAATATGAAAATCGTATCCCAATGATGTATACATCAGCAAAAAGTGAGAGCTTAGTCCTATGTCAAAATAATCATCTTCATAAATTAACCTATTTGGTAATTCATGAAACACATAACGTCCCTCAGCTTTTCCTCTTTCGTAATCAGACAAAAATTTTTTCATGGCAGACATACGAGTAAATTCAAGCTCATCTAAATTCTTGATATTCGTCCACATATAGTTATCCATATTCTCACGCATTTGCTGCATCACGATAACCCTGACTTCCTCAATTCGTTTTTCTAAATCCGCTATTGAAAACTGATAAATAGGATCAAACGAAATTACGCTGCCGTTTCTTTCTGTCATCTCACAGTTAAAACACGCCGGACCATCTCCAAATCCTGCAATCTTTTTTGATAAATCATTCTCGCTCAAGCGAAACATCAGTTTATATTCTTCCATGTTTCTACCCCATGGCACAACACTGTTCAGCTTAAATGCCATTTGAATTTCCTCCTCAAATAACGATTTAGAACTGGTTCTCATCGGATTTGACCATAGATTTTTGAGCAACATTTTGACGAGGGCAAGGTGAAAAAGCGAAAGCAACCTGCCGTATGGTGCGCTTTTTCCACGCAGCAATCGGCAAAATTTGCCGAAAAGACAGGTACAATATCCGATGAGGACAAGTTCTTACTGTTTTGTTCTTGTCCATACAAACTTAAAATTGAAATTTAGATATGGATCTGAAAATTTCTAAACTTGAACCATCCATTTCCTTGTTTGAGTTTTCCCAGCCTCTCAATTTCTGCAAATCCGGCTTCAATGACGAAGTTATGGTCATATTTTTCTACATCCGTTTGAACAATGGGTTTGCTCCTTCTTAAAGAGCAGCAAAATCGTTTCTTCCCGATGTTTGTATTCAGTCAATTTTCTCGACAGTAAACCAATCAGTCATATATGTTTTCCCTCAGTAAAGCCTGATTGATATGAAAATACGAACATCCATGCAACCAAGTATTTTATTCAAGTAATTCTTTTATCTGATTGATTAAAATGGGCAATTCCTCGATATTGTAAAGCGGAGTTGTGGCAAGCCATTGCATAGCATAATCATTCAGCAAGTTATTGATGTAATTTTGCAGTTTTTCCGCATTTTCGTATATTTTCTGTATTCATTACTGATCGGAGTATTTCATGCAACTTTTACCCTTTCTTTCATAATCGTGCTGTAAAATGTGCTGTTTTGATTGATCTCGTTGATTTCAAAGACATCAATTTTCTTTTGTGTGATGATTCTCAATTCTTCGGCAAAGGCGAAAACGGAAGTCAGCCTGAAATTCTTTCCGCCGAAAACAAGAAAATCAATATTGCTTGCAGAAGTGGCTTCATTTCGTGCATACGAGCCAAAAAGGTACACTTCGCTGATATGATTTTTTTCAGCAAGCGGTTTCACGATTTTCTGAATATCGCTGATTGTCAATATTTTATCTGACATACTATCATCTCCTAACATAAATGAAAATTTATGATTTACTATGGACAATCCAGTCACAGTCCGAATCGTCTGCTTCCGCATATTCACCATAATCCAAGTCAGCTAGAGCAGCTATAGAATCGTCGATTTTTAATATAGCTGATAGAGAGACTATCTTTGCATCCTCTTCTTTGTGAATACCACCGCATAAGAACTGCCAATACCCGTCTTCATCATGTGAGACATAAAGAATTGGTTTATGCTCGTTTAAAACATGACAGCATGTATAGCATACTGTATCAGGTGTATCAGAAAATGGAAAATTGCTATTCATAATGTATGCCTCCCTTAAATTCCAATTGATATGAAGATATGAACATCTTTCTCATACCAATATTATACACCACCCTATTGAAAATATCAACCGCTTTCTAGGGCGTGTTGACACTAAAATAAAGCGCAGATTTTTGAGCAGAATTTCTGCGCAGACAAGGAGAGAAAACGCAGGTGGGCTGTCGCCCGGCAAGTTTTCTCGACGCAGTATGCGTAAAATTCTGCCAAAAAGATGCGTTTTAGGCTTAGTGTCAACACGCCCTAATAAAAGCAAGCGCTCCTAAATGAGAAGTGCCTGTCCATATAGCTTGCTGCATCACTCTCCCGTTGTTTTTTGAAACTTCTATATGCCTACTGTCTTAGTAGCGATACTCAATCTATGTTAGCAGCGATACTCGATCTACTACTTGCATTTTCTTTCAACCCATGGTATAATAAAACAAGATAAGACTGCTGTGAAAAGGAGGGAAATGTTATGGGAATCTATCTGAATCCAGGAAATGATTTGTTTGCGGAAGCTGCAAACTCTGAGATCTATGTAGACAAAACCATGCTGATCGCATTTACAAACAGAGTCCTTGGCACATCACAAAAACACATCTGCGTCAGCCGGCCACGCCGATTTGGAAAATCTATCGCTGAGAATATGCTTGTGGCGTATTACAGCAAGGGCTGTGATTCTGACGAATTATTCTCCCGCTTTCAAATCTCCAAAGCAGCTGACTATCAAAAACACTTGAATCAGTATCATGTGATTCACGTGGATATTCAAAAGTTTCTGAGCCGTACAAAAAGCATCCAGGATCTGTTGGATTTCATGCAAAAACGTATTCTGAAAGAGATGCGGCGCACTTTTTCATCTGTTGACCCGGAAGAGACCAGCCTGATCACAGTTCTGGAGGATCTGCATAGCGAAACAGGAGAAAAATT
>CANQWA010000002.1 GCA_947627445.1 uncultured Ruminococcus sp.
TTTGTGAAAAAATGGCTTCTTGTGAGATATGTCTGCTGTTACAGCCGGCGGATAAGAGGGCAGTGCATAAAATGATTGCCGCCAGAAGCATACGCTTTGGTGAGATGGCATATCCTTGGTTTGTTCTGCTGCAGTGAACCATAGCACTCTGTCTCCTTTTTGATGCTTTTTGCCAAAGACAGTATTATTTTAGCATAAAATCCGGCAATCTGTCTATTGTCGAAATGACGAAAAACTTCTGCTTGCGCTTGACAATTTTAGCGAGTTGTCCTTTTGGGAGAATTTTTCCCGTCCAATTAAAAAAATTTCTTACTTTTTTCAATTATCATGGTAAAATGCTTTCACATTTTGGTGTTATAATAATGATAATCTATAAAGTTGTTTCGTATTTCTGAACAGCTATTTTTTGGCGGATTTTTTTCTGACTGCGTGAAAAAGCCTTGAAGACAAAAAATCCGCTCAAAAATCCGCTTGTGATGTAACGAATAAAAAATATAGCAGCCATTTTGATCATTGGAACACCAAGCGAAAATCGGATAAAAAAATGGCAGACCGGTAAAGAGCAAGATGCAAAAGAAATGCAAAACATGCCCCTATTTCTTTGGGCAAATGATTTTGCTGATATATCATAAGGAGGTTCATCATGAGAAAAGTACAGTTTACAGAAACCATTCTGCGTGACGCGAACCAGTCACTGATGGCAACACGTCTGCCGTATGCAGATTATGCGGAAATTCTGCCGGTCATGGATCAGGCAGGGTATTATTCTATCGAATGCTGGGGCGGTGCGACTTTTGATTCCTGCCTTCGGTATCTGAATGAGGATCCGTGGGAGCGGCTGCGGAATCTGCGGAAAAATCTGCCGAACAATAAACTTCAGATGCTGCTTCGAGGGCAGAATCTGCTGGGCTACAAGCACTATCACGATGATGTGGTGGAAAAGTTTATCCAACTGTCCATCCAAAACGGCATTGATGTGATCCGCATTTTCGATGCGCTTAATGATTTCCGCAACTGCGAGACTGCTCTGAATGCCACGCTAAAGTACGCCACACCTAACACTGTCGCTTCCGGATGTATCTCCTACACCCAGAGCCCCGTGCATACGGTAGACAAGTATATCCAGATGTGCAAGGAGCTGAAAGCCATGGGCTTCCAGACCATCTGTCTTAAAGATATGGCAGGCACTATGACACCCTATGAGGCAGAGCATCTCATTAAGGGCATCAAGGATGCGGTAGGAGATATGCCGCTTGTGCTTCATACCCACAGCACGACAGGTATGGCGTATATGACCTTAATCAAGGCTGTAGAAGCAGGTATTGATGTCATTGACACTGCCACCTCCTGCTTCTCCGGCGGAACATCTCAGCCAGCGACGGAGACCATGTTCTATACACTGCAACAGTACGGCATCGAAACCGGACTGGACGAGGACAAGATCAATGCGGTCAACGACTATTTCAAGCCCATCAAGCAAAAGTATCTGGACAACGGACAAATGAACCCGAAAAGCCTTGGCACAGATGCACAGGCGCTGGTATACAAAGTACCGGGGGGCATGCTGTCCAATATGATCGCCAATCTGACGGATATGAAGGCAATGGATAAGTTTGAGGCAGCACTGACGGAGATTCCCCAGGTGCGTGCCGATATGGGCTATCCACCCTTGGTCACGCCCCTTTCCCAGATGGTGGGCAATCAGGCAGTGACCAATGTGCTGGTGGGTCAGCGGTACAAGCAGATTTCCAAGGAAATACAGAACTATATCAAGGGTGAATACGGCATTACCCCTGCACCGGTCAGTGAAGATTTGGTCAGACAGGTGCTGGGCGAGGGCGGCAAGCCGGTGGACTGCCGTATCGAAGATCAGAAGCGCACTGGTGCAGATTTTGACATCGCTGCAGAAGCTTTGGGCGATCTGGCTCGCTCGGAAGAGGACATTATGAGCTATATCTGTTTCCCGAATCAGACCTTGGCATATCTGAAAGCGCGAAAGGCACAAGAAGAAAACGAAGCCGTCTACACCATTGAGGAAATGTAAGGAGGAGTGCAAATGCCGATCCATGTACTTGTTGCGTCCGTCAAGGATATGAGACTGGGAGATGCCGCTGTCACAGCGATCTTTGGGTATCTGGTGGTATTTCTCGGTTTGACACTGTTGATGACAATTTTGTATCTCATGGGCGCAGGCTTTCAGGCCAAGGCAAAACGGAAACAAGCCGTACCTGCGGTTGCTGCATCGGAAGCTGCCGCAGAATCCGCACCGGAACAGCTCCTTGCCCCTGGTTCTGCCGGGCATGTCAAGCTGTATGACGTGCCGGATAAGGAGGCTGCCATGATCATGGCAATTGTGGCGAATCAGATGCAGAAGCCCCTGAATGAACTGCATTTCATTTCCATCAAGGAGGTCAAGAACGATGAAGTATAAAGTTACTCTGAACGGAAAAACATATGAGGTTGAAGTAGAAGCCGGAAAGGCAGTTCTGTTGGATGCATACGAAGCCCTTGCTCCTGCCCCTGCGGCTGCGGCGGACCCCCCCGCGGCTGCGGCAGCAGCACCGGCAGCAAATCCCGTTGCAGCACTGGCTGCTGGAGAACCCGTGAATTCTCCTATGCCGGGAACGATTCTCCGGGTGGAAGTCAAGGAGGGCGATTCCATTCAGGCAGGTCAATTGCTGGTAGTTCTGGAAGCCATGAAGATGGAAAATGAAATTCTGGCACCCAGGGACGGCAAAGTGGTACAAGTTGCCGTATCCCAAGGCACAGCGGTAGAGACTGGCTCTCCGTTGGTGGTTCTGGCGTAATGGAGGGTGCAGTATGGATATTCTGGAAACGCTAAAAACTCTGTGGAGCGGTTCAGGCTTTTACAATTTCTTTATGGACGGCGGCTATAAAAATCTCATCATGATCGTGATTTCCTGTGCGCTGCTGTATCTGGGTATCAAGAAAAAATTCGAGCCGCTGCTGCTGGTGGGCATTGCCTTTGGGTGCTTGCTGGTGAATATTTCCTATTTTGTCAGTGCGGATTCTACCAATGCCCTGTATCATCCAGAACTGTGGGATCAGTTCCTGGATCATGATAGTCCCTACTATCACAGCTACGGAAACATCATGTCCAACGGCGGATTGTTAGATATTCTGTATATCGGTGTCAAAACCGGATTGTACCCATCCCTGATCTTCTTAGGCATCGGTGCAATGACAGACTTCGGACCGCTTTTGTCGAATCCAAAGAGCCTGCTGCTGGGTGCGGCGGCGCAAATGGGCGTATTCCTGGCATTTTTCGGTGCAATCTGTATTGGATTTGACGGGAATCAGGCGGCATCTATCGGCATTATAGGCGGTGCAGACGGACCAACGGCAATTTTCCTGACCAGTAAGCTGGCACCGGAGTTGTTGGGACCAATCGCAGTAGCGGCGTATTCTTATATGGCGTTGATCCCGTTGATTCAGCCGCCGCTGATGCGGTTACTGACCACAAAAAAGGAACGGGAAGTCAAGATGGAGCAGACCCGTGAGGTCTCTAAGACGGAAAAAATCATCTTTCCCATTGTGGTGGCTGTGTTTATCATTCTGTTGCTGCCGTCTACGGCACCATTGATCGGCTGTCTGATGCTGGGTAATCTCTGGAAGGAATGCGGTGTGACGGCGAGACTTTCAGACACGGTGCAGAATGCACTCATGAATATCGTCACAGTATTTCTGGGAATCTCCGTTGGGGCGACTATGGTTGCCGGAAATTTCTTGTCTTGGAGAACTTTGTTGATCATTCTGCTTGGATTGGCTGCGTTTGCTTTTTCCACCATAGGCGGATTGTTGGTGGGTAAGCTGATGTATGTGCTGACTGGCGGTAAGATCAATCCTTTGATCGGTTCGGCTGGTGTGTCGGCTGTTCCCATGGCGGCACGTGTTTCACAGAATGAGGGACAGAAGGCGAACCCATCGAATTTCCTGTTGATGCATGCAATGGGTCCGAATGTTGCCGGGGTAATCGGTTCAGCGATTGCGGCTGGATTTTTGCTGGCGGTATTTGGATAAGATCGGCTATTTTATCCCAAAAAGTCACGAAACCGGATTGGTGGTTTTGTGACTTTCTGCTTTTTGGGATTCTTTCACTGCGGAAAAAACCTTGTCTTTTTTTCAAAAATGTGCTATAATAAAAGAAAAATCATCGGAATACATATGCAAAAGAGGTGCAAAAACTTTGCATGGCGACAAAATTGTACTGGATCTGGAATTTACCCCGATTCGGGATCGTGACTTGCAGCAGGTGGCAAGCAATGAGATCATTGAGATTGGTGCAGTCAAACTGGATGAAAAAAACCATATTTTGGACGAGTTTCAGCAATACGTGAAGCCGCAATACGGCAGTATCCCATCCTATATCACAAAAATCACCGGCATCACCGAAGACACCGTTGCTCATGCACCAGACTATGCGGAAGCCATGCAGCATTTTACCAGGTGGGTCGGCAGCGATGTACCCAGCCGGTTTTATACCTGGAGCAACTCCGATCAGACAGTCATTCTCCGGGAAGCAGATCTGAAAGAGGTCTGGTTGGAGGATATGTATTATCACTATTGGGTGGATTTGCAGCGGATTCACCAAAGGATCTACGGGTTTACCCGTCCCATGAACCTGATGAATGCCCTTGGCTCCATGCAGATTGATTTCAATGGCACAGAGCATGGCGCTTTGGCAGATGCACGAAATACTGCTGAGATCCTGTGCAGCCTCAGTGATGTGAAAAAAGTACGGGAAAGTATCGAGACATCCTATGTGACGTATAATCATGCGGAATCTCATGGATTTACCATGGGGCTGATGTTTAAGAAAAAGTGAACATATACGGAACTCCCATGGAAAATGCAGTCATCTGACGGAAAATTTTTTGTCCTCTATTTTGCACGTTGCATGAAAGTTCTGCATAAAAAACACCCGAAAGCCAACCAACATGCTTTCGGGTGTTTTTTATGCATTGTAAAATATTCCGCCTTAACCAGCAGCGTTTAATTTCTTAGCGAGCTGGGACTTTTTGCGTGCAGCAGCGTTCTTATGCATCAGACCCTTTGCGCAAGCCTGATCGATACGCTTGATCGCAGCACGAACAGCCACTTCTTTATCCGCAGAACCAGCTGCAATGGCAGCATCAGCCTTTTTGATCATCGTCTTCAGGTTAGAACGGCGAGCTTTGTTGTTTGCAGTCTTGGTTGCGATAACCTTTACACGCTTCTTTGCAGATTTAATATTCGGCATATTTTTTCTCCTTTTCTATCTTGCTGGGTGTTTTTCCCATGCATTTACTGGAATGCACAGTCTACACTATTCTTATAATAACATGCTATTTCAGGCAGCATTGACACGGTACTGCCTCTTTCTATCACCATTTGGAACGACCAAACGCTCAGCACGTCATGACTAACCATTATTATACCACAAATAAAATGGAAATGCAATAGGTATTTTCCAGAAAGCCCATAGATTTTTCTTGTGAAAAATCAGCGGTTTGCACAAAAAAGGAGGAAATCATATGGAATCCATTCGGACCGATCTCGCCGTCGAACGCACTGCCGGAGCGGCAACACTTCCGGGGATTACGCAGGAACACCGGGGCAGCGCTTTTTCCGTCACGGAGATTACCATTGCCAACGACACTTGCGGCGCACCCATCGGAAAGCCTGCCGGTCGTTATGTGACGCTGGAGGCGCCGGCACTCAACCGGAATCATGAAAATTATCAGAGCATGGCAGAGGAACTTGCCGGAGAACTGGGACGGTTTCTGCCGGAGGAGGGTTGTGTTTTTGTGGCTGGATTGGGGAATTATGCCATTACACCGGATGCTCTCGGTCCGCGGGTAGCATCCAAGGTGTTGGCAACAAGGCATTTTTCTACGGCTCTGACAGAAGAGGAATTGTCCGGGCTGCCGGATCTGAGACCGGTATGTGTACTGGCTGGAGGCGTGTTGGGGCAGACCGGAATGGAATCGGCGGAGTTATTAGAAGCGGTTTGCCGTCAAGTGCAGCCTGCGGCTGTGGTTGCCGTGGATGCATTGGCTTGTGCGGAGCTATCCCGGTTGGGGACGACAATACAGATGAGTGATAGTGGGATTTCGCCAGGGAGTGGTGTGGCAAATCATCGGCGTGAGCTTTCGGGGAAGACATTGGGCGTGCCGGTGATCGCTGTTGGGATACCGACAGTGGTGGATCTGTATACGGCGGTACAGAGTATCTATGGGCGCTGTATGCCGCATGGGAGTCCCAATATGATGGTGACGCCAAGGGATGTGGATCGGTTGATTGATCATGCCGGGGCGCTTTTGGCGTGTTCCCTGAATATGGCATTGCATCCCGGCATGACATTTTCACAGGCAGAAGGGCTGGGTTAACAGAAGGTAGAAAATGCTAAAGCTAAACGGATTCACCCCTCGTCAATATACACGACAATCTCTGCAAAATATTATACAAAATGCAACTTGAAAGCACATTCAGTTCTATGATATAATAATATATATGTAAAAACTTGTTCTCATAGGGAGCAGCGCACGTCTTTTCGGCAATTTTTTGCCGCTGACTGGATGCAGGCAACACCGCACACTGTCTCCAGAAGGACAAGTTCTAAATTTCACCCACCAATTCTAAAAGGAGTTACAGAGTATCATATGAAAAAAACCGGAAAAATCGCACTTTGCTGTTTTCTTGCCGCCGTTTTGACAATTCCGGCAACCGGCTGCGGCAGCGAAAAAGAAAAGGATACCACCCCCAAAAAAGACATGTCAGCCGCCACGCGTGAAGAGCTTGCGGAAATGGCAAAAGCAGACGAAAATCTCACAGGCGAACTGGAAAACAAAACCATCAAATGGCTCTCCGATTGGGACATCAATTCCGACGACACCGGAAAAACCACCCCCATCGAGCTTGCCATTTTCCAAGAACGCTACGGTGGACAGGTAGAATTTCATCGGACAACTTATAGCGCACGGTATGATGACCTTGCAAACGCCATCAACGGTGACGAAGGCATTGACTTCTTCTACGGCGGTAACTGGGATGCATTCCCCAAAGGCGCAGTCCGTGGTATGTTCGTGCCCTATGACGATTATATTGATCTGAATTCTCCTCTCTGGAAAGACGTCAAGGAAGCCAACGATGCCATGATGTGGGACGGCAAGCACTATATGGCTGTCGTTGAAGTCACAGGCGATAACTGCGCCATTATCTACAGCCGCAAGACCATGGACGAAAACGGTCTGCCCGATCCAGCAGAGCTGTTTGAAGAAGGGGAATGGACATGGGATGCCTTTGAGGATATGCTGAAGGAATTCGTAGACACTTCCAATGAACATTACGGCATCGACAGCTGGTACTTTGAATCCGGCTTGTCCGCATCCACCGGCGTACCCTACATCGGTCTGGAGGACGGCAAGCTGGTAAACAACCTGCGGAACGAAGCCATTGAGGATTATCAGAACTGGATGTATGGTTTGTGGCAGTCTGATTACATTGCATTGGGTGTAGGCGATTACGGCTGGACATCTCGGGATTATTACATCGGAGAGGGCAAGCTGCTGTTCTATCCTTGCGGCACCTGGGCAATCGGCTGTGAAAAGGAGCAGTGGGCAAAGACCTTTGGCGAGGATATGTTCTTCGTACCGGTTCCCAGATATGAAAAGGCAGATGCATATTACATCCCCACCAATGTCAATGCCTATTGCTTTGTCAAGGGCGGGCATAACCTGGAAGGTGTGGGCAAGTTTCTGGATTGCTTCCGTTATGCCAAAACCAGTGAGGGTGCAAAGGCGATTGCCGACCAGCAGTTTATCGATGACTATGAGTGGACAGAAGAAATGATCGAGATGAAAGACAAGATGAATGAAATGGCGCTGGAGAATCCGGTATTTGATTTCTATAACGGTATTTCTACGGATGTTTCCTCTGTCATGGACAGCAGCGAGCACGGTGTTCGTGCCACATCCCGTGGTACAGCTTGGAACGAGTCGGTGAATGCGATTTACGATCAAATTCAAAATTATATTGATGAGGTCAATGAGAATCCGACGGCTGGTTAGGGCGTGTCAACACACCCTAATTTCCTGGCGGACCGCACTTGGATAAAAGACGGTGCATAATGGGAGATAACCATCAAGAAATAAGAACAAGTTTTAAAATTTCGGAGCAGTTTGATCGGATTGCTCCGAGTTCTGGGGAAGCACGGATTCAATCTGATGTGCATCAAGCTGTCAGGCGGGATTTCATCTGTGCTTCCCTGTTTTATGGTTTGATTGCCTGCATCGATTCGGGCATGTTGACATGCACTTCACAATGGTTTTTGATTTGGGCTTAGTTGACCTTGGCGGCAGCTTACTTTTAAAACAGCTTGACAAAATGCCGAAAATATCGTATGATAATAGAGGAAGGAGATGAGCCTATGCATACACATTCCGAACCATTCACCCCTACAATCCCCGAAGAAATGCCTCCGGAAGCCCTGTTATCCAACGTCGCGGAACTCTTCAAAATTTTCGGCGACCTCACCCGGGTACGCATCATTTTCGTTCTTTTCCGGCATGAAGAATGCGTGCATGATATTGCCCAGAAACTGAACATGACCCAATCCGCCATCTCCCACCAGCTGCGCTTGTTGAAACAATCCCGTCTGGTCACCAGCCGCCGGGAAGGAAAAACGATCTTCTATTCCTTAGCGGATGCGCATATTTCCTCGATTTTCGGACAAGCATTAGAACATATACAAGAATAGAGCAGGAATAAAAATCTTTTTTGAAAACCATGCAAAACCACTTGCATTTTCTGCGGCAATCTGCTATAATAGAAAAAGCAGAATACATTCTGCGGAAAACATACGGAGGTGAACTTACATGGCATATAAAATTACAGACGCATGTCTCAGCTGCGGTACCTGTCAGGCAGCATGTCCGGTAGATGCAATTTCCGAAGGTGCTGACAAGTATGAGATCGCAGAGGACACCTGCATTTCCTGCGGTTCCTGCGCAAGCGAGTGTCCGGTAGAGGCTATCGAAGCTGACTAAGCTGCAGTTTTGCAAAAAAACTACAAACAAAGCTGTCCCGCTCCGGCAATGAGCCGGACGAAGGGACAGCTTTTTTCCTATCATATCAAGAGACACTGCCGGAAGCCGGAATTTTTTGCTTCTGGAGGGAAAGGAAATGAAAGCGCATGAAACAAATGATATATAGGGCAGCCGGGCTGCTGACAGGCGTTGTCATGCTTTGTACAATTGCCGGCTGCGGCAAAGACAAGAACGGCGAAGGAAAGATTCGTGTCATTGAAAACAGTATGGCTGAAACGACAGAAGAATCCATACAAGAGGTAGACGTAAAACCCGGTGTTATGGGCGAGGAATTTGCGACGGACAGCGTGACTGCCACCATGGACAGCGTCTGTATGCCTGCATATACCTTCAAGGATAATGATAAAGAACTGAGCATTCTGTTCTTTCAGCTGACGGTGACCAACCATTCCGATGAGGCTCTTCCTTTGAATTTCCTGTCCCAGAGCTTTTCTGTCCAGGCAGACGGCGAGGCATTTGCCGGCATTACGCTTCGCGGTCCCCGATTTATCTTGCTGCAATTCGGCGAGGGAGCAGAGGCGTTTGCGGACAATATACAGCCAGAAGAGACACGCCAGGGCTATGTCTGCGTGGAAGTTCCTGCTGACTTTGAACATGTCAAGTTGATGTATTATCCCAATGCCGGACTAATTGACTGGTCTCAGGCATTTAGCTTTGAAATGGACCGCAGCGACATTCAGCCTGCACCTGATCCGGTTACACCTTATTGATGGAGCATCTGTCCGCATGGAAATCTGCGCAACTCGTTCCGGCAAATTTTGTCGGGAACTGTGTCAAAAATCCCTGCCGGATGCTGCCTTGCCTGCGGCTTTTTCTTTGCCTCCGCCAGAATACGGCTCAAAAGTCCATATGCAGCCTCTGTGTGGATAAGTTCAGAAAAAACAACAACAAAAATTCCCTTTTCCGGTATGCCGGAAAAGGGAATCTTGCTTTTATCAGGTTGAGAACTTGTTCTCACAGATCACGAAATTACTTGGCGTAATCCACCACACGGCTTTCCCGGATCAGGTTGACTTTAATCTGACCAGGATATTCCATTTCTGCTTCGATCTGCTTGGCGATCTGGCGAGCCACCAGAACCATCTTTTCATCGTTGATCACATCCGGAACAACCATGACACGGATCTCTCGTCCTGCTTGGAGTGCGTAACACTTTTCCACACCCTCGTAGGAAGAACAGATGGATTCCAGCTTTTGCAGTCGCTTGATGTAGTTTTCATAGTTCTCGCTTCTTGCCGCCGGGCGAGCTGCGGAGATGGCGTCAGCAGCCTGTACAATGCAAGCAAGGGCGGTTTTTGGCTCGACATCATTGTGGTGCGCTTCGATAGCGTGAATGATTTCGCTGTTCTCGTTATACTTGCGGCAGACATCTACACCGATCTGTACGTGAGAGCCTTCAATCTCTGCGGTCAGCGCCTTACCAATATCGTGGAGCAGACCAGCACGCCGGGCGGAATTGGCATCCACACCCAACTCTGAAGCCAGCACACCGCAAAGCTTGGCAACCTCGATAGAGTGTGCAAGTACATTCTGACGATAACTGGTACGGTAAAACAAACGCCCCAGCAGCTTGACCAATTCGTTGTTGACACCGTGTACATTGGTTTCCAGCACTGCACGTTCGCCCTCCTGACGGATACGGTGTTCCACTTCACGGCGGGCTTTTTCCACCATTTCTTCAATCTTCGTGGGGTGGATTCTGCCGTCGGCAATGAGCTTTTCCAGCGCAATGCGGGCAACCTCACGGCGGACATGATCAAAGCAGGAAAGGGCAATTGCCTCCGGTGTATCGTCGATGATGATATCCACGCCAGTCAGTGTTTCCAGTGTCCGGATGTTTCGTCCTTCTCTGCCAATGATACGGCCCTTCATTTCATCATTGGGCAGTGTGATGACAGATACGGCGCTTTCCGATACCTGATCGGCAGCGCACTTGGCAATGGCAAGGGACACATAGCTGCGAGCTTTTTCCTCACATTCATCCTTCAGTTGCTGTTCATAGTTGGAAACCTTTACTGCCTTTTCGTGAATCAGTTCATCCTCCAGGCTGTTCAGGATATATTCTTTTGCCTGTTCTTTGGAAAATTCTGAAATGCGTTCCAGTTCCTGCATCTGGTTTGCCCGGATCTCCTCAGCCTCTGCCAGCTTTTTTTCTGCGTTTTTGATTTTCTGTTTCAGGGACTCTTCCTTCCGGTCCAGGTTATCATTTTTCTTATCCAGGTTTTCTTCCTTCTGCTGGATGCGGCGTTCCTGGCGGCCGATCTCAGAGCGTCTGTCCTTGATTTCTTTTTCCGCTTCCGACCGGAGCTTATAGATCTCGTCTTTCGCTTCTACCAGAGCATTTTTCATACGGCTGTCCGCTTCTTTTTTGGCATCCTCCAGAATGCGGGCTGCCTCTTTTTCTGCTGAACCAATAGCTGCTTCCGCCTGTTGTTTTCTCTGTTCTATACCAGAAGTCACACCTTTGCGGTAGCAGATAAACCCTCCGACGGCAACGCCGATGATCAGCGCAGCCAGACAGAGTATAATTGCCACGATGAAATTGACATTTGGCATCATCTCTGAAGCACTACCTCCTTTTTGCATGGGCAATTCAGCCCATAAACTTCGTCTATGATTTACGACAGCGTTCCAAAAAAGTTGGCATGTGCGTCACTTATTCACTTGTAATCCTTTCTATGGAAATTTCTTTTCCTGTCTGCATGAGCAATCAGACTGCCGTACCGCAGCTGCTGTATCTGCATATCATGATAGAAATTGCTGCTGTGCATCGCTTTGCAATTCTGCTCTATAGGAAAAGAAATGTATATTCCATCTGAGAACCGTATGTATACAGTTCTGATGCTTTTTCTCTAAAAAACCAGGAAAAAGCGCTTTTATCGGAAACCGGATTGCTCCGGCGGTCATGAATAAATCAAACGCACACGATAAGACGCCGCGTTTCCCGATCAAACAGTCGGGATGGATTGTAATTCATACAACACTTTTATTGTACACCGTTTTGGTGGAAATGTCAAGGGCTTGTAAAAAGTTCACAATTTCAATTGGTAAATTCAGGTAAACGAGTGAATTACGAATTTTTTCGGGCGTGTTTTTCGGTCATTGACTTTTTAAAGCTGTCAAAAAATTAACAGCTTTTCAGCCGGGTTTTGCGCAATATTCCGAATTCTGCAAAAAGGTAGTGACAAATCAGGGGGGATATGGTATAATATGAGAACAAGTTCTAAAATCATGTGATAATGTATCGGGAATCAGATACAGACCAAAAAGAGGAAGCGAGAATGCTATGGAAAACAACTATGATGTGATCATTGTAGGCGGCGGTGCGGCAGGACTTTACGGTGCCATCAATATGCCGGCAGATTGCCGTGTGCTATTGATCTGCAAGCAGGAGCTGATGCTGTGCAATTCTGCATTGGCGCAGGGGGGCATTGCAGGGGTGTATGATTCCCCGGAGGATTCTGTGGAACTGCACGAGCATGATACGATGATTGCCGGCGGATTCAAGAACAATCCCGAAAGTCTGCACATTTTGACTACACATGCCGCACATGAAATCGAAACGCTCTTGAGCTACGGCGTTGATTTTGACCGCACACCGGATGGCGGGTTCCACCGGACGCTGGAAGGCGGACATTCCCGCCATCGGATCTTCCATCACAAGGACACCACTGGGGCAGAAATCGTAGAAAAGCTGATCCAGAAAGTTCAGACTTTGTCCAATGTGACAGTTCTGGAATATGCCATGATGACAGGCATGCAGAAAACCAACACCGGCTTTTCTGTTCAAGTGATGCAGAAGCAGGGCTTTATGGTCTGCAATTGTCACTTTATGCTACTGGCAACAGGAGGCATCGGCAGGGTTTACGGTTTTACCACCAACTCGAAGATCGCCACTGGTGACGGCATTGCCTTTGCCTATGAAAACGGCGCAGAGATCCGAAACCTCCATCTGGTACAGTTTCATCCCACGGCGTTCAACAATAACCAGGCACGGGAATGCCTTCTGATTTCAGAAGCGGTTCGGGGAGAAGGCGCATATCTTCTGAACTGCCGGAAAGAACGCTTTATGCAGCGTTATGACGATCGTCTGGAGCTTGCGCCGCGGGATGTGGTTTCCCGTTCTATCATACTGGAGAGCCGTGCCACCGGTTCGGATCAGTTCTATCTGGATATTTTCCACAAAGACCCCGAATTTGTGAAAAACCGATTCCCGATGATTTATGAAAAGGTGCTGGAGCAGGGCTATGACATCACAAAAGAGCCGATCCCTATTTTTCCATGTCAGCATTATCTCATGGGGGGCATTCAGGTAAATCTTCATTCGGAGACTACTGTGCCAAGGCTTTACGCTGCCGGGGAATGCGCGCATACCGGCGTACACGGCAACAACCGCCTTGCGAGCAATTCTTTGCTGGAAGCACTGGTATTTGCCCGTCAGGCGGCGTTGGATATTGCAGAAAAGATGCCGTCTGTACAGTCAGGCTATGACGAAGCTGTCTTTCCGGCGGCCGCGGACGCAAAACCCCTTCCTGTGGGACTGCGTACAGAGATCCGGCAGATTATGCAAAGCAGCTTTTTTGTCATTCCCGATCAGGAAAAGCTGCTGGCTGGATTTGAACGCATTCAGGAAATCCGCAGCCAACTGGTTTCTCAGAATTACCAGTTGGATGCCAATTATGTAGAAGCGAAATCTCTTGCAACCATTGCTTATATCATCTTAAAAGAAGTTATCTGAGAAGGGAAAATAATATGCTACAGCAAGTTTATATAGACAGGCTGATCACGACAGCGCTGGAAGAAGACATTCATTATGTAGATGTGACCACAGACAATCTGCTGGACGATGCGCATACCAGCGAAGCCTACTATCTGGCAAAGGACAGCGGTGTGCTTTGCGGCATCGATATTGCCAAGCGTGTGTTTGAACTGGTGGGTGGTGCATTTGAGATGGACATCCGTATCCACGACGGTGAATTTGTCCAAAAGGGCGATGTGATCGCAGTTATGACCGGCAGCACCAAGACACTTCTCAAAGGAGAGCGTACTGCGCTGAATTTGTTACAGCACATGAGCGGCATTGCGACAGCAACCAGACATTGTGTGGATCTGGTGGCAGGCACAAAGGCGAAGATCACCGACACCCGAAAGACATTGCCGGGACTGCGCCCCATCCAGAAATATGCCATTACTGTAGGCGGCGGCAGAAATCATCGGTATAATCTGTCTGACGGTGCGATGCTCAAGGACAACCATGTGGATGCTTTCGGTGGTATCACGCCGGCTGTCAATGCTCTGCGGGAGAAGATCGGACATATGGTCAAGATTGAAGTAGAAGTCCGCACGCTGGAAGAACTGGAGGAAGCGCTGGCTGCCGGGGTAGAGATCATTATGCTGGACAACATGAGCTGCGAGGATATGGCAAAGGCAGTACAGATGACGGACGGCAGAGCGATGCTGGAAGCCTCCGGCAATGTGACAGAGGAGACGATCCGCAGCATTGCAGAGACCGGCGTAGATATCATTTCTCTGGGTGCGCTGACGCATTCTGTCAAGTGCTTTGATATTTCTATGCGTATCAGCGAGAAAAAATAAAAGTATATAGCGAAATCATCAAGGGGATGCGAGAAATCGTGTCCCTTTTATGATAGGTTCTGGTTTTTTCTGGCAGAAATTCATATAAAAATGTAAGAAAATTATAAGAATTGCAAGACAAAATCCGCTTTTTATGGTATACTATAATGAGGGATCGTGTGCGAATACACCTGGGACTACACCGTACAAAGACTGCCTGGCGGTTTTTTGCACGATCTTTGTACCGTGCTGTCCTGAGAACAAGTTCTGAAATTCCGTGAAACGGAGGCACAAACAACCGATGAGAACACCGATCTATGATTTTCTGACACATTATATACAGCAAAATCCCGTTCGTCTGCATATGCCCGGGCATAAGGGAAGATTGGGGCTTCCGGCGCTTCAACAGGCGGCGGCGTTAGATTTGACAGAGATCGCCGGAGCAGACAGTCTGTTTGAAGCCGATGGCATTATTGCTGAAAGCGAGATGCATGCGGCGCAGCTGTTTGGCACGGGGGCGACATTTTACTCCTGTGCCGGTTCGACCCTTTGCATTCAGGCTATGCTGATGTTAATGAAGCAGGAAGGGCGTACGGTGATTGCCGCCCGAAATGTACATCGGGCATTTCTGAATGCGGCAGTGCTGCTGGATCTGTCCATCCATTGGATCTATCCCCGGGAAAGCGATGACATTCTCTCCGGACGCTATGATCCGTCGGATTTTGAAGCCGTTTTGCAGCAGCTGGGACGTCCGGCGTGCATTTACCTCACCTCACCGGATTATCTGGGACGAATGGCGGATATCGGTGCATTTGCTGAGATCTGTCACCGTTATCATGCAAAACTATTGGTGGACAACGCCCACGGTGCGCATCTGGCATTTTTGTCCGAACGGCTGCATCCCATTCAGTTGGGGGCAGATTATTGCTGTGATTCTGCCCATAAGACCTTGTCCTGTCTGACAGGGGCAGCGTATCTGCATGTACGTAATGACTATGATTTGGACATGAACCGCATTCGCAGTGCCATGGCAATGTTCGCCTCTACCAGCCCGTCTTATTTAATACTGGCATCCCTGGATTGGTGCAACCGGGAGCTGGCTTCGCCGTTGTTCCGGGAGCAATTGGGAGAGGTGCTGACACGGCTGCAAAAACTGGAGGAGGAGTTTTCCTCCCGGTACGTATTCTGCGGCGGTGATCTGCTGCATTTTTCCATTGACGCAGCGGCAAGCGGTTTCCCTGGTACAGAGCTGGCAGATTATTTGAACCGACATGGGATTGTCGTGGAATATGCGGACTTATATTATGTGGTAATGCTGTTTTCGCCTGCCAATACGGAAGAAGATTTCCGGAGATTGGAAGAGGCGCTGGAGCTTTTTGTGCCGCAGCAGCTTCCCAGGAAAACGAGGTTTCAGCTGCCCAGACCGGAGAAAGTCTGTCGTATCCGAGAAGCGGCGCTTGCACCCCAGGAGTCGATTCCTGTGAAAAAGAGTCTGGGGCGGATTTGTGCTGCGGTGAAAGTGCCTTGTCCGCCGGCAGTGCCGATTGTGCTCAGCGGTGAGCGAATCGATGAGAATTGTATTGCCGTCTGTGAGGGATACGGCATTTCAGAGATCAACGTCATCCTGTAAATGATATCAGAACTTGCCTTTATCAAGGTGTGTGGACACTACCGCTCAAACACCCATCCTGCGGGCATACTTATGGCAATACGACAAATCTGCTGACGGTCTGAACATTTCGGCTGGTGTCAACAAACCATCGAAGATGGACACGTCTCTTCGGCAAATTTTGGCGCTGCACACACCAAAATCCGTCGGGAAAATCCATACATGTTTTTGATGAAAACAGATTCTAATACTACTCCTCAAAAATCCGATGATCCGAAAGCAATCTCTAAGGCAAACCCGCACAAAGAGCGCTTGGCGGCTTTGCACGGGTTTGCCCTAAAAAACGCACACGACAGGAGATGAAACAAATGCCAAAGCCGCCTCGATTTTACGGCAACGAAGCTGCACAGAAATCCTTGCGCCGTATGATAAAAAGCGGCAGGATTCCCCACGGTTTTCTCTTTTACGGAGAATCCGGACTTGGAAAAAAAACGCTGGCGGAGCAGTTGATGGCAGAAATGCTCTGCATCGGCGCAGAAAAGCCCTGCGGCTACTGTAAATCCTGTCGTATGATGGCAAACCAGGTGCATCCTGACGTATGTTACGTACAGCATGGAGGTAAGCGGGGGGGATTTCTGGCAGAAACGGTGCGGGCAGTCTGCAACAACATTGCTCTGCCCCCCAACGAGGGAAATAAAAAGTTCTATCTGTTCTCCGACTGCGATGCCATGGACGCCCGGATGCAGAATCTTCTGCTGAAAGCCATCGAAGAACCGCCGGATTACGTCTATTTTATCTTCACGGCAGGTTCTCCCGGAGCGCTTTTGCCGACAGTACGCTCCCGCATCGTCTCTATGGCGGTCACGCCGGTGCTGGAGATTCAATGCCGGGAAGCACTGCTGGAAAAGGGCTATTCCGAACAGGAATGCGGCGAAGCCATAGCGGCTTTTCATGGTAATATCGGAAAATGTTTGGAATTTCTGGAAAATGCCGTAATACGTGAGATCATTGCATTGACAAAATCCGCAATCAATAGTATAATAGAAAGAAACGAGTATGCGCTGTTACAGACAGTGAACGCTTTTGAAAAGGAACGGGAACAGGCACGGTTGTTTCTGACCCTGTTCGACCGGACGCTCCGGGATGCCATGGTGCACCGGTATGATCCTCAGGCGGCTTGTATCGGCTGCGATCCGGATGGCGCAAATGCACTGGCATCCAGACTTTCTGTCAGAAGCGGACAGGCAATGCATCTGGCGGTGGACAAGGCGTATGCTGCTTTGCAGGCAAATGTGAATCTACCGCTGATACTGGCAGCATTCTGTGCGTCCTGTATGGATGCGTGATAGAATATTTGAAAACTCTCAGGAAAGGATTGGAATATGATAGAAATTATCGGCGTTCGTTTTAAGAACGGCGGAAAGGTATATTATTTCTCACCCGGCAATAAGCAGATCAAGCAGGGTGAGCTTGTGATCACAGAAACAGCACGGGGAAAAGAATGCGGCGAGGTCGTGATCCCCAATAAAAAAGTGCAGCGTTCAGAAGTTGTCTCACCGTTGAAACCGATTCTGCGTGTTGCCACCCGGGAGGACAAACGTATTCTGGAGCAGAATACCAGACGGGAAGAAAAAGCATTTCAGGTGTGTCAGCAGAAGATCGCTTATCGGGGACTGAAAATGAATCTGGTGGACGTGGAATGCACCTTTGACAACGGCAAGATGCTGTTTTATTTCACTGCCGACAACCGGGTGGATTTCCGGGAACTGGTCAAGGATCTGGCAGCGGTATTCCGCACCCGTATTGAACTGCGGCAGATCGGCGTACGGGACAAGGCAAAGATACTGGGCGGCATTGGCATCTGCGGCAGAGAGTTCTGCTGTAAGAGCAGCTTACAGGATTTTCAGTCAGTTTCTATCCGCATGGCAAAGGAACAGGGGCTTTCTCTGAATCCCACGAAAATCTCCGGCATCTGCGGCAGACTGATGTGCTGCCTCAAGCACGAGCAGAATGTCTATGAAGAACTGCTGAAGATTACCCCCAAGGTAGGTGCATTGGTGCAGTTACCGGACGGCACGCATGCCAAAGTGTGCGAAGTGAATACCTTGACTGGTGATCTGAAAGTCATGCCGGAAAACGCTGATGTTCCTGTCAAAGCAAAGCGTGATGAGGTTGTGGTGCTTCGCGACGGCAGGATTAAAGTCAATTCCGCAGATCGAAAGGCGCTGAAGGAGTTAGAAGAGTAGGTGTTTTGTGAGAACCTGTCCACCAAATTTCTATGCAGACAGGTTCTGAAATCACTTTTGCCATGAAAATAAAAGCAGGCGTCGCTGTACTGACGTCATGAAACGGAGGTCAATCTCATGCAACCTGAAGAAAGAAATTATCCGCCCCGCAAGCCCGTCCGGCGTGTGCGCTATGACCGGATCATTGCTGTACTTGTCATCCTGGTACTACTGATTGTGATTCTGGTGAAATGCTGCTCCAGTTGTTCTGCCAAGAAGCAGAAGAAGGGAGATACAGCAGCAACTACCACGGCGGAAACGACTGTCACAACAGAGCCGCCTGCTGTCGATTACAGCAGAATGGTATATCTTAGCCCGTCTAATCAGGTGGATAATACATTTAATGTAGGCGATACCAACGAAGCGGCAGAATGTCGCCTTATTGCGGAAAAAACAGCAGCGATTCTGCAACAGTCCGGTATTTCCGTCATCATTGCCGAAGATACTGCCAGTTTACAGGATAAGACCGCAGTCGGGGACAACCATCTCGGTGCATATGTGGCAATTCACACCAATCAGGGACAGGGTGTGGGAACAGATTGTTTCTATAACGGTACTTCTGAGGCAAGCCGATCGCTGGCACAGGCGGTTTATGATCCGGTGGCAGCGCTGACACCTACAGCAGACCGTGGATTGATGGACGGTTCGCAGAACGGCTCGGATACATATCAGTATGAGATCGGTAACAACCAGAGCCCTTGCTGCTTGATTGAAGTAGAATTTCATGACGGACCGAATGTTGCCCAGTGGATTCTGGACAATGAGGATGCTATTGCACAGGCAATTGCTACGGGCATCACCAATTATCTCCAGGGCTCATCCAGCACCGGCAGTCAGACAACAACCACAGACCCTGCCGCAGCTGCCACAACAAACAATGCCATCCAGGATCAATTATCAGCTGGCGCTTGATGACATTTTGCGGCGGCTTCCGCAAGAGCGGACACCCCTGTTGTTTCTGCACGGATGCTGTGCGCCGTGCAGCAGCTATGTGCTGGAATATTTGAGCTCGTACTTTGAGATCCGGTTGTTTTTCTACAACCCCAATATTTCCCCTGAGCCGGAGTATCTTCACCGGCGTGAAGAACTGCGGAGATTGGTACAGGAGCTTCCTCTGGAGAATCCCGTGACCATTCAGGACGGGGATTATGCGCCGGAACGGTTTTATGCGCTGGCAAAGGGATTGGAAAAGGAGCCGGAACGGGGGCTGCGCTGTCAGAGATGTATCGGGCATCGTCTGGAGAAAACTTTTGCTGCTGCGAAGAAACTGGACAGGCTGCCGGATTTTGTGGGAACAACACTGACGATCAGTCCCCATAAGGATGCGGAATTTATCAATGCCTGTGGTTCTTCGCTGGCGGAGCAGTATGGTGTGCCGTGGCTGTTTTCGGATTTTAAGAAAAAGGGAGGCTATCTGCGTTCCATTGCGCTGTCAAAGGAATATGACCTGTATCGCCAAAGCTTCTGCGGCTGCGTTTACAGCAAGGCCGAGGCGGCACAACGTGAAACAGAAAAATAAAAACACCGCTGACGGAATCAACAGTTCTGTCAGCGGTGTTTTTATATCAGCCAAGCTGTATACGGTAGATCGAAGCCATTCCCTGAATTTGCAGTCGGAGATCCGCTCGCCCGGAAAATGGTTTCAGATCCATGGAATAGTGCTGGAAATCATCCATGGCGCTGGAGGGCGGAATGGAAACAGTTCCCAGTTCTTCCCAACCGGCAAGGATGGAAACCGATGCTCTGGCACAAGGGGCAGCAGCCAGAATTTCTGCTTTGGTATATCCCTGGAAATCCGTATCGGCAAAGGTGAACGAACCACCCCAGTCATCGGTACAGCCGTACCAGTCGTTCTGCGCTTTGGAGAATCGCAGGGTGGTCATCATGCCGTCTTTTTCGTCGTAATTCTTCACGCAGACCGGCTTGGAAAAATCACGCGGGGGAACGGCTTCTCCCGGAATTTCCAATTCTATGGTCAGCCGGATATCCGAGGAAGAAGCCCCTGCCATGATGACATAGTGCCCTTGCTCCACCATCATTTTCTCTCGTGTCACATCGTAGAATTCCAGTGCGTACCAGGGTACAAAAATGGGTACGGGAACAGTTTTTCCAGCCGGTACAGGCACACGCTGGAAGCCGCATAGCTGGCGGTTCGGGCGTTTTACCCGAGGATGCAGATGACGGAAGTAGAGTTGTACCACTTCATCACCGTCGTATGACGAGGTGTTTGTCAGATTCAGATGAACCAGAAGTCCTTCCGGTCTGATGTCGGCAGAAAGATTTTCATAGACAAATTCGGAATAGGACAGACCGTGGCCGAAGGGGTACAATGGTTCTGCTGTGTCATATAAGTAAGTCCGATTGGCGTCTATGATATCATATTCCATGATATCCGGCAGATCCTGTGCGGAACTGTACCAGGTGATGGGACATCGTGCTGCCGGATTGTTTTTCCCCAGCAGGGTATCTGCCACAGCATTGCCAAGCTCTGGTCCGGCGTGGGATGTGTAGAGAATCGCCGGCAGGAGTTTTTGTGCCTCTTTCAGCGCATAAGGGTAGCTGGAGATCACTGTCAGTACCGTGTCAGGATTGGCTTTTTGCACTGCTCGGAGCAGTGCCTTCTGATGCGCCGGAAGCTCCAGATCAGGGCGGTCATAGCATTCCCGTGCTACCTGCATGGGATGATTGCCCAGACAGAGAATCACAACATTCGCCTGAGCTGCTAACGCAGCCGCACGGGCAGCGCCATCCTCTATCACTTCCACCTGAAACCGGCGGTCAGGGGTAGGTCTGCCGGCTTTTACGGCACGGAGCGTGCCGTCTATTTGTACGGCAATATCCATGGGCTTGTCGTGCCAGCTGCGGAACAGCATGGATTCACCGTACTGCTCCGGACGAAACCATTCCCGGATAAACCATGCATAAGGGGTTTCTCCGGAAGCTCGGTAGATGCCGTCCTCAGTGACATATTTACCGTTTTTGCAGGATCGGAGATTCACACTGCCGAAGTCCCAGTTGTGATACAAGAACCTTTCGCTTTCACCAATGGCATCCGCCGTAGCGGTTACAGCGTTTTCCTCTGATACAGTCAGATATTTTCCGGTTTGTACGGATCGGATTGCGACCACATCGTAGCCCTCGTCCCACAGAATATTTTCTGACCCCAGCCGTTCCTGTAATGCATCCAGCACAGAAACAGCATAAGAAGCAGTTCCGGTATACCAGTCCCGGTAATTTTCTCGGCTGATGGGACCTATGACGGCGACTTTTGTGCCGGGGTTCAGCTTTAGCGGAAGAATGCCTGTATTGTGAAGCAGGCACATCTGTTCCATAGCGGCACATTGATTTACCGCCCGGTGGAGGAGCGTGTCTGTTTCCACAGGCTCTGTGTTGAAGGGGCAGTTGTCACCGTCCAGTTCGCCCAGACGAAAACGTGCCAGCAGGCAAGCGCCAATGGCGTTGTCAATGTCTTCTTCCGTAATCAGTCCTCGGTGCAGGGCATCGCTGCCGGCAGCGGCGACCATTTCGGCATCGTCTGTCATAATGTCACAGCCGTTTTTCAAACATGCCGCCAGAGCCTCTGCATGGGTAGGATGGGACTGATGTACCAGGACATTCTGGGAAAAATCCGCACCGTCTGTCACCACGAAACCAAGACCCCATTGCTCCTTGACGACCTTTTTCAGGTCGGGATTCATGCAAGCCGGTACACCGCTCAGTTCGTTATATGCAGTCATGATAGAATCCGCTCCGCCCCGGACAACAGAAGCCTCAAATGCCCGGTAGTAGTATTCGTGGAGAGTGCGGGGCGTTATATTGGACCAGCTGCCGCTGCGTCCTTTTTCGTTGTTGTTGGCACAGAAATGCTTTAATGCAGGAATCGTCCGCCGATAGACCGGATCGTCTCCGGCAAGGCCCTGGGTATAAGCCGTCGTCATTTCACCGATGAGAAAGGGATCTTCGCCATAGCCTTCTTCGGTGCGTCCCCAGCGGGGATCACGTTCGGGATCGACGGTCGGTCCCCAGACCATCAGATGCCCTTTTTTGTCCTTTCGGTGGTAATAACGAGCTTCTTTTCCGGCAATTTCGCCAATCTGTTCCATCAGCGCCGGATCAAAAGTGGATGCCAGACCAATGGGTTGGGGAAATACGGTGGAAACATGTCCGGGAGTACGGTCTACATAGCCTCGGGCGGCCTCCTGCCCGATAAACCATTCGCCCAGTCCCAGACGTGGAACAGGCTTTTGATGGGTGGAGAGCAGTCCTAATTTTTCTTCTATAGTCAGGCGCTGCAGCAGATCCTTGACACGCTGCTCCAGAGGGAGTGCGGTGTCCTGAAAGGGATAATGCATGGTGGATCTTCCTTTCTGAAAGCCTGTTCCGACTCTCCATGCGCGCGTCTTTCCGGCAGCTTTGCCATAGACCTCCCGGGAAATCCACTGCACGTCAGATACGAGACAGGTTCTATGAAAAAACGGTGGAATCGAATGCTTTCTTTTTTTGCCGTAATGCCTGGAAAAAATCCCGGAGAACCTGTGCGCAGTCCTCCTGCATCAGACCTTCAAAGATTTCCGGTTTCCAGTTATAGGGCAGTGCAAACAGTTCTTCTACCGAACGTACAGCACCGCCCTTGGGATCACGTGTGCCGAAAACGATCTGATCCAGTCTGGCGTGAAGGATCGCACCGGCGCACATAGGACACGGCTCCAATGTGACATACAGGGCGCTGTCCAAAAGCCGCCAGCCTCCCAGCGTTCGGCTTGCAGCGTCGATCGCCATGATCTCCGCATGTGCCAGGGGAGAGCGGTCACATTCTCTGCGGTTATAGCCCTCGCCGATGATTCTGCCGGTGGGCTTGTGTACCACCACAGCTCCCACGGGGACTTCTCCTAAGGAAAAAGCATGCTGCGCCAGTTCCAGCGCACGCTGCATGTATGGGATTTCGGGAATAAAATCCGTCACTTAAAAAATCACCTCAATGACCATCGTTACAAGGCACAGAATAAAGAGCACGGAAAGAGGACCCGGATTCCATATGACACGAAGCCGTTCCCGTGGGCTGAGATAATGCTTCTGGTTCAGCAGTGCCGGGTTGGTTCTCCGGGGACGAATGAACAGCAAACTGCCCAAAATGCCGATCGTCAGAATCGCAAGCATCAGCAGCATCTGGATGTTCATAGAAGCCGCTTTTGACCGGATCCAGAAGAATCCGAACATCAGCAGATGGCAGAGCATCCGGTTGAGAATTGCCGGCAGAAGAGAACCGCTGCGGAGAACCGCAATACCTGCTACTACGGCAAAGGTCAGATCCATGGGCAATGTGATAAAGCTGTGGTTCAGGCAGGCATTCAGCAGCGCTGTCATCAGAATGGCGTACCAGTCTCCGAATTGGCGCAGTACGTGAAGCACTTCACCGTGGATCAGAAGTTCTGACATGATGCTGACAACCACCAGTTTGTAGATCAGATAGATCATCCCATACGGTGCCTGCATATAGGAAACAGCATAATAGGCGGTTCCGATGGTGTTGTGTGCTAAGGGATTATTGGATGAAAACAGCATCCATATGTTGACGATGACAAACAATGCCAACGTCAGACAGGTGGAAACCGGAAGCTCATGGGGATTGTCCGGCTTTAGATGATATGCCACCCGCCGGGGCAGCCGGAACATTTTCCGGAAGATCAGCACGGGAATCAGATATTTCAGAAACGTCTGGAACATCAGGATGATCAGGACAGGCAATTCCGGACCGTACATGGCATTGTTGCTGTAGCTGTAGTCGATCTCCATGCCCAGCAGATTTGCTCCGGCAACCAGCAGATAGCCGGACAGACTTTCCAGCATCAGATACAGCAGGATTGCGATACCAATCACCATATGGACACGCTGCATGGTGCGGCGTTCTTCTACAGCAGGATCAGGGGATTGATAGCCCACACCCTCGATATAGATATTTTCATTTGCGGCTCTCCGGCAGCGGAAAGCATAGTTGTTGTCTTCCCTGTTTCTCCACATGCGGAATGCACGGCTGTATGCCTTGGAGACGGTGCTGTAGTCAGAATCGGCAACCACATCAATATCGTATCTTTTGCCGGACTCTTGTTTGGATGGAAAAGCTTTTCGCATGAATGTTATGACACCTCGATATGTCTATGATACCGTAAATGGATGGTATCATAAATGCTTTGCAACCATTATACCATAGTAAAAAGCGCTTTCGGTTTTTAAAGTGGAAAAATAGTAACAGCATATTGTGAATGATTCCAAACAGAATTGTGTATGGTAAAAAACGCACAAATTTTTTCGCCAATTTTTTTGCGGCTTTTGAGAAAAAATAGTTGCAGTTTTTCACAGGGTGTGGTATAATAGAAACAAATATATGTGGACACCGGAAATGGATGCCTGTACAGGAACAATACCGAAGGAGGAATGTAAGTATGAAGACGATAACACACAAGACAATGGCGTTCTTCGCTGTGCTTTTGGCGATGTTGTTGTTCTGGGCGGGTATTGGCAGCGTGATGCCCGCTGTAGATCTGACGGCTGCGGCGTGGACTTCTGATATGACAGACGAAGAGATGCAGCAATTTGCCGATGATGTGATTGCATTGGTGAATCAGGAGCGTGCGGCGGAGGGAATAGATCCTGTTTACGCATTGCCGATTCTGAACGAGGCGGCTGCAGTTCGGGCAAAGGAGTGTACAGAGCTGTTTGAACATGAACGGCCGGACGGCACAAGCTGCGCCACCGTTCTGGATGAATTCGGCGTCACCTGGCATGCCTGGGGCGAAAATATTGCCTATGGCTATAGTTCGCCGAAAAATTTCATGGAAGGCTGGATGAATTCGGAAGGGCACCGGAAAAACATCCTGAACAGCAGCTATACCCATATGGGCGTGGGTGTCACTTGTTTCAACGGGATCATTTACTGTACCCAGAGCTTTGTGGGAAGACCGAATATCACAGATGGCGAGTATATGCCGGAACTGCGTGTGACTACTACCACAACAACCATTACGACAACAACGACATCTGCAACAACTACCGCCGCCATCACCGTATTGCCGGTACCTACATATGAATACACCATCTATGAAGAGGAAGAAAATGCCATCACGGTTCAAAGCGGATATATGAAGTACTATCGCTTTATTCCGGATTATTCCGGCACCTATTATTTTTACACAACAGGTTCTATTGATACAATAGGCGAGCTGTATGACACATATGGTTCGCATCTGGAAAGTGACGATGACAGCGGAGAAGATTTCAATTTTGAACTGTCGTATGATCTGTACGAAGGCGCTACGTATTATATCGGCGTTGAGGGTCTGTATGAATCCGGAAGTACTTCGCTGTATGTTTCGAGAACAGGAGGCGCAACTGTCATGACGACGGATGAGACGGAGACTGCGGCAACTACCACCACTACAGCTGTCACGGATGTTGTGCAAGAAGCCTGGCTGCAGGGTGAAGAGGTAGAGCTTTCTGCTTCAGAACTGGTGGGAAACGGCTATATTGTCAACATTCCTTTGACATTTCAAATCAACACCGGCATCAAGGGATTGGAATTCGGCTTGTCATGGGACAGCGAGATGATGACCATTATGAATGTTACCTGCGATGCAGAAAACATGATGATATCCTCCAGAGTAAATACCGATGAAGATTTTCTGTGGGTCTCTTTTGCCTGCCTGGATGATGCCCATTACGGTGACGAGCTGTGCACCCTGCAATTCTGGGTATCTGATGCGGTATTGGATCAAGAGGGTGCCGGACTGCTGAGCGTGAACATGGAAACCGACAGTCCTTTCGGCTTGACGGCAAATGCCTATGGACCGGACGGATCATCCATTGACTTGACGATGTCCTCTCCTGTCTGGGTAGTGATCTCGCCGGATGACCCGGATGTGACTACGACAACGACACAGGTGACAGAAGAACCAAATAGCACGAGTACGGTTACAACCCTGGAAGAGTACGATGTGGTTGCACAGGTCGACTCAGTAGAAATTTCCCTGGAAGAATTGCAGGCAAATGACTATCAGATATCCATTCCGATGCGCTATATCCAAAACAGCGGTTTTACTGCCATGAGCTTCGGCATCAAAACAGACAGTTCACTGCTGCAACTGGAAAGTTGCCAATCGGACACATCGATGCTGTTGTGTGCATCTACCATCTCCCATGAGAAGGATATGGTATGGCTCAGCCTCCTCAGCCAGCAGGGGGATCTATGGACGGGTTATGAAGACTATACCGGCGAGGAATTTTGCACCCTGACCTTTACAATCAGTCCGGATGTACAGCCAGGAGATGTGATGGAGATCTATGGTGTGTATACGGATGCTGTAGGAGATCCCTATATGGCGAATAATGCAGAAGATGAAGATCTGGCGCTTTTAGTCAACACCGGACAGATTGTCATCTCTGGCGAACCGACAGCAAAGATCCATCGGGGCGATTTGAACGGAGACGGCGTGGTCAGTCTGGCAGATGTCGTGCTGCTGAGTAAGACCATCATTGGTGTAACGCAATATACCATAGAGACAGACAGCGCACTGCTCAAGTCGGCTGATATCAATGGCGACGGTGTGATCGGCAGCGATGATGCAGCGCTGCTGCTGCAATTCCTAAATAAGATTGTGGACGAAATATAAAAGCTTTTCCCGAACCTGTCCGTATAGGCACATACGGACAGGTTCTTGTTTTACCCGCCGGAATCAGCTCTTTTTTGACGTGTTTTTGGCAAAAACACGAAAATATCCGATGCAGATGGTTGACAAAGCCGCTGCTGTATGGTATAATGAAACATATCATAAAAGCAACACCGCACCAAGAATGCCTGACGGATTTGTACGGTGCTGCCTAAACATTCTAAGAAGGAGAATATACATATGATCTGTCCAAACTGTGGCTCTAATTTTGAAGGCGCATTTTGCCCCAACTGCGGTACAGCAGCTCAGCAGCCCAATGCGGCATCCAATATGGGGGCAACACCTCCGGTACAGCCCAATATGCAGCAGTATACCGGCGCACCAGTTCCGCCGCCTACGGGTTCTGCTTATGGCGTTCAGGAGCGTAACATTGCGCTTTGCATCATTTTTTCTCTGATCACTTGCGGTATCTACGGGCTGTATTGGCTGTACTGCCTGACAGAGGATGTCAAAAAGCTGTCCAATAATCCCAATGGCACTTCCGGCGGTATTACCATTCTATTGGGCATTGTGACATGTGGTATCTATCTCTGGTACTGGATGTATACACAGGGTGATGCCATCGACAAGGTCAAACAGTCCCGGGGAATTGCTTCCGGCAATACGGGTATTCTGTATCTAATTCTGTCTATTGTTGGTCTGGGTATTGTTTCCTATGCCCTGATGCAGAACGAAATCAACCATCTAGCAAAGTAAGAACAAGTTCTAAAAATTTCTCAGGAGCAAACACAAAGAGGGCTGCACCGGAAACGGGCAGTCCTCTTTCAAAAACCAGAAAAATAGAAGCAGGAGGCAAGAGTGGATACTTTTTCTTGCCTCTTGCTTCTGTCCGGAAAAGGGGAGGCAGAAGCATTTGCATCAACTGAAATCATTGCTGTATCAGAAACGCCGGCAGCTTTGCCTTGGCGGTGCGGTTCTGGTGCTGGGATTGATCTACTATGCCATGACACAGTTCACATCCTTTCGCATCCCCTGCATATTTCAGACCATCACAGGGCTGGCTTGCCCTGGATGTGGTGTATCCCACTTCTGCATCCGGCTGCTGCATTGCGATCCTGCCGGTGCAGTACGGGAAAACCTGGCGCTTGGCTTGCTTTTGCCGGTGTGGGCTGTAGCAGGGTTGATACGATGGATATGGCATCCCGCATGGCTGGAAAAGAACAGCAAAGGGGAAGTGATTCTGACCTGGGGAAGCATCGCCCTGCTGCTCCTGTTTGGTGTGGTACGGAATTTGCCGGGGATGGAGTTTCTGCTGCCTTCTTATCGGATGTAACCGGCATGAAGTCCATGCTCATAATGGCAGCCCGAAACTCACCTGTAATGCATGATCCACACGTGTCATAGACGGTTCATCCAGCTCGCCCATGCGATCTTTGAGCCGTTGTTTATCCAGAGTACGGATTTGTTCCAGCAGAACGATGCTGTCCTTGGTGAGACCGCAGGTGGTTGCCTGTACGTCAATGTGAGTGGGAAGCTTGGCTTTGTCCTTGCGGCTGGTGATGGCGGCGGCGATTACCGTAGGACTGTGGCGATTTCCGATGTCATTCTGAACAATAAGTACCGGACGAACACCGCCTTGTTCCGAGCCGACTACCGGACTGAGATCTGCATAGTATATTTCTCCACGCTTTACCTGCATGGGGATCCCTCCTTTTTGTCAAATTCAACCTGTTGCGTATGGTTTTCCACCATTCTGCTGCCTGTGTGGATAGTATGCCCATCACAGGGAGGATTATACGGTTATGAATCCATATTATCATATTCTTTTCCAAACAAAGACGTGAAAGCATTGCAGAAAAGCGACCGACACGAACCTGTTTCAAGGGCAAGCTGTCAGTCGCTTTTTGATGCTTTTTTTCGTTTGGTTTCACTAACCCTCTAACTGGCGTCCCAAAAGTTGAGAAGCTGCCTGAATCAGACTTTTCTGACTTTCGGTGAGGGTATATCCGTTCCCATTGTCCAGAAATGCCACTGCGCCTGTGACATCGCCGGCGGAAATAATAGGCATACAAGCCATTGCACCCTTGTCCACACCTTCGGCTGGCATCAGTTCTGGCTGGCCTGTTTCCGAAAAATACTGACGGCGGTTTTCCATCAGCTCCTCCAACTCAGGGGAAACACGACGGGCGTTCCATTCTTTTTTGGCTGCGCCGGAGACGGAAACTACATGGTCACGGTCGAAGACAGCCACCGGGCAGCCGGCAAGACGATGCATAATCTCCGCCACCTGTGCAGCATTTTCACTCATTTCGCCCATGGGAGAGTATTTCTTGAAAATGACCTCTCCGTCATTGCTGGTGTAGATCTCCAGGGGGTCGCCTTCCCGGATGCGCATGGTGCGCCGGATTTCCTTTGGAATTACGACACGCCCAAGGTCATCAATTCGTCTGACAATTCCTGTTGCTTTCATATATGTGATCCTCCTTTTTATTCTTCATGATATGACATTCGCAGCGGTTTTGCTGACGTATGGCGCTGTTATTGTCTGCAAAAAAATGAAGTTTATACGAGCTTTTCATAAAACCCGCCAGGAATTTTTCAAACTGTCTTTCACTGATGCCCCATTTGTTGGCGTTTTATGCATGGCTTGGTGCGGTTTTTTTGAATAAATGCAAAGCATTTATTTATTTTTATTTGAAAGTCCTTGCAGATCCGCAAATCTACGATTTGCTCCCTGTATATCGGATAAATTCTCAAAAATTTCCGTAAACGGACATATTCTTGGAAAAAGGTGTAACGTTTGGGCGGAATGGGTGTATATCATAGTGAGCGCTCGAAAATGAAAATTTGTCTTTGTAAAAAGCATGTGGATTTTTGCGTACATGTACCTGTGGAGACAAATTTCGGGAGGTGGAACTCATATGGAACAAAACCGGACAGCAGCCTTGATCGCCGGTGACGAAACTGTCCTGCGGGAAGTGATGCAGCGGTATACAGGTTATGTATATACCATTGTCCGGAATTTTTCCAGAGGCAGACTCAGTACGGAGGATATGGAAGAGATCACTGCCGATGTATTTATCAGCCTTTGGAAAAACAAAGCAAATTTGAAACAGCAGCTGGCACTTCCTCCGTATCTGGCGGCTATTGCACGGAACCATGTGAAAAACCGGTTTCGTGCCATGGGAAAGCATGCACCAGTGCGGCAGTCACTGGAAGAGCTGACATTGTCTGACTCCCAGGATCTTTGTATGGATGCAGAGAAAGCAGAAGCTATCGCCTGTCTTGTCTGTGGACTGGAGATTCTGACAGAGCAGGAACGGGAGCTGGTGATTCGGTTTTATTTCTACGGAGAAAAAACCTCTGATATGGCAAAGGCATTGCATCTGAGCGACACTGCGGTTCGTGTCAGACTTTACCGAAGCAGGGGGAAGCTCCGAAGATATATGGAAGAAAGGGGTTTTGGTGATGCAGAAGCAGTTGGATTGGCTCGATGAAATCCAGCCTTTGTCACTGGATAAAGACGAGATGCGGAAAGAACGCATTCTGAAACAGGTGACAGAGCAGTTGCCGGATACGGCAGAAAGTGAGAAGAATATCATGAAACATACAAAGCTGAACAAACACATTCGCCCGCTGATTGTAATTGCCGCAGCCCTTGGCATCGGTGCGGTATCGGTCGTTGCCGCCAATGCCGCAACAGATGGTGCGATCCTGAAAAGGATGACGGCATATATTGACGGCGTGCCTTATGAAGTGGAGGGGCGTTTGATTCAGGAAGATGAAAATATGGTAGAATATGAGTTTGAGGTCACAGACAATGAAAATGACGGTGAAAATCATGAGCATGTGATGACTTTTGAGGGGGATGATTTTGAGGGAGAGATTACAGTCGATGAAGATGACGGTGAAAACCATGAGTTTGAGATGACCTTTGAGGGGGATGACCAGAAGGAGAGCGTAAAAGTATCCGATGAGTAAGTGATGCTTAAAGCATCACAGGCTCTGATGATCCATCACGAGATTTGTGCCAAATTTTAGAACTTGTTCTTAAATCCAAAGAAAAGACTGCCAGTCATCCCGAAGGGTGTGACAGCAGTCTTTTTTGTGCGTATTTCGGACTTTTTGTCAGCTTTTTACAGTGCCTTTTGTTACTTTTCAGCACTTCACCAGCCTCGCCGACGATCCTGCCGTTCATAGCCGCAATCCACTCTGCTGTGTGATTGCTGGATATTGGTGACGCAAAATTTCCGCACCGTACTTTCAAAACTCTGTCAAGCTCTTGCATTTCTGCATATTTTATGTTATAATAAATGTAAAGCCTTTATTATATTCATTTGAAAGTCCTTGCAGATCCGCAAATCTATGATTTGCTCCCTGCATATCGGACAATGATAGCGTAAAATCTTTGATTTTTTGATTTTATGCTATCATAGCATCAGTAACAGAACCGATTTGCATAGGAGGCGGCACACATCGCCCTATGGGAACGGATTCTTGGATTGGGAGGAAATTTTACCATGAATATCGTATGTTTGGATTTAGAGGGCGTGCTCGTACCAGAGATCTGGGTCGCTTTTGCAGAAGCCAGCGGTATCCCTGAGCTGAAGCGTACTACCCGTGATGAACCGGATTACGACAAGCTGATGCACTGGCGTATCAGCGTCCTGAAGGAACACGGTCTGGGGCTGAAAGAGATTCAGAAAACCATTGCAAAAATTGACCCGTTGCCCGGCGCAAAGGCTTTCTTAGATGAACTGCGTGCTATCACACAGGTCATCATCATCAGTGATACATTCACACAATTTGCAAAGCCCCTGATGGAAAAGCTGGGCTATCCCACCATTTTCTGCAACACTTTGGAGGTGGCAGATTCCGGGGAGATCACCGGATTCCGCATGCGTATAGAAAACTCTAAGCTGACCACTGTCAAAGCGCTGCAATCCATCGGTTATGATACCGTTGCCAGCGGTGACAGCTATAACGATCTGGGTATGATTTTAGCCAGCAAGGCAGGTTTCCTGTTTCGCAGCACAGAGCAGATCAAAGCAGATTACCCTCAGCTGAAGGCATTGGAAGAATACGGCGAACTGCTGGCTGCCATCAAAGAGGTTCTGTAAAGACCTATGAAACCAGAACATAACGATCTTATCGTCGGAAGCGTAGGGAAAGCATTGGCACGCTTTGCCTTTCCCTATTTGCTTTCCTGTTTTCTCCAGACCTTTTACGGCATGGCGGATCTGTTTGTCATCGGCTTGTACAACGATTCCACAGCCACAACAGCGGTTTCCGCAGGCAGTCAGGTAACCCATATGCTGACGGTAATCATTGTCGGGCTGACGATGGGTGTCACTGTAAAGATTGCACAAAGCATGGGGGCAGACGATCTCAGATCTGTCCGGAAGACAGCAGGTGTCTCTGCTGTCTTTTTTGCAATTTTCGCTGTTTCGCTAACGGTTCTGCTATTGCTTCTGACAAAGCCCATCATCCGTTGGACGCTGATACCGGAAGAAGCTGTTTCCGATACGGCAGCATATCTGCACATCTGCTTTGCCGGCATTCCTTTGATTACTGCCTATAATGTTATCAGCAGTATGTACCGAGGCATAGGAGATTCATGTCATCCGCTGTGGTTTGCCGCAGTGGCATGCGCTGTGAATATCGGTCTGGATTTTCTCTTTATCGGCGGACTGCATCTGGGAACAGTCGGAGCTGCTCTGGGAACAATCTGCGGACAAGGCGTCAGCGTTTTTATTGCTGCGCTTTTTCTTTGGCGGAAAAAGCCCATGTTCTGCTTCTCTCGAAAGGATATCGTTCTGTTCAGAAGCCCGCTGTCACAGATTTTGAAGATCGGCGTACCCGTTGCCATGCAGGACGGACTGATACAAGTCGCCTTTCTGGTGATCACCGTGATCGCTAACAGCCGCGGGCTGACGGATGCTGCCAGTGTGGGCATTGTGGAAAAACTCATTGGATTCTTGTTTCTGGTACCATCCGCTTTTTTGTCGGCGATCTCTGCCATTACCGCCCAGAATCTGGGTGCCGGAAGACCCGGCCGTGCCAGAAAAACATTGTACGATGGACTTGCTGTCACGGTGGTGTGGGGCTGCCTGTGCTGCCTGTATAGCGAGCTTTTCCCACAGACGTTGGTGGGGCTTTTTACCAAGGATTCTGCTGTAATTGCTGCGGGAAGCGCATATTTGCAGTCGTATTCTCTGGACTGCATCTTTGCGGCAGTGCATTTTTGTTTCAGCGGCTATTTCTGCGGCTGTCAGCGTTCTGGTATCTCCTTTCTGCACAATATTGTTTCCGTGGTGCTGGTGCGCATTCCCGGTGCCTATTTGGCGAGCCGGCTGTTCCCGGCAACGTTGTTTCCCATGGGATTGTCTGCGCCGTTTGGGTCGTTGCTGTCAATAGGAATCTGTGTGGGATTTTATTGGTTTGACAAAAAAATGGAGAAGAGGCATGCTGCCCTATCATAGATCTGTTCTTTCTTTTGTCCCTTTTTCTGGGATATCTGAAAAAGCTGTTCCGCCGCATTCCTGATTTTTTTCAAAAAACACTTGCAATTTCTATTCACATATGTTATAATACTATCATGTGATGCGTATGCATCAGTACCGGATTCCGGAATATAGGTGTGCGGGTCCTGTGCAACAAAGCACCGTGAACCATGTCAGGCGGGGGACCGAGCAGCATTAAGCGGATTGTTTTGTGTGCCGCAGTCAACCTGCACACCTATGTTCCGGAATTTTTTTGAGAACCTTTTTTCATCACAAATGTGCACGGATTTTCAGCAGATTCTGGTGAGGACAAGGAAAAAAGTCACAGGTAACATTGTGCCTGTCAGGACATTTTCATGCAGTACTCGCCAAAACCTGCCGGAGGGACGTGTGCAGTTTTTTGTGAAGACAGGTTCTGAGCCTGAAACAGGCTTTCATTGCTTTTGCAACAAGCAGCAAACAACAGGAGGTGGGATAGGTTGTATCAGGCTTTATATCGGAAATGGCGGCCAAGATCCTTTGACGATGTCATTTCTCAGCCCCATATTACCACCGCCCTCCAGAATCAGCTCCGGGAAGGTAGAACGGCTCATGCATATCTGTTCACCGGCTCACGAGGCACTGGAAAAACCACCTGTGCTCGTATTCTCGCAAAAGCGGTGAACTGTGAGCATCTAACTCCGGAGGGAAATCCCTGTCTGTCCTGCGACATCTGCCAAGATGCAGAACGAGGCGCACTCAGCGATATCGTGGAGATTGATGCAGCTTCAAACAACAGTGTAGAGGATATCCGCGATCTGCGGGAAGGTACAGTCTATCTGCCGGAACGTTGCCGCTGTAAAATCTATATCATTGACGAGGTACACATGCTGTCTCCCAGCGCATGGGGTGCATTGCTGAAGGTCATGGAAGAACCCCCGGCATATGTCAAGTTTATTTTGGCAACCACCGAGGTGCATAAAGTCCCGGCAACCATCATTTCCCGGTGTCAACGGTATGATTTTCACCGCATCCGCACGACCGATATTGCCCATCGTCTGGCATATATCGCCGGGCAGGAACAGCTTTCTCTGGATGAAACGGCAGCACAGCTCATCGCCCGGCTGTCAGACGGCGGTATGCGTGATGCACTGTCCCTGTTGGACCAGTGTGCTGCCGCAGGAGAAGAGATCACACCGGAATCTGTCACATCTGCCGCCGGGGTCTCCGGACGGGAAAGTGTCTTTGCCATTTTAGAAGCGATCCAGTCGAAGGATCCGGCTAAAGCACTGGAGATCACCGGTGCTTTGTATGACCAATCCAAGGATATGGTGCGTCTCTGTGACGAACTGATCGAACAGCTGCGCAATCTCATGCTGATCAAAGCCGGTTCCGGTCAACCGGAGCTTCTCACCTGCCTTCCAGACGAGATAGAACGGCTCAGGCAATTGGCAAATCCTCTGGTACTGGATGCCATTCTGACGCAAATCGCTTTGCTTCAGGATTGTCGTGAGCGGATGCAGCGCAGCCCGGGCAAACGAGTGGAACTGGAAATGGCACTTTTACAGCTTGCCGTTCCCAGACCGACCTCTTCTATTATACAGCCACAGCTGGAATCTGCGGCTGTGCCTGTTCTGGAACAGCAGATGCAACATTCGGTTTCTCAGCCGGCAAAGCAGTCAGCAGTCAATATCCACCCTGTACCGGAAAAAGAGCCGAAGCTGAAAGCATCTGATTTCCGTCCTGTGGGAAATTGGGCGGATATTCTGGCAGAATATCAGGCAGTAAATCCGGCGGTGTCCGGCAGTCTGGCGGAATCCAGCGCATTTGTCGCCGGAAACACCATGCTCATCGTAGCAAAAAACCGGTTTTTCCTGACACTGCTCAAAAACAAGGAAAATGCCATGTCCTTGCGGGAAACGGTGAAACGGTTCTTAGGCGTGGAATACAGCATCCGTGCCAAGTGCAGTGAACCAGAGCAGCAGGAATCCAAGGCGCAAAGCCTGATCCGAAAAGCAATTAACAGCAACCTGGAAACTGCTGTTGAATAAAGGCAACACGGTGTTGCCGAAAGAACCAAGAACTAAAAAGGAGCGTATTCTTATGAAAGCAAGATTACCGAAGCAGAGTGTGGGCGGTGCTCAGAATATGAACGCCATGATCCGTCAGGCACAGAAAATGCAGGATCAGATCTCTGAACTACAGGAAGACATCGAATCGCGTGAGTTCACAGCAACCGCAGGCGGCGGCGCTGTTACTGTAGTCATGTCCGGCAAAAAGTCTGTCAAATCTCTGGAACTCAAGCCGGAAGTCGTTGATCCGGAGGATATCGAAATGCTTCAGGATCTGATCATCAGCGCCATCAATGAGGCTGCCAATCAGGTAGAGGAAATTACCGAAGCCGAAATGAGCAAGATCACCGGCGGCGTATCTCTCCCCGGACTGTTCTGAGATCGTAATGCCGAATTATAACGCACTCCCTCTTGAACTTCTGACGGAGGAATTTGCCAAGCTGCCAGGTATCGGTCTGAAATCTGCCCGCCGTCTGGCGTATTACATGATTTCTCGTCCCGAGGAGGATGTCAAGCGGTTTGCGGATATTCTGCTTTCTGCCAAACAGGATATCCACTATTGCCCCTGTTGTCAGAACCTTACCGATCAGGAGCTCTGCCCTATCTGTGCAGAGGAAGAGCGGGACAGCACTGTCATTTGTGTGGTGGAAAGTCCCAAGGATGTCTCTGCCATGGAGCGGATCGGCGAATACAACGGTGTTTATCATGTGCTGCACGGACTGATTTCTCCGATTGACGGTGTTACACCGGACAAGCTGCGGATTCGTGAGCTTTTGATGCGCCTGCAAGGCGGAACCATCCGTGAGGTGATCATGGCGACCAATCCCACCGTGGAAGGTGATGCTACAGCCATGTATCTGGCACAGTTGTTAGAGCCGCTGGGCATCAAAGTGACACGGCTGGCATTTGGCCTGCCAGTAGGCGGTACATTGGAGTACGCCGATGAGGTCACACTGTTCAAGGCACTGGAAAACCGGACTGAAATGTAAGAACAAGTTCTAAAAAACTGTCCACAGGTTTCGATGTGAACGAGTTCTGCATACAGCGCAATCGAAATACCGATATTTTCCTCCCCTTTTCCGGGGGAGGTTTCTTTTTCCCGGCTTGACAAGGCAATCGGTTCATGTTATAATATGAATATTCTGATGCTATTTTAAAAACTGCCCATCGGCAGGATTCCAGGAAAGGATAGATTTATGAAAATACGTTTTTTATCACTGATTTGCGCTGCATCTGTACTGGGAACAACAACGCTGCTTCTGCCGATTTCCGGCTCTGCTGAAGAGGACGGCACTGTCACCACTGTCGTGCAGATGGAACGCAGTAAAGCACTGGCTTATGAGCCGGAAAACGAGATCACCGGTGAGATTGCCTTGATTGTGGATGAACACCCGATCCATGTCAATATCACGATGTATTCTTCCGAAAAACCGGTGGTTTACTATGATGCAGACCTGACAGCTGAAGCAGGCAGCGATTTGACAAAATATGTCTTTCAGGTAGACTATTCCGAATATCCTGACCAATCCCAGCTGTCTCAATTCCAGAATCTCTACACCTCGGAATATTTTACCGGCACATATAGCTCCTGCTATTATATCACCATTTCTGCGCCGGACACCAAAGAGGCTGTATTTGAGGAATCTGTCCTGGTAGCCGATCCCCACAGTGACGCTTCCGTCACCGGAAAAACACGGTATACCTACACGATTCTGTTTGACGAAAAACTGGAGATACCGGTTACCTCCGGCGATTCCTATGGAGACATTACAGATGGAAATGCGGATATTTTCAGAGATATCACCATGCTCTGGAAGCCCTATGCACTGGGCGATGTGGATGAAAGCGGTGTGATCGATATGCAGGACGCCTATCTGATTCTGCTGTACGGTTCGTATGCTTCCATGAACATCGAACCGGACTTTGAGATCAACCTGGATGCCTCTGATACAGACGGTGACGGCAAGATCACCCAGACAGATGCCTTTCTGACGCTGGTCTATACATCCTATGTGGCAATGGGCTCAGAACTTACCTTTGAGGAATTCTTAGCCTCTGATCTGCGCCCCTAACCCCCCTCAGACGAAACAAACGCAAAATGGACGGATAACCGGCACATACTGCTGGGTTCCGTCCATTTGATTTTCTGTCTGTGTCAAATCCTTATTCCACAACGATCTTATGGAACACTTTTTTCCCTTTTTTCAGGATCACTTCTCCTTCAGGAACGACCACATGCTTCGGATCGGTAATCTTCTCATGGTTCACTGAAACGCCACCCTGCTGCACCAGACGGCGTGCCTCGCCATTGGAAGGCGCCAGCTTAGTACGCACCATCAGCGTCAGAATGCCGATACCACCGTCAGTAAGCTCATCTGCGCGCAGCACAGTGGTAGGCATATTTTCCGTAGAACCATTGCCGCCGAACACTGCCTTTGCAGCAGTTTGTGCCTGTTCTGCTGCTTCTTTGCCGTGTACCAGCTCTGTCAGCTCATATGCCAGCCGCTCTTTGGCGGTATTCAGTTGCTGACCCTCCAGTGTCTGTTCCATTTCCTCGATCTCTTCTATGGGAACAAATGTAAGAAGCTTCAGACACTTGATCACGTCTGCATCAGAGACATTGCGCCAGTACTGATAGAATTCATAAGGGGTGGTTTTCTCTGCATCCAGCCAGACAGCGCCCTTTTCTGTTTTTCCCATTTTCTTGCCCTCAGAATTGAGCAGCAAGGTGATTGTCATGGCATAGGCATCCTTGCCCAGCTTTCGGCGGATCAGCTCTGTACCGCCCAGCATATTTGCCCACTGATCGTCGCCGCCGAACTGCATGTTGCAGCCATAATCCTGATACAGCTTATAGAAATCATAGCTCTGCATGATCATATAGTTGAATTCCAGGAACGTCAGACCACGCTCCATGCGCTGCTTGTAGCATTCGTGAGAGAGCATACGGTTGACGCTGAAATGCGCACCTACTTCACGAAGGATCTCCACATAATTCAGATCCAGCAGCCAGTCGCCGTTGTTGACGATTATCGCTTTGCCCTCAGAGAAGTCGATGAACCGGCTCATCTGCTTTTTGAAGCAGTCTACATTGTGCTGAATCGTCTCCTTCGTCATCATTTTCCGCATATCCGTTTTTCCGGAGGGGTCGCCGATCATGGCAGTACCGCCTCCGATAAGAACAATAGGTTTGTTTCCTGCCATCTGTAAACGCTTCATCAGGCAGAGTGCCATGAAGTGTCCGACATGCAAACTGTCTGCAGTAGGGTCGAAGCCGATGTAGAAGGTTGCCTTTCCGGTATTGATCAGCTCTTCGATCTCCTTTTCATCAGTGGTCTGTGCGATCAGACCTCGGCGGTTCAGTTCTTCAAATAGTGTCATAAGTTTAACCTCTTTCTTTGCAGCCGGAAGCCATAAAAGAACGTCCTCCGGCAAAATTTTGCCAGAGGACGATGTTATCACCGTGGTACCACCTCAATTTATCGAATCTGAAATGATCCGACCTCAAAAGCTGTAACGGGCACACCCGTACTGCCCTATTGTGCGGCATAGAACCGGATATTCAGGCAGTCTGCTCTAGGGTGTATTCTGCCAATCCGCCGTACTTCCTTACACCAACCGGAAGCTCTCTGTGCCGGCAAAAATTTGCATACTCTTCCCTTTCAGCGCATTTGAACAAGTATATTGTAACACAATGACAGCAGATTGTCAAGAGAAGGATTTGTTTCTGGGAAAAATTTTTGCAATGTGCCATTCTGACGGCTCTTTCAGAGCATCTGCCTTGACAGAACACTGGAAAAAGTGGTATACTGATAATATCGGGAACGGCAAAACGAATTTGACGTTCCCGATAAATATGATGAAAGGTGTCCCGCACATCCGTGTATCACTGCGTGCTCCGTGCGGGTCCGCAAGCAGCAAGCGCTAAAAGTTTTTGCTGTTTGCGATAGTCTATGAAAATTCAATCGGATTCTACAGAATGTTGCATGAATCCGCGGCAAAACAGGGAAAAACCTGCATCATGTTCTAAAGGCTCAAAAAGGAGAGAACAACGTTATGACCGATGGCCGTTATTATCTGCCGCCCCGTTCCCGTATGCCGGAATTTGCGGGAAATTGTGCAGCACTTTTATGCATTGACACAGTATATACCATTGGCTCTATGCCCCACTATACCCAATATTGGGATTACTGGGCAACCATCCTGGCAAGCCTCGCTCTTAGCGTGATTTGTCATGTGCTTATGCATCAAAAACCCAAGCTGATTCTGATTCCCGCCGCAGCTCTGACGCTGATTGCCTGCTTTACTCCCTCTCTGGTACACTGGATGGAAGTAACGCTGTTTTTCCTGTTGCTGTTGATTATGCTTCTCCGGCTTCCTCCATGGGCAAAACACTTTTTCCATATGGGTGGATTCCTTGCTGCCGGAACAGGTATTATCGCTGTTCTGATTCCTATGTGCAAACGGATTCACATGCTCGCCCAACACGGCACTGCTGCCAAAAGCACTGTCGTTCCCTATATTCTCCGCACGTTGGGAAGCGACTGCATGTGTCTGCTGGCACTGCTGTTTTTGCTGTTGGCATTTCAGCCCCAGGTGCTTCCCGGCTGGATGGATGAGGACGACTGCTACGACCGCATCTGGGAATGAGAAGAATTTGTTCCAAACTGCTTTTTCAACAAATTTTGTCTGTTCTCTGACAGAAATATGTCCGTTTCGATCTGAGCCGCTGTTCATTTCATGCGAACAAGCGTATTACCCAAAAACACAACTGAAAAAAAAGAAAAATTGTGGTATTTCCCCCTTGATTTTTGCAACAAAAACGAATATACTATTATATGTGATTTCATGCGCCCTTATGACCTGTCTTTCCAAGATGTGTTGACTCTGCCGCAAGTTGCTTGTTTTACCAGCATTTCGGATAGTGCCAGCACGCCCTAAAAAAGATGGTTTTTCATTCCGGGCGCACAACTATATACAGAAAAGGAGAAAAAAGACTGCCGTGGATTTTTCCGGCAGTTCCTGTGATACAATATGGCAATCAAAGTTGTTAAATTCGGCGGAAGCAGTCTCGCCGATGCACATCAGATCCAGAAGGCGGCTGCCATCATCAAAGCCGACCCCCAGCGCCGCTATGTGGTTCCCTCTGCACCGGGAAAACGTTTTTCCAAGGACATCAAGGTGACCGATATGCTCTACAGTTGTTATGCACTGGCAGAACAAGGTATTGATTTTTCTCGTGAACTGGCAGATATCCAAGCCCGTTATGATGAAATTATTGCCGGTCTCGGCATGAAAGAATTCTCTCTGGCAGATGAATTTGCTGTGATTGCCGAGAATTTCCAGAAGCGTTCCGGCAAAGAATATGCTGCAAGCCGGGGCGAATATCTTAACGGCAAGATTATCTCCGCTTACCTGGGTTTCCCCTTTGTGGATGCAGCAGATGTGATTTTCTTCCGTTCTGACGGCGTACTGGACGATATGAAAACCGAAATCGCCCTGCGGGAGCGTCTGAAAACCATGGAGAATGCGGTTATCCCCGGCTTCTACGGCTGCGGTGCTGACGGTTATGTCAAATGCTTTTCCCGGGGCGGAAGCGATGTCACCGGTTCTATTGTGGCAGGTGCTGTCAAGGCTTCGCTGTACGAAAACTGGACGGATGTTTCCGGCTTTCTGGTAGCTGACCCCCGTATCGTAGAAGACCCCGCCGTGATTCGTACTATTACCTATACTGAACTCCGGGAGCTTTCTTACATGGGCGCTTCTGTACTCCACGAAGCAGCCATTTTCCCGGTGCGTTCTGCCGGTATCCCCATCAATATCCGAAACACCAATGCACCGGATGAGCCGGGTACGATGATCGTTCCGGACAGTGCAGATGAAGAAGTCAGCGCATATACCATCACCGGTATTGCCGGCAAGAAGAATTTCACTTCTATCCACATTCACAAGGATATGATGAACAGTCAGATCGGCTTCTGCCGGGATGTGTTGGGTGTGCTGGCAGACCGTCAGATCCCCATGGAACATATGCCTTCCAGTATTGATTCCATGAATGTTATTGTGGATTCTACGTATCTGAATGATATTGAGGATGAACTGCGCCGGGAGATTTATAAGGCTGTTCAGCCGGATGTGCTGGAAATGGAACATGGGATTGCACTGCTTGCTGTTGTCGGTCGGGGGATGTGCCGCACTCGTGGTGTTGCTGCCCGGATTTTTGCCGCACTGGCACATGCACGAATCAATGTCAGCATGATTGATCAGGGTTCCAGCGAATTGAATGTGATTGTTGCGGTCAAGGAAACGGATTTTGAACAGGCGATCCGCTGCATTTATAATATGTTTGTCAACTCCGTATCCGAATGAAAAGCCAGAGGCAAACCCGCACAAAGAGCGCCTATCGGCTTTGTACGGGTTTGCCCAGAAAAAGTTGCGGTGTTTTGAAAACATGAACCAGTTGTCAAGCCCAGTCGCCAAGCAATGATATGAAAAAAAGACTGCTCATTCCCGTTCGGGATGATTGGCAGTCTTTTTTCTTTTTTGGAAGTTTTTATCGACCCTGTTTTTTATGCATATTTCAAATAGTTTTTCAGAAAAGCAAACAGTGCGTCCATCTGTTCATCTGTGCCAATGGTGATACGCAGGTAATTCCGAATCCTGGGCGCATCAAACCAGCGGACAAAAATATGTGCTTCCCGCAGCGCCTCAAACAGTGCCTTTGCATCGCATTCCGAGTGCGTGACAAACAAGAAATTGCTCATAGAATCCGGGAAACAGAATCCCATCTCTGCCAGTTCCTTTTTGGTGCGCTCCCGGGTGGCAATGACTTTTGCGGTGGTTTCCTTCAGATAGGCGTCATCTGCCACAGAAGCTGCACCGGCTGCCAGGGATGCCCGATTGATCGTGTAAGAATTGAAGGAGTATTTCACATCATGGAGGGCATGTATTAACGCCGGACTGCCGATGGCAAAGGCAATACGTGCGCCTGCCATGGAACGTGATTTGGAAAATGTTTGCACTACCATCAGATTCTCGTACTCATTCAGCAAGGGCAGAGCAGATTCGCCGCCAAAGTCTACATAGGCTTCATCCACAACGACCAGAGATTCCGGATTATGCCGCAGAATGTCTTCAATCTCCGACAGAGGCATGGCAATGCCGGTGGGGGCGTTGGGATTCGGGAACACAATGCCGCCGTTTTCTGCCAAATAATCCTCTGGTACAATGGAAAAATCCTCAGCCAACGGCTTGATCTCATAGGGAATCCGGAACAGATCACACCAGACCGGATAAAAGGCATATGTAATGTCCGGGAAGAATACCGGCAGATCTGAGTTGAAAAATGTCAGGAAGATCATTGCCAGAACATCATCAGAGCCCACACCGGTGAACACTTGGGATTCATCCACGTGATAAGCCTTTGCAATGGCGGCATTCAACTGATGCGCTGTGGGATCGGGGTAGAGCCGCAGCAGTTCCGCTCGTGTTTGCCGCAGGGTTTCCTGCACTGCTGGTGCAGGAGGATAGGGGTTCTCGTTGGTGTTCAGCTTGATCATATCTGGAAAATCCGGTTGGTCTCCCGGTACATAGGGAACGACCTGACGAATGGCTTTCATATATCGTTTCATGGTATCACACTCCTGACTTTTTCATTTTATACAAATGATTTGAACTTGCTCTTACTATAATAATGTGCCGCCGCAGGAGCCGCAGAATTTGTCGTCAGCATTCAGCTTTGCACCGCAGTGGGGGCAGAAAACAGCGGTTTGTACAGGTGCGGCTGTTGGTGTTGCCATAGGCTCTGCCAAAGATTCCGGTGCAGCGGAGATGATCGGTTCTATCGGTGTTTCCGGAACAGCAGGAGCAGCCGGTACAACAGGTTCTGCCGGGAATTCTGAGAAAACGGGCTGCGCCGGATCAGTCGGCTGAGCCGGAATCGGGCTGTGCCGTTTGGATTTGACAATGCTGTTGGCGCAGATACCGATAGAAGCCAAGATCATACCGCACAGTGCCACGATACCGCTGCCCCAGAGGAAAGGTTGTGTCAGAACAGGCAGTGCTGTTTTGGCAAAGGAAAGACGCGGGATGCAGTCCAAAGCAGAGACCAGAAGCAGCATCACACCGCAGCCCAGCAGCACCAGCAGATTGGGAATGGCGATGGCACAGCCGCTTCCTGTCAGCATACGACCCTTGCGCCAGCCGCCGGCAATGGCGAGGAACAGCCATAACAAAAAGATTACGCCGGTCAGTACACCTACTGTAATGACACCTGGCAGAGAGCAGAGAAAGCGGAGCATGCCTCTGGTAAAACTGTTTCCTGCGATAGCAGCATTCCAGTCGGCAACATCTTCTTCTGCATTGTAGAGAAATGCCTCTCGGTGCGTATCATTCAGGGTAATGCCTGTTTGCTGTTTCAGGTCGTCCGCAATGCCATTGCCGTTTTGCATTAGATCGAAGAGTGCGTCTGCGCTCAGTTCGGGGATATCATCCGTCTCTTTCAGATAATAGTGCTCAATGTCACTGAGGTGATTCTGGAAAAACGCACGGAATTCCGGATGAGCAACGACACTTTCGCCGTATGCCGGATTCAGTCCCTCTGCGTTCCACAGATAGCAGGTGTAGAACCAACTGCCAAAACTTTGACCATCTATTTGGATTTGAGAAAGCGCAATCTCAGACAGGGCATGGGATGGGGCATGGTTTTTCAGCATCAAATGCAGTGACGTACTGAGCATCAGCAAAACAGACAGCAGCAGGGTCACGATAAATAGAATGACAGAGCCAAATACTGCGCCTGCGCCGGGCTTTTTCTTGGTTTCCGGTGCATGGGAATGGTTTTTCTTTGCCATGGCAATTCCTCCAAATGTGCCTTGTGTAATTTTAAGAACTTGTTCTCATCGGATTTGACCATGGATTTTCGAGCAGCATTTTGACGAGGGCAAGGCGAAAAAGCGAAAGCAACCTGCCGTATGGTGCGCTTTTTCTACGCAGCCATCGGCAAAATTTGCCGAAAAGAAAGATGCAATATCCGATGAGAACAAGTTCTAAGGAAGCACGGATTCCATTTGATGTGCATCAAGCCGTCAAGCGGAATTTCATCCGTGCTTCCTTAATTATAGCATTCTCGTAAAATCATGTCAAGCCGGTTGGAAATTATTTTCGCAGTTCCAGAACTTTTTCTCATATATTTCGTCTGACAAATCCGATGCCGCACTTGACAATATAGAGGAAAATTTGTTATAATACAAGAGTATGATATGCGCACATCATAAAGATGTGCCAGAAATGAAAGGAAGATGGATATGGGACTGACCTTGACAGAAAAAATTCTGAAAGCGCATCTGGTAGAAGGCGAAATGGTAAAGGGTTCTGAAATCGGAATCCGCATCGACCAGACGCTGACGCAGGATGCTACCGGAACAATGGCATATCTGGAATTTGAAGCAATGGGTGTGCCGCGTGTGCGCACCGAGCGCAGCGTGGCTTATATCGACCACAACACCCTACAAAGCGGTTTTGAAAACGCAGACGATCACCGCTTTATCGGCAGTGTGGCAAAAAAACATGGCATCTATTTCTCTCGTCCCGGCAATGGCATCTGCCATCAGGTGCATCTGGAACGTTTCGGTGTGCCGGGCAAGACCCTGATCGGCTCTGACAGCCACACTCCCACCGGCGGCGGCATCGGCATGATTGCCATGGGCGCAGGCGGATTGGATGTGGCAGTTGCCATGGGCGGCGGTACATATTATATCACTTGCCCCAAGGTGGTAAAGGTCGAACTCACCGGAAAGCTGTCCCCGTGGGTGGCTGCTAAGGATGTGATCCTGGAAGTGCTGAAACGGCTCTCTGTCAAGGGCGGTGTCGGCAAGGTGATCGAATACTGCGGCGAGGGTGTCAAATCTCTGTCTGTTCCCGAGCGTGCTACGATTACCAACATGGGCGCAGAATTGGGTGCAACCACATCGATCTTCCCCTCTGACGAGGTGACAAAGCAGTTCCTGGAGGCACAAGGCAGAGGGGATGTTTGGACAGAACAGAAGGCTGACCCTGATGCGGTTTATGATGAAGTGGTAGAGATTGACCTGAGCGCACTTGTACCTTTGGCAGCATGTCCTCATTCTCCGGACAATGTGAAGAGCGTCGCAGAGATCGGCAGGCTTAAAGTGGATCAGGTTTGTATCGGCTCTTGCACCAACTCTTCCCTGCTGGATATGATGAAGGTTGCATATATCCTCAAAGGCAAAACGGTACACCCGGATGTTTCTCTGGCGATCGCACCCGGCTCGAAGCAGGTGCTGAATATGATGGCAGACATGGGTCTGCTGGGCGTTATGATTGATGCCGGCGCAAGAATCCTGGAGAGTGCCTGCGGTCCGTGTATTGGCATGGGACAGGCTCCGAATTCCGGCGGTATTTCTCTGCGTACCTTTAACCGGAACTTTTTGGGGCGCTCCGGCACAAAGGACGGTCAGATCTATCTGGTATCACCGGAGTTGGCAGCGTATTCTGCTCTGACCGGATATCTTAGTGATCCCCGTGAACTGGGAGATATGCCGGAATTCGTTCTGCCGGAAAAGTTTACGGTCAACGACAATATGATCGTGCTGCCGGCTTCTGAGGAAGAAATGGACAGCGTGGAAATTCTCCGCGGACCGAACATCAAGCCCTTCCCGGAAACTGCACCGTTAGAAGCTACCATTTCCGCAGGCTGCTCTCTGAAGGTGGGCGACAATATCACCACCGATCATATCATGCCTGCCGGTGCAAAAATCCTGCCTCTGCGTTCCAATATTCCGGCGATTTCTCAGCATTGCTTTACCGTTTGTGATGAAGCGTTCCCGGCACGTGCCAAGGAAATGGGAAAGAGCATCATTGTGGGCGGCTCCAACTACGGTCAGGGCTCGTCCCGTGAGCATGCGGCACTTGCGCCGCTGTATCTGGGCGTGAAGGCGGTTCTGGTGAAGAGCTTTGCACGAATCCACCGTGCGAATCTGATCAATGCAGGCATTCTGCCGCTGACCTTTGTCCATGAGGCAGATTATGATAAAATTTCACAGGGCGACCAACTGGAACTGGCGGATATTCGTGCGAAAGTGGAAGCCGGTGAGACAGAGCTGACACTTGTGAACAAAACCACCGGCGCTGAAATTCCGGTGCTGTGTGAATTGACCGGGCGGACAAAAGATATTATTCTGGCTGGCGGACTTTTGGATTACACCCGGGATTCCTTGAATAGGTAATGCGATGTTTGGATTTTTGAAAAAGAAAAAATCAATGGAAAATCATCTGGAAAAGCTTGCGGAAGTTGCGGACATTCTTAGCGGAAACAATGCGGAAGTACATACAGCTATAACCTGCTGTATCCATGATCCGGCAGCCTATGGTAAGCAGCATGCAGCACGTTTTCTAGAGCGCAGCATGGATGTAGAGCACTGTGACGCAGCCACCCTTTGCTGGGTAGCTTTGGTGGACGAACTGGAAGCCTCCGGTGATCTGGCAGAGGTAGACACTTCCTGCGAACCAGAGGATTTGCAGTGGGCGCTGGAACAGTTGAATCCGGTGCAATCCGCAGAAATCACCGTACCGGAACCGGAAACCGAATCCTTTTTTGACTGGCTCTGCGAATACAGAGACTTCTTCCGACAGCAGAACATGGTGCTGTGTACGCTGGAAATGGACAGCGACGATGTTTTTCTGGCACTGGTGCAAAAGGAACAGTTTGATGCAGTTGTTTTATTGGCAAAGCAAGCCAAATGTGTGATTGCAGAAGCTGATATACAATAATGTATGGGCTTTTGATATAAGACAACTCTGAAATTGACATAAGCAGCTGCCATTTCGAAATTTCCCCACGGAAGAAGCAGCTTGAACCGAAACACGGGGAAACGGTCAGCCTGTAATCAGGCAGGAGGAAAAAACAATGGCAAAGATTCAAATGACAACGCCGCTGGTGGAGATGGACGGCGACGAGATGACCCGTATTCTCTGGCAGTGGATCAAGGACATTCTGCTGACACCCTATGTGGATCTAAAAACCGAATACTATGATCTCGGTCTGGAATACCGGGAAAAAACCAAAGATCAGGTCACTGTTGACAGCGCCAATGCCACTAAGAAATATGGTGTCGCTGTCAAGTGCGCAACGATCACCCCCAATGCGGCAAGAATGCCGGAGTACAACCTGTCTCAGATGTGGAAAAGTCCCAACGGTACCATCCGTGCCATTCTGGATGGTACGGTATTCCGTACACCGATTCTGGTGAAAGGTGTAGAGCCGTATATTCCTACATGGACTGCCCCCATCACCATTGCCCGTCACGCCTATGGCGATGTATACAAGAACACAGAACTGAAGGTGGAAAAAGGCTCAAAGGCAGAGCTGGTTGTTACCGATGGAGCAGGCAATGAGACACGTGAGTTGATTTTCAATTTTGAAGATACAGACGGCATTGTACAAGGACTGCACAACAAGGCAAATTCTATTGCAGGTTTTGCACGGGCTTGCTTCAACTACGGTTTGGATCTGAAACAGGATGTCTGGTTTGCCACAAAGGACACCATTTCCAAAAAATACGACCACACCTTCAAGGATATTTTCCAGGAGATCTATGACGCAGAGTATAAGGAAAAGTTCGAGGCTGCCGGCATTTCGTATTTCTATACCCTCATTGACGATGCTGTCGCCCGTGTGATTCGTTCTAACGGTGGTTATATCTGGGCGTGCAAGAACTATGACGGCGACGTGATGTCGGATATGGTTTCTACTGCTTACGGATCGCTGGCAATGATGACCTCTGTTCTGGTTTCTCCGGACGGTATCTATGAATACGAAGCTGCCCACGGTACGGTTCAGCGTCATTACTACAAGTATCTCAAGGGCGAGGAAACCTCTACTAACTCTGTGGCAACCATCTTTGCATGGAGCGGTGCGCTGCGCAAGCGCGGTGAGATGGACAACTTGCCTGAGCTGATAGCATTTGCGGACAAGCTGGAACAGGCAACCATTCAGACCATTGAAGATGGTGTCATGACTGGCGACCTGTATCTGATCTCCAAGCTGGAGAATAAGAAAAAAGTGAACTCCAAGGAGTTCCTGGAAGCGATTAACGAGCGTCTGGCTGCACGGATGGCATAAACTGGGAGAGCGATTGATTTGATGCAGAAATATGAAGCGTCCAGCTCTGTGGTACGCCGTCTGCCCCGATATTATCGGCTGCTGAAGGAACTGGAACGGGAAGGACAGCGGCGGACATCATCCCGGGAACTGGGTGAACGGTTGGGGATGACATCGTCGCAGATACGGCAGGATTTGAGCTGCTTCGGCTGTTTCGGACAGCAGGGGCGTGGTTATACCGTGACAGAGTTGCGGGAACATCTGGAATGTATTATGGGATTGCCCCAGAAGCTGCCGGCGATCCTGGTGGGCGCAGGCAGTCTGGGCAAGGTGGTTTCAGAAAATGTCCGGTTTGAGCAGCGCGGATTCCGTCTGACCGGTATTTTTGACATCAAGCCGGAGTTGATCGGGAAAGAGCTTGCTGGGCTGTCGATCCTGCCTATGGAGCAGTTAGAAACCTTCTGCGCAGAGCATCAGCCGGCGGCGGCGGTACTTTGTCTGCCCAAGGAATCTGCACAGGCAGCAGCGGAACAGCTGGTGTCCCTGGGGGTACGGGGACTTTGGAATTTCAGTCACTGTGACATTGCGGTAAAAGGCGCAAAGGTGGTTACTGTACATCTGGATGACAGCCTGATGACCCTTTCGTATCATCTGCATAACCAGTAACGATACAGGCAAAAAAGGTGCTGATTTGAAACAAGTCAGCGCCCTTTTTCCATATTCGCATCGCAATAAGGAGGAAACATATGACGCCAATACAAGATACCTCAGTGATTCTGGTATGTGCCGGAAATGCCACCAGAATGCAGGGTGTGAATAAGATCCTGCTGCCTTTGGGAGATACCACAGTGGTGGGGCAGACCATGCGTGCCTTTGAAGCATGTGATCGTGTGTCGGAAATCATTGTGGTTGCCCGGCAGGCGGATCATGATGCCATTCGGAAAACGGCACAGCAGTGCGGAATTTCCAAACTGCGCACGGTAACGGAAGGCGGCGCTACCCGGCAGCAGAGTGTAATGTGCGGTCTGCGTGCTTTATCCAAAGAAACCACGATGCTGGCGATCCATGATGGGGCAAGACCTTTGGTGCGAACGGATCAGATTGCTCAGGCAATTCAGGATGCTTTTGTGTTCGGCGGTGCTACTTTGGGTGTCCCGGTGAAGGATACGATTAAAGTGGTGAACGATCATCTGATCGTGGATACACCTTATCGCCCTCATTTGTATATCACCCAGACGCCCCAGGTGTTCCGGCGGGCGCTGTATTTTGAAGCAGTGACTTTTGCCAATGCCCATGAATTGGATTTCACGGATGATTGTCAGTTAGCAGAAGCCATTGGCTGTAAGGTATACATGTCCGAGGGAGATTATACCAATATCAAGATTACAACACCGGAGGATATTGCCATTGCGCAGATTCTTCTGGAACGGCGGCAGAAGGAGGAGAAATGATGATTGAAATACCTTTTCGCATCGGACACGGCTATGATGTTCACCGGCTGACAGAAAACCGCAAGCTGATCCTGGGAGGCGTGGAGATCCCCTATGAGAAGGGACTGTTGGGACATTCTGATGCAGATGTACTGCTTCATGCGATTTCGGATGCGTTGCTGGGAGCACTGTCGCTGGGGGATATCGGGAAACATTTTCCGGACACGGATCCGGCATATGCCGGTGCAGACAGTCTGAAGCTGTTGGCTTTTGTAGCGGAAAAGATTGCGGAGCAGGGGTATGCCGTGGGCAATCTGGATGCAACGATCCTCTGTCAGAAGCCGAAGCTTGCACCATATATTCTGCCGATGCGGGAGAATATTGCCCGGGTTTGCGGTGTTGCGGTGGAGCAGGTGAGTGTAAAGGCAACGACGGAGGAAAAGTTAGGGTTTACCGGAGATGGGTCTGGCATTGCGGCGCATTGCGTTTGTTTGCTGATGAAGCAAGACTGAGCCTCTTTTTCTTTCAAATTGCCTTTATGTATTGGCTTGCAAACACCCCGCCGGAATGTTTGCAGGGTTCTTCGCTGCTGCGGCAGCGAAAAATGACTTTGCCCTTGATTCCAGTTCTTTTTTTCAGAAAAGTCTTTGTCCGGGTTTTTTGGCATCCTCACTTTTCTCTGCATATATTGAAATGGGGAAATGATTTTCCTACATGATATGCAAAGAGGTGAAAGTATGTCGGGATGCAAGGTCTCTATGGTTTCATACACCAACGCAGCACGTGCCAAGCGTGTCCTTGCCCGCTATGGATATTCCAGTGAAATTCGCCGACTGCCCCATATCGGTCCGGAGGGCTGCGGCTTTGTTCTTGAGGTTCAATCGGAATGCAGCCGTATCTCTGAGCTTCTGACGAGAGAGGGTATTCCCTACCGGAAAGCCCAGGAGGAACGTGATATGTCATGGTGACGGTGAACTTTGACAACGCCGCAACCACCTATCCCAAGCCTCCGGAAGTCCGGCAGGCTGTGGCAGAGGCTGTGGCAAGATACGGCAATTCTGGGCGGGGCGGTCATGCTATTGCAGAACGTACTTCTGAAATGGTTTACCACGCTCGTGAAACCGTAGCGGATTTTTTTGACGCAAAGGTTGAAAATACGATTTTTACGCTGAATTGTACCCACGCCCTGAATCTGGCGATCCAGGGGATTCTGAAAGTGGGGGATCACGTCATTATCAGCGATCTGGAGCATAACTCGGTGTATCGTCCCGTTGCAGCACTGGCAAGGTCCGGACGGATCTCCTATAGCGTGGCAAAGGTCAGCACCGATGATCATATCACGATACGCAATTTTCTTCGGGAGATCCGACAGAATACCAAGGCGGTGATTTGCACTGTCGCCAGTAATGTCACGGGACAAATTTTGCCATATCGTGAATTGGCGCAGCTATGTCGAATGCATGGGATCTGTTTGATTGTGGACGGGGCACAGGGCTGTGGCATTCTCCCTCTGTCTCTGGAACAAGACGGGATGCACATTCTCTGCACCGCCGGACACAAGGGCTTATACGGTATCACCGGAACAGGAGTGCTGATGACGGACTGTGAATTTCCCATTCAACCCTTGATGCAGGGCGGAACGGGCAGTGCTTCCCGCAGTCCGCAGCAGCCGGATTTTCTCCCGGATCGTCTGGAATGTGGTACGCTGAATGTCATTGGTGCGGCTTCTCTCTGTGCCGGCATCTCCTTTGTCAAGCGGTGTACAGTGGAAGGACTGTACCGCCACGAATCTCATCTATGCGATGTGCTTTGCCAGCACCTGAAGCAGATTTCCGGGGTGCGTGTATTCCGGGAAGAAGGCGCTGCCTATGTGCCTATTGTTTCCTTTACCATAGAAGGGGTTTCGTCTGAGGAGGCTGCTGCGTGGCTCAGTGAACAGGGCTTTTGTCTGCGTGCCGGACTGCATTGCGCACCCTTGGCGCATGAGAAGTTGGGGACGGAAGACGGAACGATCCGCTTTGCTCCCTCTGCCTTTAGTCGGGAGCAAGATACGGTTCGGTTGGCACAATGCGTGAAAAATTATGTCAAGATTTTGAAAAATGGTGGAAACCTATTGAAAAATTCAGGTAATATGTTACAATAGTAATAGAAGGGTGTCCACACACCTTGAAACTCCACGGGGGCATTTGTCCCCGTACATATAGCAACCGACAAAAACTTTTGGCGATTGCTATATGCCGATTCGCACAGAACATGCGTAAGCATGCGGATGTGCAAGGCATTTTTAGTCATTATAACGCATATGAAATGCAGGGAATACAAACAAAAGAAGCAAGAAGCTGCGCACACCGAACAAGGCTGGATGAAAACCGAGCCTCAAGCATGTCTTTTCTTGCCTCTGAAAGGACTGATAGCATGGGAAGCAACATATCGTGGCGTGATCTGGCAGATATGATATTCAGTGTGATCCGGACAGCCGGTTTGGTGGATGTGCTGGATGTACTCGTCTTGTCCTATATTGTTTATGTGATCATGAAACTGGTACGGGAAACGCGTGCCGGACAGCTGGTCAAAGGCATTCTGCTGCTGGTGATTGTCTATATTGCAGCACAGTTCCTGGAAATGAAAGCCATCTCTTACATTATGGCGGAAATGCTAAATATTGGTATTATCGCCATTATCATTCTATTCCAGCCAGAGCTGCGGCGTACTTTGGAAAAGGCAGGCTATACCAAACTTGGATTGCGCTTCGGCAGCGGAACAGGCAATGAGAGCAGCATTTGGAGTAAGCCTATCGAGGCGATCTGCGATGCCTGTGTGGAACTTTCCGCAACATCCACCGGTGCATTGATCGTGGTAGAGCGTCAGACGAAACTGGGAGAACAAATCGAAAACGGCACGATCCTGAATGCCACTCCCAGCAAGGAACTGTTCGGCAATATATTTTATAATAAAACGCCTCTTCATGACGGTGCAGCTATCATGCGGAATGGTAAGATTCTGGCGGCGGCTTGCTTCTTGCCAAAACCTCAGAAAGAGGAATTCATCAACAAGCGTCTGGGTTCCCGGCATCGTGCCGCCATTGGCATGAGCGAAAATTCCGATGCCATAGTGATCGTGGTATCGGAGGAGACGGGTTCGATTTCCGTGGCGGAAAATGGTGTGCTGAAAAGCGGCTTTACCCGTGAGAATCTTCAGAAGCTACTGGTTGACAGACTGATTACGGAAACAACAGAGACAACGATTCATAAAGTGGCAAGAAAATTGCCCTTTATCCGCCCTCGGACGCAGAAGGAGGGGCAAAATGGCAAGAACCAGAAATAATCAAACACCACAAGAAAGCGGATTGGCACAGCGTTTTTTTGCCAGTCGTTCTGCTATGATGATTACCTCTGTGATCATCGCTGTTGTTTTGTGGTTTGTCATCTCCATCGCAGTATATCCCACCACTCCCCGTACCATCTATCATGTGCCGCTGCAAGTGGAAATTGCTGGTACGCCGGCGGAGGAAAACGGACTCAGTGTCATTGATTTCGATGTAGATGAGGTGACGGTGCAGATCGAAGGCAATCGTTCTCGCATCGGCAATTTGAATGCAGAAGATCTGTTTGCCACAGCTGTTCTGAGTAATGTGACCTCAGCCGGAACGAAAAATCTTTCCATTGAAGTCAAAAGCAATGAAAACGTACAGTTCAATGTCAAAGAAATCAGCCCATCGAGTGTGAATGTGACCTTTGACCGGATTGTCACCATGAGTATTGATGTGCGGCCTTCTACCCCGAATATCACTTTTGAGGATCGCTGCGTTCTGGATGAGAAGAACTATTTCGCCACGCCGGCAACCATTGATGTGACGGGGCCTCAGAGGCAGCTGGAACAGGTGTCCTATGCACTGGCGGAGACCTCGCAGAAGGAGCAGCTTGGTGTTTCCAAGGTTCTGACCGCAGAAAATCTGATATTCTATAATGAAAAAGATGTACAAGTGGATGATTCGGATTTCACGTATAATGAAGCGACATTCTCTCTTGCTGTGGGTGTGCTCTACCAGAAAACCATGGATATTACCTATCAGATCACCAATGCCCCGTCAGGCTTTGACACGGACTCGCTGAAACTGGCACTTTCGGAGAAAAAGATCACCCTGGCGGCGCCCAATTCCTCTGTGGATGAAATGAAGGAATTTAACATCGGTTCCATATCGCTGTCGGAAATTGATTTGGATTATTCCAATGATTTTGAAGTGACAGTTCCGGAGGGGTATGTGAATCAGTCGGGTTTCTCCACGGTAAATCTCTCTTTGGATTCCAAGGGGCTGGCAAAGAAGGACTTTGTCATTTCGGATATTGGCATGATCAATGTGCCGACCTCTTATCAGTTTGATGTGGTGACCCGTCAGCTGACGGTGAGCATCATCGGACCGGAGGATGTGCTCGCAGAGATTGATACCAGAGATATTACGGTCAATGTGGATCTCATCAGCTATACCACACAGGCGGATGCAGTAGACGGAGACACCGTGACCTTTAATTATACACCGACCATTTCTATCCGGCGTTATAATAATGTGTGGGCAACCGGCGATTACCGTGTGGCTGTGCGGGGCGAAAAGCTGGCTGCGACGACAACAGAGGCAAGCGATTAAGGATGTTGTTCAAAATGACAAAAGCTTTTTTCGAGTGAGATACGATTTTTAGAGGTTTTGTGCATAGTACACAAAGCGGATAGGCAATTTTCTATCTTTCGGTCGAAATGTTAACAAATTATACATTTACTTTTTTGGGAGCGAATGGTATAATAAACATAGCCGAAAGATGAATGTTTCATTTTGAAAGCTGAAACAGAACAGTATCTGCCGTCTGTTCTGTGACATGAGAATTTCAAGAATGAAACCGAACTATGAAAAAAGGAGCGATACTATGATGAAATCGATTCGTAAAAGAACAAGTGCGCTGATTGTTAGTGCGGTCATGGCTGCTTCTACACTGTCTGTATTGACAGCTGAGAGTCTGCCGGTTTCCGCATTTACAGCAACCTCCGCAAGTTCTATTAACAAGACAATGCCGACAGCGGTCAATTCTGATGATCCTGATACACCGGCAAATCAGACAGAATGCACCTTCCAGTGTGCAGCAAAGACAGATGCCTATACTGCATGGACAGATACCTCTGGCAAGGGTCCGGCTACGTTCCTGGGCAGTGAGAGTGTAAAGACATTGCAGTTCAACTTCAAAGCAGACGCAATTGTCACACAGTTTTCTTACTATTTCGGATGCGCCGCTGACAAATCCCATGCTTACTGGTGGGATTATAAAGATCCTAAAACCGATGAGGCTTATGAGTGCCATCCCTATGCAACGGAGTTCTCTGTCGTAATCGAGATTCCTTCTTATGCGAATCTTGCGGATAAAGACGGTAAATTCCAGATTCAGAACTGCTATACAGCAACGATCGATGAGGCTACCAAGAAGACAACCAGCCGTGCAGATATCACGCTGGTTTCTATTGAAGCAAACGGTACAACAGACACCAGTGAGGGCGAAAGACCGGATTGGATTCCGACTCCTCCCGATCCCAATCTGCCCAAGGCTGCAGAAAATACCGGCGGTCTGTATTATTCCAGCGCCAACTATGACAATGGCAGCTATGACTTCCAGGATAATGGCGACGGTACTGCTACGATAACAGCACTGCACTCTTTGAAAATGGAAGAAGATGCTCTGGGCTATGTCCTGACTCCCGGCGACTCCTGCAGCGAAGAGTACTATGCAGAAAATGCAGAGGAGTACGGTCTGTCGAATAATCCTTCTGAGGCAGATATCCGTAATGCTGACCTCCCGCTGAACAGTCATAAGTTCACATATGATGACTTCAACTTCAAGCCGGGTGTCAATGTTTCTCAGAATGTAAAGGTAAAATCCCTGTCTGTGACACTTCAGGCTGAGGACAACAGCACAAATATCACTCGTCTCATGTACGGCGGCGGTCTGAATGTAGAGGCAAAGAGCCCGGCTGATACAGAGTATGCCAAGGCACAGGCTGGCGTAAAGGATGATCCGAATGCTGGTTATTGGTATAATGATATCGGTGCGGATATGCTGGCTGAATGTGAAGAAGCCGGTGTGGATTGGGGCATCGAAGTTGGCGGCGGTACAGACCTGGCAAAGCAGGATATGGGCAGCTATATCACGGTAACATGGGATGTTCCGGCAGATGTTGTAGATTATGTTACCACAAAGACAAAGGATCAGATCTCCTTCCAGCTGTGGTATGTAGAAGCAAACAGCGAGGGCGGCGACAGCGAAGCTCTGGCAAGCGGTCTGAAGATCGTTTCCGCAGCGCTGACTTATGAAGAAACCATCACATTCCCGTACAGTGCGCAGGCTTCTGTGAAGAATGCGGGCTCTGAAAGTGTTGGTAAACCTGTAGAAGTGAATTATTCTGATTTCGGCATGGAGTATGAAAAGACAGCGGACGTATATGCAGTTCAGTTCGATGTAACCCTGCCCACTGATGCAAATCAGGCTGTTGTTGGCGCAGGCACAAGCGTTCTGGAAAAACTGGGTCTGGACTACTGGTATCAGAGTGACGACTATTTCAAGAATGATCTGGGCAACTCTACCAGTCAGGCAATGTTCTACTGGGAAAAGACTACCGCAGGCAGCCGTCCGGATGCAAGCGATACAAAGACACCTAATGCAGCTTACAAAGATGCCGTTGGTACAAAGACTTACACCTATATGTGGATCATGCCGCCGAAGGTAGCGGAAGGCTGCGTATCCAGCGAAGATACTGGTGCCGTTAAGCCGGCAATCAACAATGTAAGCACAGAAGCAGAGGGCGACCATGTTTCCTTCGGTGTATACTACGCTGGTCTGGGTGAGAACACGGCTGACACCTTCTCCATTGATAACGTAACAGTATACTATGTCGCTGATGATACGAATAACAGCGCAAAGGCATATATGTTTGAGGACGAATTGATTGTACCGGATGAGATTGACGTACAGGTCGGCAAATCTGCTCCTCTGGAAGTAAACGTTCCGGGTTGTTCCTTCACTTCCAGCGATACCACGAAGGCAAGTGCTGGTCTGTCCGAAAATGGCAAGGATGCAGATGTTCGCGGTAAAAACATCACGGATCCGGATGATCCGGTTATTATTACTGTAACCACTCCGGGCGGTCAGGTTGCCTATGTTAAGGTTAACGTTCTGGCAGAAGTAACGGAAGTGCCAGCGACAACAACAGAATCAAAAACTACTTCAGCCACCACAACTACCAAAACAACTACGACAGTCAGCAAGACCACAGATGAAGGTACAGGCACCGTGGATACAGACTATGCAAAACACGCTCTGTACGGTGATGTAAACCTGGATGGTAAGGTTGATCTGGCTGATGCAATTCTGCTGAATAAGGCTTGCGCAGACGTGGTTAAACTGAATGGTCAGGCACTGGAGAATTCCGACTGTGAGTATGACCACATGCTGACGGTAGATGACTCTTTGAAGCTGCTTCTGTTCCTGGTACAGAAAGTAAATTCTATCGGTCCTGAGGTGTAAAACACTCTTGATCTGAGTCTCGACTCAAGGCAAATAAAAACGAATAAAAGAGCCCGACGGGAAGTAATTCCTGTCGGGCTTTTTCTTTTTTTAAAACCTGCTTGAATTCTGAAAATCTGCCGAAAATGCGGTGGTTGGAAAAGACGAAACAGGTTCTTATGCGTGCTGGGGAGGTTTGGAAAGAGGACGGTCGGCCTCTTCAAGTTTACAGCGCAGCTTTCGGATAATTTTCTTTTCCAGGCGGGAGATGTAAGATTGGGATATGCCAATAGCTTCGGCGACCTCCTTTTGTGTACGTTCCTCACCGCCGGAAAGCCCAAACCGCATTTGCATGATTTCTCGTTCCCGGGGACCCAGTTCGGAAACTGCTGTCAACAACATCTGGCGTTCCGCTTCGTTCTCAATGTTTTTGCTGACAATGTCATCGTCTGTACCCAAGATATCCGAGAGGAGCAGTTCATTGCCGTCCCAATCCGCACTGAGGGGTTCGTCAATGGAAATTTCTCCCCGGGACTGGACATTCTTGCGTAATACCATCAGAATTTCGTTTTCAATACATCGGGAAGCGTAGGTTGCCAGCTTGATTTTTTTCTCCGGACAAAAGGTCTCTACCGCTTTGATTAGTCCGATGGTACCAATGGAGATCAGATCTTCCAAACCAAGACCGGAGGATTCAAATTTACGGGCGATGTAGACAACAAGGCGAAGATTGCGCACGATCAGTGTGTCTCTTGCCTGTGGATTGCCCTTCAACAAGTCTGCAAAGACTTGATCCTCCTCCTCTTTGGACAACGGGGGAGGGAGCATATCCGCTCCTCCGATGTAATCCATACGGCTGGGAGGCGAGTATTTGCTGTACAGCTGTTCCATGATCTGCTGCAACTTTCGGAAAAGTGATTGCATCATAAAACTTCCTTTCCTTCACAAAAGTAATTTTGGGTGAAAAATAGCGCTGTTCTGCGTGCCGCCTATGCCAATCATGGCATCTACTGCTCTGGTTTTTCCGGTAGAACAGTTGCGGATGCAGACTTCGTCCGGACGAAATAAGGGTAACAATCCTTGTGCTGTGATCGTCTCGCAGGGCAGCAGACGATAGCCTTTCAACCATTCTATGGGGGAATCGGATAAAAGCGTTGTTAAAGCAATTTCTCCGCAGACAATCACCGGAACACCGGAAAACAGGTCGGTCAGGGTGTTTCCTGTATCTGCCAATCCATCTAAAATCGTTGTTTTTCCTTGATATCGAATAAAAACCTGATAACTGTCACTGGTATGATGATGCTTGCTGTGAAAAAAATGGAGCAAATGCAGCAAAGAATATGCGAGTGCAGTGAATAGAATCAGGTGAAGCAGGGAAAAATCCAGATACCAGCAACTGTTTCCCCAGACGGCAAAGCCTTGTGCCGTATGGGAACTGACTGCCAGAAGCAATCCTGCCAGTAAAAAACTGCTGAGAAAAAAGCAAAGAAGCTGCTTTGCCCACAGATTCCGGTGAATGCCGAAAGCCATGGTGACAGCAGTAGCAGCAGCGATCAGTTTGATCAGAAGCTGCAAGGCAAAGGGCAAAGGCGGAAGAAGAATTAGCAGGGAAAATAAACTGCTAAGCAGTGCAGCAGTAAGGCATCGCAGCCAATGCAGGCGGCTGTGTGTCATCCTGGCGGCAGCACGCAGAAGAAAATAGTTGACATAGAGACTCTGCATCAACAGAACATCCACGTAGATCGTTGTCACAGTACCACCTCGCATAGCAACACCGTGGTGTTGCCTATATTGTACCAGAAGAAGCGTGCAATTTCTGTCAGATGCAGACATCGAAAATGGCGAAACGATACAATATTGTGCAGTAAACCGGCTGACGGAAGGAGAATCCTATGATTGAGCAGAGAAAAGAAAACCATCCCCTTGTGAACAGTGTTTCCGCATTGAAAGGTGTTTTTGAAAATGTGAGACAGGCGCAGCAGATTTACGCCGTCTATACACAAGAACAAGTGGATCGGATTTTTCAGGCAGCAGCTTTGGCGGCGAACCATGCCCGGCTGACTCTGGCAAAACAAGCAGTAGAAGAAACTGGAATGGGGCTTGTGGAGGACAAGGTGATCAAAAACAGCTATGCCGCAGAGCAGATCTATCACGCATATCGATACACAAAAACCTGCGGCATTCTGGAACGAAATGTGCCTTATGGCACCATGCAAGTGGCAGAACCGATTGGTGTAATCGCTGCAGTCATTCCTGTCACCAATCCAACTTCAACGGCAATTTTCAAGGCACTGATTTGCCTAAAAACTCGAAATGCTGTGATATTTTCTCCCCATCCTCATGCCAGGGAGAGTACCATTGCCGCCGTGAAGATCGTGTTGGAAGCAGCCGTCCGGGCTGGTGCACCGAAACACATCATGGGTTGGATCGATGTGCCTTCACTGGAACTGACAAATTATTTGATGCGGGAATCCGATATGATTCTGGCGACAGGTGGTCCGGGTATGGTCAAAGCGGCGTATTCCAGCGGAAAGCCTGCACTGGGTGTAGGGGCAGGCAATACACCGGCAGTAATAGATGTTTCGGCAGATATTCAGAATGCTGTCAATTCTATCATCCATTCCAAGACATTTGACAACGGTATGATTTGCGCTTCGGAGCAGTCAGTGATTGTGGCAGCGGAAATTTATGATACAGTCAAGCAGGAGTTTCAGAAACGGGGCTGTTATATTCTGACAGAAGAAGAAACAGAAAAGTTGCGCGGGATCATTCTCATAAACGGTTTGCTGAATCATCAGATTGTAGGACAAACGGCTGTAAGGATTGCAGAGCTTGCCGGAATATCCGTGCCGGAGAAAACACGTGTGCTGATCGGTGAAGTGGTTTCGGCAGAACCGGACGAGCCTTTTGCACTGGAAAAGCTCTCTCCCATACTGGCAATGTATCGGGTAGAGAGCTTTGAACAAGCCATGGAACTGGCAGACCGGCTGATCCAAGGAGGCGGTTATGGGCATACAGCGGCGTTATATGCAGATGAGGTGTTCTGCCGAGACAAAATCGAAGCCTTTGCCCAGCGAATGAAAGCCTGCCGTATTGTAGTCAATACGCCTTCTTCACACGGCGGCATTGGGGATTTGTATAACTTTAATCTCACACCGTCACTGACTCTGGGATGCGGTTCTTGGGGCGGCAATTCTATCTCGGAAAACGTAGGGGTCAAGCATTTGTTAAATATAAAAACTGTCGCTGAAAGGAGGGAGAACATGCTCTGGTTCCGCACACCGGAAAAGCTGTATTTCAAAAAAGGCTGTCTGCCGGTGGCATTGAAAGAGATTCATGAAGTGCTGCACCGAAAGCGTGCATTTTTGGTGACAGATGCGTTTTTATTCCAGAGCGGTATGACGGATCGTGTGACAAAGCATTTACAGGAAATGGAAATTCCCTATCAGATCTTCTCACAGGTTCAGCCCGATCCTACACTGTCCTGTGCCCGTGCAGGGGCAAAGCAAATGGAACAGTTTTCGCCGGATGTGATCCTTGCACTGGGCGGAGGTTCGGCAATGGATGCTGCAAAAATTATGTGGATGTTGTATGAACATCCCGAGGCAGATTTTCAGGACATGGCGATGCGCTTTATGGATATCCGGAAGCGAACGTATGCCTTTCCAGATATGGGCGAAAAGGCGTATTTTATTGCCATTCCCACCTCGTCGGGAACTGGTTCGGAAGTGACACCCTTTGCGGTGATCACAGACGAATCTGATGGGACAAAGTATCCGCTGGCGGATTATGCGCTGATGCCGAAAATGGCGATCGTGGACGCAGATCTCATGATGAGTCAGCCAAAAAGTCTGACAGCGGCTGCCGGTATTGATGCACTGACACATGCGCTGGAAGCCTATGTTTCTGTTATGGCGACGGATTACACCGACGGCATGGCGTTGACGGCACTCCGGAATATCTTCGATTATTTGCCGACATGCTATGAACATGGAGAGAATGCTCCCTATGCACGGGAGAAAATGGCGAATGCTTCCACCATGGCTGGAATTGCCTTTGCCAATAGCTTTCTTGGGGTATGCCATTCCATGGCGCATAAACTGGGCTCGTATCATCACTTACCCCATGGTGTGGCAAATGCCATTCTGATCACAGAGGTGATGCGGTTCAACAGTTCAGAAGCGCCGCAGAAAATGGGAACATTTTCTCAGTATGCCTACCCTATGGCAAAGGAACGGTATTGCGAATGTGCTAGATTCCTTGGTATCACAGGGGAATCGGAGGAGGATTTGTTTGAAGGCTTGATACAGAAGATCGAAGAACTGAAAACGATAGTGGGTATCCAGAAGTCCATTCGGGCATACGGTATTGCAGAGAAGGACTTTCTTGAAACTTTGGATGATATGTGTCAGCAGGCGTTTGACGATCAATGTACTGGTGCAAATCCACGGTATCCGCTGATCTCGGAGATACGGGAAATGTATCTGAAAGCATATTACGGCGAAACGCCGGCGTAAAAAAATCCCTCTGTCCGAAAAAGAACAGAGGGATCGTTTTATTGCCTTGAAAGTCGGTTTTATTTTTGCAGCGTACCGCTGGAAAGTGCTTTCAGATAGGCATTGATAAAGCCGTCGATATCGCCGTCCATGACCGCCTGAATGTTGCCGTTTTCAAAGTTGGTGCGGTGATCTTTCGCCAGTGTATAGGGCATGAACACATAAGAACGGATCTGTGCCCCCCATGCAATTTCCTTCTGCACACCTTTGATGTCAGCAATCTTGTCCAGATGCTCACGCTCCTTGATCTCTACCAGTTTAGCACGGAGCATTTTCATGGCGTAATCCTTATTCTGGAACTGGCTGCGCTGTGTCTGACAGGAAACCACGATGCCAGTGGGCAAGTGGGTCAGACGAACTGCCGAACTTGTCTTGTTGATGTGCTGACCACCTGCACCGCTGGCACGGAACACATCCATTTTGACATCCTCCGGGTGGATATCAACTTCCATAGAATCATCAATTTCTGGCATGACTTCCAGTGCAGCAAAGGATGTATGACGGCGTCCGGAGGAATCGAAAGGTGATACACGCACCAGACGATGCACACCGGATTCGGATTTCAGAAATCCGTAGGCATTTTCGCCGGAGATCAAAATAGAAGCGCTTTTCAGACCGGCTTCGTCACCGTCCAGATAATCCAACAGTTCCACTTTATAATGATGGCGTTCTGCCCAGCGGTTGTACATCCGATAGAGCATTTCCGCCCAGTCCTGTGCCTCTGTACCGCCTGCACCGGCATGGAAGGTGAGAATGGCATTTGAATTGTCGTATTCTCCGGTGAGCAAAGAGGATAGCTTCAATGCCTCCAATTCTTGAACAAAGGCATCTGCTTCGGCATTCAGCTCGGCGTTGGATTCTTCTTCGCCTTCTTCTATGGTCAACTCGATCAGTGTCAGGATATCTTCCAGAGAGGATTCCATCTCTTTGTACTTGTTGATCTTATTCTCCAGGGCCTTGGATTCTTGGAGTACCTTCTGGGAATTTTCCAGATCGTCCCAGAAACCTTCAGCAGCAATCTGCTTCTGTAATTGGTCAAAGCGTGTCTTTGCCTGTTCAATACCCAGAACTTCGTACAGTTCCTTCAGATCTTTTTGATAGTCTGACATAGTCACGCGCAGTTCATCCAATAAAATCATATGATTTCTCCTTCATGATAGAATTTCACATCATTTATTATACTACAAAATCGGGACAGATGCAAACATTTTCTCTGAATCTGAAAAATTTTCATGGGCGCATTATTTTGGATCCAGGTATTTGTGCAGCAGTTCAAACAGATTTTCCATATCCAGAGGCTTTGATGTATGATCGTTCATGCCGCTTTCCATGGCATTCTTTTTATCTTCATCAAAGGCATTGGCTGTCATAGCGATAATCGGAATACTGGCAAGGGCGGGATTCTCCAGATTTCGGATGGCTCTGGTCGCCTCATAGCCGTTCATGACTGGCATCTGCACATCCATCAGAATCAAGTCATAATATCCCGCCGCAGATTTTGCCACCATTTCCACTGCGATTTTGCCGTTACATGCGGATTCAATGACAAAACCGCTTTCTGTGAGGATTTCCTGTGCGATTTCCAGGTTCAACTCATTGTCCTCTACCAGAAGAATCCGATTGCCTTTCAGATTTTCATCCACATTTGGGATCATAGATTCCTCTGCAAGTTCTTTCGGCTGATTGGAGTCAATGGCTGACAGAAGGGCATCTCTTAAAGTAGACACAAAGATAGGCTTATTGCAAAACGCTGTCACACCGGCTTCTCTGGCTTCTTCTTCGATACCGCTCCAGTCATAGGCGGTGAGAATAATAATGGGAATGTTGGCATCTACCGATTTGCGAATGCGTCTGACAACCTCAATACCGTTCAGGTCAGGCAGCTGCCAGTCGATGATGTATGCACTGAACTCGTCTGCCAGCTCAGCAGCCTGGATGGAACGGAGTACAGCTTCCTTGCCGAACATGGTCCAGTCTGCACGCATACCAAGCTGTACCAGCATTTTTGTCACGCTGTCACAGATGCTATATTCGTCGTCTACTACCAATGCACGCAGTCCTTCCAGACTCTTGATGACCTCAACCTGCTTGCGTTCGCCCTGGAGACGCATTTCCAGAGAAAGAATATATTCGGTACCCTTTCCCGGTTCACTTTTCACTTCGATTGTGCCGCCCATCATATCAATGATGTTTTTGGCGATTGCCATACCCAAACCAGTTCCTTGAATGCCGCTGATCGTGGTGTTGCTTTCTCTTTCAAAGGGTTCAAAGACGTGCTGTAAGAAATCCGCACTCATGCCGATGCCAGTGTCTTTGACCCGGATTTCATAGGAGGCATAGCCCTCCGGCGCGCCGTGCTTCTGCCTGATGGTCAGGGAGACAGAGCCGCCTGCCGGCGTGAATTTGATGGCATTGCTCAGCAGATTCAGAAGCACTTGATTCAGATGAAGCTTGTCACAATAGATATTCTCGTCTATGATATCAAAGGTATCCATAAAAAAGTTCAGTTGCTTTGCCTGCATCTGACTCTGGAGAATGGTGCGGAGATCGTGAAAGATATCTGGCAGACTGCACTCGACTTCTTCGATATAAACTCTTCCGCTTTCGATGCGGCTCATATCCAAGACATCGTTGATCAAGCTCAGCAGATGATTGCTGGAGGAGAGAATTTTGGAAAGATAATTCTGTATCCGCTCTTTGTTATCAATGTTGGCAGCCGCAAGGGTGGTATAGCCAATGATGGCATTCATAGGTGTTCGGATATCATGAGACATGTTGGAGAGGAACATGGTCTTTGCGCGTTCTGCATTCTCTGCTTTGATGAGGCGTTCTTCCAGCACCGTCTTTTCCAGGGTCACAGTCGTATTGCGTACCGACCAGATCAGATAGATAATCAGAATGATGCCTTCTACGATCACCAGAAACAGGCAGGCGCCTCGGATGCGATAGAGGTTTGAAAATGCCTCAGGTTCCGGGACAGCCACGGCAATGGTCCAGTCGTTGTATCCGTTGTTCTCGCTGGTCAGCGATTCCTCTGAACGGAATGTTGTATAGTAAAAATAAAGATATTCGTCTGTGTCACCGTCATTGGGCTGAAATATCACATGTCCGGTTTTTCCTTCCATCAGTGTATCCATGTGGGTATCAAAGGATGTGTTCCCTTTGGTTTTTCTGGCATGATAATCGGAAATATTGCCCAGAGTTTCGTGTCTGGTGTCCATCAGAAATTCGCCGTTTTCTCTGTCGATAAGATATACATAAGCAGTACCCTTGTAGATATTTTCCACATTCAAGGTGTCGAAAAATGTGTCAAGATTGACTGTAGAATAGAGGAGGGCTACGGTTTTTCCTTCTTTGATAACGGGGACAAAATGCCGAATCACCATCTGATTGTCGTCGAGAACGCTTGTCATCCGATTGGTGATATGCTCACCCAGAACAGCTTCTTCTTCAAATGAGAGTTTTCCGGTGACGTCATATGGCGGATGGCTCGGGGAGATCAGCGTATTATTCGGCAGCAGAAGGTTCAATTCGACGGTAGGAGTCAGTGTGTTGTATTCCTGTATGGCTTTCTGCATGGTTTCTGTATCGAAGCTTTCTTCCAGTGCAATGACTTCAGCCACTACGTTCAACACTTTGCTTTCCTGTGCCAGCTGTCTGCTGATATCGTTTGTGATGATGCTGGCGGTTTCCTGTATGCGTGCCAGACAGCGATTTTTGGTCAGTTCGCTGATCCGAAAATAAGAACCAACCATAGTAATTGTCGTCAATGCGATAACGATAAACAAAGCGATGATGTTTTTTTCTTTTAGATTATGATGTTTTGTCTTTTTTTCCATGGCATGCCACCTCATCAGAAAATATATGATACTATAATTATATATATCATCTGTATGTGTTGTCAAGAAAAATGTGAAAATTTTCTTTGAAAAAGAATCTGTTTTTTTGCTGGATTCGGTCTGTGCTTTCGACGAAAAATCATATTGCCGTGTTAAGAACTGGTTCTCATATGGAGAAGATGGCTGATTTCCATATACCTCTGTCACATATCATCAAATTTTCACAAACAATGCTTCTGTTATACAAAAATCTATGCTACAATAACCTTGTTTCAAAACAAACCTGCGGAGAGCATTGCCTGTCCGCCGATAATGACAGCTTGTTTCATAGAATGCATGTGCCGTTAAGACGTGCATGAACTTCGATGCAGACAAGTTTTTACATGGAGATGGATATGGAAAGACCAAAAAAACCGAAAAAATCAAGCATTTCCTACTGGATCATCGCACTGTGCGTCTTTCTGGCACTGCAAGCCTTTGTGTTTCCCAGACTGTTCCAGCAGTCTGTCAAAGAAGTCAGCTATGATACCTTTATTAGCATGACGGAGGAAAAGAACATCGGTGCTGTACAGATCGAGGGATCGCAGATCACCTTTACGGACAAGAATGAAAAGCAAGTCTACCGTACCGGTACACTGGATGATCCTGAAATGATCCAACGGCTTTATGAATCCGGTGCGGAATTTCAATCGAAGATTGACAGCACATCCAATCCTTTGCTGCAATTTTTGATCAGTATTGTGCTGCCCATTGTGCTGATGATCCTGATATTCCGATTTTTTAGCAAGAAAATGACCGAGCGCATGGGCGGCAGCGGTTCTATGATGTTCGGCATGGGAAAGAGCAATGCCAAGATCTATGTGAAATCCACTGCCGGCATCAAATTCCAGGATGTGGCAGGGGAAGAGGAAGCGAAGGAACTTCTCACGGAGATTGTGGACTTTCTCCACAAACCGGAACGCTATCAGGAGATTGGCGCTTCCATGCCCAAGGGCGCACTCTTAGTGGGACCGCCCGGAACCGGTAAGACCCTGTTGGCGAAGGCAGTTGCCGGTGAAGCGGATGTGCCCTTTTTTTCCATTTCCGGTTCGGAATTTGTGGAAATGTTTGTAGGTATGGGTGCTGCAAAGGTGCGTGACCTATTCCAACAGGCAAATGAAAAAGCCCCCTGTATCGTATTCATCGATGAGATCGACGCGATTGGAAAGAAGCGTGACGGCGGACAATTTGGTGGAGGAAATGATGAACGGGAACAGACCCTGAACCAGCTTCTTACCGAAATGGACGGCTTTGACGGGTCGAAGGGTGTGGTCATTCTGGCGGCGACCAACCGACCGGAAGCCCTTGACCCGGCGCTCTTGAGACCGGGACGTTTTGACCGCCGGATTCCAGTGGAATTGCCGGATCTGGAGGGGCGTATAGATATTCTGAAGGTACATGCAAAAAAGATCCAATTGGTTGACAATGTGGATTTCTCTGTGATTGCACGGACTGCTGCCGGAGCTTCTGGTGCAGAACTGGCAAACATCGTCAACGAAGCCGCATTGCGTGCTGTTCGGTTGGGACGCTCCCGTGCCACACAGGAGGATCTCATGGAGAGCGTAGAGGTAGTCATTGCCGGCTATCAGAAGAAAAATCGGGTGCTTTCCAACAAGGAAAAGCTGATCGTTGCCTATCATGAGATTGGGCACGCCCTGGTGGCTGCCATGCAGTCTCACTCTGCACCGGTGCAGAAGATCACCATTATCCCTCGGACTTCCGGTGCATTGGGTTATACCATGCAGGTGGAAGAGGATGAACATTACCTCATGACCCAGACAGAGATCGAAAACAAGATTGCCACTCTCACCGGCGGACGAGCTGCGGAGGAGCTGGTATTCCATGAGATCACCACCGGTGCTTCCAATGATATTGAAAAAGCGACCAAGATGGCACGGGCGATGGTGAGCCGGTTTGGTATGAGCGAGGAGTTTGGCATGGTTGCCATGGAGACGGTGCAGAACCAGTATCTCAGCAGTGACGCCAGTCTAACTTGTTCTATGGAGACGCAGACCAGAATCGACAAGAAAGTCTCAGAGATTATTCAGAATCAGTATGACCGTGCCATGACGATGCTGAAAAGCAACGTGGCAAAGCTGGACGAGCTTGCCAAGTATTTGTATGAACACGAAACCATTACCGGAGAGGAGTTTATGCAGATTCTGAACCGTTCGGGAGCTTTGGTACAGTAAAATCTTTTATGGGAAAGATGCTTTTCTATTTTTGCGATAGGCAAATCGCTGATAAAAACAAAACGTCCGTTTCCGGAAAGGAGATGGACGTTTTTTTGCAAGATTAGAACCCGTCTTCACAAGAAAATGTACTCGTAGAGATACGGAACAGGCTCTTATGAAGACAGGTTCTGATTTTCTTATGACAGATTGCTTCCGACGTCAGCAGGCTCAGTCGTGCCTGTCGCCACAGGCACACCGCCGGACTGAAACTCGGAAAAGGTTAACACAGCATCCATATTGTCCATTTCAAAGCCGGCAAGCTCACCGCTTTCCGTCAATGTCAGTACATAAGGATTACCTTCTAATTCTCCGGTAATCACCACATTGCCGTCCTTTTTCTCTCCCTCGACTTTCTCCTGCTTTGCCAGCTCATCCGCCACCAGAATGAAATCCGTCAGCACGGACTTTGCCGGCATCGCTGCTTGGGGCACAGAAAATGCCAGTCCCTTATAAGAAGCACGCACATCTCCGTCTGCAAAGTCCAGCACGATCCCTGCCAGTGTGGGTGGTTCATCAAAGGAAACGCTCCACAAGCCCTCTCCCAGGCGGGCAATAGAGCCGTTTGCCACCATGTCGTCAATGGTCATAGCGATTGACGCCGTAAAGCTGTCTCCCAACTTCTGCATGGCACTGGCATTGCCGCCGCCAACGGGTTTTGTGCAGCCGGAAAATAATGCTGCACAACCTGCTGCCAGCGCCACAGCTGTCAGCTGGTATCGTAATTTCTTCATGTCCTGTTCCTCCTTGTTGAGAACCTGTTTTCACAGAAATATTCTACAGGAGGAAGATGGATCACCGCTCCCGCTCAATTCGGCGGAACAGCTCCGGCAAACAGCATATGATATCCCGGGGCAGCATCCCTTGCTCAGAAAATCGCCGTGCAGCCAGATCTCCGGCAGAACCGTGGAGATAGACGCCGGCACAGGCTGCCTTCCACGCTGGAATGCCCTGTGCGGCAAAAGCTGCAATGATTCCAGCCAGTACATCACCGCTTCCGCCGCGGCTCATACCGGGATTGCCCGTGGGATTGACTGCCAGCTGTTTGCCCTGTGCCACAACCGTTCCCACGCCTTTGAGCACCAGCGTTGTCGGATTTTTCTGCACAAAAGCCTGTGCCGCTTTGGTGCGGTCTGTCTGCACCTGGGCAACGGAACAGCTTGCCAAACGTGCCATTTCTCCCGGATGTGGTGTCAGAATCCAGTTTGTTTCCTCCCGTTTGAGAGATTCTATGCAGTCGGCAATACAGTTTAGACCATCTGCGTCTACGATCACCGGACAGGGAGCAGTTTTCAGCACCCATTTTGTCAATTCACGGGTAGAACCTGTCACACCCATGCCGCAGCCGATCAGAACTGCATGGGCTTTTGTCAGATGGGGCAGCAGCAAATCCTGATTTTCTTCACACAGAAAAAAGCCCTGTGCATTTGTCTGAAGGGGCAGCCACATGGCTTCTGGGACAGTTGCGGCAAGCCGTGTGACATTTTCCGGGGCGGTTGCCACAGTTACAAGCCCGGCACCGCACCGCAGAGCTGCTTCTGTGGAAAGCATACAGGCGCCAGGCATGTTCCGGCTGCCGGTGAGACAGAGCAGCCGTCCGAAATCGCTTTTTTGTGCATCCCGTTTTCTCTTGGGAAGTGCGGAACAGATTTGTTTCCATGTGAGTATTTCCATTGTCTGATCTCCTTTTTCAAAAGAAAAGCCGAATAGAAAAACAGCCCGAAGCTGCACGACTGATACAACTTTCGGGTTGTTTGATTTTTACGTGTCTAATACTACGCCTCCAAAATCCGATAGAACATCGGATTTTGGAGCAAAATTTTGACAAAGTACCCGACAAGATTTGTCGGAAAGACAACTGTAGATTTCTATGTAGACAGTTTCTGAAATTAGTCGTTGAAATAGCGCTTCAGGAAGCCTTCAAATGCACAGCCGTGTCTTGCCTCGTCCTTTGCCATTTCATGTACCGTATCATGGATGGCATCCAGATTCAGCTGCTTTGCCTTAGCTGCCAGTGCTTTCTTACCGGCACATGCGCCGTTCTCTGCTGCAACACGCATTTCCAGATTCTTCTTGGTAGAATCGGTAACCACTTCACCCAGCAGTTCTGCAAACTTAGCAGCGTGCTCTGCCTCTTCGTATGCCGCTTTTTCCCAGTACATGCCAATCTCCGGATAACCCTCACGGAAAGCCACTCTTGCCATAGCCAGATACATGCCGACTTCTGTGCACTCACCGTTAAAGTTTTCACGCAGACCGTCAACGATCTCCTGATCTACGCCCTGTGCAACACCAACCACATGCTGATCTGCCCATGTCAAAGCGTCAGCCTTCTGCTCGACGAATTTTTCTGCCGGAGCACCGCAGATGGGACATGCTGCCGGCGCAGCGCCTTCTGCCACATAGCCGCAGATGGAACATACAAATTTACTCATAATGTTTTCCTCCAAGTATTGTTTTAGAACCAGCTTGAACTGCCGGTATTCCATCTGTATTATATCATAATTTAGATTTCTTGTCAATACAGATTCTCATTCTGTCACAAAAGCTTCACAAAAATGGTGTTTACTGCAATCTCATGGTGATCAACAAAGCGAGAATACTCAGAAAACCTGCGCCGATGCCGACCACAGAAGGCAGCGTACCGCTCCTTCCGATCATCAGACTGATAAAACCGGACAGTACGGCACAGATGCCGAAGATCAGCGTTACAACAGAATTCACATAGAGCAGCGCCAGCACGGTCAGGATAGACAGCACCAGAGAAATGCAGCCAATCCATAGGGACGTGGTTTCTTTGGGAGAACGTTCCTTTTTGTTCTCTTCCGGTGCTGTACGGTGTTTTTCGTTATGCTTCATGGAAGAATTCTCCTTTGGTTATTGGTTATTCCCGCAGCAGTGCACCAGCTTCTGCCAGTGCTTTCAGCACACGTTTCATAGCAGCATCTGCCTGTTCGTCTGTGAGAGTTTCTTCATGAGAACGTAGCCGCAGGGAGAAGGACACGCTCTTTTTACCTGCGGCGATCTGGTCGCCCTTGTATACGTCAAACAGTGTCACCTGTTCCAGCAGTTTGCCGGCAGCCTGTTCAATGACAGCTTCCAGCTTGCCTACCGGCAGAGAATCGTCACACAGCAGACTCAGGTCGCGGGTGATCGCCGGGAACTTGGGCAGAGGCTGATAGGTAATCTCGGTCTGTGCCAGATCTGCCATTTCCTGGATCAGCAGTTTTGCCACATAGGTGCGTGTGCCGATGCCATAGGCTTTCTGCACCGTGGGATGTAACTCACCCAGATAGCCGATGGGGGTATCGCCGCACAGAATCACGGCGCTTCTGCCCGGATGGAGGGCACAGCATTCGTCAAAGCTTTGTTTTGTCTGATTGGGACGGACATAAGCGCATCTGGGCAGCGCCAGCTCTTTCAGCAGAGCAGCTACAACGCCTTTTAAGGTGAAAAAGTCTGCGCTTTCACCGTACATGCCAATGGTCAGGCGGTTCGGTTCTTCTGGCAGGGTGTTTTTACCGGTGGGGAGATATTCTTTCCCTATCTCATAGAGAGAAACAGCGGCATTACGGTTTTTGTAGTTGGTTGCCAGAACATCCAGCAGACTGGGCAGTGTGGTAGTACGCATAATACTGGTATCTTCCCCCAGAGGATTGATGATGGTGATGGGTTCCCGCAGCTTGCTGTCTGCCGGCAGTCCGATGCGGTCAAAGCATTTGGGGGAGGTGAAGGAATAGGTCAGTGCGCCGAAAAAGCCCAGACCTACCATTGCCTGTTCTGCCTTGCGGAGGAACTGTTGCTGGGGTGTCAGCTGTGCTTTTGCCACACCGTGGATGACAGTAGAGGGGATGTTGTTGTAGCCGTAAATACGGGCGACCTCCTCGGCGATATCTGCCGGACGTTCTAAGTCTATGCGGAAACTGGGGGGGGTGCTGACGTTGCCATCTACGTGAATTTCCAGTGCCTCCAGTATTCTGACCATTTCCTCCCGAGAGATCTCTGTACCAAGGAAGCTGTTGATCCAGTCCGGATCAAAGGGAATCACCTTCTTTTCTTCCTTGCGGTGATCTGCTTCCACGAAATCAGCTACCGGATCGCCGATGCCAAGCAGCTCTACCAGTTCCAAGGCACGGCGCAGGGTTCTCTGACAGTTGTCCGGGTCTAATCCCTTTTCGTAGCGTGCAGAGGCATCGGTGCGCAACCCCAGTTTTTTAGCAGTGCGGCGCACCTGAACCGGTTCAAAGTAGGCAGATTCAAAGACAACTGTAGTCGTATCATCCATGATACCGCTGTATTCGCCGCCCATCACACCGGCAACGGCAATGGGCTTTACAGCATCGGCGATGACCAGCATTTCCGGAGACAGCTGACGTTTTTGCCCGTCCAGTGTGGTAATGGATTCGCCGTCTTTTGCATGACGAACTACAATCTTGCCGTTTTGTACATAGCGCAGATCAAAGGCGTGCATAGGCTGACCGTATTCCAGCATGACATAGTTTGTGATATCCACCAGATTGTTGATGGGACGAATGCCGCTGGCACGGAGACGTTCCCGCATCCAGCGGGGAGAGGGCGCAATCCGGACATTTTTTACCATGCCGGCAAGATAGCGGGGGCAGAGATCGGGATTTTCAATGGTAACAGAAAGGGTATCACTGAGCTTTTCCTCTATGCCGTGGAATGTGGGCTCGTTGATTTTCAGGGGCTTGTCAAAGGTCACAGCAGCTTCTCGTGCCAGGCCGATAACAGAAAGACAGTCCGGACGGTTGGAGGTGATTTCAAACTCCACAGAAACATCGTTCAGACCGATGGCTTCGTGGATGTCCTGTCCCACCTGACAATCCTCTTCTATCAGAAAGATGCCGTCCTCAATGGCATAGGGGAAATCATGGACAGTCAGTCCCAGCTCGCCCAGAGAGCAGAGCATACCGTTGCTCTCCACACCGCGAAGCTTGCCCTTTTTGATGTGGACGCCGCCGGGCAGTTCTGCGCCGGTAAGTGCCACCGGAACCAGTGCGCCCTCTACAATATTCTGTGCGCCGGTCACAATCTGGATAGGTGCGTTACCGCCTACATCTACCTGACAGATCTGGAGATGGTCGGAATTTTCATGGGGTGCAATGGACAGAATCTTGCCGATCACGACATGCCGGATCGCCTCGCCTTCGATATCATAGCGTTCTACCTTTGAGCCGCTCATGGTCATGCCGGCACAAAACTCCTTGACGGAAACACCGCAGTCTACATAATCAGCCAGCCATTTCATGGATAAATTCATCTGATATTTCCTCCCTTCGTTCAGAACTGTTCCAAGAACCGATAGTCGTTTTCAAACAGCAGCCGCATATCGCCGATATTATAGCGGCGCATGGCAACACGTTCCAGACCCAGACCAAAGGCAAAGCCGGAATATACACTGCTGTCAATGCCGCAGCCCTCCAGTACCTTGGGATGCACCATACCTGCACCCAGCAGTTCGATATAGCCTTCGCCCTTGCACATACGGCAGCCTTCGCCGTGACACTGGAAGCACATCACATCCACCTCTGCGCTGGGTTCGGTAAAAGGAAAGTGATGGGGACGCAGACGAATTCTGCATTCTTCGCCGTACAGACGCTGCATCAGCAGTTCCAGTGTTCCTTTCAGATCCGCCATAGTGATGCCCTTGTCCACCACAAGACCTTCAATTTGATGGAACAGGGGAGAATGTGTGGCATCCACTGCATCCGAGCGGTATACTCGTCCGGGAGAGATCACACGGATAGGCGGCTTTTGATGTTCCATGACATGCACCTGAACCGATGAGGTCTGCGTGCGCAGAAGAATATTGTCTGTGATGTAGAAGGTATCCTGGGTATCTCTTGCCGGATGATCCGGGGGGAGATTCAGGGCTTCAAAGTTGTAGTAGTCGTATTCCACCTCCGGACCGTCTGCTACGGAAAAGCCCATGCCCAGAAAGATCTCACGGATCTCGTTTTCCACGATGGTCAAGGGATGCATGCTGCCCACTTTCTGTGTGGTTCCTGGCAGTGTGATATCTACCGTCTCAGATTCCAGCTTATGGGCAAGCAGAGCCTCTGCCAGGCGCTGCTGCTTTTCTGCCAGTGCTGCTTCAATATCTTCACGCACCTGATTGGCAAGCTGACCGATCGCCGGACGCTCTTCGGCGGAGAGCTTGCCCATTTGTTTCAAAATGGCAGTCAATTCGCCCTTTTTTCCCAGATACTGTACACGCAGCTTTTCCAGCAGATTCGGGTCGGTGCAGTCATTCAGTGCCGTTCTGGCGGCGGCACGGATCGCTTCCAGTTGTTGTTTCATCGTATCTTCCTTTCGTGATGGGGTGTTGACAGGACGCAAAATACTTGTCAGGCAAGCATTCTGGAGCAGCTTCAACACGCCTTAGTTTATGGCAATAAAAAAGTCTTATCCTGAAAACAGGACAAGACAAACCACTTGCATATACCACCCATTTTCAAAGAGCCGTCACTCTTCTGTTCTTAATGCGAACATGACATCTGCACCTACTTCACATGGTTCAGCACAGCCGCTCGGAAGGGAACTTCAGTACCTTCTGCCGGACGGGTTCTCAGCAAATCCCGCTCTCTGTACCGACAATTCTGACACCTACTCGCTTCGTCATAGCGTTGTCTTTTTTTATTATACTCCTTTTTCCCAAAAAAATCAAGCCCAAAACAAAATTTTTCTTGAAATATTTCAAAAGGTATGTTATAATGAATATATGTTATCTGAAAGGGTTTTGAAATTATGGATAGTTTTGCTGAATTTATGGTAAAAAAACAGCCGGATTCCAGTGACAAACTGAAAAAAATACAAATTATTGTATTGACAGTGCTGCTTTGTTCTGCAACTGTGGTGCTTGCTGACATGTTCCATTTTCCTTTTTTGCTGATCATCACCTGTGCGCTGATTTATGGCGCCTATTATCTGATCACGGGGCTTTCGGTGGAATATGAATACGCTGTGACCAACGGCGAAATGGTCGTAGATAAGATCATTGCCTGCCGCAAGCGTGTACATCTGATCACGGCAGACGCAGCAAAATTTGAAGCTTTTGGTCCGCTGACGGATGATGTGGCATCCGCAGATGAGAAAACACTGGTGCTTTGTGCAGACAATACTGGTGAAAATGAATACTACGCCGATGGAGAAACAGAGGAATATGGTGCGGTTCGCATTGTATTTACGCCCAATCAGGCTGTGATCGAAGCCATTGAGCCTTTTTTGCCCCGTCAGCTAAGAAATCATCGGGGACAGGAGAACCCGTCATGAGCCTTTCCCCGCAGAAGTGGATGGTGCTGGTGGTTGTTATTCTCATGAACATCCTAGCATATGCATTGATGGGCATTGACAAGCGCCGCGCCAAAAGACATGAATGGCGCATTCCGGAAAAGACCTTGTTTCTGTTTACGCTGCTGGGCGGCGGAATTGGAGGCACGCTGGGTATGTGGCACTTTCGTCATAAGACACAGCATTGGTACTTCCGGTTTGGATTTCCAAGTCTTGCCTTGATTCAGGTTATCGGACTGATTGATCTGATTCAACAATAAGAACCTGCCTTCACAAGAAAATGCATCTGTTTTTCCGGCGAATTTTGATGCGTACAGTGTCAAAAAGCCTTGCCAAGCACAAAAGCTGCCTGCGGTTTTTTCTGGGCTGTACCAAAATCTGCTCGAAAATCTGCACGCATTTCTGAGGAAGAACGGGTCTGAATCGTTTGGATACGATCTGGAACGCTGGTTTTACCGTCGTTTAGTAGTATCAGATCGTGCCGACACACTCTGGAATCTGTTCGTATAAAAACGGCGGATAGATTCACAGCACTGCCGGACAAGGCAGATGCTCTGTTTCGGCAAACCCGCGCAAAGAGCGCCTATCGGGTTTGCACTTATGTATGACATTCAGAAATCATTCAGGAGGTTTTACCCATGCATTCGATTTGTAAAAGAATCATTGGTATGTTGGCGGCGGCAGTTCTGGTCGTCTTCAGCATGCCGTCGGGTCTGGCAGTGACTGCAAAGGATCGGGAGATCATTGAACCTGCGGATATCAATGCATTTGTCCGTGAAACGACCGAAACAGAATTCTATGCCCTTGCCTATTTGTCTCTGCTGACACATTCCTTTTTCAGCATCGGTTTTGATTCCTTCCTCACCGAAGAAAGCTATATGGTGCTGGATGCGGATTTTTCGCAGTCTGTTGACATAACAGATGCTTTTCAGTTTCTCACTTGGGATTCATACTGCCGGCTGACCGGGTCATATCCGCCGGAGGCTGAGGCATATATGGCCCAGCGGGTCAGCATGACAACACCTGTTGTGACTACGGTAACAGAGATTACCGTATCGACAGAAAATCCTGTAGGCACGGATGTTACTGGATCAGATACAACAGATGATCCAGCACTTTCTACGACAGAAGAGACGACAGTAACAACCACAACAATAAGCACCACAACGACCAGAACTACCGCTACCACCAAGGCGGCTACGACAACTTCTGCCACGACAACGGTGAAAAAGGCAGTTTATGACGGCATTGATGTTTCTAAGTATCAGTTGGATGTAGACTGGACGAAGGTGAAGAAAAACGGCAAGGATTTTGCCATCATTCGTGCCGGTTATGGAAAGTATGCCAGCCAGGAAGATCCCTATTTCGCACAGAATATGAAAAATGCCAAAGCTGCTGGACTTTCCTGCGGTGCATACTGGTTCAGCTATGCCGATTCTGTGGCATCTGCCAAGCAGGAGGCAGAGGTGTTTGCCTCTGTGATCGAAGGTTATCAGTTTGACTATCCACTGGTATTTGACATTGAAGCAGAAGTACATGCAAAAATGACAAAGGAACAAGTTTCTGCCATTATTGAAGCATTCTGCGACACCATGGAGAGCAAGGGCTATTTTGTGACGGTGTACAGTTATGCCAGCTTTTTGAACAGTAAGGTCTATGACTCGGTTCTGGAGAAATATGATGTCTGGGTGGCACATTTTAATGTGGATTCACCGTCTTATACCAAGTCCTACGGTATGTGGCAATACAGCAGTACAGGATCTGTCAGCGGTATCAAAGGCGACGTAGATATGGATTATAGCTATCGCAATTATCCAGCCATTATCAAGAACGCACATCTGAATGGGTTTTAGAACAAGTTCTTCATACTACTCCTCCAAAATTCGATAGAACATCGGATTTTAGAGGAACGCCTGCGGCGGCACAATTCCCATCGATCCATCTATCAGAAGGGAAGAGAGGATTGGGATAAGAGCCTGTTCTGGTTGACACAAGGACGGAAAAAAACCGGAACGTTTTTCCACTCGAAAACGTTCCGGTTTTTTTCGTCCTTTTTACGATAGTCCAAACTTCCGCTTCGCCGCATCTACGATGAGTTGCGCCGATCCTTCCGCTCCCAGCAGATTGCTGTTCAGAAAAATATCCCGGTACCGGGTATTATTCACCTCGCAGCCGGTATAGCTGCGGTAATAATCCGCCCGTGCCTTATCTACTTCTTCAATGATTCGCTGTGGATCTGCTGCCGTGCCTGTCAGCACACGGATGCTGTTGACGATTCTTGCCTGATAAGGCGCAAAGATATAACAGCGGATCACGTTTTCCCGTTCCCGGAGCAGATAATCCGCACAGCGTCCCATGATTACACAGCTTTCCCGCTGTGCATGCTCCATCACCAGCTTACTCTGCACCTCGAACATTCTGTCCTGCTTCAGGCTGCTGCCAATGCCCAGCGGAGATGCCATACGGTCTACTCTTGCCACCGCTTCGTCCTCGCTGAAACGCACCATGGATCGCAGCGTCTCGTCACGTTCTGCCGCCTCTTTTTCAAATACCGTTCGGTCATATAGTGGGATTCCCAGAGATTCTGCCACAAGGGAAGCAATTTCTCGTCCCAGACTGCCGAATTGTCTTGTAATGGTGATCACATAATTTTCCATCGCACTGCACCTCTCTTTTTGTTCCGCATCCATCATAACACAAAATGCGCGAATTGTCTATAGCCGAATTTTGACCAGAGATGAAATATATTTGCGCCTTTAGCAGAAATGGGCGCAGAACTATTGTTCAAAAAGCTTGTTGAAAGAACCGATCCTGGTGTATGCGGAAAGCTTTTCTGCCGGCATGGGCAAAAATTCCAGTTCTGACAATCGGGGCAGAAATTTCTGCCACCCCTCTGGTGCTGCGATCAGCTGTTCCTTTTGCTGCCGTGTCAGCTGCTTAAAAGCCGCCTCGAAACGTTTTGCTTGGGAATAGTCAGCCGTTTCCCAGACACAGAGCAGACGTTTCGGGGGATGGCTGCGTGTGTATTTTGCACCGCCGGCAAGATGTCCCCAGTGCTGTCGCAGACGTTTTGTCAAATCAGTGGTGATGCCGGTGTAATAGGAACCGTCCCGGCATTCCAGCACATAAATATATGCCATATATTATGCCTTTCGCATCAGTTTCCCAACAATCCAGCACAGCAAAAACGATGCTAGATCTGTTACCACAATCGTGGCTCCTACTGGTGTAGAAGCTAAAATAGACAGCAACATGCCCATTGCCGCACACACCACAGAGATCACTGCTGCACTGCAAATGACGCCCCGGAAGCTGCGAAATAATCGCATGGCTGACAATGCTGGAAAAACGATCAGCGCTGAGGTCAGAAGTGCGCCTACCAGATTCATAGCAAGGACAATGATCACCGCTGTAATTACGGCAATGAGCATATTGACCATCCCTGCACGGATACCGGTTGCTGCGGCAAAATTTTCATCAAAAGTAATGGCAAAGATTTGATGGTAACAGAAAAAGAAAATGAGTATCACGGCTGCCGACAGAATAACGCACACCCAGACATCCATTTTGGACAAGGTCAGGATTGAAGCCGAACCAAATAGTGTACTGCACACATCGCCGGAAATGTTGGCAGAGGCAGAGAAAATATTTTGCATGAGATAACCGATTGCAAGCGCACTGACAGACAACATGGCAATAGCGGCATCTCCCCGGATCTTTCGGTTTTGTCTGGTACACAGCAGCAGCACTGCGCAGACCACAGTCACCGGCAGTACCAAAAGCATGTTGTTTTGGAGATGCAGCACTGCGGCGATTGCCAAAGCGCCGAATGCCACATGAGAAAGTCCGTCACCGATAACAGAAAACCGTTTTAGCACCAGCGTTACGCCCAGCAGAGAAGAACACAAGGCAATGAGGATGCCGGTGATCCATGCGTATTGCACAAAGGAAAAGGACAGATAGCCTGTCAGCTGTTCAATGATTCCCATGATTCTTGTCCTCCTTTCCAGTAAATGCCTGCCCGATTTTGCTCTGAAGATATGCTTCCTTTGTGCCAAAAAATAGCAGTGTTTTACCAATGTGCAGCACATGGGAGGCATATCTGACAGCAGCTTCCATGTCATGAGAAACCATAAGAATGGTAATGCCGTCCTGCCGGTTCAATTGCTCAATCAGATCATAGAATTCCGTCTGCGCTTTGGGATCCAGTCCGGTCACAGGCTCATCCAGCAGCAGCATCTTCTGAGCTGCACCAAGGGCTCTTGCCAGAAGTACACGCTGCTGCTGACCGCCAGACAATTCCCGATAGCAGGCTTTTGCCAGGTGTCTGATGCCAAGGCGTTCCATGTTGTGCTGTGCCGTCTCTTTTTCCTGTTTGGAATAAAACGGGCGAAGTCCTCTGCGGTTGAGACAGCCGGAGAGTACAATCTCTTGGACAGATGCTGGAAAATCCCGCTGGACAGCTGTTTGCTGGGGAAGATAGCCAATCTCATCCGGCTTTAAACCGTCTCCGGTTTTGATGACACCGGACATGGGAGATTTCAGATGGAGAAGAGTGCGTATCAGTGTGCTTTTTCCGGAGCCATTTTCTCCCATGATATACAGATAATCTCCTGGATCAACGGAAAAAGAAAGATGCTCTGTGACGGGAACACCCTCATAGCCAAGCGTGATATCATTGCAGATGAGCTGCGGCATGGTGACAAACCTCCTTTTATGACAGTGCTTTCAGCAGTACTGTCAGATTCTGTTTCATCTGACCCAGATAGGTCAGACCTTCCTGGAGCTGTTTCTCTGTGACGGACTGCATGGAACACAGTGTGAGGATTTCTCCCTTCGTATCGGCGCATTTCAAAATGGCTTCTGCCAGAGTAGTATCACCGCTTTCCGTTACCAGTAGATAGGGAATCTGTTTTTCTTGCATCTGTTCTGCCAGAAAGACAATGGTTTCAAAGCTGGCGTTGGTTTCGGTGGAACATCCTGGAAATGCGGCATAATAGGTCAGTCCGTAATCCTCTGCCAGATACCGAAATGGAAACCGGTCTGCCATCAGAATCGTGTCTCTTGCTGTATTCTGTTCCAATTTTTCTGTATACAGGGCATCGAGTTCCTGAAGCTGCTGTAAATAGTTTTCGCAGTTTGTCTGGTACTGAGATGCATGGGCTTCGTCCAGCGCACACAGCGCATCGCAGATGGCAAGGCAATCCAGCTGTGCCTGCCGCAGGGAAAGCCAGACGTGCTCATCGAGTTCTTCTCCCTCTTCCGGCTCGTTGCGGCTATGGTGATGGGATTCTTCCTGCATTCCCAGAACAAGGTTTTCCTCTTTTGCATCTGCTGCCTCCAGCATGGAGATCGCCGTCACATTGTCGTTTTCGGCAGTTTTCAGCACGTCCAGAACCCAGTCATCAGAGACGCCTCCTGCATAACAGAACAGATCTGCCTGTGCGATTTGTGCAATATCCTGGACAGAGGGTTGATAGCTGTGAAGGTCTGTGCCATTTTTGACAAGTAAGGTCACCTGAACATTTTCTATATCGCCGACAATCTGTCTGGTCCAATCGTATTCGGGGAAAATGGTACAGACAATGTGGATGTCTGCATTTTTCTGAGGAAATTCACCGGTACAGCCGGTGAGAAGCAGCAGACAAAATATGAGTGCTGTTGTGAATTTGAATCGTCTCATAGCTCTCTTCCTGAATTTGAAAATGATTATCATATTCATTATTATAGCAGAGTGGCAGGGAAATGTCAAGGGGGGCGTGGTTGTTTTCCCGAAGAAGTTCTATGATTCTATTATTTTTGCAGAAAAAAATTCTGGAAAAGTCCCGACAAATTCAGCCTTGTGGGATATTATTCGAGTATGCCAGCAGACAGTCCGGCAGCTGCGTATTGGATATCCAGAAAAGAGGCTGCCGCACAGGATTTCAGTGCAGCAGCCCATTTTTGATAATTTCAACATGATTATAATTGCAATGCTTCCCGAAGGGAGATCAGATCCTCTTTGGTATCCAGATTTCCGTCTCCGTTCCATATGACGAGTGTGTAAAATGTATGATCATCTCCGGTAAGACCATATAATGCATAGTCATTATCCTCTGGATAATACACCACTGCGTAATGATCATCTCCAGCCGCCGTCTCATACTCTACAGAAGAATACGGTCTGATCTCTTCCAGATGTTCCTGGATTGTTTCATAATGTTCGGTAAAGACAACTTGAATCATGATGTCACGGTCATTTTCCGGGTCATATAAGTTGTATTGATAATAGCTGGTATCCATTCTCATGCTCTGTGTCCAGTCAGAAGTGATATTCTGAGGTAATGTATACGGAGTGATACCTGGATGTTCTTCTGCCATAGCAGCCATAAACTCATCATAGCTATCATAATCTACATAGGTGATTGGATTAAACTCAAAAATATCCGTTGTGGTCGTGTGTGCCGTTGTTGAAGTTTCAGATGATGTAGAAATCTCTGATGTAGAAACCTCTGTATTGCCGCAGCCGGGAAAAACCAACAGGCTGATACAAAGGGTGTAGGCAATTGCTTTACGCATAGTCAAAACCTCCTTTTCGTGTTTAAAATTTGTTTTTGTTGTTATTGAAAGTCGTATTACAGCGGTAGAAACACCATAATTGCTGTTTCCGTAGAATCCATATAAACCTTAATGTTCCGTCCTCCTGCGGCATAACTTTGTACCGAAGCAAATAAAATTATCTTCCTCTTTTATTATGATAGCACAACATGAAAAATTTGTCAATAGCTATTGAGCATTTTTGTCTTGATATTTTACGCATATATTATCTATATGTTTAATCTGTTTCCAGCCGCACGCATGGTTTCTCTTACCAACAAAAAACCGAGCGGAGTTCAGACGCTTCGCTCGGTTTTTCTTCTGATCACAGATCAAAACAGATTTTCAGGATATACTAACACATAGAACGTAGAACCGTTGGTGGTTTGCAGCTGCAAGAACTGCGTTGAAGTATTCAGAATGTCACTGGCATTATTGACCAGCGTATCATACTCACCCTGTGACAACAGCAGGAAATACTTGTCCTGATCCTCCTGATCTTCATACCAGCTGGTTTGCGTCTGATAGAAATTCGGATTTACACCGTTTTCATCCACATTCACATTACGTGCCTTGATATGGTTGTCAGCGATTATCGTAATCGCATTAGCATTCCAGAAGGTAGCATATCCATAAGTCAGTTTATTTTCCTCCAGATAATCTGCAAGCTGATACAGATCACTGTCCTTATAATTATCATAAGGCATATGCGCAACATCCCAGACATTCAGCGCACTTGATGCGGTAATAGGAATCATCAGGAGTACCGCAAGCCGTGTCAGGTTGGTTTTTTTCGAGATTGCCCAGCATGCAAACAGCAGGGTCAGCATCGTACTGGTAGCGATGATCGGTGTCAGCCGCCATGCAGCCGCCGACAACATGCCGCAGATCCATCCTACCAGAATCAGAGCTGTAACTGCCCAATGTACCCAGACAGCAACACGCAGGTGTCTGCCCTTTTTTCCGGTATATCTGGGATAGCAGATCGTTGCAGCAATAGGCACAACAGCAATAAGAGCTGCCGCCATGATATGGATCAGATTCTTGATACTGTCACCGCTCATCATTCTTTCACCGGGCATATTCTGCAAGCCCAGCAAATCCAACCATGCCAGAGGAAGCTTCTGTGCATTGGTCAGCCATTCACCCTTATCACCATAATTGGAATAAGCAGTTTCATAGCCGGCAGTAATATCGCCAGCCCAGGCGCTGCCCAGTTTCATGCCCAGTACCAGCATGACAGCCATCAGACACAGCAGAAGTGCGGTTTTGCCATTCCGTCGGCTGATCAGTTTTGCCTGATTGTCTACCAGTGCCTCTGCAAAAATGGCACCTGTCATTGGCAGCGCAAAAATCGTCAAAGAAGAAATGCCATCCGTACATGTCAGCAGGAAGAATATCAGGAATATGACCAATGTAGTGATACGGCGCAGTCTTGTCTGCTTTTCATTTGCGGCGGAAAGGGATTTCTGCTCTGCCAGATTCCGCAGCCGGAACAGCAGGAACATGCCGATAAACAGGAACAATACCCCAAGGCTGTAATAAATTACATGACCCCAGAAGATCTCACGAACCTTTTGTGAGGCGCAAAGTGTCGCCAGCAGAACCGCTCCAGCCACGCAGATGTAGCGATAGTTCAGACCTGCTTCTCGGAGCATCAGGCAGAAGAACAGGATAAACAGCACAAAAAACAGAAACATTCCCAGAATATGTGTGGTCATGGAAAGCCCGAAAAATGGCATGAATATCTGCATCAGAAGATTACCGCCAAAGGGCAGCAGACAGGCATAGCAAAAATCTTCGCTGAGAATATGCCCGCTTTCATATGAGGCGTTTGCCCAGTAGATTGTATCTGTACAGTCTGCGTGAAATTCGCCCCGGCTGGGGAAGATCACGTAATATCCCACACAAATCACCGATATCAGAAATGCCAGAACCGGCAGTGCATTCCGTATCCATTGGCAGAGTTTTTGTCCATCAATGGCTGGCTTTTTTTTCGGAGGCGCTTCCTCTGGTTCTTCCCTGGGAGAAGCTTCCTCTGGTTCTTCTTCGGGAGAAGTTCCTTCTGGTTCTTCTTCGGGAGAAACTTCCTCCTTTCTTTCTTCCGAAATAGTCTCCGAACCATCTTCTATGATTTTGGACTCCTCCGGATTGGTCAGTGTCGGCTCTTGCATGGCATCCGGCGTTTCTGCTCCGGATGCTTTTTCTATGGGATCAGTTGTCTGACCCATGTTTCCTTCCTTATTGAACATATTTTCCCCTCCTTAATTTTGTGTTTCCATTGGTTTTGCATCAGATTCCGGCTTGGTTTCGGTTTCTGTTTTCGTATCAGCCTTTGACGGCTGTTCCTCAAACCGTTCTGCCGGTATCTCACCTCGCATCAGCAGATCGAAATCATCCCGGTCGATCTTTTCGTGAAGTATCAGATATTTTGCCAGCAAATGCAGCTGATCCATATGCTCCTTCAGGATCGAAGTTGCCTGTGCATAAGCTTCTTCAATGATGCTGCGTACCTCATCGTCGATCTCCGCAGCCACACGGTCGGAGTAGTTCCGGGATGTACCCAGATCTCTGCCCAGGAATACCTCGTTTTGGTCGTTGCCGTATACCACAGGACCCATCTTTTCACTAAAACCGTACTGTGTGATCATGCTTCTTGCCGTAGAGGTAGCACGCTCCAGATCATTGGAAGCACCGGTGGATATGTCATCCAGTACCAACTGTTCTGCGACTCTGCCGCCCAGCAGGGTGACGATGCTTTCTTCCATTTCCCGCTTGGTGACAAACTGCTTATCTTTTTCCGGCAGATATGCGGTATAGCCGCCTGCCATGCCGCGGGGGATGATGGAAACCTCATGCACCTTATCATGTTTTGCGCAATAATAGGTGCAGACTGCGTGACCGCCCTCGTGATATGCCGTCAGCCGCTTTTCCTCTTCGGTGATATGACGGGATTTCTTTTCCGGTCCGGCAATGACCTTCATGGTGGCATCTTGGATTTCTTCCATGGTGATCGCCTTTTTGTTTTTGCGTGCTGCCAGCAGACACGCCTCGTTGATGAGATTTTCCAGATCAGCACCGGTAAAGCCTACGGTAGATTTGGCGATGGTGTCCAGTTCCACATCGGCTGCCATGTTTTTGTTCTTGGTGTGTACCCTGAGGATCTCTTCACGTCCTTTGGCATCGGGATAATTCACGACGATCTGGCGGTCAAACCGTCCCGGACGGAGCAGAGCCGGATCGAGAATATCCCGACGGTTGGTGGCTGCAATAACAATGACATTTTCCTTGCCGGTAAAGCCGTCCATTTCTACCAGAAGCTGGTTCAGGGTCTGTTCGCGTTCATCATGTCCGCCGCCGATGCCTGTGCCGCGGTGTCTGCCCACAGCGTCGATCTCATCAATGAAGATGATAGACGGTGCGTTTTTCTTTGCCTGTTCAAAGAGATCCCGGACACGGGATGCACCCACGCCCACAAACATTTCTACAAAATCTGAACCAGATATGGAGAAAAAGGGGCAGTCTGCTTCTCCTGCGACGGCTCTTGCCAGCAGGGTCTTACCGGTACCGGGAGGACCCATAAGCAGCACGCCCTTGGGAATTCTTGCACCAATCTCACTGTATTTCCGTGGATTCTTGAGAAAGTCCACAATCTCTTCCAACTCATTTTTTTCTTCGTCTGCACCGGCAACATCGGCAAAGCTTGCCTTTCGGGTATTCATCTGATTCTTGATATTCGCCTTGCCAAAAGAGGTGTACTTTCCGCCGCCTCCAGCCTGACGCATGGTAAATAGCATGAGGAATACCATCATAATGATCAGCACTGCTGTAGGGATCAGTGTCAGCAGCCATGAATTATCTCGAATGCGGTAAAGATCGACCTTCAAAGGCTCGTCAGGATGCTGCATGTTATAGCGGTGACGATATTCCTTTGTATCGTCCCGGAATACGGAAACATTTGGGACATCATAGGTAATCTTCTTCCCGTCCTCCAGTACTAATTTCAGTTCGCCGCTTCCCAGATCCAGGGTGTATTCTGTTACTTGATAATTGTCAAAATATTGCAGGATCTCAGAATACGACGGCGTTTTTGAATTGCCTCTCAGATTGGGCAGCAGGAATCCCAGAACCCCTATCAGAATCAGCAGGACTATCAGATAAACGCCGATACCCCGTCCTCTTTTCGGTGTCAAATTCAATCACTCCATTTCGTTGTCGCTCACCGGGGATACACTCCGGTTCAGGATTGGTTTCACTTCGATAATCAGCAGCCGCCTTGTGTTGGCATCGGGTGATACTCTGTGGGCTGCGCCGATAAATTCTGCAAATACGATGCCGTCATCGTCTGCCAATACATGCAGTGTGTGCCGCCGCTGTGGGGGCACTTTTGCCTGAATCAGCTTTTTCAGCGATGATGTGAAATCCCTGCCGCAAAGACGAATGCGTTCTCCGTACTGTCGTTGCCGCAAGAAAATGTCACCTTTTATTTTATCATAATCCAGGCAAACATTTGCGAACTTTTTATGAATATTATCGATTTTTTCATGATTTTCCCTATTCTGTATTGCCGCAAACAGCACATAGCCCTCATATAACTGATTTTCGCCCAGGTGCAGCGGTATTTTTTCCGCCAGCGGCTTTGCATCCGGAAGGATCTGTTCTATTGTCAGCGTGCCCTGTTTTGCGATGGCATAAACATGTTTCTTCAGATTCCATTTGCCGCCTTGCTGTGCCAGCGCCAGAAGCCGTTCCAACAAAAGTGCATCAAAGGGGATATTCTGCTGTTCCAGCAAAAGCGCCAGACAGCGCATACCCATTGCCGGATGCATCTGATCCAGTCCGGTTAACATGCTGCCGTTTTGCAGATGAGCGGCATAGATCGCCTTTGCCTGCTGTGACAGATAATCGTCTTCTGACCGCAAGCTGCGGAGCATTGTGACAGATGTCCGCTCTACAGAGGGGTTCAGGCGTTTTAATTCCGGTATCAGTCGATGCCGGATCTGGTTACGGGTGTATTTGTCTGTCAGATTGGTGCTGTCCGTGACATAGTCCTGTTCCAGAGCCGCCAGATATGTTTCGATTTCCTGTCGGGTCACTGTCAGAAGCGGTCGGATGAACCTGCCGTTGACGGGAGGAATCGAACCCAGACCATGAAGACTGCTGCCTCTTGCCAGACGGTACAGCATAGTTTCCAGATTGTCAGAAGCCGTATGAGCTGTAGCGATCCAGTCTGCTGAGATCTCTTCCAGCGCCGCATAGCGGCAAAGTCTTGCTGATAGCTCCTCAGAGCAGTTTTCCTGTTTTGCCCGCCGGCGGACATCTGCGGCGGTCACAGTCAAGGGCACATGCAGCTTTTGGCAAAGAGCTTCGCAGAATTTCTGATCCCGGAGACTTTCTGTGTCTCGGAGCTGGTGGTTGACGTGAACTGCTGTCACAGTAAAGCCCATGGGTTTGCTCAGTGCAAGGAGGCATCGCAGCAGACAAACGCTGTCCGCTCCGCCGGATAAGGCACAGCAGATAACAGCATCTTTCTGGAGATGCACCTGCTGCGTCAAAAATTGCCGCACATGCAGCTGCAGTGCATCAGCCCTCATTACGCATTTCCGCATTGGAGAAGCGTGTAAACTGACCGTCCCAGATCATCTGGATCATACCAGTTTCACCGTGACGATTTTTTGCCACAATGCATTCGGATATGTTGGGCGTCGGACTTTCCTTGTTATAATACGCATCCCGATAGAGGAACATGACAATATCTGCATCTTGCTCAATAGAACCGGACTCACGGAGATCGGACAGCATAGGGCGTTTATCGGTACGGCTTTCCGGTCCGCGTGACAGCTGGGAAAGAACGATCACCGGGATATCTAACTCTTTTGCCATGATTTTCAGTTGGCGGGTGATTTCAGAGATAATCAGCACACGGTTATCCGACCGCAGGGAAGAGCCCATGAGCTGGAGATAGTCAATCACCACCAGTCCCAGATTTTTCATGCGGCGCAGCTTCGCCTTAATTTGCTGCACGGTGATACTTGCCGTATCGTCAATATACATCGGCAATCCGCTGAGCACGCCGGCACTGCTTGCCAATCGTACCCAATCCTCATTGGTGAGAAAGCCGCTGCGCAGTTTATTGGAATCCACCAGGGCTTCGGTGGAAAGCATACGGGTTGCCAGCTGTTCCTTGGACATTTCCAGGGAGAACACAGCAACTTCCTTGCTGCCTCTTCGAGCCACGTTGGTGGCAATGTTCAGTGCAAAGGAGGTCTTGCCCATACCGGGACGGGCTGCAATCAGAATCAGGTCGGATTTGTTCAGACCGGAGGTTATATTGTCCAGGTGCTTAAAACCGGTTTTTGCTCCCAGATATTTTTCCTTGTCCGGACCGGAGATTTTGCCGATACGGTCATATGCTTCGCAGATGGCATCGCCGATCTTTACCAGTCCTGTTACATCTCTGCCCTGTCGGATGTCAAAGATTCGCTGTTCCGCAGCATCCAGCAGGGTCTGTGCATGCTGTTCGCCGGATTGGATATCCTGTAAGATCCCACGTGCTGCAAAGGCAAGACAACGGATATAATATTTTTCCGATACAATCGCACAATAGCTTTCAATGTTGGCAGTAGACGGTACGATATTGACTAACGCAGCCAGATAGCTTCTGCCCTCAGCGGCAGTCTCAAATACGCCTTGAGAAATGGCAGCATTGAGTACGGTGATCACGTCTGCCTTTTCTCCAGAGGTGAACATCTGCATGATAATCTGGAACAGCGTCCGGTGCTGTTCGTTGAAAAAGCTTTCCGGCCGGATGGTTTCCAGTACCACAGAAAGTACCGAGGGATCGATGAGAATTGCGCCGAGTATGGTCTGCTCTGCCTCTAAGCTATAGGGCAGCTCTGCATTTTCCTGGGGGAATGATGCTTCCGGCATAGTAATGACCTCCTAAAAAATATGTGTTGCCTGAAGAACCTGTCCTCATAGAAACTGATGCAGAGTTTTCCGGCAGAAAAACCCTTGTCAGGTGCAAAGCTTGCCTGCGGATTTGTGCCTGTTCTGCGGCAAAATCTGCTGGAAAATCCGCACATGCTTCTTATGTGAACAAGTTCTGGGAATACAGAATGCGGGACATACTACTGCCCCGCATCGCATATCATACGATTTTTCAGCCTTCTACCACTTCAACTGTAACCTTTGCAGAGATGCCGTTATACAGACGGATATCTGCTTCATAGGTGCCAAAGTTTTTGATATCGGTTTTCAAGCTGATTTTTTTCTTATCCACCTTGCACTGATACTGCTGTGTAATGCAGTCAGCGATCTGTGCAGCCGTCACGGCGCCAAACAACCTGCCGCCGTTTCCTGCCTTCGCCGCAGTACGAATGGTTTTGCCGTTTATCTTTTCGGCGATTTCCTGTGCTGCCTGTTTTTCCATATCGATCTTATGTGCCGCAGAGGATTGTTTTCCCGTCAGCTCGGACATGTTCTTGGCGGTGGCTTCTATGGCCAGTCCCTTGGGCAGCAGCATGTTCCGGGCGTAGCCGTCAGCGACATTTTTGACCTCACCCTTTTTGCCTGAGCCTTTTACGTCCTGTAAAAAAATCACTTTCATCTTTGATTTCATCCTTTCCTATGCATGTGATTGCAGTTATTTCGCGTTTTCTCTTGTTTCCAGAATCATCAGCAGCTTTTCCTTTGCTTCCTGGATGGTACCCACCGGCAGTTGTGCTGCCGCCATGGTCTGGTGTCCGCCGCCGCCCAGTTGTTCCATGATCACCTGTACATTGACGCTGCCCATTGATCGAGCGGAGATGCTGACACCTTTTTCATCCAGATACAGCACAAAGGAAGCCTCAACACCTTGTATGCTCAGCAGCTCATCCGCTGCCTGAGAGGCAATGACACGTGTTTCCGGACCGGTCAGTTTGACCGCTGAAATGGCATTGTTCCGGTACAGTTCTGCATGAGCTACGATCTGGGCACGCATGGAATAATCCGATATGGTATTGGCAAACATGGTTTTCACTTGTACCGTATCTGCGCCAATCTTCCGCAGATAGGCAGCGGCTTCAAATGTCCGCACACCGGTTCGCATGACAAAGTTTTTGGTGTCCAGCATGATGCCGGACAGCAGTGCATCGGCGTAAGCTGCTGAAATTTCTGTATCCAACCGGAAATACTGCAAGATCTCCGCTACCATTTCAGAAGCGGAAGAAGCATATGGCTCATGGTGAAAGATCACGGCATTTTCGATGTAATTGACATTTTTCCGATGATGGTCGATGACCACCACGTAGCGTGCCTTTCGGTAAAGCTCTGTGCTTTCTAAAATTTCCTTGTTATGGGTATCTAATACGATCAGCAGACTGTTTTCGGTAATATGCTCGATGGCATCTTCCGGCTCTATGAACATGGGACTGTCGCTGCACTGCTCCATTCGCTGGATCAGCGGTGTTGCCAGACAACTATGTCGGTGTACTACCACATATCCTGGCTTTTTCATCAGCTGAACTGCACCGGCAAGACCGCATGCCGCACCCACACAGTCCAGATCGCCGAATCGGTGTCCCATGAGGAATACCTGATCGGAATTCTCGATCAGTTCTTGCATCGCCAGTGCAATGGAACGTATCCTTGTCTTGGATTTCTTTTCTACACCCTTGGAAGCGCCGCCGAAAAAGAAGAAACCGTTTTCCGTTTTGACTGCCGCCTGATCGCCGCCGCGCCCCAGTGCCATATCCAGAGACTGCTGTGCGAATTTCTCACTTTCAGCCAGAGAAGAAGCACCGTCGCCTACGCCGATGGAAAAGGTAATATGCATCCGGTCGTTGACACGAATCTGACGTGCGTCATCCAGTACGCTGAACCGGTTGTTCATGATCTCGTGGAGATGACGGGATTCCATCACCGCATAGAACAGGTCGTTTTCGATCTTTCGGAGAATACCGTCTGTGCCCTGCATAAAGTTGTCCAGCACCCGTTCTACCTCAGCAGATACCTGTGCTTTTTCACTTTCTCTGGCGTATTGCAGCAAATCGTCATAGCTGTCGATCACCAGCAGCAGCACACAGGGTTTGGAATTGGTGTTCTCGTCCTGCAGCCGCAGAATGTCGGTGATCTCCAGAAATTGTATCACGACGATTTCCTGCTGATTCTGCACAGAGAATTCCGCATGAACCCGATAGCTCTGACTATTGTGCTCCATCAGCAGATCCCGGTTCTGGCTTAGGGATGTCGGATTCAGATGAATGACATCCTGTACCGAATGCCCTGTGACAGGGCGATTGGCGGCAAATCGCTGCCGGAAAGTCTGGTTGCACCAGAGGATCACGCCCATATGATCCGCCAGCAGAACCGGCACTGTCATATTCTCCAACGCTATCATGCCGGCGTTGTCAATTTTACTGCGGAACACAATCGCCTGCTGTTGCTCTAACCGGCGGATGAGCAGCCACTCTGCGAAAAGGATAATGCTCAGCAGCAGTACGATCAGAAGATAGAGGATCATCTGCCGTTGGGGGATATGCCGGAATATACTGCCAAAGAGCGGCAGGAGAATACTGAGTGCCCACAACACTGCTGTAGCGGTCAGCAATCTGTATTTGTTCTTCATATTTTGCCTTCTCCTCAAAGACAATGCCCATACGAATATCCGGTTCTGTCAGTCAGAAATCGGATATGGATATCTGGAATCAGAACTTAGAGCTTGTTCTGATATTCTGACAGATATCAGATCTGAAAAAATTATATTTCCATGATGATCGGCAGGATCATCGGACTGCGCTTTGTTTTTTCATAGATATAATCCGACATGACATCACGCAGTTTTGATTTCAGCATGCCCCACTCTTTTAGCTCGTGAGCAGAGCAGTTGTTTAGCACATGGGACATGACGCCTTTTGCCTCGTCCATCAATTCTTCGGATTCCCGTACATAGACAAATCCGCGGGAAATGATATCCGGACCGGATACGATCGTATTGGAAATACGCTCGATGCCGATGACCACGATGATCAGACCGTCCTGCGCCAGATGCTTTCTGTCACGGAGAACGATAGAGCCCACATCGCCTACGCCGAGACCGTCAACCATGACTCTGCCTGCCGGTACCTGTGATACCACACGGATAGATTGTCCGTCCAGTTCAATCACGTCGCCGATCTTGGAGATCAGAATATGATCTTCTGGCACGCCCATGGATTTCGCCAGTTCTGCATGCTTCACCAGATGCTTATATTCACCGTGTACGGGAATGAAGAATTTCGGTTTGGTCAGCGCCTGAATCAGCTTCAGTTCCTCCTGACAGGCATGTCCTGAAACATGCACCTCGTACATAGATTCGTAGATCACCTCAGCGCCAGATCGCATGAGTTCGTTTACCACACGGTTCACGTATTTTTCATTGCCCGGAATGGGCTTTGCTGAAATAATGATAAAATCATTAGGCGTGATGGTCACTTTTTTGTGGCTGTTCATTGCCATACGGGTCAATGCCGACAGAGGCTCGCCCTGACTGCCGGTGGTGATCAGAACGATTTTCTCGTCCGGATAGCGGTTCATCTCATCAATATCAATGATCATGCCCTTCGGAACGGAGAGATAGCCCAGTTCTGTAGCAGTTTCGATCACATGAATCATGCTGCGTCCGAATACCGTCACCTTGCGCCCGCATTTTGCTGCTTGGTTGATGATCTGCTGTACCCGGTGTACGTTGGAAGAAAATGTTGCAATAATAATACGATGTCCCTCTGCACGCTGAAACAGCTGTTCAAAAGAACCTCCTACGGTGCGTTCGGAACAAGTAAAGCCCGGGCGTTCTGCATTGGTCGAATCTGCCATTAGCGCCAGAACGCCGCGGCTGCCCAGTTCGCCGAAGCGAGCCAGATCGATGATTTCATCATCCACAGGGGAATAGTCTACTTTAAAGTCACCGGTATGGACGATAATGCCTGCTGGAGTATGAATCGCCATGCCCACTGCGCCGGGAATGGAGTGGTTCACCTTGATAAATTCTACTGCCATGCAGCCCATTTTTACCGTTTTCCGGGGCTCGACCTCGATTAGTTGTGCCTGTTTCAGGAGACCGTGCTCCTCCAGCTTGCCTTTGATCAAACCCAGCGTCATACGTGTGCCGTAAATGGGTGCGTTAATTTTTTTCAGCAGATAAGCCAGACCGCCGATGTGATCCTCATGTCCGTGGGTGATCACAATGCCGCGGACATGCTCTTTGTTGCCTTCCACATAGGTAAAGTCCGGGATGACGATGTCCACGCCGGGCATGTCCATATCCGGAAATGCCAGACCGCAGTCCAGAATGAACATATCATTGCCGCATTCAATGACGGTCATATTCTTTCCGATCTCGTTAAGTCCTCCCAGAGGAATGATGCGAACCGGTGTCCGTCTCTGTTCTCTTCTGTTGGCTCTTGTTTGCTGTGTGTTGTTCCGGTTTTGTCCGGAACCTTTGTGATCCGTATTCTGCTGGCGGCTGCGGTAATATCGTTTTCTCTGGGGTGTAAAATTACGTGCTTCTCGAACTTGTTCTTTTTCTGTAGTCAATCAAATGATCCTCACTTTCTTTTTCTTTTTGTCTCGGTCTGATGCGAGACTTTTTTGTTTGGTCGTGCTGCTTTTTCTTCACAAGAAACGATCCTGCCTTTTCGGCAGCCTGTGAAAACAGCTTTTTGACAATGACAGCCCTTGGACGCATCGTCTGTATTCATCCACGTACAGCAATACATACTATCATTATACGATTTCCTGATTTTATTGTCAATGGAATTAGAAAAAAATTTGCTTTTTGGACAATTATTCAGGCATCAAAACCGGAATTTTCTACAGTTTTTCCATGGATCTCTGATTTTTCGGAAATAACCTTTCCCGGGATAACAGCAGCAGTCCCAGCAGGTTCGGAAATGCCATCAATCCGTTGGCAATATCCGACAATGCCCAGACAGATCTTAAGGAGATCACTGCACCTGCGCCCGCTGCCAGGCAATACAGACAGCGATATCCGGTGATTGCCCGTTCTCCAAACAGGTAGCGAACCGCCTGCTCTCCGCAGCAGCACCAGCCCATGAGGGTACACAAGGCAAACAGTGCGGTAATCGTTGCCATCATCTGCCCGGAGAGGCTGCCAAACACAGCGGAAAAGGCTGCCACAATGATGCCATCTGAGGAATTGGCTTGCTCCAGTGCGCCGCTAGTCAGAACTGCCAAGGCAGTCAGGGTACAGCAGACCAGTGTGTCCAGTGCCACCTCCACCATGCTCCACATGCCCTGGAGCTGTGCGTCGTCGGAACTGCCGTCAGCATGTACCAGAGCGCTGCTGCCCAAACCGGCTTCGTTGGAAAAGACACCATGGCGCAGACCGGTGCGGATGGCGTTCCGGATCAGCGCACCGGAAATGCCGCCGCCCACTGCCCGAATGCCGAATGCACTGCGGAAAATTCCGGAAAACACATGAGGCAGCTGATCACCGCAGCGAATGATTACCGCCAGTGCCGCCAACATATATCCTGCGGAAAGAATTGGCATCAGCCATTGCAGTACACTGCCGATGCCGGAATTTCCCCGAAGAAGGATAAGGCTGAGGAGAAGCGCTACGGCAATTCCTATCACAATAGGAGGAATGGAAAATGCATCTTTTGCCAAGGAAGCAATGGCGCTGCTCTGAGTCATGTTTCCCATGCCAAAGGATGCCCCGATACAGAAAATACCGTATAGTACCGCCAGTACACGGCTGTTCAACCCGAACCGGAGATATGCCATGGGTCCAGCGATTCTTGTGCCATCGGGCAATGTTCTGGCATACCGCTGACCCAGGACGTTTTCGGTATATGTCAACATCATGCCAAGCAGGGCAGAGACCCACATCCAGAATACAGCGCCTGGGCCTCCGATATGGAGTGCGGCAGCCACACCAATGATATTGCCTGTTCCCATGGCGGCTGCCAGGGCAGTGGAGCATGTCTGGAACTGCGTCATCGCTTTGCCGCTTTTTTCTTTGCTGTCGTTTCTGAGACTGCTGAAGGTTCGCCTGAGGATCTGCTTCCAGCCATAGAGCTGTACAAAACGATTCTGACAGCTGAGCCAGAAACCGGTTCCCAGCAGCAGTATCATTAAGCCGGGTCCCCAGACGATCTCAGCAAATTTTTCCAGCATGAGGATTTCCTCCTTTCAGAAGCAGGAAGATCAGAAGCAAGAAGCAAAAAACGATCATTCTTTGCTTCCTTCCGGTAAATCTCCATATTTTCCCTTGACGAATGGGTATTTGGGGGGTATAATATTCATATGATAATATATGTATGCGCTGCCAGAAGCAAGAATGCAAGAATATTTTGATATTGCCGAAGATACACAGCTTTTCTTGCTTCTTGCCTCTGAGATCTCTTGCTTCCAGAAGGTGGTGGACCCATGAAGGAATACAAAGCTGACCGCCGGGCACAGGTCACAATACAGGTCGTTTCGCTCATCGGTACGGCGGTGCTGATCGGTTTGATCTGGTATTTTCTGATATTTTTTCCCCGTTGGCTGCTGTGGACGCTGACGGTGATTTTGATAGCGGCGGCGGTGATTCTGTCTGTATTTCTGCTGCCGGAATGGCTGCGCAGATTATCCTATACAGTCTCCGAGACTCACATTACCAGACGGGGCGGTATTTTCTTTGTGCATGAACAGATCATGCGGACACAGGCAATCCAGTTCAGTACCGTGATCCGTCTGCCTGCTGCCGACCGGACCGGTATGTATATGATACCGCTGCACGCTTACGGCGGAACGGTTTTGCTGCTGTTTCTCAGCCGTCAGGATGCCGACGAGATACAGGCGTTTCTGCACCGCATCGTCTATCGCCAGCCGGAAACAAAAATATGAGAAGCAAAAGGCAGAAAATCAGGATGATTTTGCTTCTTGCTTCTCAGTTTCTTGCATCTGAAAGGAGGAATCATGCCGGAACAGAACTCTGTGACCTCTGTCACATATCATGAGCATCCGATTAAAATACTCCGCTACAGTGCTAAAAATATCTGGCTGTTGATTTTTCCTCTGCTGCGAAGCTTGCGGTTTTTTCCGCCTTCCATGCAGAATCTCATTGAGTGGGGGGAAGGCGTTTGGATAGATCTGATGGTGGCACTGTTGATCCTGGGCATCGGCGTATTGCGCTGGGTTGCCTGCAGCTATCAGTTCAACGAAATTTTTATCCGTGCCCGCAGCGGCATCTTGCTGATTCAGGAACGGGAGATACCGCTGAACCGTATCACAGTTACCATTGAAGAGCATCCTCTCTATCTGCGGCCTCTTCAGGCGGTCCGGCTGCAGATCAGTACGGCTTCTGGTGCAGCACCGGAGGAAAATATGAAGCTGATCCTGCGTCTGGAGGATCTGCACCGACTGCGCAGGCATATTCCCGTTTTGCAGAACGACAGTGCAAAGTCCGATTCTCACCATACATCTGCATGGCGTGTGCTGCTGTTTTCTGCGCTGTTCTCCAGCAGCTTTTCTAATGCGGTGTATATTGCCACGCTCTTTGTACAGGGCGGACGTATCATATCCGGATTGCTGGAAGAATTCCGTGCCCAGCAATTGCTGGAGGATGCGGTGGATCGTGCCTCTGTCATATTTCAGGGTGTACCCCGTGCTGCCATTGCTTTGGGTATTATCATTCTCGTTTTGTGGGTGTTTTCTTTTTTCCGGAATCTGCTGCGGTATGGGAGATTCCGCATCCGCTTCGGCAGAGAATATATTTCGGTGCATATGGGAATTCTCACCAGACGGCGGTTTCATCTCCGGGATGATTCCATTGTTTTCCCGGATCTGCGCCAGAACCTGATCATGAAGATCTGCGGCATGGTTTCTCTGCACATTCGCTGTCCTGGTTATGGCAGCCGCAGAGACACGCTGCCGGTACTGATGCCGCTGGTACGTAAGCGCAGTTCCCAACAGCTCCTTGACAAGCTGCATGCCAACCAAAAGCTGGGAGGCATCCGGATGCGTGCCGCTTCTCATCCTCGTTTTATCGGTTCTTTTGTCTGGCAGCCCATTACGGGTCTGCTTGCGCTGGTTCCTGTTCGGGTCATAGCCATGTGGCTGTTCCCGGAGTTTGAAGCCATCATCCACTTTTTTTCCCTCATGCTGACTCTGCCTCTGGCATGGCTTCTTCTGATTCGGATCATCAGCTTGTTCAGCGAGTATATTTCCATTGATGATCAGACGGTACAATTTCATTTTAGCCGGGGGTTTACTTTTCACACCATTACAGTCCGGCAGGAGCGTGTGGTCAGAGTGGATATTATACAAACGCCTTTTCAGAAGAAATACGGCTTTTGTCATCTGTATTTGGTCTGCAACGGTCCTCGTCAGCAAAAATACAAACTGACTGCGTTGCCCATTGAAGCCGTCCGGGAAATGATGGCTGTGCTGGAAAACGGATATGATTCTATCAGAATATCGGGATGAATAGGCGATGCGCGATATTCGGTCAGAACAGTTCTGCGGAATCCAGAACCACGGTAAATGGACCGTTGTTGCACAGACTGACCTGCATATCTGCGCCGAATATCCCTGACTCCACCACGGGAATGGTTTTGCGGCAATATGCTTTGCAATATTCATACAATGCCTCAGCCTGTGCCGGCGGTGCCGCCTGTACAAAGCTGGGGCGGTTTCCTTTGCGGCAATCTGCATACAGGGTGAACTGGGACACCAACAACAGCTCGCCGCCCACATCCTGCAGCGAGAGATTGATTTTGTCGTTTTTGTCGGAAAAGATCCGCAGCCGCATCATTTTATCGGATAGACGTTCTACAGTCTGCTCTGTGTCCGCTGGACCGATACCCAGCAGCACCAAAAAGCCTTGTCCGATTTTTCCGGTAACAACGCCGTCTACGGTAACGCTTGCTTGTGTCACACGCTGGATCACCATTTTCATCTCAATGTGCACCTCCTTGGGGGACATGAATTTGTCCCAGCACTTCGCCGATGGAATCGTGTATGCACAGATCTGCCAGGTGATCCATCTGGGTTCTGTCCCGGTTCAACAGTACCAGGTGCTTGCCGTTGAAATAACGCAGCAATCCTGCTGCCGGGTAGACTGTCAGAGAAGTGCCACCCACCAGCAGCAGATCTGCACGTGCGATTTCTGTAACGGATTCTGTCAGGATCTGTTCCGGCAGGGCTTCTTCGTACAGCACCACATCTGGCTTGATCATGCCGCCGCAGGCTTCACAGCGAGGGACGCCTTTGGTAAGCATGATCCACGCCGCATCATATGTTTTTCCGCAGCAGCGGCAAATGTTCCGGTGGACACTGCCATGCAGCTCCAGCACCTTCCGGCTGCCTGCCATCTGGTGCAGTCCGTCAATATTCTGCGTCACTACAGCGGAGAGAATACCAGATGCTTCCAACTCTGCCAGCTTTTGATGTGCCGGGTTTGGCTTTGCAGTCAGACAAATCATTTTGTTCCGGTAAAACCGGTAGAAATCTTCGGGATGCTTTTCAAAATAGGTGTGGCTGAGAATGGTTTCCGGCGGAACATCATACTGTTGATGATATAGTCCGTCCTGACTGCGGAAGTCAGGGATACCGCTTTCGGTAGAGACACCTGCGCCGCCGAAAAATACGAGATGTTTTGATGCGTGAATCCACTGCTGAAGTTGTCCGATTTTCTCCATTTCCATATATGATCCCTCCTATCCGGCAATGACGGATACGTGAAATGTGCGATTGCGAGGCCCGTCAAATTCACAGAAATAGATGCCTTGCCATGTACCCAGTACCAATCTGCCGTTGTGGACGGGAACAGTCACGCTGTTGCCCATTGCCGAAGCCTTTGCATGTGCGGCAGAGTTTCCCTCTATGTGCTGGAATTCCGGACGGTCGGGAAATGCCCTGTCATATGCCAGCAATAGGTCTGTGACCACATCAGGGTCGGCATTTTCGTTGATGGTGATTCCGGCAGTGGTATGGGGACAGTGTATCACACAGATGCCTTCACCCACACCGCTTTCGGCAACAGCACCTTGTACCTGAGGCGTAATATGGCAGAGATCCTCTGCCGGTGTTTTCAATGTATAGGTATACAGCATTTCAGTTTCTCCTTTTCTTTGGCATATAGAATCTGCCAGGACAGACTCTCTTATCATTATAATTTATTTCTGGGAAGATTGCAAGCGGTTTTTATCTTCTTTTTTTATGTTCCATTGTTGTTTTCTGCGAATTTCAGGACGTAATTCTTTCTTTTTTTCAGTATTTTTGGATTTCGTTAACTTCTCTGCCAAAGCCCTTGACATTTTCTTGAAAATCGTGTATAATAATAAAGCTGTTAACTCAATACCGGGGAGAGGTGTCCGAGCGGTTTAAGGAGCTGGTCTTGAAAACCAGTGATTCCGAGAGGAACCGTGGGTTCGAATCCCACCCTCTCCGCCAGAGAAGATAAACAAATCGTTTGATCGACGTTTTTGTTTCCATGATAGATAGTTTTGCAGAAATACCCAAGTGGTGAAGGGGCTCCCCTGCTAAGGGAGTAGGTCGGGAAACCGGCGCGAGGGTTCAAATCCCTCTTTCTGCGCCAATTGAATTATTGGAAAAACCTCGTAGTTTCGGAATGGTACCGGTTCTACGAGGTTTTTGTTGATGGTGGAAATCATTTTTCGTATCAAATTTTGGATTGACATTTCCGATTGATTCTTGTATAATGAGAACAAGTTCTAAATACTTGAGGGCATGCCTAAAGCGGTAGGCGGTCAATTCACGCTCCCGGAAGGGAGTGATCATGATGGATTTTGTTACATGGACAGATCTGATTCAATACAGCATATTGATTGTGGCGATCCTATCACTTCTATATGATATTTATCATCATAAATGGAAATAACCGTCCCAGCCTCACAAACTGAACGGTTATTTCTTTAACTTTTCACTTTGGGAGCGACCGTCTTACCGGTATGCTCTCTTCTTTTATATTATACGATATTTTTCCGGATTTGTCAAGCAATCATTTCAAATAAGAACCGCCGCCGATCTCGGTGTATCGTTCTTTCCTGTCCGTTCCTTCGCCGTTTTCAAAAATGGACACTTTTTGAGATGTTCCGTCAAGGAAACATCCCGTCTGTGAATGATCCGGACAGGATGTTTTTCTGATAACAGGATTTGTTACTCGTACCGCAGTGCATCAATGGGGTTGAGATTTGCCGCCTTGATGGACGGGATCAGACCAAAAATGATACCCACTGCCATCGAAAAGACCACGGAAATCACAATGGACACCGAGCTGATCGCCACTGCCACAGAAGCGATACGAGAGATCAACTGCGCCAGGCCAATGCCAATCAAGACGCCAATGATGCCGCCGATGCTGGTCAGCACAGCGGCTTCTGTCAGAAACTGTCCCAGAATCCGCTTCTTTTTGGCACCAAGGGCTTTCTTCAAACCGATTTCTCGTGTGCGCTCTGTGACAGAAACCAGCATGATATTCATGACGCCGATGCCGCCTACCAATAAGGAGATGCTGGCGATCCAGATGAGCATGGTGTTGGTGGATGCGCTCAGATCCTGTAAGGATTTTGCCTGTCCCAGCAGATCCTGGCTCTGATACTGGATCTGGAGGTCACTGTCCGTATCGGATGACATGACAGAAGCATTCATCAGATCAGCGACTTGTTTGCCCACAGAGGGCATACTGTCCGTATCGACAGCCTTTGCCAGACAATTTTCCGGCTCATCAAACTGATATGCGATGGGCCATGACTGACCGGGGATGAACATCCGTCCGGCGCTGTTGCCCATATATGTCCAGTAATCTTCTTCTGAGTTGATGACCGGTTCAAAGGGATCGGTTTCTACAACAATTCCCACAATGGTAAAGGGTTCGCCGTTGATGTCTATGGTTGCGCCGATGGGATCTTCTGAAGAAAACAAACTCTTGACAGCCGTGTTGTCCAGAATCACTACCTTGCGGTTGTCACAGTATTCCTTGGCCGTAAAGCCTCTGCCTTGCTGGATCTGATAGCCGGCAGTGTCAAAATAGGCTTCATCTATGCCGTACATGGCGCCGCCGTAGGCTGTGTTACCGTAATATACATTCTCACAATAGGAGCGCATCCGGTAAAAAGAAGCAGATACCACCTGATCGAGCTGAACAATGGCCTCTTGGGTGCTGTCGGAAACAACGGGAACACCATCTGGAATGCTTTGATAGTCAAATTCATAGGGGTATTCACCTTGATAGAGCTGCACATCCACAGCGTTGTTTCCCGAACCAATCAGATTGTTTTTAATCTGCTCGTTGGTTCCCTTGATGGTGGAAACAATGGCAATGATAGCGGCAATGCCGATGATAATGCCCAGCATGGTCAGAATAGAACGAACTTTATGGGATAAAATGCCCTGTAAGGATAAACGGATATTTTCCAGCATTTGTCTGCACCTCCTTAGTAATACATTGTGCCGCTGCCGTCTTTGACCGGTGCGCCTTTTGTCACGTATTTGCCGTAGGGGAAGCAGATGCGATCCTCTTCGCTGAGTCCTGAGAGAACCTCTATGCTGTAACCGCCATAGATGATCTTTCCGGTTTGGATTACCTGCTTTGTCAGATGGTCGTTCTCATCGGCTTTCATCACATAGTACTGACCTTTTTCCTGCCGGACATAGCTGACCGGAATATAGAAATGATTACTTTCTGCTTCGCCGGAAAAATTCAGGCTGACATAATTGCCGATCGTCAGATCTCCCGCTTCGGCGACTTCTGCCTGGAAGGTATACATGCTGTTGTTGGGATTTTCACCCCATGTGTAGGATTCGCCGCTGAAAGGGACATCGCCGATTTTTACCACCTCGGCAGTGGTAGTTGCACCAGTGTCCCATGACATGACCTCTACGATGGATCCAATGGTCAGCTTTTCCCGATTCATTTCACTGATGTTGCCCTCGACCATGACGCCGCCGCTGCCCTGCACCACCAGGAAAGCTTCGTTCATTTCCAGAGATTCTACGGACTCTGCCAGCTTTGTGACAACGCCGTCTACCTTTGCCAATTCCTGTTCGTTTTCCTGCATTTCCAGTGCATGGTCATATTCCAGTTTTGCACGCTTTTGTTCGATTTCCATCGAACGGATCTGAATCTCCTGTTCGGCGATCATCTGTTTCAGCTGAGAGCGGCTGTACATATAATGATCAGAATCCGTCGCTGCCAGCGGAACAATTGCTGCCAGAGATCGGACAGAAGCCGACGGTGTACCCAGCATGACCGCTTCATCCGCATTTGGTTCCGTTTCCGGCTGTGTCTCTGTTTCTGTAGGCGGCTCAGTGGGTGCTTCTATCTCCGGCGGTTCGGTTGCCGGGGATGTCGTGGGCGGCTCTGTGGGAACAGTGGGCTCCTGAGGCTGCACCGGATTCGCCAGAGGATCATAGGTGAATGTGCCGCCTACCTGGATCGTACCATACCATGTACCGCCCTCCCGGATCTGCACACCGCCGTCCTCTGTGACAGTGACCTGTTCGCCCAATGTCCAGTCGGCTGTTTCTGCATCATTCAGCATATCGCCCCGCACCAGCCATGCATACAGGGGGGTGTTTTCCTCGTCATATATCACAAATACGGCGTTTTCCTGCTGGCTGCGCAGTTGATCTAGGACTGCCTGAGATACCACTGTTTCACCGGTGCAGGCGAACTGATAGGGTGTTTCCGGACTGCCGTCACCCTCTGCTGCTTGGGAGAGTGTTGTCACTGCCGGCAGTGTCTCCGGAGGAACAGCGGCTTCCGGTTCATCGCCCCAGTTCCAGGGGTAAGAGTAATCCGGTGTGGCTGGAGCTTCTTCAGAGGGACGCAGCCCTTTCAGCCGATCCAGTTCCTTTTTGGCCATGCGGACATTGTCCTCTGCCACAGCCAGTGCTGTTTTTTTCTGGGCAACCTCCAATGCCACGGCAGTCATGTCATACTGAATGAGAGGTGTGCCTTTTGTCACAGCATCGCCCTCCTGCACCAGCACCTTTTCGATCATCTGATCACTGGAAAGTATGACGCTCTGCACATCGCCGGAGACCACTTCACCGTCTATGGAAATTTCATCGCCCCAATAGTAATCCATCAGATTAGAGACAGGGATGACCTCTACCGGATGCGCATGATTCTGTCTGGCGCGATAAAACCACACGCCGCCGGTAGTGCCGCCTGCGGCAATGACCAAAGCGATAGTAACTGCCAATATTTTTTTCCCTTTTGTCATGATGCATCGACCTCCTGTTCCGGCTCTGTGCCTGAAAATCCGCCTTGTTCCAGTCTGCCGTCACGAATGGTGACAATGCGCCGGGCATGCTGTGCAATTTCCTTTTCGTGGGTGATCATGACAATGGTCACGCCCTCCTGATTCAGCTGCTGAAATAAATCCATGACTTGCTCGCCGGAACGTGTATCCAGCGCACCGGTGGGTTCATCTGCCAGAAGCAGCCGGGGATGGCTTACCATTGCCCTTGCAATTGCCACACGTTGTTTCTGACCGCCGGAAAGCTGTGTGGGCTTGAAGCTGATACGATCCTCCAACCCTACCTTGGTCAGGATTTCCCTGGCACGTTCCAGCCGTTCTTTTTTGCGGACGCCGCCGTACAGCAGCGGCAGGGACACGTTTTCCAGCACCGATTGTCTCGGCAGAAGGTTGAAATTCTGAAAGACAAAGCCGATTTTCTGATTGCGGATAGAAGACAGCTGATTGTCGCTGCATTTGGACATTTCTTGTCCGTCAAACCGGTACAAACCGCTGGTTTGCTGATCCAACAGTCCGATAATATTCATTAGTGTGGATTTTCCTGAGCCGGACGGTCCCATGATAGCCAGATATTCGCCTTCTTCTACGGTTAGTTCAATATGATGCAGCACCGGGATTGGTTCTTTTCCCTGTAAATAGGATTTGCAGATATCATGCAGTTCAATCACCATCTGCATCACCGCCTTCCGCAGCATCTGGTTCGCCGTCCCCATACAGGGGCTCGTCGTCACCGATGATGCCGCCCTCCTCATACATCTTATCTTCTTCAGATTTTACATCACCGTCAAAGTCTGCGCCATTGTCGAATCCCATGTCATCGCCAAGATCTGCGTCTTCACCGTCAAAGTCTGCGCCGTTGTCGAATTCCATGTCATCGCCAAGATCTGCATCTTCTTCAACAGGAACTTCGTCTATATTTGTGGTAGTGCGCATACCTTCTTCATAGGAATCGGAGGGGAAGGCGATCCGATCTTTTTCAGACAGACCGCTGACGATCTCACAGTCGCCCATCATATCATCGGACTGACCCAGTTCTACTTTGCGTTTTTCCAGACGATCTCTGCCGTTGTCTGCCCAGACATAGCTTTCGCCGTTTTCATCTGTGAGGATATAATCCGAATAGATCCAGATACCATTTTTCTCTATCGTAGAATCTTCCTCCGGAGAGATCAGCAGATGCTGACCCAGCATCAGTCCGTCACTGGAATCCAGTGTGATATAAAAGGGATATTTGGATGCTTGTGTGGATTCTTCCCCGGAATAGGAATAATCATTCTGGTTGGATTCCGGTTCAGCGCCGATTTCGGTAATCGTTCCCGTCCACGTGGAATCATTCACACGGGAATGCAAAGTCACCGTTTCATCCGTATAGATCATGTACATATTCTGCTCGCTGGCAGTACATTTCACACGGAATTCTCCGTCAGACATGACCTTCATCAAGGTGTCTGTGCCATCTGTCTCCAGTTGCTCAACTGTTTTCAGGGATTGTACTGTGCCGGAACTTTCTGCTTTTACAGCAGCATTCTGAATGGTATTTTTCAGCTTCTCCAGTTCTATTTTTTTGCTTTTGATATCATATTCTGTTTTGGCAATATCCGTTTCCAGGGACTGGATCTGTGTGGTATAACTGAGTTTTTCGTCATCGCTGACATTTTTTCGTTCACTTTCCAGTTGTTGGATTTGCTGTTTGTTAGAGGCAATTTCGATTTCCATCCGTTCAATTTCTACATTCCCCTGATCCAACTCCAGCTGCATGGATTCGATATCATAAGAGAACAGCGGGTCGCCGGCTTCTACATGATCGCCCTCCTGCACGAGAATCTCCTCAATCTGTTTTGTAAGATCTACCTGGATCTCCTTGGTTTCCTGGGGTTCTACTACGCCGGAAAAACGCAGTTCTGCATTTGTCATTGCCGCCGTATTGAGTTCTGTGACTTCTGTGACATAGGCAATGCCGTCAGAGCTGCTGCCGCCGATGAAATGTCTCCACGCCAGAACGCCTCCTGTGACACAGACAGCTGCCGCAGTGACACCGGCAACGGTTCCAATGATGATTTTTCCCGTCTTTGTCATGTTCCTTCCTCCTGAACTGTTTTGAGTGTTGTATTTTCCGTGCAACACTGAATAGTATAACATACCATATTCCTCTTGTCAAGGGGAATATGGAAATGTTACTTTGCGGTAATTTTTTGTCAATCAAAAGATAGATAAAAAAGATCTATTTGTTTATCATGTTGTGTCGGTATTTCACGGATGCTATCATAGAAACACCTGAAAGGCAGGGAATGTGACATGCAGAGCTTGTCCACATAGAAACTTTGCAGGTTTTCGATGTGGACATGTTCTTGTTAATTCTGCAACAAACTCTTGCCTTTTCTTTCAGATTATGCTATACTATAAAAAGAAATCGCATATTTTGACAATTGCCACGGAGGAAGTTATATGGATTCCCAAAAAATTGATCGTATCAATGAACTGGCACGAAAATCCCGGACGACCGGACTGACCGAGGAAGAACGGCAGGAACAGAATGCGCTCCGGATGGAATACCGTCAGTCCGTGGTGGGAAATCTTCGGGGACATCTGGATCATACCATTGTCGTCAATCCCGACGGCACATCTTATCGTCCGAAGGAGAAAAAGTAAATTGCGCCGGAAGCAATTCTCCCAGCAGATGTACACCATCTGTCAGAAGCACCGGGAATGCCGGCGGACAGAATTCTGCCAGTACTTGTAGACAAGCACCGCAGGGCAGACAAGGAACATTCTTTGCCTCTTCCTCAGATTTACCGCCTACAATGGCAATTTTCCGGAAACGCCGTACACCAGCTGCTACAGCAGAAAACAAGGCGTTCCGCTCAGCGCAGATGGTCAGGGAATAAGATGCATTTTCCACATTGCAGCCCGTAAAGATCCTGCCATCTTCCGCTTCCAGTGCTGCGCCCACCTGAAATCCGGAGTAGGGCGCATGGGCATGTTCCCGGGCGGCAAGGGCGTGTTCTGTCAGCGTCAGTTTTTCTAAAAATTCATGCATCATCAAAAATTCCTCCCGTACATGTGTTAGCATTCTATCAGGATAAGTTCTCATACCATCCTCTGCGCTGCCTGCGGCGGCACCATTCCGATCGATTCATCTATCGGAATTCAGAGGATTGGTATAAAAAAGGCGAAGTCCGCCTGATCAAAACGACTCCGCCTTTGTGTTGCATCTGCGTTACACTTTTACTTCTGAACCATTGCCAGTGTATCTCTTGCAATAAGCAGTTCTTCATTTGTGGGAATGACCCAGACTTCAACCTTAGAATCCGGTGTGGAGATCTTCCGCAGCTCGCCTTTGAAGTCATTGGCTTCTTTATCCAGTTGAATGCCCAGAAATTCCATATTTTCACAGACTTCTTCACGGCAGTTAGGTGCATTTTCGCCGATACCGCCGGTAAAAATAACAGCATCCAGACCGTTCATGGCAGCAGCATATGCGCCAATGTCTTTTTTAATGTCATATACCAGCATTGCCTTTGCCAATGAAGCACGATGGTCGCCTGCCTCAGAAGCAGCAGTGATGTCACGGAAGTCAGAGGACTTTCCGGAAATACCCAGCAGACCGGATTTTTTATTCATGTATGCGTCCATCTCGGCATAGTCAAAACCGTGCTTGGTTCCCAAATATGTCACAGCAGAGGGGTCAACCGCACCGCAGCGTGTACCCATCAGTACGCCGTCCAGGGGTGTAAATCCCATAGTAGTGTCTATTGAACGACCATTTTGCACGGCAGTGATGGAAGAACCGTTGCCCAGATGACAGGATACGACTTTCATGTCCTTCAGGTCACGGTTCATGAGTTCCTGCAGCTTTGCTGTGACAAAACGGTGAGAAGTGCCGTGAAAACCGTATTTGCGGACATGGTACTGCTCATAGTCTTCATAGGGAAAGCCGAACATAAATGCCTTTTCCGGAATGGTACTATGGAATGCAGTGTCAAATACGCAGACCTGGGGAACATCCGGCATGATCTTTCGGCAGGCACGGAGCGCCATTGCGTTTCCAGGATTGTGCACGGGTGCCAATTCACGCAGTTCGTCGATTTTGTCGATGATCTCGTCTGTTGCAATTGTGGTTTCTTTAAAAGTCTCTGCACCTTGTACCACACGATGTCCCACTGCGGAGATCTCAGCCATGCTGGAGATCACAGCAGCTTCACCGGTAGTGAGCGCTTGTACTAGACGGTCAAAGGCTTCTGCATGGGTGGGGAATGCGCAGTCTTCTTCCACGACAGCACCGGATGCCGCTTTATGACTGATGTGTCCGTCGATACCAATGCGGTCACAGTTTCCCTTTGCGATGACAGATTCGTCTTTCATGTCGATCAGTTGATACTTCAGAGAAGAGCTGCCGGCATTGACAACAAGAATGATCATAGTTCTTTTCTCCTTTTTTCTGTGAGAATAGGCTCTCACATTTGTCAGTTGTGGGTAAAATCACTCCCACGATATGGGGGGACAAGACCCATCTAATAATATTATACGCTTTTTTGAAAGGAATGCAAGTGCTTTTATAGAATTTCTATAAAATAACCTGTAAATTTTTCGCTTTTTGTTTCAGACTGGAGGATCACAAATGAAAATCAGCGGTATTATCTGCGAATACAATCCCCTGCACAACGGACATCTATATCATCTGGAGCAGGTGCGCCGCAGTGGTGCAGATGCCATTGTGGCTGTTATGAGCGGCAACTTTGTCCAGCGGGGAGATGCAGCCATTCTGGATAAATTTATTCGAGCAAAGCTGGCAATACAGGGGGGTGTGGATCTTGTCATTGAGCTTCCCGTACCCTATGCCCTTGCTCCGGCGGAGAATTTCGCACTGGGAGGTATGGCGCTGCTGTCTGCTTTGGGGAATGTGGATGAGATCTCCTTCGGCAGCGAGTGCGGTGATATTGATATGCTGATGCAGACGGCGCAGGCGTGCCGCATCAGCAAAACGGAATATGCAGATGTGATGGAGGATTTTCTGAGGTCGGGATATTCCTATCCAGAGGTGCTTTCACAGATGGTGGGACAAATCGCCGGATCGGAGGCTGCCGCTGTGCTGAGTCAGCCGAATAACACACTTGCCATTGCCTATCTCAATGCGTTGGAAATATTGGGCAGTAAGATTCGACCCGTAACGATCCGCCGCAGAGGTGCAAGTCATAACAGTACCCAGCCTGCGGCAGACGGTACGGCGAGTGCCACCTATATCCGGCAGTATTTTTCCGAAGGAGGGGACTGCCGCCGGATGATGCCGGGTTTTGCATGGAAAGCACTCCACGAGGCAGAGGAATCCGGACATACTGGCTCTATGCAGAATCTGGAGCGGCTGATCCTCTATAAACTGCGTACCACGGATCCGGATCAGATGCAGGATATTGCGGAGATCGGACAGGGCTTGGAACACCGATTGTACCATGCAAAACGGGCGTCTTCTTTGGAAGAACTGCTCTCTGCCATCCAGACCAAGCGATATCCTATGGCACGACTGCGAAGGATTTTGCTGCATATTCTGCTGGATATTCACCATGGAGACATGCAAGGCACACCGCCTTACGGCAGAGTGCTGGCTTTTAATGAAGTAGGGCGTGAGGTACTGCGAGAATCCAAGCGAACCCGCCGGCTGCCTTTTTCTCATTCTCTGGCAGAGCTGGCGCAGACCAGCCCCGAGGCTGGCAGATGCGCTGCGTTGGAATCCCAGTCTACAGACATCTATCAGCTTTCCCGTATGGTCATCGGCAAGGGGGAGTCTGACTTCCGCCGGCGTACGGCAATGATGCAGCGCCGCAGTGAACAATTCGCAGATGGGTCACAGGAGTAAGGAACAGCTATGGCAAAAGTATCCAAAAAGCAATTGGGCAGACGACGGCGAGGTGCGCTGTATGTGCTGATTCTTCTGATCGTTCTCATGATCGTGTTAATCTCCAGCTGTAATTCTGCCAGAAAAAAGAAAGCCGCCGAAGAGGCTTCTGTCACCATACAGATCACCGAGCCTGCAGTAACGACAACAGCGCCTCTCATGACAGGCGTGTTGTATACCGGCGGTGCATCTGTGATGACAACCACAGAAGCGGCAGTTCCGGAAATAACGACCCCGACCCCGGACTTGCCGGAAGAGCCCGAGACGATCTCACCGACAAAGCAGGAGCTTTCTGTGAATCCGGTGATGCAGAATCCAGAGCTGCCTACAGGCTGTGAGATCACCTCTCTGACCATGGCGCTGAATTATGCCGGGTACTCTGTAGACAAGTTGACGATGGCGGACGAATATCTGATCCGGGCAGAACCATATCAGACTACCTTTGGAGAAGCCTTTGTGGGTTCTCCTCATGATGAGACGGCATGGGGCTGCTATGTGCCGGTGATCGTAGAAACAGCAAAAAAGTACATCTCCGCACAAAATGGCACAGAAACGGTACAGAATCTCACCGGCTGTTCTCTCAATACGCTCTTGAATGAAGTTGCCAACGGTACACCTGTGATCACCTGGGTCACCATTGGTCTGACCAGCGAGGCAGAGGAAAAATTTTACTGGACAACGCCGGAGGGCAAAGATGCTGTTTTTATTAAAAACGAACACTGTGTGCTGCTCACTGGGTACAATCTGGATAACAATACCGTTACAGTCTGCGATCCGCTGAAGGGATTGATCGTTTACGACAAAGACACCTTTGAAAAGTGTTACCAATTACTGTATCAGCAGGCAGCCGTCATTCGTTCTGCTGCGTCCGCAGCTGCGGAAGAGGCTGCGGAAGAGTGAGATTCATGCGGATTAGGAGATGATTTCCTTTCCACAGATATTCAAATCTTTCCACGCAGTTTTCCACAAGCTGTGGAAAACAAAAACCCCTTGTTTTCGCAGAAATTACTCTGTTTATAACAAGTTTTCCACAATCCGACATCAAACTATGACAAAGTGGAATCATGGAAAAGAGAATATGTAACCGGCTTGTAACAGGTTTTTCAGCGGTTGTGGAAAACTACGTTGAAATGTTGGGGAAATACCGGGAAAAGTTGCCGTGGAAAAAAGAAAATCTACGGGATTTCGGGAATGAAATTTGCGTGGAAATTGTGGAAAGGAGATAGCCTGTATAATTTCAAAAAATGCGGAAACACTACAGAAGCAGATTTTCTGCAAACCAGCATACGAGGTGATAAAACATGAAGAGACTATCTCGGTTTTCAGCAATTCTGGCAGCAATGGTTCTGTCAGGTGCTCTGCTGACCGGCTGTGGCGATGACAAGGCAAGATCATCCCACGATGACAACGGCATGGTTGACAGCCGGTACGATGATGATTCCAGAGAGGACAGCGGCGTTATGGACGATGCCAAAGACATGGTCAGTGACGCTGAGGACGGAATCCGTGACATTGTCACAGATGCCGGAGATGCGGTTCAGGATGCCGGCGATGCAGTTGGCGGCGTTATGAACGGCGACCATGATTCCAGAACAGATTCCTCCCGGGCTGATTCTACCGACAGCAGAAGCCGATAACGAAAATGAAACAGACTGACTTCGGATTGGATACGGAGTCGGTCTTGTTTTTTACTGTGAATAGCCGTTCTGTTCATGACATGGATCCGGTTTTCTTCTTAGCCAAAGGATTTTGGATGCTGCTGATGGTGTCAAAGAACATGTTCTACTGCGCTTTCCATCGTGGATCGAATCATGCATATCCGATGTTTTTGGAATTGTCCATACGATCCTGAAAAATTATTTGCGGTTCATCGGCAAGAGGAGACTGACAAAATGCCAGTCTCCTCTTACAGGTTTTATAGAAATTGGTTTAATCCGGTAAAATATCGTTCCATTCCGGTGTGATACCCATTGAGACATAGGAAGAATATAGCAGGATGTAATATGCGTCAGACATGGTGAGAGTACCGTCTTTGTCAACATCTGCTGCTTGGCATACTGCATCGGTAAATGTGCCGTCATTGCCCAATGACAGTCGGGAAGTTTCCAGCAGAACCTGATATGCATCCGCCATGGTGATGGTGCTGTCTCCGTCTAGATCACCCAGCAGGATATCTATTGCTTCACCGATGGTCAGTTGAAATGTCAGATCATTTTCATAACCCGCTGCGGAAATCGTGATGGTATATTTGCCATCCTCTGGGAATACCGGAGTATCACTCGTTGCTGTTGCATCCAGATGAATTGCACCGCTCTCGGTGTCGATAATCTGCACAGAGCCTTTACCGAAGGCGTTGTAGCTCTTATCTCCCACAGTCACATTGCGGATATTCTTGAGATAGTTAGAAAAAGCATCTGCATTCGCATCGTCTGCTGCCACGATGCGGTTGGAAGCGGCATCATAAACTGCCGGCAGATTTTCTGTCATCAGTGTGACACTTGCGGACATGGGAGCGTACACACCTGCCGCATCGGTTACAGTGATATCATAGCTTCCCGGGTTTGTGGATGCTGCATCAAAGCTTACGGTTCCATCTGCATATGTTGCCCCCGGCAAAGCAGTTGCTTCTACTGCTGCATCAAAGCCTTCTGGCAGATCAGCCAGAGTCAGAGCAAAGCTTCCTGCCGTAACATCTGCATTTGTGGCTGTGACAGTTCCCTTATGCAGCACCGGCAGATAGGATGCTGTTTCAAATATCACATCTGCGCTGCCCCGGATGATATAGTGTACGCTGGAAACGGTTTTTCCCACGGTATCTACAAAGCTCTTGTATTTCAGAACGTTCTTATTATGTACCAAAAAACCTTCCTCCACAGCCCATGCGATCTCGCCGGTTCTCAGCCAGAGATTATCCACATGCAGCATGGCATATGACGAGCCGTCTGTCATGGTGATCACAACGCCCTCCATGTTCTCAGAATCCGGCAGAAGGCTGTTTTCCGCATCTGCTTCCGTTATGCTGAGCTGGTAGTTACCATATTTTGTGTTGGTAGTCACTTCTACAGCTGCATCTGTTACGACGACTGCATCTGCTTTGTCGATCATTGCCGTCAGTGTGCCGTTGCCGCTGAGGATCTTATACTCTGCCGGTATGGTCTGATCTTCATAAACTGTCATGCTGCCGATAATTCTCAGAAGCGGATTGTTGCATGCGCTGCCTGCTTCGATGGCTTCCATTGCCTCGTGATAGAGAGATTCCGGTACAGCAATTGACACATCAGCAATACCTTCGACAGTCACAGAGCCGGCTTCTTCGTCCTCTGTGTAATAGGTGGAGCTGTACCTCTTGGATTTCTGATTGGTTGCACTGGTAACGGCATCGTACATTCCCTCACTGCGAATCGCTGCTGTCAGATCTTCCGCAGTCAGATCCATTGTGTCGGAAACGGTGACTTCATGCAGTTCACCGTAATAGTAATCTGCATAGGGCAGGTCGACTGTACCGTAAATATAGGGTGTTTCCTCTGCCAAAGCACATACGGTTCCTGGAACAGCCGGCAACGTCTGGGTTGCTGCCAAGACAGCTGCGGAGATGATTCCGGCAATGCGGTTTGTTGTTTTTCTCTTCATCATCATACCTCCATGGATAGTAATTTGAATGTTTGTTAGCGCAAACTCTTGAAATTAGTTTTGGCTAACTATTGTGTGATAAAAACGCCGTGCATGACGGCGGTTTTATTAGAACTTGTTTTCAGGCAAAGCCACACAAAGATTGTGCGGGGTTGCCTTCATTGTTTTTTGATGCATTCCGGCAAATGCCGTATCATCTGCTCGGCAACAAATCCGGTGAACAAGCCGCAAATGCATCCTGTCACCAGTAGAAACGGCAGGTAAACCACTACCTGGACTGTCTGCATGATTGCCATTGCTGCGATGATCTGCCCGATATTGTGGAACACGGCGCCCATCACACTGATAAACCAGAGATACTTGTTTTTCAGCAATCGGCAAAGGAGCGTCATGCCCATCAGACAGAGAAACCCACCGCATAGAGAATAGACCAGACTGATCATTTGCCCGCCGAAAATGGAACCCAGCAGAATCCGTATCAGCAGTACAGCAGCAGCATCCCTCAGACGGAATTGCACCAGCACCACCAGTGTAATCACATTGGCAAGCCCTAACTTCACCCCCGGTATGGGGACAGGTATGGGAATTTGCGCCTCTATGACAAATATGGTCAGTGCAATGGTGGCGAAAAGCGCAAGTATCACCAGCCGTTTAATAGACCTGGACATCATAGGATGCCTCCTCTTCTGAAACAATGGCAATGCGGATATGATTGGGCAGACAAATAATGGGGAGAATTCCGTCAGAAATTTTTCCCTGATGAACGCAAAGCCTGTCGGGGCAGCTTGCCGACTGCATGGCAATGGCATCCGGTTCTACCCGTATCACATTCTGCTCTCCGGCATCGCCGTCTATGGTAATGGTATAGGATTCCGTCACCTGGGAAAGATCAATGCGTTCTATAAGCTGGTCGTTCTGATAGATTTCTGCGATCTTCCGGGGACGCTCTATGCGGAGTACATACCAGCTTCCCAGAATGCCTGTCAGTAAAATCAGCAGGGTAATTCCCCACAGGAGAATGTTCTTTTTCATGTGCCTATCTCCTGTAAGTCATACGCTGCCATGTGGTCAGAAGTCAGGATGGTGCCATCTGTTTTGATGAAAACAGCTTCCGTTCCATCCATACGATTGATCAGTGCCATGCCTTTTTCTGCGCCGAGAATGATTGTGGCTGTGGAAAGGGCATCGCAGTTCATGCCGCAGTCTGAAATAATGGTAGTGCTCACGACATCAGAATCTGAGGGGAATCCTGTGGACGGGTCGAGAATGTGATGATACCGCACGCCGTCCTCTTCAAAATATCGTTCATAATTCCCGGAGGTCACTACCGCCTGTCCAGAAACCTTCAGGGTAGCGATCAATTCATCGGGAGAAAAAGGATCTGTCACTGCTACTGTCCAGCGGGAATTGTCCGGCTTTGAACCCAGCGTCATCACGTTGCCTCCTAAGCTCATAATGGCAGAAGTGACACCGGTTTCTTCCAGTGTCTCTTTCATGGCATCGGAGATATATCCCTTGGCAATTGCGCCCAGATGAAGGGTGACTGCCGGATCTTCAAATGTGACTGTCTGAGTTGTTTCATCCAGCGTCACATCCTGCCAGCCGTTTTCCCGGAGCAGCGCATCAATATTTTCCTGTGAGGGCACAGCAGCATGATCTGTGCCGATGCCCCACAGGTCGATGAGATCTCCCATGGTGCAATCCAGTGCGCCGTTTGTCAGTCGTCCGAAATCCATTGCCGCTTTTACCACCTGAAAGCAGTCGTCGGAAAGGGTGACTGCCTCACCGGCTTTAGCGGCTTTATTGACCTGGTTCAGTTCGGTATTGTCTATGGTAGTGGAAAAAATCTGTTCCAGCTCCTCTGCACGTTGAAATGCTGCATTTACACCATCTTCTGCATGTTGTCCGTAGGCACGAACCATGACAACCGTTCCCATGAGTTCTCGTGTATCCTCATAGCTTTCATCTGCATTGGCTGTTGTGATGCCGGAAAAATCGGTTTCTGATTGTGCCTGGCAGCCTGTTAAAGCCAGAACAGCATCCAGACAGATGATGCAGCGCCAGATGTTTCTCATGGGGGATTCCTCCTTTCAGGTGCCTTAGGTTCTTTTGTACGACACAGTATAGCATAGTTGGCAGGGGTTTGTCAAGGGCAGGTTCGGATTGCTGCAACTGTCAGATTCCTGCCAGAATCAATGTGATTGCTAATATTGCTGCGCGCAATAGGGTAAACCACATTTCGTTTCCACGCAGTTTGCCTCTGCCGCTCTGTGCGCTGCTTTTCGGACAAATGCGGATACATTTCTGACATTGAAAACAATCTCCGTTGACAATACCGCTTCCGGTATCCGGCAGCGACAGATCGGCGGGACATATGCGTTCACAGGCAGAGCACCTCTTGATGCAGGACGATCTGTTTCGACGGACAGAGAACAGGGGCAATACAGGCAAAAGCGCAAATACCGCACCCATGGGACACAGAAAGCGGCAGAAAAATCGTTCACAGACCGCCATTCCCATTAGGATCAGCACCAACAGAATACAACCAAGACCATAGCCGCTCAGCTTCAAATTGCTGGCACGAAGCATGGAAAAAACATCCCAGGGGTTCCATCCTTTCATATTGGCATATACACCGGAAAAGCACAGCAGTACAATTACCGTCAGTATCAGGTATTTCAAAAAGGATAGAGGCTTTCGCCAGCTTTTTTTCAGTTGAACCGGTTTTTTCTTCCGTTTTTTGCAGATCAGCAGATACAGACTATGAACTGCGTCTCCCAATGTGCCGAATGCACAGGCATATCCGCAGAAAAAGCGACCGAATATGATTGTATATGCACACAGCGCAAGAAGCACCGTGACAAAAGCACTGCAAACAACAGGGCTGCTGTTTCCTAACTGTGTAAAAACAGATTGGATACCGGAAAATGCTGTGGTGAATGCCGATGGCAGAAATAGAAAAAACAAAAGCTGAATACCGGCACGCAGATACATATCCATTTTTGGGGGCGTTCGTTTTTGATGGCTATTCATGATACCTCCTCTGCCTTTTTGAGTGCCTTCTGTGCGGCGTGAATGATACCGTTAGAACTGAAAGTTGCCCCACTGACTGTATCCACATCTGTGCTTTGCTGTTCGACAATCTCATCCAGCAGGATGGAAGCGGCATCGAAATAAGCGGCATCTTCATGTTCAGAAGAAACTACTGTCAGCCTTGTAAGCGTTCCATTTTCGATAGCAGCTTCTACTATCACCGGTCCGCCGTAGCCTTCTGCCTCTCCGGTATATACACCGTCGGTGTATCGTTGACTTTTTTCTGTTTGAGCGCCTACAGTTTTTTCCCGATGTGCTTGTTCATATGCCAGTCGATGGGCGGTCTCCTGTTCCTCACGGTGCGCCAGCACGGTATTGTAGCCGAAGATTAGGATGCCTATCAGTGTCAGATTGCATAGCTTGACCCAAAATGTATGCATGTGATCCGCTCCTTTTAGAACTTGTTCTTATTGCTCTGTTGCTTCTTTCAGGATCTGTTCTACGGCTTCGATGATTGCATGGGACGAACATGTGGCACTGCTGACGGCATCGATGCCATCTGTCGACTGCTGCTCCAAAATTTGCGCAACAACGCCTTTTTGTCTGGATGTGCCGCTCGCAGCACGGTTGATATAAAAATCATTTTCTGCGTCATAGTTGGAACCGTTTCCGCTGATATCCTGGATCTCTGTGATCATATCATCTGCGATCACAACAATCAGAGAAAGGGTATATGAGGCAAAATCCTCTGCATCGTCCGGGCTGCAAATGACTTCGATGGCATATGCACCGTCTTTGTATTTCCGGCTGGCAGTTGTGGTTACCGTTTCTGTTGTGGTGGTATGACTTTCCATGTTATTGGTTCCGGTCATTGTTCTGGTTCCCTCAGACTCAGAAGAAACAGTCGTTGTTGTCTTTTGCTGTGGTAATGTGGCAGGAACAACAGTAGTTGTTTCATTTTGCTGCTTTGCGGATTCCAAAGCCGCCTCTACTGCCCCTAAGATGCCCTCAGAGCTGAAAGTTGCGCCGGAAACAGCATCGATATTGGTATTCTGCTGTGCCAATATCAGAGGAATCAGCGCTTCAGCACGCTGGAAAAATGATGCATCATCCGCTGTTTTAAGGATCTGGATATGTTCGATACAGCCATTTTTCAGCGTGACCGAAACGAAAGTCTCTCCTCTATAGCCTTCTGCTGAACCAGTGTATGTACCATCCGGATAAGGATGTTTTCCTGTTTCGGTGGTTTGTGATCTGGCAGTTGTTTTCTTGGCAGCAGCCTTGGTAACAGATGCAGCAGTGGTGCATTTTGGATGATGAACAGCAGCGTTTTTCAGTGCATCCCGGACTGCTTCAATGATGCCGGAGGAACTGTAAGTTGCGCCGGAAACAGCATCTACATTCGTGCTTTGTGCAGCAGGTATGGTTTTTAGAAGTGCAGAAGCCTGGTCAATATAAGGAGAATCGTCACTGTTGGAGATCATGGTGATGCCGCTGATCTTTCCGGCCTGGACAGTAACTTTTACTGTGATCATACCGGCAAATCCCAACCCGCTTCCTGTATAAACGCCGTCTTGATAAAGCGCAGGTTCGGTTACCGCAGAAACTATCGGTACTTCTATGTTGTCCTTTTGAGGCAGTGTAACCGGCTGCGGAAGCGCTTGATCCGAGGAACTGTCTCCTTGTGCTTTTTTCAGTGCATCACGAACCGCTTCTATGAGCCCCGCAGAACTGAAAGTCGCACCAGAAATCACGTCTACATTTGTGCTTTGTACAGATACAATAGCTTTCAGTAATGCAGAGGCATGATTTAGATATGATGCATCATCAGAGGAATTGACAATAGAAATATCCGAGATCTTTCCGTTCTGAATCACTACCTGTACGGTCAGTGGACCGTTGAATCCGGTGCCTGTTCCAGTATATGTACCATCCGGATAGCCGGCATGTTCTGAAATCGTTTCTATCGTTGGTGCAGCTTTTGTTGTCATGGTCGGTCTGGTTGTTTCCTGCTTCTGTGGCAGAGTCGTGGTCTGCTGTGCTTCTGTCTTGTCTGTTTGTTTTATGGTATCCACGATCCATACCGGTGCTTCATAGTTGCTGAGAGAAATTGCTATGCAGACTGCGGTCATCCATGCGGGTATTAGTCCGCAGCAAGGCAGATATTTCTGAAATCTCGTTCGTTTTTTTCTCATGTCGGCTGTCTCCTGTATTCTTGGATGGTGCAATAGAATAATTAGTTTAAGCTAACTCACAGGCAAAAAATGTAGTTAGCATCCGCTAACCGTTGTAAAGTATACCATATCCGATCCCGGAAATCAATGTTTGTTTTGTGGATTTTTTCTTAAAAAATATAGAGATGAAAGAAAGCCTTCATTCCATTTGTATGGAGGATGTCAGAAAAAATTTGATGTTTATGAGAAATACAATGGAAAATGCTTTGCAAATCCGCACGCTTATGCATATCCGTGCGGAAAGACATGCAGAGTTTCTATGAGAACAAATTCTAAATGTGTGCGATAAAAATGATGAAAAAAGCGGCTGACTTTGAAAAGCCAACCGCTGGATTTTTATGAGAAATACCGAATGTGGCGAAGCTTGGAAAAGCGTGAAATGTCGCCAAAAATCGGGGGAGGGTGTTTTTATCTCTTCGAGAAAGTGCATTCTTGCAAATACGTTGTTTTGCGGCTGTTTTGTTAGTTATCCTGCTTGATTTGTGGCGACACAGGACTATTCTATTGTAGCAAAATTAACCGCCAACGTATAGCCTACTTCCAATTCCAAAGCAATATCTGTCTGTATAATTCTGCTCGTTCTGTAATAGAATCACGGGTATAGTCATCATACGAGTGTATATCAAGTCCGCAATTCTCTATAAATTTCAAAAATCCCGGACTATTAGCGTATTTCTTTTTACACAGTGACTGAGCCAGAATATTTTGGCTAAAATACTGCTCAACCTTGTCTATATACTTCATATCACCGTATGAAGCGTTAAAACTCTTTGGCAGCACAAGCAGATCTCCGATATTGTTTCTGTATGTGTTAAAATCAGATTCATTAGGGAATACTTCTCTGAACCATTCATAATGGTCAGTCCAGATATGCTCAACTTCGATATTATCATAATTCAACATATAATCGGGCTCTTTTGATTCTCTTGCAACAATTTCTGTAATAAGTGATAAAAGCATTCTTATTTTAGGTTTATTTATCATGTTAAGTGTAGGCGGAGTGCTGAGTTCAGGTATTTCAATTGGCTCAGTTGCGAAAATCTCTTTTATTTCCTCAATAGTCTTTTCTCTAAGCTGCTTGCAAAGCTTATAAATCTTATCCTCCATAGAGCTTTGAGATATACTTGTATGTTTCCATTCATGCTGTGTCACTTTCATCTGACAGGTTCAGGAATTTCTTGATCCTTGCAAGCTGATCTTCATTGGTTCTTTTCTCTTTGATCAGGTCTGACACATAGGAAAGTGAAATTCCAAGTGCTTCTGCAAGGTCTGTTATTGTCATGTTTCTGTCAATTAGTGCCTTCTTGACCTTCTTTTCAAACTCTGACATCTGTCCAATCTCCTTTCTACACAATATTGTTAGAATAAATTCAGCGAAAAATCTTGACAAGTGCTGAACAAAGTTTTATAATATGAAATACCACCAACATTTTCAGAACTTGTTCTGCAAAAACTTTTTGTTTTCGCTGAATTTATTATGAATATCTTATTAGCAAATATTGAATTCGGGCAAAAGCATGGAACTATTGGACAGAATCGATGAACTATGCAAAGAAAAAGGGATCACAAGAAGAAAAATGGAAACAGAAGCAGGTTTGTCAACAGGAAGCACAAGCAGGTGCACGGCAACAGCATTTACTTTGAAGTCCTTCAACCCAAACTATGAACCAATGTATTTCAGCAATCAGGGAATGTTGGACAAGCCTATGATCATCATTGGAAAAGTGATTGAATTAAGGGGAAAATTTTCATGAGGAAGAGAATATACAACATCATAGTCTGCATTCTGTGTGTTGTATCAGTTATGTTTGCTGCGCTTGATTTCAGCAAAGGTTTGACACCCCTTCAAACTTGGATTAACAACATAATTTATGGAATATTTGTTCTTGACTACATCATCAGACTTGCACTTGCTGATCAGAAAAAGAAATTCTTCAAGGAAAATCTGTTTGACCTGATTGCAATAATTCCTTTCAATTCTGCATTCAGGATTTTCAGAATCTTGAAGTTTTCCAAGGTTTTGAGATTTGCAAAGTTTACCAAGCTGTTCAGAATTGGTTCTGTGTCTGCAAGATTTCTGACCAAGGTCAGAAGATTCCTGAATACTAATGGATTCAAATATGTCCTGATCCTTTCAGGATCATCCATTCTTGCAGGAACATTTGCAATGATGTATTTTGAACAGATGAAATTCCAAGATGCTTTGTGGTGGCCTTTTGTGACTGCAACAACAGTTGGGTATGGTGACTTGTCGCCTGCAACCAATGCAGGAAGAATTGTTGCTTCTTTGCTGATGCTTGTTGGAATTGGATTGATTGGATCACTGACTTCTTCAATCACATCTTTCTTTCTGCATTCAGTTGAAGAAAAGACTTTCAGTTCTGACAAGGTTGAAATGGTCTTGACCATGTATCAATCACTGACTGATGAAGAAAAAGAAGCAGTCAAGCAGGAACTGCAAGAATCGCTGAAAAGCCTTGAAAATCAAGGAAAAATTGAAAAAGGTTCTTGCAGTTCAAGGTAGTTTCTATATTTTGAATTTTTTCGAGGAAAAACTTGGAACAGAAGATTTTTTATTATAAAAAAATAAAAGAATATAGAAATAGATGCTTGACCAAAAACCGCAAATCTTATTGTATCACATCCTTTGGGTTTTTGCACCCAAAATTCAGGAAGGATGTGATTTTTTATGAAGTTACCAAACGGATTTGGAAGTGTTTACAAACTATCAGGAAACAGAAAGAATCTGATATTTATGAGAAATACAATGGAAAATGCTTTGCAAATCCGCACGCTTATGCATACTCCGCGCGGAAAGACATGCAGAGTTTCTATGAGAACAAATTCTAAATGTGTGCGATAAAAATGATGAAAAAAGCGGCTGACTTTGAAAAGCCAACCGCTGGATTTTTATGAGAAATACCGAATGTGGCGAAGCTTGGAAAAGCGTGAAATGTCGCCAAAAATCGGGGGTGTTTTTATCTCTTCGAGAACTGCGGCGCACGACGAGCAGCCTTTAATCCGTACTTCTTACGTTCCTTCATTCTCGGGTCACGAGTCAGGAAGCCAGCTTTCTTGAGAGCCGGACGCAGTTCCGGATCAAACACCAGAAGCGCACGGGAAATACCGTGACGAATTGCACCAGCCTGACCGGTAACACCGCCGCCGGTAACAGTGCAAACCACATCCAGCTTATCTACGTTGTCAGTCAGATGCAGCGGCTGACGAACGATTAGCTTCAGCGTTTCCAGACCGAAGTAGTCGTCAATGCTTCTGCCGTTGATTGTGATGCTGCCATTACCCGGATACAGACGAACTCTTGCCACAGAGTGCTTCCGTCTGCCGGTACCATAGTAATATTTTACTTTCGATTCGTACATCTTTTATCTGCTCCTTTCCTTAAAATTCCCAGGTTTCCGGCTTCTGAGCCGCCTGCTTGTGCTCTGCGCCCTTATAAGTGCGCAGACGCTTCAGCTGGTTTGCACCCTGTGTATTGTGCGGGAGCATGCCCTTAACAGCGATCATCATTGCTTCATCTGCTTTTTCTTGCATCATAACCTTATACTGTGTCTTTTTCAGACCGCCGATCCAGCCGGTGTGCCAGTAAAAATACTTCTGCTCCAGCTTGTTGCCGGTGAGAACCGCCTTGTCACAGTTGATGATGATGACGTGATCGCCGCAATCTACGTGCGGTACAAATGTCGGCTTGTGCTTGCCGCGCAGCAGATGTGCAGCCTTTGCTGCAACACGGCCCAGCGGCTTTCCGGCAGCGTCCAGTACATACCATTTACGGTCTACTTCGCCAGCCTTTGGCATAGTTGTTGCCATAGTAAAATTCCTCCATATTTTCAATAATCTCGGTTCCGTCCGCCATGCGCCGGAACTCAGGCAGAGGGCAGCTGGGTCAGACTGCACTGCCGGCATTTCGCAAGATTACAACCGGTCTCTCTGACAGTACCAAATCATTATACCATAAACAAGAAGAATTTGTCAAGCAAAAATTCGCTGAATTTTTTGGATTTTGAGAAGATTTTCCCTGTGTAATTTGTGCATATTGCCATTTTGTCTGAATATGCTTTTCCTGCGCTTGCATTTTTGGGGAATTTGCGATATAATATAAAAGTAGAATGGAATGATTTGACGTTCAGAACAAGTTCTGAAACCTGTTCACATAGAAGCGTTGTCAGGTTTTGTATCTGGAAGGAATGAGATGATGGCACGATTGGTTTTTCTTTCACGCCGCGCCTATGAGGCCGGAGAAATTCGTCTGGTGCTGCGGACGGAGGATATCTGCGATCAGAGGGATACCGGCTTTCAACTGCTTCGGGGGAATGAAACCGGTCTGGAACTGGCAAATCCCGGAAACAGCCTGCTGATCTCGGTGGAACGTGCGATAGAGCTGGAACCCCGACTGAAGCCTCTTCTGGAAACGGAAACGCCGCCGGAACACGCAGCGTATGCTTACGATCGGCGGGCGGACGCATTTCTTCCTACAGAAATGCCGGAGGATATTCCTACCCAGTGATAACATAACTGGGGTCGGCGTTTGCCAGGATCATGTAATATATCAGACATGCCAGCATGCATACAATAAAAAACAGAACCACAACTTTGAAACGAAAACGGATAAAGGGCTTTGGTTTGTGTATGTCATCTACCCGGCGCAGCTGCTTCTTTTTTGCCATAGAGCAGACCTTCCTTTCTGTCATTGCTTTTTCGGATTGCATCATACTCATTATACACGATTTTATGGAATTTGGCAAGGGGTATTCTGAAACAGTTTGCTTGGGGTTTTGTTCTGGTTTTTGTTTGGTCTGAAATGTTTTCGGGTCGCCGCATGGATTTCATGCCGGGTTATCCACCTATCTTTCATTCCCTCATTACCGAAACAGAAAGGGGACATTTTCATGTGCGGTTATGTTGGCTTTACCAATCACATTGACAATTCTAATCTTGTGCTCCAGGAAATGCTGGATAAGATTCGACATCGGGGTCCGGATGCTGAGGGCACATACATCGACGAGGACATTGCCCTCGGTCATCGCCGTCTGAGCATTATCGACGTGTCCGAGGCAGGCACACAACCCCTCTACAGCGAAGACGGCAGCTTGGTTCTTGTCTATAACGGCGAGATCTATAACTACCGTGAGATTCGCTCTCGCCTGAAAGAAGCCGGCTATCATTTTGCCACGCAGACAGATTCTGAGGTGTTGATTTACGGCTATCGGGAATACGGTGTGGATCTGCTCCAACAGCTTCGGGGGATGTTCTCCTTCGTGATATGGGACAAAAAAGAAAAGACTCTCTTCGGTGCGAGGGACTTTTTCGGTATCAAGCCCCTGTACTACGCAAAAATGGGAGAAACATTTCTGTTTGGTTCAGAGATCAAAAGCTTTCTCCCTCACCCTCATTTTAAAAAGGTACTGAACACCGCTGCATTGGAGAATTATTTGACATTTCAATATTCACCCTGTGACGAGACATTTTTCCAGGACGTTTATAAACTCCCGCCGGCGCATTATTTTATCTTTCAGGATGGTAAAATGGACATTCACCGCTATTGGGATGTGCATTTCCGAGCCGATGAAAAGCCGGATTTCGATACATGGGTGAATCGCATCTCTGACACTTTTCATAACAGCGTGGAGGCGCACAAGATTGCCGATGTAGAGGTAGGCTCGTTTTTGTCCAGCGGTGTGGATTCCAGTTATGTGGCAGCCATTGCCAATGTGGATAAAACCTTTACCGTTGGCTTTGGCACCGATGAAAAATACAACGAGATTGGTTGGGCTAAGGGCTTTTCCGAAGCTATCGGCAAAAAAAATACCAACAAAGTCATTACGCCGGAGGAATACTGGGGCAAGCTTCCCATGATCCAATATCACATGGATGAGCCCTTGGCAGACCCTGCTGCTATTGCGCTCTACTTTGTGTGCAATCTGGCGTCTCAGTCTCTGAAAGTGGTGCTTTCCGGTGAGGGTGCAGATGAGATCTTCGGCGGCTATAACGTCTACAGCGAACCGGACGGCACTGCTTATGACAAACTGCCAAGAAGTCTGCGGCGGTGCATTGGGCATATTGCAGAAAAAATGCCTGCCCACCGGGGCAGAAACTTTTTGGTCCGCAAGGGCAAAGATCTGGAGGAACGCTTTATCGGCAATGCCTACATGTTTACACCGGAGGAGCGCAAGGCGCTGCTGAAAATCCGTACCAACGCCCCCGACCCAACTGTGCTCACCAAGCCTTTTTATGACAAAGTACGGGATCAGGACAATGTGACGAAAATGCAGTACCTCGATCTGCACATGTGGATGGCGGGGGATATTCTGTTGAAAGCTGACAAAATGAGCATGGCGAATTCTCTGGAGCTGCGAGTGCCGTTCCTGGATCGTGAAGTCATGGCGCTGGCAGAGCAGATACCCACACGCTATCGTGTCACCCGGAAGGAAGTCACCGACGAAAATACGCCCTATATCACCAAGTATGCCATGCGTATGGCAGCCAAAAAAGACACACCTCCCGAGACTGCGAAAACAGCAGCGAAGAAAAAGCTGGGCTTTCCTGTACCTATTCGTGTCTGGCTCAAGGAGGACAAATACTATCAGATCGTCCGGGAGCGTTTTGAAAGTGACGAGGCAAACCGCTTTTTCCACACGGAAAAGCTGATAGCGCTGCTGGATGAACACTATGCCGGAAAGGCAGACAACAGCCGAAAGATTTGGACACTGTATATTTTCTTGGTGTGGTATCGTGCGTTTTTCCCAGAGCAGTGCGGTGCACAATAACAAAGGCAACACTGCACACATTTCTGATAAAGACAGGTTCTGAAAGGTAAAACGATGGCAAGTTACGTAACCTATTCGTACATCCGGCAGAATCCGGATATACGGGAATATATCAAACGGGCAGATATGGCGTTAGAGGCGATTGGCTATACCGAGCATGCCTTTGCGCATGTGGAAAGAACCGCTCACACCGCTGCTATGATCTTAGAAACTTTGGATTTTCCCGAGCGTCAGATTGAGCTGGCAAAGATTGCCGGATTTCTGCATGATATCGGAAATGTGATCAACCGCACGGATCACGCCCAGAGCGGTGCAGTTATGGCGTTTCGTATCCTGGATCGGCTGGAAATGCCGGTGCATGAGATCTGCTCTGTCATATCCGCCATTGGCAATCATGACGAAGGTACAGCGCAGCCGATTGATGCCATTTCTGCGGCGCTGATTATTGCCGACAAGACGGATGTTCGCCGCAGCCGTGTGCGGAACACGGACTTTATGACCTTTGGCATTCATGACCGTGTCAACTATGCTGTGGAGTATTCAAACCTGCGGTTCAGCGAAGATCTGCAATCGATAATTCTGGAGTTGAAGATTGACACAGAGGTTTCTTCTGTATTGGAATACTTTGAGATATTCATGGAACGTATGCTGCTGTCCAAGCGTGCAGCGCTGTATTTTGACTGCAAATTCAAGATGTACATTAACGGAAGCAGTATTCTATAACGGCAAACCCGCACCATCTTTGTGCGGGTTTGCCTAACAGAATCCTCATGTATTCCGGGAAAAACAACGGAGGTATTCATATGATTTCACCCTATCCTCATCTGATTGACCTGAACGACTATCCAGTTTCCTGGTGGAAACAGGTGGTTGACCTCGGCGAGCAAATCAAGAATCATCCGGAAATTTATGCCGGTGCGTGCAGCAACAAAATTATGGCGACGCTGTTCTATGAACCGTCGACACGCACGCAGATGTCCTTTCAGACTGCCATGCTCCGGCTGGGCGGCCGTCTGATTGGCTTTGATAATCCAGCAAATTCTTCTGTTTCCAAGGGCGAGACACTGAAGGATACCACAAAGATCGTCAGCGGCTATGCGGACATTCTGGTGATGCGTCATCCTGTGGCGGGTGCAGCAAAAGCGGCTGCCCTTTCTGCGGATTGTCCGGTGATCAATGCCGGAGACAGCGGGCATTTGCATCCCACTCAGACATTGACCGATCTGCTGACACTGCAATGTGAAAAGGGGCGTCTGGACAATCTGACCATTGGTCTGTGCGGTGATCTGATCAATGGCAGAACGGTACACTCTTTGCTGAAAGCGATGTCCTGCTTTCCGGGAAACCGTTTCATTCTCATCTCCACACCAGAGCTGAGCCTGCCCTCCTATGTCAAGGATATTCTCAATGCCAGCAGCTGTTCATTTGAAGAGGTGTTCTCCTTGGAAGATGTACTGCCGGAACTGGATGTTCTGTACATGACCCGCATCCAGCAGGAGCGTTTTTCCAGCCGGGAATCCTATCTGGCACAGAAGGACACTTATGTTCTGACCGCCAAAAAGATGCAGGCAGCCAAAAAGGATCTGATTGTGATGCATCCATTGCCCCGTGTGGATGAGATCGAGGTGGCACTGGACGAAGATCCCAGAGCCATGTACTTCAAGCAGGCACGTTACGGCATGTATGTGCGCATGGCGTTGATCATTAACATGCTGAATCTGGACACGCATACCACGTTGCTTCGCGGCAAAACCGTTCCTGGTGCAGCCTGCAAAAACCCCAACTGCATCACATGTTCGGAAAGTTATCTGCCCAAGAGCTTTATCCCCATCGGGGATTCTCTGCTGGAGTGTGAATTCTGTAACGAACGGCTGCTGCTGGAGCACTAAACAGTTTCTGTATGGGAAGCAATTGGATTGCTTACAATTTGATGACAATTCATAAATAGCTATTGCATTTTGCGGATAATTTTGTTATAATATATGTAGAGTAATTGGCAATCACCCTTTTTCCGGCAGAAAAGAGGCAAGAATATGAAGCGCATACTGATCATGACCATGCAAATTGCTGCCGTCTGGGCAATCCTGGTGATGCTGTTCTACACATGGAGCAAAAATAATGCGGCAAATCTGGCATTTCCCATGTGCAGCGGCAATTGGCGTTTGCTTGAACCGCCAGTAGTGTGCAGCGTTTTCTATTACAATTAGAATTTAGAATTAGAATGATGATACCGCACAGGTTTGTGCGGTATTTTTTTGCGCATATACTTGCCTCCATGGCAAAATATCCATATTTTTATCTGGAAATCTATGGGACATGTTGCAACAAAGTCGAGTATCAAAGCAGATTTTCCTTTTATGAAAACATTGTAAAATCATAGATGCCGCTATTGACATTTCCTGGGGCTTGTAGTATAATAGTTTCACGTCAAATTGTTTGAAGCAGAACAATCCGGCTTCAAACAAAATAACAGCAACGCGAGAGACAGGCACATTTTAGTGCCTCTTGCTTTTGGCTTTTTTGTTTTTGGAAGGTGGTATGATTTGGCAGAATTGGGCTTTGAGATTCATCGACTGGCCAAACTGATGGCACGGGAACGCATGCGTTCCAATCTCCATGCATATGTTTGTACCGTTACCGGAACCCATTGTTATTTTATCCGGTATCTGGTGGAACACCAGGATAGAGATATTTTTCAGAAGGATCTGGAAAGATGCTTTCCCATCAAGCGCAGTGCCATTACCAGCGCATTGCAGCTGATGGAGAAAAATGGTCTGATTATCCGGGAGAGTGTGCTCTGGGATGCACGTCTGAAAAAAATTGTGCTGACTGACAAAGGACTGGAGCTGCACCGGCAGATTGATGCTGAAAATGCCGCCTTTGAACAGCGGTTGGTGAAAGGTCTGACCAAAGAGCAGCAGCAGATGGTTTTGCAGGCAATACAGAAAATGCAGCAGAATCTGAACGAATCCCCGGAAAAGAGAGAGGAGTTGTAAGCCATGATACGAAAATTATTGCGATCTGTGCGGGAATTTAAGCTCCCATCGATCTTATCGCCGGTTTTTGTGACGGCAGAGGTCATCATGGAAGTGATCATTCCCTTTCTGATGGCACGTCTGATTGACAAGGGCATTGATGGCGGCGGAAACATGGACGCATTGGTGCACTATGGTGTGATACTGGCGATCTGCTGCGTGATCTCACTGATATTCGGCGCACTTGCCGGACATTTTGCCGCAAAAGCTTCCGCAGGCTTTGCCAGAAATCTGAGACATGATATGTTCTATCGTGTGCAGAATTATTCTTTTTCCAATATTGACAAGTTTTCGGCGGCGAGTATTGTCACCCGTCTGACAACGGACGTGACAAATGTACAGAATGCCTATCAGATGCTGATTCGTGTAGCACTGCGTTCGCCCACTATGCTGATCTTTTCCATCATCATGGCATTTCAGTTCAGTGCCAAGCTGTCCATGATCTATCTGGCAGCATTGCCGGTGCTGGGCGTGGGACTGTATCTCATCATGTCCCGTGTGCATCCCATTTTTGAGCGGGTATTCAAGACCTATGACAAGCTCAATAACATCACGCAGGAGAATCTCCACGGCGTTCGGGTGGTAAAGTCCTTTGTCCGGGAAGATTATGAGGTAGAGAAATTTTCCGGTGTTTCGGAAGAGATCTACCGGGATTTTTCCAGAGCAGAAAAGCGGCTGGCATTCAATATGCCTCTGATGCAGTTCTGTATGTATGCCTGTATGATCCTGGCATCTTGGTTTGGCGCAAGAATGATCGTCAGCCATACCCTTTCTACTGGTGCGCTGATGAGCATGATGACCTATGCGATTCAGATCTTGTCGAGCTTGATGATGCTGTCTATGGTGTTTGTCATGATCACCATTTCCCGCGCCTCTATGGAACGTATTGTGGAGGTACTGGACGAGGAAAGCGACATTGTCAGCCCAAAAGAGCCGGTGATGACGGTAAAAGACGGCAGCATTGACTTCGAGCATGTGAGCTTCAGCTATAGCAAACAGAAGAATAAATGCTGCCTGAAAGACATCGACTTGCACATTCCCTCCGGGACGACTGTGGGTATTCTGGGCGGTACGGGCAGCGCTAAGAGCACATTGGTGCAGCTGATTCCTCGTTTGTACGATGTGACGGAAGGTGTTGTCAAGGTCGGCGGCGTGGATGTCCGGGAATACGATATGGAGACACTGCGCAGTGAGGTTGCTGTTGTGCTTCAGAAGAACGTGCTGTTTTCTGGTACGATCAAGGAGAATCTCCGCTGGGGCAACCCGGATGCTACAGATGAGGAATTGCAGCATGCCTGTCGGCTTGCTCAGGCAGATGCATTTATCCAAAGCTTTCCGGACGGATATGATACCTATATTGAACAGGGCGGTACAAATGTTTCCGGTGGACAGAAGCAGCGGCTTTGCATTGCACGTGCGCTGCTGAAACAGCCGAAGATTCTGATTCTGGACGATTCCACCAGTGCGGTGGACACCCGTACCGATGCCAGCATCCGCCAAGCGTTCCGGGATGAGATTCCGGGCACGACAAAACTGATTATTGCTCAGCGTGTGACATCCCTGATGGATGCAGATATGATCCTGGTGATGGAAAAGGGCAAAATTCACGGCATAGGCACTCACGAGGAACTCATGCAAAGCAACGAGATCTATCGTGAAATTTATGAATCCCAGCAGAAAGGAAGTGTTCCGCAATGAGTCAGACAAACAGACCCAGCCGTCTGCCAAGAGGCGTGATGGTTCCCGGTGCGACAAAGGGTGCAGGGAAAAATCTCAAACGGCTGTTATCGTACATGAAGGCATATTGGCTGCAAATGCTCTTGGTATTGATCTGTATACTGGTCAGTGCGGTGGCAGGCGTGGCAGGATCTATGTTCCTGAAAACCCTCATTGACGACTATATCGAGCCGATGCTTATCAGCGGCAGCAGGGATTTTTCCGGGCTGGCAGTGGCATTGGCGAAAATGGGTTTGCTGTATCTGGCAGGTATACTGGGTGCCCTGTTTTATAACCGACTGATGGTAGTGGTTGCGCAGGGCATTCTGAAAACCATCCGGGATGAGATGTTTTCTCATATGCAGAAATTGCCCATCCGGTATTTTGATACCCACGCCAGCGGCGATATCATGAGTTTGTACACCAATGATACTGATACGCTCCGGCAGATGCTGGCACAGAGCATTCCTCAGATTTTTTCTGCCATTGTAACAGTGACCGCAGTGTTCTTTGCCATGATCACCACCAGCATATGGCTGACATTGTTTGTGCTGGCATTTGTCATGCTGATGATGTTTGTCACCAAGCATATCGGCGGAAAAAGCGGCATGTACTTTGTGCGGCAGCAAAAATCCATTGGTGATCTCAACGGCTATATCGAAGAAATGATCCATGGGCAAAAGGCGGTCAAAGTATTCTGTCACGAGAAAGAGACGAAAGAAGAATTCGACCGGCATAATGAGGAATTGTATCAAGATGCCGCCATGGCAAACAGCTTTGCCAACATTCTCATGCCCGTCATGGGCAACTTAGGACATTTGCAATATGTGCTCATTGCGATTCTGGGCGGTGCGCTGGCACTTCATGGGGTAGGCGGTCTGACGCTGGGCGCCATCGCTGCGTTTTTACAGCTGAGCAGAAGCTTTACAATGCCCATTAGTCAGATCTCGCAGCAAGCCAGTGCTATCGTCATGGCACTTGCCGGTGCAGGCAGAATCTTTGAACTGCTGGACGAAGAGCCGGAAACAGACGAGGGCTATGTCTCCCTGGTCAATGCCGTGGAAAAAAACGGTGAACTAACAGAAACACCGGAGCGCACCGGCATCTGGGCGTGGAAACATCCCCATGGAGACGGTACCGTCACCTATACCAGAATGGAGGGGGATGTGCGATTTTTGGATGTGGATTTCGGCTATGTGCCGGAAAAGATTGTGCTGCATGATGTGAGCCTGTATGCCAAGCCGGGGGAAAAGGTAGCATTCGTAGGAGCAACCGGTGCAGGAAAGACGACGATCACCAATCTGATCAACCGTTTTTACGATCTGGCAGATGGCAAGATCCGGTATGACGGCATCAATATCAACAAGATCAAAAAGGCAGATCTGCGGCGTTCTCTGGGGATAGTTTTGCAGGATGTGAACCTGTTTACGGGAACAGTCATGGAGAATATCCGCTATGGCAGACTGGATGCCACCGATGAGGAATGTATTGCAGCGGCAAAGCGTGCCAATGCACACAGCTTTATCGAACTGTTGCCAAATGGCTATGACACAGTGATCTCCGGAAATGATTCTGGTTTATCCCAGGGACAGCGGCAACTGTTGTCTATTGCCAGAGCAGTAGTTGCCGATCCGCCGGTTATGATCCTGGACGAAGCAACCTCTTCCATTGACACCAGAACAGAAAGGATCGTGCAGGCTGGTATGGATGCGTTGATGCATGGCAGAACCGTATTTGTCATCGCCCATCGCCTGTCCACCATTCAGAATTCTGATGTCATCATGGTACTGGATCAGGGCAGGATCATTGAGCGGGGCAACCATGAAAAGCTGATGGCAGATCAAGGCAGATACTACATGCTGTACACCGGCATGAAGATTCAGTAATGGCAACACCGCACAATCTTTGTGCGGGTTTGCCTAAATTCCCGTAAAAGGCTGTATGCTGAAATATTTACACGCCTGCTCTTGACAAATTTCTGGAAATCGCATATAATAGTAATGCACCATATCAGAACAACGCAGCAGTTAGAGTAATTCCGAACACCACTGCACAGAGAGCATCAGCAGGTGGAAAGATGCCAGAGGGTCGGAACGAAGTGCAACTGTTAGTTGGTACAGGGAACTGCTGGAGAGAAACAGCATAGTATCTGTGTCCGTTTCGCCCCGTTATCGGCGCGGCCTGTGGATGGAGTGACAGGCTTTTAGTGAAAAATCAGAGTGGAACCGCGGAAATACTGCCGCCTCTGTGTGCATACGCACGACGTGTGTACACAGAGGCGGTTTTTTGTAAAGACAGGTTCTTAGGCACAGCCAAGTAAAGAAAGTGGTGACAGATTTGTTTCGACAGCTCAAGGAAGACATTGTGATCGTCAAAGAAAAAGATCCGGCGGCAAGAGGCACATTGGAGATTCTTTTGACTTATTCCGGATTGAAGGCGGTGAGAAGCTATCGCCGTGCCAATTGGTTTTATCGGCATAAATTCTTTACGATTGCACGGTTGATCTCCCAGCGGGCACGCCATGTGACAGGCATTGAGATTCATCCCGGGGCGCAGATCGGAAAGGGGCTTTTCATTGACCATGGCATGGGCGTTGTGGTGGGTGAAACGACCATTATTGGAGATAACTGCCTGCTGTATCAGGGAGTTACTTTGGGCGGTACGGGAAAGGATAAGGGAAAACGGCATCCCACATTGGGGAACAATGTGATGGTGGGTGCAGGTGCAAAGGTATTAGGACCTATTCATATTGGCAATAATGTGAAAATCGCAGCAAACGCAGTGGTACTGCATGATATTCCCGACAACTGTACCGCAGTGGGTGTTCCCGCGAGAATCGCCAGACGGGAAGGGCAGCGTGTGGAGCAAGATCTGGATCAGATTAACTATCCGGATTTGAATATGCAGGATATCACAGCATTGAAGCTTGCTGTGGAGCATTTAGAGTTGGAAATGACAGAATTGGAAAAGAAATAGAGTCTGTCCTGTTCCGGTACATCCGGAACAGACAGTTAGAACTTGTTCTCATCGGATTTGACCATGGATTTTCGAGCAACATTTTGACAAGGGCAAGGCGAAAAAGCGAAAGCATACTATCGTATGGTGCGCTTTTTCCACGCAGCAATCGGCAAAATTTGCCGAAAAGACAGGTGCAATATCCGATGAAAACAAGTTCTTACATAGACGATCGCATTGAAAGGAGTTTTTGCTATGCAGATCTACAATACCCTGACACGCCAAAAAGAAGAACTGGTTCCTATAGAGGAAAACCATATCCGCATTTATGCCTGCGGTCCGACGGTGTATAACTATATCCATATTGGCAATGCACGCCCTATCTGTGCCTTCGATGTGCTTCGCCGGTATTTAAAATACCGGGGATATCAAGTGACTTATGTGCAGAATTTCACCGATGTGGATGACAAGATTATTCAAAAGGCAAATGAAGAAGGAGTGGAAGCATCTGAAATTTCTGAGCGGTATATTCAGGCGTACCAAACAGATGCCCATGGACTGAATGTCATGGACGCCGAAGTACACCCCCAGGTCACATCCTGCATGGATCTGATTATCGACATTGTGAAAAAGCTGGTGGATAAGGGTAACGCTTATGTGGCGTCCAACGGTGATGTATACTTCCGCACCTCGTCATTTGCAGAATACGGCAAGCTGTCTGGACAGCCCATTGAAGAATTGCAGGCAGGTGCCAGAATTGATGTCAATGATGTGAAGCAGGAGCCTCTGGATTTTGCTGTCTGGAAGGCGGCAAAGCCGGGGGAACCCTACTGGGAATCTCCTTGGGGTAAGGGCAGACCGGGCTGGCATATCGAATGCTCTGCCATGGCCTGCCACTTTCTGGGTGAGACTTTTGATCTGCACTGCGGCGGACAAGATCTGATCTTTCCGCATCATGAAAATGAGATCGCCCAGAGTGAGGCGGCAAACGGTGTGCCCTTTGCCCATTACTGGATGCATAATGGCTATATTAATATCGACAATAAGAAAATGTCCAAGTCATTGGGGAATTTCTTCACGGTCAGAGAAGTGGCAGAAAAATACGGCTATGAGGTCATTCGGTATATGATGGTGCAGGCACATTACCGCAGTCCCATCAACTATTGCAAGGAATTGCTGGATGCCTGTAAGGCTTCTCTGGATCGTCTGTACGCCTGCCGGGATACATTGGATAGAGCTATGGCAGCAGCAAAGTCCGGCGGCGTGACAGAGCAGGCACAGGAAATTTTTAACCAATACAGAGCACAGTTTATCGCTGCCATGGACGATGACCTGAATACCGCAGACGGCATGACAGCAATCTTTGAACTGGTGCGTCAGCTGAATATTATGAGTGCAGATGCAGACACTTCAAAGGAGCAGCTTGCGGCAGGTGCAGCGCTCTTTCATGAGATGATCGATGTTATGGGCTTGCTGTATCAGCGGAAGAAGTCGGATGAAATTCCGGCTGAAGTGTTGGAACTGGCAGAACAGCGGAAGGCAGCACGTGCTGCAAAAGATTTTGCAGAGGCAGATCGTCTGAGAGATGCCATTGCTGCAAAGGGCTATACCATCCGGGAAACAAGACAGGGCACAGAAATTACCAAAACAGCGGACTGAGGAGCGATCTATGAAGTTGAGAGAATATAAAAAAGCGATCACGAAGGCTTTTTTTGTGGTGTTGATCTTGTTTCTGCTGTGCTTTGGTGTGTTTTCCTGCACCACGCTGTTATCCGATCAGGGGAACTATGTCAATCTGGAATATGCCACATTCGTGCAGTTGGACGAACCGGAACCGAATGCCCCGGCAATGCGGATGCATACCACTGCCGGGGACATTGTGGCAGAACTGTATCCCCAGCAAGCACCGGATTATGTGGCACAGTTTCAGGAACTGGCAGAATCGGGTTACTATGACAATACCTATATTTTCCAGGTAGAGCAGGGTGTGTATTTTGAGGCAGGTACACCTAATGCAGATGGCACGCTGAAAGCCGGAACAGACGGCACATATGAAAAGGTAGAGCAAGAGATTACCGCAGATTTGTGGCCCTTCCGGGGTGCATTCTGTGTGCCGGTGACTTCACAGGAGGGCAACTTCTGGAACCGCTTTACCAAGAGTATGAAAAAGTACTGCGGTACACGGTTTGCGGTATGCAATACCATTGAATTGGATGATGCAGCGAAGGAGGAACTGGCTTCTGTTTCCGATCAGGCAAAGCAGATCAGCGATGCTTTTTGGGAACGGGGCGGCATTCCGAACTATTCTCAGCAGATGACAATTTTTGCACAGGCGTATGGTGATGAAAGCTTTGCTACCATTGATGCCATTACCAGCGTTGCGGTGAAGGATGCCAGCGGAGAGAACGGCTATACTGCTCCGAAGGAGGATATCCAAATCCTGGGGTTTGAATTCGGCACCTATGAAGCTGTGTCGGCTGGTTAAAATTCATAAGAGTCTGTTCCGTATCGCAGAACAGACGCTAAAAATTTGTTCTTAGACAACACTGCAAAGCGTATCTGAGATCTTTGTGCGGTGTTACCGAAATTTTGAAAACATTTTTATGGATTGCCTACAAATATTCTGTCAGACAAACAAATGATGCGAACAATTCTGCCAAATAAGCCTCATAATACTTTACAAACGCACGGTTTTCGTGTATAATAAAAGGGATAACATACAGAATACTGATGTGCAGTTGAGGGAAGCGGCGGCAACGGACAGTTGTCTTAGACTTCCGGCGTGATATGGTTGCCTGACATATTGGGTCCCTTCCGGTATGCCAGAATGCAGCATTGCGCAGACACAAGGAGAGACGAAATTGGATAAATTTGTCATTCATGGAGGACGCCGGCTGACCGGCGAAATTGAAGTCAGCGGAGCGAAGAATGCAGCAGTGGCATTGATTCCGGCCGTTCTGCTCTGCGACGAGCCCTGTATTCTGGAGAATGTTCCGGATATCAGTGATGTATCGATTGGATTGCGGATCCTGTATGAATTGGGTGCGCAGGTAGAATATTTGGATAAGACGACTGTCCGCATTTCTGCGGTAAATATGACAAACTATTGTGTACCTTATGAAAGCGCACGGAGGATGCGTGCATCCTATTATTTTCTGGGCGCGCTGCTGGGACGCTACGGCAGGGCAAGGGTGTCTATGCCGGGCGGATGTCCTCTGGGAGATCGTCCCATTGACCAACACCTAAAAGCCTTTTCGGCGCTGGGTGCAGATTGCAGCGTCAATCATGGTATGGTGGATCTGACAGCAAATCAGCTGACCGGCGGACAGATCTATTTTGATGTTGTTTCTGTGGGAGCAACCATGAATGCCATGTTAGCTGCTGTGCGGGCGAAGGGGATGACCGTGATCGGAAACGCCGCAAAAGAGCCTCATATCGTGGATCTGGCAAACTTTCTAAACTCCATGGGAGCGGATATTATGGGTGCCGGTACGGATGTGATCAAGATCCGCGGTGTGGATTACATGCATGGATCCACTTATTCTGTTATTCCGGATCAGATTGAAGCGGGGACATTTATGATTGCAGCTGCTGCTACAGGCGGCGATGTTCTGATTAAAAATGTCACACCGAAACACCTGGAACCAATTATCAACAAGATGCGGAAGATCGGTGTGAATATTGAAGAATTTGACGACAGTGTCCGTGTTTGGGTGGACGGACCGCTGGTACGCTGCAATGTAAAGACCATGCCTCATCCGGGATTTCCCACGGATATGCAGCCTCAGATCACCACACTGCTGACTCTTGCAGAGGGTACCAGCATTGTGACAGAGGGTGTCTGGGAACAGCGCTTCCGCTATGTGGATGAGCTGAGACGTATGGGCGCAGATATTTCTGTAGATGGTAAGGTAGCCGTTGTAGAAGGTACAGGAAAACTGACCGGTGCTCCGGTAAAGGCGTGCGATTTGCGTGCTGGTGCTGCATTGATCATTGCCGGTCTGGCAGCCCATGGTATTACGGAGATTGAGGATATCTTCCATATTGAGCGCGGCTATTCCAATTTGGATGAAAAACTGCGTGCCATTGGCGCAGATATTCATAAGATCAGCGAACCTGCTGCATCGCAGAAGTTGAAGACTGCGCTCTGAGAAATGTTGATAGAAATTGATTTTGAATCACAAAGCCGTCCAGTGTGGCGGCTTTTTTGCCATGAGGTGATGATAATTGCCTAAATTTTACTCCCTTTTCAGTTCCAGCAAGGGGAATGCTTCCTTTGTGGGGAGTGCTTCCGGGGGGATTCTCATTGATGCAGGGGTTTCCTGCCGCCGTCTGATGCGGGCATTGGATGCCCGTGAGATTCCCGTGGATGCCATACAGGGAATTCTGATTACACATGCCCATACCGATCACATCAGTGGATTGGCAGTGTTTTTGAAAAAATATCCCATACCGGTTTATGCCGCTGCTGATACACTGAAGCTTCTCCTGGATGGCGGTATGATTTTGGAGAGCCATGTGCGGATTTCTCTGTCGCCTGGCAGACCAGTACATATCGGCGATATACAAGTCACGGCATTTCATACCATGCATGACATTGCCGGCAGTTGTAATTACCGCCTCACCATGTCAGATGGGCAGAGCTGTGCTGTTTGTACAGATTTGGGGTGTGTCACACAGGAGGTTTTGGATGCTGTCTGCGAGGCAGATTTGGTGCTGCTGGAGGCGAATTATGATCCTGCGATGCTGCGGTTGGGGAATTATCCGGTTTCGTTGCAAAATCGCATTCGGGGTGCGTATGGGCATCTTTCCAACACAGACAGCGGCGCATTGGCGATAAAGCTGGTAGAAAGCGGGTCAACCAGACTGATACTGGGGCATCTGAGTCAGAACAATAACACCCCAGTACTGGCAGAGCGAACCGTTCTGGAGATGCTGGAAAAAAATGAGATGCGGCAGGGGAGAGATTTTCTGCTGCAAACAGCTTCTCCAGAGGGGTTGGAACAGGCGGTGATCTTTTAATGCAGACCATACAAATTTTGGCATTGGGCAAGTGTAAAGAAGCTTATCTTCGGGATGCCTGCCGGGAATACGAAAAGCGTTTGTCACGGTTCTGCCGACTCCAGTGCATGGAACTGGAGCCGGTCAGTCTGTCCCCTGAGCCATCGGAAAAGGAAATTGCACAGGCATTGGAAAAAGAGGGCACAGAGCTGTTGAAGCGTGCACAAGGCGTTTGTATCGCCATGTGCATTGAGGGGAAACAGATGGATAGCCCGGCATTGGCAAAGGAGATCGCCGATGCGGCAGCTTATGGCGGAAACAATGGTGCGTTGACTTTCTTCGTCGGCAGCTCCTACGGATTGTCGCCGGCGGTGAAAGCATATGCGCAGATCCGACTGTCCATGTCCAGAATGACATTTCCCCACCAATTGGCACGGGTCATGCTGCTGGAACAGATTTACCGCAGCTATCAGATTCTGGGCGGAACAAAATATCATAAATAGGAGTGTTGCATCATGCAGAAAGCAATGACAATTGCATATGAAGTCGGAAAAAATTTGTATCTGAATATCACCAATCGCTGTCCCTGTGCCTGCACTTTTTGTCTGAGAACCATGTCGGATGGTGTATATGGCTCTGATCCTTTGTGGTTAGAGCATGAGCCGGCACAGGAGGAGATTATCGCTGCTTTGCAGAAGCTTTCTTTGGAGAAATACCCTGAGATCGTGTTCTGCGGTTACGGTGAGCCCACAGAGCGCTTGGATGTTCTGGTGGAAACAGCACGGTGGCTGAAAGCACAGGGTGTGAAAACCATCCGGCTGAATACCAACGGGCTTTCTGACTTAATCCATGGAGAACCCACAGCAGAGCGGCTGGAGGGCTTGATCGACATTGTTTCCATTAGCCTGAATGCCGGTACGGAGGCAGCCTATCTGGATGTGACCCGTCCCAAATTCGGACGTATCGCTTATAGAGCCATGCAGCAGTTTGCAATGGACTGTAAGGCGTTTGTGCCCAAGGTGATGTTTACTGTGGTGGATGTTCTGGATGCATCGGAGATGGAAGCATCTAAGAAGTTGGCTGAGAAACTGGGTGTGGATTTTCGTGTCAGACCCTATGAGGATGCGTCCAGCCGGAGAGATTAAGAATCTGTGTCCCCATCGAAATCTGCGCATGTCTTTCCGGCAAATTTTGTGATGTGGACAGATTGGAAGGGCAATACCGCACAAAAATTTTGTAACCGCAGCACGTTTCTGTACTGCGGTTTTTCTTGTCTTTTGTCTCTCTTATATTGGCAAAAAAAATCCCCGCAGTCCGATCTGCGAGGGAAAAGAAAACTGCAAACCATTTTCCGTCACCCGAAATGGTGACGGCATATGGGAGTAGATAAGGATCAATAAATGATTTTATACATTTTAGGGAACAGCGCCAGAAATTCACTGAGTGTACTGCGTGTGCTGGAACCCGGATCGTTGATCACAAAGTTTGCAGCAGAAAATTTCGTTCCGGTAGAACCGGTATAGCCTGTGACAACCACATAGTGCTGACCGCCGTTGGATTTCTTGGCGCCAATGATCACCGATGTATCGTCTTGCAGTTGATCGTAAATCAGCTGCATCATAGACTGTGAAATAGAGCCGCTGACGGTATCTACGGTATATCCCAGATCCGTGCAGGAGGACCAGAGCAGATCGTCACCGCTGAAGGAAAGCTTGGACAGCATTTTGTCCGGCGTGGTCTTTGTATCGGTTTCCTGAGAATACTTCATGGCAATGCCGGTAACCAGACAGCCGACCTTTCCAATCGTGGAATAGGTGATCTTGGTATTGCTCCAGGATTCGCCGAACTGCTTATAGTTCGGAACATCCAGCTGAACGGCAGGATGTCCAATCTTTGTCATGATGCCGGTTTCCGGATCAAAGTAACGGGAGACGCCGTCTGTGGAGATCCAACCGGTCTGCATCACGCCAGTGTCGGGCAGGAAGTAGTAGGTGTTGCCGTCAATCTCGGTCATGCCGGAAGCCAGTCCCTTTTCCGTGCAATAAACGTTTCCTGCATCGGTGGTCATCCAGCCGGTATGCAGTGTGCCGGTGACCTCATCGAAGTAATATGCAGCGGAATCGATGGTCTGCCAGCCGGTCTGTAAACTGCCGTCCTCGCCGAAGAAATAAGTCTGATCTTCTATGGTCTGCTTGCCGGTAAGAAGGACGCCGTCGCTGTCATAAAAGCGAATGCCTGTTTCGGTAGTGATCCAACCGGTCTGCATAATGCCATCTGCATCAAACCAATACTGCTTGCCGTCGATCTCTGCATCGCCTGTTGCGAGAACGCCGTTGACATCGGCATACATGGTGCCGGCTTCCGTGGAGATCCAGCCATATTGCAGCAGTGCATCCTCAGAGAAATAATAGGATGCATCTTCAATGACCGTCACGCCTATAGCAGCACCATTTTCGGTGAAATAATAGGTACCGTCATGACCCTGCATCCAACCCGTTACCGGAACAGCATTCTCATCGTAATAATACAGAGAACCGTCCTCATAGGCGATCATGCCGGTGATCACGCAGCCGTATTCGTCAAAGGTATAGGGCAATCCATCAATATACTGCACACCGGTCAGCTTTCCGGCGTTTTCGTCTATGTAGTACAACTGATCCAGATAGGAGAACCAGCCGTAAACCGGAGTTCCGGTTTCGGTGCTATAGTAGAACCGGTTGCCGCCGACAGTCTGCCAGCCGGTCTTCAATGCGCCGTCTGGGGCAAAGAGATAGACATTGCCGTCATCCAGCACGGTTTCATTCTGGGCATATGTGCCGTCGCTGTAATAATAGTACAGCATATCATCATCGGTCACATACCAGCCGGGCTGTGTGATGCTGTCAGCAGCATATCTGCCGATCAGCGTCCGGTTTCCGCTTTCCGTCACAATAAAGCGGTTCAGTGTCAGGTCAGTGGTTTCTGCTGCTGCGGAAAGAGAACCGATGCACAGTGCGGTAAATAAACCGCCTGCGGCAGCAATCAAAGCTTTACGCTTGGCGTGCGCCATGGGATTTCACGTCCTTTCATCAAGAGGCTGCGGCTGCAGCAGTTGATGTGATTCTATGATAGAAACGGCAGTTGTCTCTGCCGCTTGTAATCAATTTGTCATGTTTTCCATCAATATTATAACGGAGATTGGCACTTCTGTCAATGGGAATGCGGATAAAATTACCTGAAATGGAAGATTTTCGTCGTATTGCACAAAGCGAAATGGGAATGTCACTTGAGATTGTACAATAAATCAGTGCCTTCCATTTGCCAGTTGGAAGAATTTGGTCGGTTATTGCAGATTTACAAAAGTTACAAAGCTGTCATTTTTTAGGGAAAGTGATCGGTGCGGCATTGCTGATGATTCCATAATATTCCGGACGGCGGTCACGGAACACACCCCAGCTCATACGGAATTCCTCCAGATCGTCCAGATCGTATGTATGCATAGCGATGCCGGTTCTGTCCCGGGAAAGCTGCTGTACAACGGCGCCGGTGTTGTCCGTGAGGAAGGAAGTGCCGTAAAAGCGGAGAGAGGACTGTTGCTGTTGGTTCTCTTCGTCCGGTTGGATGGTTTCCAGACCGATGCGGTTGGCAGCGATCACCGGCATCAGATTGGCGGCAGAATGTCCCTGCATACAGCGTTGCCAGTGGGAAGCGCTGTCCACTTCCAGGATCGGTTCAGAGCCGATGGCTGTGGGGTAAAACAGCAGTTCTGCGCCTGAAAGTGCCATGCAGCGTGCGGATTCCGGAAACCACTGATCCCAGCAGATGCCGACGCCGATGCGTGCATAACGTGTATGCCAGACACGAAAACCAGTATCGCCGGGGGTGAAATAGAATTTTTCCTGATAGAAGTGATCATCGGGAATATGCGTTTTGCGGTAAATACCCATGATGCTGCCGTCGGCATCAATGATTGCCACGGAGTTGAATAGGATTGTACCGGCCTTTTCGTAAAAGCTGATGGGAAGGACAACTTGCAGTTCCTTTGCAATTGTCTGAAACCGCTGAACAGCGGGGTTTTCCTCCGGAGCTGAAGCCAGCGCATAGGAAGCGTAACGGCGTTCCTGACAGAAATAAGGCGTTTCAAACAACTCTGGCAGCAGAATGATCTGAGCGCCGTCTGCTGCCGCCTGACGTACCAGCCGTTGGGCGGTGCAAAGATTTTCTTCCCGGTTGGGTGTACATGCCATTTGAATGGCTGCTGCGGTAACATTACGCATAAAAACTGCTCCTTTCGGTAGAGGGGATCTGCTGTGTGATACAGTGGATATTGCCGCCGCCCAGTAAGATCTCTCTTGCGGCAACGGGAACGATTTTCCGGTGAGGAAACTGTGCGGATAGGATATCGCATGCCAGCTTGTCCATGGGGTCATCAAACTGAGGAACGAGTACGGCATCATTGGCAATATAAAAGTTGACATAAGAAGCTGCCATTCGTTCACCGGGCGTTCGGGTGGGCTCACCATCCCATAGATCCAGTCCTTGACATTCCTCCTCGGTGATACAAACGGGATTTTGAGGGATAGGGAGATGTGTAATCCGGATGCTTCTGCCCCTGGCGTCTTTCTGCCGGGAGAGATAGGCTTCGCAAGCGGCGGAAAGAGGATACTGAGGATCGTCTGTGTTGTCTGTCCAAGCCAGAACTACCTGTCCTGGCGCTGTAAAGGCACAGATATTGTCCACGTGTTCATTGGTTTCGTCGCCCCAGATGCCTCGGGGCAGCCAGAGGACTTTTTCTGCGCCAAGCGCCTGGCAGAGCTTGTCCTCAATTTCGGCTTGCGTCAGATGGGGATTGCGTCCGGCACTCAGGAGACAGCTTTCGGTGGTGAGGATGGTGCCTTCACCGTCGCTGTGGATGCTGCCGCCCTCCAGAATAAAATTCCGGTAATCGTAGCAGTCGGTTCGGAACAGGTCACAAACCTTTCGGGCGGCGTGGTTGTCGTCATCCCAGGGAAAATACAGTCCGTCTGTCAGACCGCCCCATGCGTTGAAGCCCCAGTCGATGCCGCGTATGATGCCTTTGTCATGACGGACAAAGGTGGGGCAGATGTCTCTTGCCCAGGAATCATCTGTTGTCATTTCTACCAGGCGTATTTCGGGTGAGAGCATGGCACGGGCGGTTTCGTATTGGGAGGGAGCTACCAGGACGGTCAGAGCTTCTGATGCGGCGATAGCGGCGGCGATTTCACAGAATGCCTTTCTGGCAGGCCAGCCGCCCAGCCGCCAGCTGTCGCCTCGTACTGGCCAGATCATCAGACAGCCTTGGTGACGATCGAATTCGGCTGGCATGGCAAAGCCGTCAGTCCGGGGACTTGTATGTAAAATCTTCATGGATTGCCTCCTTAAATCAGAACTTGTTCTCGGTTTTTGACAACGGGATTATTATACCATGTTTTCGGGTGGATTGCAACCATTTCACAGGCGTCATGCGCTGGATATCAGACAGTTTTTGTCCATGTCTGTGGAAGGAAAGAGTTTTTCGGGCTGCCACAGCGTTTCCGAGAAAGTTTCTCCCGAAAATTTACATTTCCGCATTGACATTTGTTAAAAATTCTGATATAATGAATAATAATTGACTTCTTTGGAAAGCGAGGTGCAGGTGTGGAAAAACTGCGGACAAAGCTGTCAGAGGATCAGTTTACGGAGCTGACGCTTTCCTCTCTGCGGGAAAACCCAGAGGGGATTACAGAATACCCCATACTGGAATTTGATGAACGTGCCTTGGGACTGCTTTCGGGCGGCGTGGCAGAGACGCTTCGATATAGTGAAATTCAGCCCGGAGGCGGCAGCGCATACCGGTTTGTCAAGCGTGCTGTGGACATTGTGGTTTCATTGCTGGCACTTCTGATTCTGTTGATCCCCATGGGAATTCTGGCGCTTGTGATCTACATACAGGACAAAGGATCGCCCATTTTTTCTCAGGCACGGCTGACAGAAAACGGAAAGATCTTTCAGATGTACAAATTCCGCTCGATGTGTATGGATGCAGAACAGCAGTTTGCAGAGGTGCAGAAGAAAAACGAAAGAGATGGTTTGGCGTTCAAAAGTGAGAATGATCCCAGAGTGACAAAAATTGGGCGCTTTATCCGTAAGACATCTCTGGATGAGTTGCCTCAGCTGTGGAATGTGCTGCGGGGAGAGATGTCTCTCATCGGTCCGCGTCCGCCTCTTCCCCGTGAAGTGGTGCTGTATACGCCCCATCAGATGGAGCGCCTGATGGTCAAGGGCGGTCTATCCTGCATCTGTCAGGTAGAGGGACGCAGCAATATGGAATTTGATAGATGGGTGGAATCCGATATCCAATATGTCAAAGAACGCAGTTTTTGGCTGGATATTCAGTTGTTTTTCAAAACGATACTGGCGGTATTGTTGAAAAAGGATGCAGAATAAAGCATGACTCTCATGTGAAAGGAGAAGATGATCATTGAAGATATGGACATGGTGGAAAAAGGGAGTTGCCGTGGCTACAGCGGCAGCAGAACTGGTATTGGGCATGGCTGGGGGAGGATCTGCTGCCGCAGCAGCGGATACTGCGCCGGAAAACATGGCGGGGGCATCTGCATCGGACGGTGTGGTCTGGAGTCTGGAAGAAGGAAATGTCAATGTCAGCAGTTACGGCTCGAATGTTTTGACCTATGAACTCAACTTTTCCAATCTTCCGGATATCTGCGGCTTGCAGGGCTCGCTGCTTTTGCCGGAAGAGACATGTGCGCTGTTTTCCAATTCTTCTAATGTAGAAATGTCCTATGACGGAGATGCTTCGCTGGTGTACAACACACAGTTTGGCACAGGAGAAGGACGCATTGATTTTACATTATATCATGAAGACGGTCTGGGCAAATCGGATTTGCAGATACAGCTTTATGCCGAGATGCCCAGTGCAAGTACGGTCTATGATATCGCCTGGACATATGACATGTATACCGATAATAAACGTTTGGACGAATATCCATCTTCGATTTACGCGGATTATTTCAGGTTTCCGGTAGAATGGATGGAGCCGGGGTATGACACGGGAATTTCTGACGGAGAAGAAATCCCCATCAGCCGGTATGGCATGATCGACGCAGAAGGCAGCAATTATTTTGACGACAGCGTGACCCTTCAGAACGGATCAATTGATGTGATTGTAGAGGAATATCTGCCCACCACAACCTCGACAACCAACACAACAACCACTACTACCACCACAACCACAACCACTACCACCACTGCCACAACTTTCACCACAACCTATGGAACTACCCCCCTAAGTTCTCTGGAAACTACTGCGTCCCCTATAGAGGTGACTATGGGAGTCGTTCAGGGATTGAAATCGATTGAAAGCATTACGGAACCCTATCGGACGGTATATGTTGAAGGAGATGTGCCGGATCTGGACGGGCTGTCATTTCAAGTTGTTTTCCGGACTTATATCGATGTGGGCTTTTTAGATCCCTACTCTCAAAGTCTCCTGTATACCACAATAGAGCCCAGCGATAAATCGACTTATCTGACACTTGACGCCAGCGGCTGCCCGGTTGATGAGATCCAAGACAGCAACGGCGAAACGGAATACCAGGATCCTCAAGACGGCACATGGTATTCTTATACCCTGGATGATCTGCCGGCAGGAGAATATACCGTTTATGTAGATGTCACGGAACAGATCAATGACTACATCACCAAAAGTGTCGAGACTGCCTTGGATGAGCCGGATTATCCGAGGCAGCTGGTGGATCCGTTTCTGGTAAAAGGTGTTACTATCCGATTTGATATCACGATAGAACCCGAGCCGGTTGTCACGACTGACACCACAAGGGAGAGCACGACTTCGGCGACAACTTTTACTACCACCAGAACAGAAAGCACGACAACGTCCGACTATACCAGGACGTCAGACAAATATACCGAAACGACAGAGCGTGTCACCACATACTGGACAACCATGGAAAGCACAACAACGGCGTATCGCACGACTTCGGAGGAGAAAACCAGTACCAGTACGACGTCGGATACGACACAGACGACTTCTCTTACCACGACCACATCCGACAGGATTACCGGTACGTCGGAAAAAGCATATTACATTGAGTTGGCACAGCCCAATTCGAGCCAGTTGGTGATCGGCAACAGCTTTCATATGCTGTACAATTCCAATGCTTCTGCAGTGATCTGGAGCAGCAGCGATTCTTCTGTCGTTGACGTGGATGATGAGGGCACCGTAACCATTTACGGCAGCGGTCTGGTGAGCATCATTGCAGTTGTTATGGATGATCCCACCAAAAGCAGTTCGGTGATCCTGAACATTCCGGAAGCCGGTGCGGAAACGACTTCTTCCACATCGAATACGACAGGCACAACGACTACATCCACCACTACCGCCACCACTGATACGGAGGATCCGTCTGCCATGATGGGAGATGTGAATCAGAACAACCGCATAGATGCCAATGACGCCTATGAGATCCTGATGTTTACTTCCTATTTATCGTTAGGAGACAGCGACTATACCTTCACAAAGGACGGAGATATGGAAAAAGAAGTACTTCTGCGCCGTCTGGCGGATGTGGATAAGGACAATACGATCACCATGCAGGATGCTTTTTTTGTGCTGTTGTATAACTCTCATATTGCGATGGGCGATCATAATATCCAGTGGAAGGATCTGATTCCGAATCTGCCATAAAAGCTTGTAAACATAAAGGGATAGGAGTTTCTAAAGGAGGTCTTGTGTGGACGATATGGAGAAAAAGCTGAAACGGCTGGAAGACCAAGTGAAAACAGAACAGGCATCCAAGGAGAAAAAAGCCCCAAAGCCGGTGGATTCTGAAAGGACTGCGAAAAAATCGGGACATCCGGTGACCGAGCTTCTGGTTGGGCTGGTTCTGATTGGCGGCGGCGTGTTCTGGATTCTGAACTCCTTTGCCGTGACATTTACCTGGGGAAGCCTGTGGAGCGGATGGGGCATTCACGTAGGCATGGTAACAGGCCTGATGCTCGTGCCGCTGCTGGTGGGTATTGGTCTGCTGTTCTTCCTGGATCGGAAGTGGATCGGCTGGACAGTGACAGCCATCGGCGTATTGGCGATTCTGATTACCTTACTGACATCTGTGCGGTTTCGTCCTTTGTCGGCAACTCTGTGGCAGTATGTCCTGATGTTTGGGATGGTGGCTGCTGGTGCAGGACTGGCACTCAGGGCGCTCTGGAAGCATGACCGCTCCTGATAAGAAATTTGTTCTCACCAGAATATGCTTGAAAGTCCGACTATGTTTCCTATTAGGATGAGTGATAAAAGAGAAACTCGTGTGATTTTGGATAGAACCAGAATCACACGAGTTTTTTGGGCAAAAGGGAACCAGGATTTTGTCCGCGTTTTGTGCGGGGCTGCCGAAAAAGAATCATTTGTGCTCATAATTTACCTTGACAAAAAACCATATTTTTGATACAATATGAATAAGAACCTCAGAAATCCCATGCAGACAAAATTACCCTGCATCCCATCAGAAAGGAACGATTCAAATGGCTTATATAATCGGTATTGATTGCGGCACAAGCGGAACAAAAACCGTACTATTTCATCAGGACGGCACACCGGTTGCCAGCGCAGCCAGTGAATATCCCATGTATCAGCCGAAAAACGGCTATGCAGAGCAAGATCCCCAGGACTGGAAACAGGCAATGATTACCACCATTCAGATGGTGATGGCAAAAAGCGGCGTCAAAAAAGAAGATGTCAAGGGCATCGGCATTTCCGGTCAGATGCATGGACTTGTGATGCTGGACAAGGAAAACAAAGTTCTCCGGCATTCTATTATCTGGTGCGACCAGCGGACTGCTGCCGAGGTGGAGGAAATGAACCATCTGGTGGGCAGAGAAAAGCTGGTGGAGATTACTGCCAATCCGCCGCTTACGGGCTGGACGGCTGCCAAAATTCTGTGGGTGAAAAACAACGAGCCGGCGATTTACGAAAAATGTGCCCATATTCTGCTGCCCAAGGATTATCTCAGATATATCCTCACAGGAGAATATGCTACCGAGGTTTCCGATGCATCTGGTATGCAGCTTCTGGATGTGCCGAACCGCTGCTGGTCGGATGAGTTGCTCCGTGCATTTGAAATCGACCCGTCCTGGCTGGGAAAGGTCTATGAATCCTGTGAAGTCACCGGAACACTCACCAAAGAAATGGCAGATGTTCTGGGACTTTGTGCGGGAACGATTGTGGTCGGCGGTGCAGGTGACAATGCTGCTGCTGCGGTGGGAACCGGTGTTGTGGAGGACGGCAAGGCATTCACCACCATCGGAACTTCTGGGGTTGTTTTTGCACATACATCCGATATTGCTATTGACCAGAAGGGCAGAGTACACACCTGCTGCGCCGCTGTGCCAGACACTTGGCATGTCATGGGCGTGACACAGGGTGCAGGACTGTCCCTGAAATGGTTTAGAGATAACTTCTGCATGACAGAAAAAGAAACGGCAAAGCTGATGGGCGTGGATGAATACTACCTGATGGATCAGCAGGCAGAACAAGTTCCTGTGGGGGCAAACCGTTTGATCTATCTGCCTTATCTCATGGGAGAGAGAACACCGCACCTTGATCCAGATGCGAGAGGCGTTTTCTTTGGCTTATCAGCCATTCACACACGCCGTGATATGCTGCGTGCGGTGATGGAAGGCGTTGCTTATTCCCTTCGGGATTGTGTGGAGGTATTCCGGGAAATGGGTGTCGGCGTCAGCGATATGATGGCTTGCGGCGGCGGCGGAGCTTCTCCTCTTTGGAGAAGTATGCTGGCAGACCTGTACAATTGTGAGGTCAAGACAGTGGCATCCAAGGAAGGCCCGGCGCTGGGTGCGGCAATTCTGGCAAGTGTGGGCGCAGGATTGTACAGCAGTGTACCAGAGGCATGTCAGATGATCGTCAAGACCGACAAGCGTCAGCAGCCTATCGCAGAAAATGTTCCCGTATATGATTCGTATTATCAGCTATATCACAGCATTTATCCGGCTTTGAAGGAATCGTTTGCAAGACTATCCACTCTTTCGTCATCCAGGAGAAGATCATGAACCGAAAAACAAAACGTATACTGCTTGTGCTTCTGCTTTTCGTCATGGCAGGCATGATACTCTGCGGCGGCTGGTTTCTGCATGCCCGGAAAGGCAGCTCACTGACGGTTGCTTCCACGGAAGATCATACACCGGCAAATGTGGTGTTTTTTCAGCAGAAGGATGCCAGATGGAAAGATGATCCTCTGGGAGATTCCAGGTATGCCATGGGTGATTCCGGTTGTCTGACCACCTGCCTTGCCGCTGCATTTGCTATGCAGGACGTGACGCTGGAGGGCTTTACGGAAGAGTTGACGCCGGGAACACTGAATGCCTATTTTTCTGTCAACCACATCTACGATAATGAGGGGAATCTGCAATGGAATGCACTGGAGCAAACTGCCGGGATTACTCCCGTGCTGAAAAGTGCAGAGGAAACAGATAATCGTGAACTGGAACAGTGGTTGTCTGAGGGGATATTTCCCATTGTCAGGGTTCGCATGGGCGGCGTGGGAAATTATCACTTTGTCCTGTTGGTCAGCAGTGAAAATGGCGAGTTTTTCTGCATGGATCCGCTGGAGGAGAAAGAACAGCTTGTGCCCATGTCCGATTTTGGCGGAAAAATCTATGCGGTACGGGTTGTTTCGGAATGATGCATTGCGCTTGTCACGCCTGAAACTTGGCGGTTTTACAGAAGTTCTGGATGTGACAAACTACATGGCTGGTTTTTATTTCCAATATTATGAACAACGGTAAAAGAGTATTACCGTATCCTTGATGGACATTGCGTGGGCATTATGCTATAATGATGTTGTATGGAAACGAATAGGGGGGAGAATGCTTGCAGGATTATTCTGAAATTCTCATCGTAGACGATGTGCCGGAACAGATCGCCTTTGCCGGTGCGCTTTTGCGGGAAGAGGGCTATCGAGTCTATGCGGTACCAAGCGGTACAGTGGCATTGAAATTTCTGGAAAGCCACCATCCCGATCTGATCATGCTGGATATCAAGATGCAGGACATTGACGGTCTGGAGGTCTGCCAGCGGTTGAAACGGAATTCTCTCACCAAGGACATTCCCATCATCTTTCTGACGGCACAGACCAATCCGGAGATCGTCAAGCAAGGATTTGAGATTGGCGGCTGCGACTATGTGATCAAGCCATTTCTTCGGGAGGAATTTCTCGCCAGGGTGAACACGCATCTGGAAATGTCCCGGCAGAGCCATGCTCTTGCAGCAGCAAACCGAGAGCTGAATCTGTTTTGTTCTGCGGTTTCGCATGACCTGAAATCACCGTTGAATGTCATCAATATGCTCATTGAGGCACTCAGAGGCACACTGGGAGATGCACCAAATCCCGATACATTGGAGATCATGGATATGATCTCTGACAAATCCCAGAAGTTGAAAGTGATGATTGAGCGTCTGCTGGAATTTTCCAAGATGTGCAACATTCGTCCGGACAAAGAAACCCTGGATGTCAAGGCGATGATCGAGGATATCTTTGATGAGCTGAGTTCTCTGGAACCGGACCGGACAATCCGGCTGCACTGCGAAGAACTGCCTCAGGTGCGGGGCGACGATGTGCTGCTCCGGATGCTTTTTAAGAATCTCATGACAAACGCCATCAAATTTACACGCCACAGAGAGATCGCAGAGATCACAGTGACCAGCCGTACCGAGACGGAATATGATGTGATAACGGTCAGCGACAATGGTGCCGGATTTGATATGGCATATGCAGATAAGTTGTTTCAGGTATTCCAGCGGCTGCATCTGGATGAGGAATTTGAAGGAACAGGTGTGGGGCTTGCCTTGGTTGACCGGATCATGCGGCGGCACGGCGGCAAGGTAGAGGCGTTTGGCGAAGTGGATAAAGGCGCATCCTTTTCCCTGTATTTTGCCAAGTGAGCTTTTGCGCAGACAAATTGTCAGGTATTGATCCGATGAGAACAAGTTCTTAGAAACAAATTATAAAGAAAGTTGGTATTGCAGAATATGAACGAACCGATCTTATCCCCGAAGAGGAATGTGACCATAATTCAGCTTCTTTCGGAAAGAGAGGCTGCCTCCATTGATGCGGCTTTTGACATTTTCAGTGAGCCGGAGGTATATGCCTATACCAAAAGCAATGCAAATCTGATGGATGATACCATGCTGGCTGATTTGCTCCATGTGATGCATGGACATCTGACGGCTCAGACTGCTTCTGACAGCAAGCCGATTTTTGAGAGAAAGGCGTTTTTAGCAAAACTCAGCGGCAAGGAGGACACGGCGCTGCGGCTGCTTCAGCGGTTTACAGAGCTTCATGAAAATGCGTGCAACCAGATCAGGACACATGTGACAAATCGGGATTTTTTGCAGGCAAGAAGCGTGCTCCACGATATTCTGGGTATTTCCGGCAATTTGTGCTGTCAGAGACTCTATGAAGCTGCTGCGGCTCTTCGTCTGGACTGCATCGCCGAAACCGATACCACATTGGATACTTTTTGCGGCATCTGGGATGAGACTCTGAATCTGATCCAGACCTATTTGATGCTCCATCAGACCCAGAAACAGGCAAAGACAGCCAAAGAGCCTTTTGCAGGAACTTGGAACAAGTTTATTTCCCTTTGCAGTGATTGCGATATTTCCGCAGCAGACTTTTTTGACGAAAATCAGGCTGCATTTCAAGAGGCATTTGATCGTGAGGTATTTCAACAGATCGAAGATGCCATCAGACGGTATGATCTGTTTTACATTGCAGAGAACATCCAATATTCTGGACACTGAACATAAGGAGCAGACAGAACATGTATCAGGTATTATTAGTAGAAGATGATACGGCGATGCGCTTTCTCTACACCAAAATGAAAGCGTGGACAGAGTGCGGCTTTCAGATCGCAGAACAAGCGTCCAACGGGAAAACGGCTCTGGAAATCTTGGGAAAAAAATCTTTTGATCTGGTTTTCACCGACGTGAGAATGCCTTTTATTGACGGTATCGAGCTTTTGCGGCAGATTAAGCAGCGGAACATTGAAACCAATGTGATCTTTTCCAGTTCCTATGATGAATTTGAGTATGCCAGACAAGGATTGATCTTAGGGGCGTTTGACTATATTCTGAAACCGGTAGATGAGAAGAAACTGGAAAATGTTCTGACTCGAATGAAGGAAAAGCTGGTTGCTGACACGCCCCAGGAAGTAATTGAACCTGCAATTCAAGAAATTCTGGACAGTATGCAGCTTTCGGATACAGACGGAAAGTTTATTCACCAGGTCGCTGCGTATTTTTCAGCCAATTATGGGCAGATCATCACCATGGAGGACATGGCGGATGAATTTGAACTGAGCAAGGATTACTTCGGCAAAATGTTCAAGCAGCAGTTTGGCTGTACCTTTAATACGTTCTATTCTCTGGTGCGGATCACGTATGCCAAGGATCTGATACGCACCGGAAATTATAAGGCGTATCAGATTAGCGAGATTTTAGGGTATTCCTCCACGGATTATTTCACCAAGATCTTTAAGGAAATGACTGGTATGACGCCCTCCGCTTATAAAGCATCTCTGGAAAAGCACTGATTTTTCAGGTGAAAGCTGCATTTTTATACGGCATCTATGAGCCTTAACTGCATATACTCCATCCCCGCACAAAACATCTCTGTTTTGTGCGGATTTTTCATGAAAGAACCTGTTTTCGCCAGAAATATGCCCGAAAATCCGGGCATATTTCTGGTGAAGACAGGTTTTTATTTGGATTTGCACAACTGATTTTTA
>CANQWA010000003.1 GCA_947627445.1 uncultured Ruminococcus sp.
CTCTGTAGCTCAGTCGGTAGAGCAGGGGACTGAAAATCCCCGTGTCATTGGTTCGATTCCGATCGGAGGCACCAAAAGAATGTGTTGAATCATCTGCCGCAACAGATGTGCCATATGAGAATATGCTTCACGTTCTTTCCTGCGGATTTAGCTCATCTGGTAGAGCGCCACCTTGCCAAGGTGGAGGTAGCGAGTTCGAGCCTCGTAATCCGCTCCAAAAAAAGTCAAGCACGCAGGTTTTATGTATCTGCGTGCTTTTTCTTTTCCGCCCAATCCAAACCAATAAAAAACCAGCTTTGCCCCACGGAAATTTCCCGGTATGGGCAAAGCTGGTTTCTCTTTCCATCCATTGTATTACGACTTTGCGGCTTCCTTCTCTGCCCGGTTCAGCCAGACATATGCCAGGTCTACCGCCTCATACAGCGAAGTCCGCTCAGAGGTCTTGACAATTGCCTTCATGGGGTTCTCTTCATGCGTCGCCATCTGATACACCCGTATCTTATCCGCAATAGAAATGCCTGCTGCATTTTTCTGCGCATGGGCAATCTGCATCATGACCACATACGGCTCAGACATATAGCCATAATAGATCTCGTCGCCGCAACGCACCAAAGGATAGCCGCGGTACATAAAAAATTCCTGATTCATCATGATCCTCCTTTCTGATCTGCCCGCAGACAGATTCTTAACTCCAAGTCAAAATAAAATCTTCATCCGTGTCATACAGCGCAATATTCTGTGCCAGCACATCCAGATAAGATTTCCGGCAGGTATACGCCGGCTGCCCGTCTATCATCATCAGACAGGTAAAGTCATCCAGTTCATAAAAGCTAAACGTCCGATCCAGATTTCCGTCCTTTGTCCGAATGGTAATCTCCGCCGCCGGATCGCCCTCAGGCTGGCTCTCCCAGTCCAGCGTCTCCGCCGTCGTATTCAGCAGGAAGGTGTAAAACAACCGATAGCGCTCGGGCGCAGTAGGCACACCGTTCACCGTCACTTCTGCATCATCTGCGCTGGTTGCCGTAATGTCAAAATCCAGCACTTGATCGCCCATGCGGACTTCCAGATCACGAACATCCCACACATAGGTAGTAAACACCAGCTTCGATGCCACATCCGTAGGCGTTACCGTAGCCCAGACCAGATTCTCCTCCGAGATCTGATAAATGGCATCCACTCCCTCCAGCATGATATCATAATAAGCCGTTTCCGCACCTGTCTCTGCATCCGTTCCTGTCATGCGGTGACTCATATACAGCGTATAGGTGTTACCATCATCGCACGCCATGACCGCTTTACCAAAGGGCTTATCCAGTCCGGCATCTGCAACATCCGCCTCCGAAGGGTGCGGTGTGCGTACAGCATCCGCCGTCAAGCCAAACATTCCCGTCACTACCGGTGTAGAACGTTCTACACTAAGGTTTGCCGGAACAGGCTTACTCATCATATGAGAGGCAACCGTTCCGCTGAGATTTTCCTCATCATCCGCCGCCGTATCATAGATCAGCTCAAACTCATAGTCCATATCCTCCCGTTCTAATCGCAAGGAATTGACGATGGGATAGTCCTCGTCTGCCGGCTCTGCCAGAATTGTCTTAGACAAAAAATCCATCGCAGATTTGGAGAAGTTGGAAACATAGGACGTTCCCACCGTATAAACCGTGTTCTCCCCTTCCATGGCGAAATAAGTCACGCCCTCGCCGGAGATCGCACTGCCGATTCGGAAGGATGCACTGCTGCCATCGTCAAAATGCAGCGTGGCGGCGATTGCCTGTTCCTCGTCCAGCCCATACTTTGCCATGTCATCACAATTCTCTGCAATGATATCCGTAGAGCTGAGGGACGCCGTATTATTGGATAGCGTCCACAGCAGAGAGGTTTCCATGGGGAGATCCTCCCAGTCGGAAATGGCATAGACCGCATTTTCGCCGTCCTCTGCCTCCTGTACACGAACCACCTCAAAGCTGCCGCTGGCGTTCCGGATGTCAATGGAATTCACATCGGCAGGCTGGTGCTGAATCAGAGGAACCACCTCGCCGCTGCTTTCCTCCAGTGGATTCTCCGAAGAGGACTCCTCCCCGGGATCACTTTTCCACAAAAAAAACGCAGTAACACCCAGCGCAGCCACAAGAACCACGCCGACGATAATTCCCCATGCCTTTTTATGCATATTCAGAACCTCCTTTCTGATTTAGAGCCTGTTTCGTATCTTCCAATCGCCGTCTTTTCGGCAGATTTTGGACATCATTGATACCGTCTGCGCACAGCCACAACAATACCAGCTGCTACCACAGCCAGAGGAATGAGAAAGACAACCACTGCACGCAGTACTTTCAGCTGTGCTTCTGTGGCAGAAATGGTGGTTTTTGTCAGATCTTTAGACGCAATGACAATCTGATCTTCCTTGCCGCAGACTGCATTGAGCAATCCAATGAAATATTCTGCATTGTTATAGGAAGAATCCGACAGCAGATTCACGTCCAGGATGGACATAGAACCGATATAGATCAAATCGCTTTCAATAAAATCGCCCCCCGTGGCTTGCTGATCCCGGCAAAGTGCCATGACGGTATTCTCTCCCCGTACAGCAGATGCCGTATCAAAGGAAGTTGTCGTCGTTGTTGCCGCTGTATCTTCAGCCGCCTCCGTGGGTTCTTCTCCGGACAGCGCCTCACTCTGGTTTTCCGCTTCCACAATCACATCTCCCAGAGGATACCGGTAGGAATTTCCGGAAGTGGTCAACAGAGGATTCACCGTCCGTCCGTTGTTTGCTGTCCGTACATCAATGGGACGCGCCATTGGTGCAACAATCGGCAGACTGGGATTGTTCAGATTGCCAGTATAGGCATCCTCTGCAGTGACGGTCACACGAGGGAAACTGTAGGCTTTGCCATTTCCCAAAACCACCTGCGCCGCCTGATTGCTGCTGCTGTCCTCATCGTTGACATAGCTTCTGTCTACTGAAATGTTCCACTCATTGAGAAATGCATCCAAATTCGGCGTAGAGGACTGGGTAAAGTCTGCAATATAAATGAGCTGCTTGCCCAGGTTGCCGTTATTGTAGAGAAAATCCTTCAGCTTGGTCACGGCATCCATGGTCAGATCTACCGCAGGCGCAGGCAGCACCAATATATCATAGGCAGATGTGTCCAGTGTATCTGTCACAAGATCCAGTTCCGTCACATCATAGCCATTATCACTGAGCAGTGCCTGAGTTGCCGACATGGCATAGATATTGGCTTTTGTGGCACTGTAAATATAGTTGCCTCCTGACTGGCTGATCACGCCCACTGCCTTGGGGTTGGAATCCGTCACATTCATGATGGCTGTGGTCAGCGTCTGCTCACCCTTAAATCCAGTGATACAGTCGGACAAAGAGCCATAGCCATAATAATAGTAATACTGATACGCCGTATCATCCAACTCGAACATATCCATCAGGCAGTCAACCACCTTGATCCGTTTCCCGGAATTTACAATGATCTTTTCGGGACCAATGGTATTGCCGTATAGTTCCTGATATTTCGCCAAAATATCCGGATCCTTGGCAGTGTCAAAATAGGTGACGCTGATATGATCGGAATAGCTTGCATACTTGGCGATGGTCTCTGCAATCACCTTATAAGTGGGATCGGTTTCAAGGTTGCTTTCCTCTAAGGAAACCGCAATTTCTACATCCTTGTCCAGATTCTTGATATAATCCAGCGTCTCGTCAGAGATCTTGTACATGCTGGATGTTGTCAGATCCAGCACTGCATCCGGATAGCGCTTTGCCACTTGGGTCACAACCACATTCAGCAGCACAATCACTGCTATCACAATCACCGTAACCGTTGTGGCAAGACCGCCGTATTTCAGCTTCTTGCGGATCTTCAGCCGCTGCTGCCGCTTTTCCTCAGAAAGTGCCTTTTCTTTTTTTGCCTGTTTGTTTTCCTGATTTTCCATGGGTTCTGTCCTCCTCTCAGCTCCAGCGCCGTTTTTCAAAAACCCGCACGGTAAAGAAATTGAAGATCACCGCTGTGCTCACATAAAACAGCACACTCGCCGGGTCAAACAATCCCACTGTAAAATCATAATACCGTGTATAAAACGACAGCGCATGCAGAACAGTCGGAATCACCGGCAGTGCATCAGCAAACTGTGCCACTACATCCAGCATGTACAGGGCAAAAAGGATGATAATGCCCAGCACTGCCGCTACTACCTGATTTTCCGTCAGAGAAGAAATGAACAGTGCCACTGCAATAAACGCCGCACCCAACAGCATCAGTGCAATGCAGTTTGACACAACGATACCCCATGTCACTGCCCCGAAAAAGCTGAGAATCAGGGCATACAGCAAGGTAATGGCAATGCCGATGGCGTACATGGTGAGGGCTGCAAAATACTTGCCCAGCACAATGCCTCCAATGGAAACCGGTGCGGTCAATAGTCCCTGTTCCGTCTTCTGCTTCTTTTCTTCGCTGAGCAGACGCATGGTTAACACCGGAATCAAAATGATAGAAATGAAAAACAGGCTGGAAAACACACCGGACATATCTGTCGTTGCCGACATCAGGGAAGAGCCGAAAAAGAAATAGCCTGCCGCCAAATAAAACACTGCCAGAAAGACATAGGCAATGCTGGAGGTGAAAAATGCCCCCATTTCTCGTCTGTAAATTGCGCCCATTACGCCTCGCCTCCTTCGGTTTCTTCCGCCGCAGATGTATCTGTTTCCGTCTCTGTTTCAACTCCGGCAGTCTTCTCTGCCGGTTGTGCTGTTGCTTCCGGTTTCGCAGTTGCTTCCGGTTTTTTCTGACTGGAGAGACGCACGCCCTCGCCCTGTGTGATCTTCAGGAATACATCCTCCAGCGTCATTTCGCCCAGATCCATCTTATAGATGCACCACCCGTTATCCTGTACCATCTGATTCAGTGCCGGACGAATGTCCGCATCCGGTGCAGCTTCGATCTCGTATTCATAGATACCCGGCTCACGCTCCATGTCTGCCTGAACCTTTTCCACGCCTTCCAGTGCACGAATCGCCTGAAGCACCTCGCTTCTGCCGCCGCTGATGCGGACAGTCAGGCGATTGTCCCCAGAAACAGAACGGGACAGATTGTCTACGGTATCATTTGCCTCCACCCGTCCATGGTTGATGATAACGACCCGGTCACATACTGCCTGAATTTCCGGCAGAATGTGAGAGGACAGAATCACGGTATGCTTTTTCCCCAGCTTTTTCACCAGGGTACGAATCTCCAGGATCTGCTTTGGGTCAAGTCCTACTGTAGGTTCGTCCAGGATCAGAATGGGCGGATTGCCGATCAATGCCTGTGCCAGACCCACACGCTGACGATAACCCTTAGACAGATGCTTGATGATTCTCCCGGAAACATCGGTGATCTTACACAGATTGCAGACGTCCTTCAAGTGGGATTTCCGGGGCAGCTTGCATTTTTTCAGATCATAGACAAAGTTCAGATACCCCATGACTGTCATATCCAGATACAGAGGCGGCAGCTCCGGCAGATAGCCGATACAAGCCTTTGCTCCAATGGGATCTTCTAAAATGTCGATGCCGTTGATCAATGCCTGACCGGAGGTAGAACTGATATAGCCGGTCAGCATATTCATCGTGGTGGATTTTCCCGCACCGTTAGGTCCCAGCAAGCCGAGAATTTCACCGTCCTCTACCGTAAAGCTGATGTCATTGACAGCAACCTTGTCACCGTAGTGCTTGGTCAGATGTTTAACTTCGATCATCCTTGTGAATGCCTCCTTTTTCTGATTGGAAAAAAGTGATTCTGGTCACGCCATATTTTTCAGGCAAATCTGCACAAAGATTGTGCGTCAGATGCGCCGTCAGATTTTTCGTCAGATGAAACCAAAAGCGGAGGGAATACTTGGTGTATTCACGAGCATTTTGGTGAAATATGACGGAAAATATGCAAGCAGTTGACGTGCAAAGCCGGTAGGCGCTCTTTGTGCGAGTTTGCCTTCATAGTATCACACCCGTGTGATAGCCGTGTGACAATATCACGAAAGCTTCTCAATAGCCGCACGAATCCGGGCGAGAGTATCCTCTTTCCCCAAAATCGCACAAAGCTCTATACCGCCGCCAGGTGTAAACTGCTTGCCGGAAACCGCCGTCCGGATGGGCCACAGCATCCAACCGTTTTTCACACCCAGTTCTGCAATTTTGGCAAACAACGCCTCATGGACATGATCCACTGTCCAGTCCGAAACGCCTTCCAGCACCGGCAGTGCTGCCTGCAATGCATCCAGCGCCGTTTCCGGTGTTGTCTTCATTTTTTTATGGCGGTACATTTCCACATCATATTCCGGTACAGCGTCTATAAAGTCCACCTGCTCTGGAATATCAGAAAAAACCTCCGTACGATTCTGGAGCACACTGCACAGCAGAGTCATGTCTATGTCCGCACGTTTCACCGTCTGCCGAATATACGGTTCTGCCGCTGCTGCAAAGTCCGCCGGGCTCATGCTGTGTACATAAGCGCCGTTGATTGCACGAAGCTTTGCATGATCAAAAATGGCAGGAGATTTGCTGATGCCGCTGGGTGAGAATACCTGTGTCAGTTCTTCCAGAGAATAGATCTCCTGCTCTCCGGTGGGCGCCCACCCCAGCAGTGCGATAAAGTTCAGTACCGCCTGAGGCAAATAGCCTTTGTCCAGCAGATCCTGGAAGGAGGCGTCTCCGTTTCGCTTGGACAGCTTGTGCGTCTGATCCTTCATCACTGGCGGACAGTGCACATAAGTGGGGATTTCCCAGCCGAATGCCTGATACAGCAGATTATACTTGGGTGTGGAGGAAAGATATTCATTGCCCCGTACCACGTGGGTGATGCCCATGAGATGGTCGTCTACCACATTGGCAAAATTATAGGTGGGCATCCCGTCTGTTTTGATCAGGATCTGATCGTCCAGGGTGCTGTTTTCCACTGTGATATCGCCGTAGATCTCATCATGAAAGGTTGTGGTCCCCTCCAGCGGCATCTTTTGTCGGATGACATAGGGTACACCGGCATTCAGCTTTTCCTGGACTTCTTCCGGTGTCAGATTCCGGCAATGACGGTCGTACATCGGCGCCATCCGGGATGCATCCTGAATGCGGCGTACCTCATCCAGCCGATCCTTGTCACAGAAGCAGTAATAGGCATGGCCTTTTTTCACCAGCTCCTCTGCATAACCCTTGAACATATGCATCCGCTCCGACTGAACATAGGGACCCACCGGTCCGCCGATGTCTGGTCCTTCATCCCAGTTCAGCCCTGCAATGCGCAGCGTGTTGTAGATGATATCCACAGCGCCTTCTACATAACGTTCCTGGTCGGTGTCCTCGATACGGAGAATAAAATCACCGCCGTCCTTTTTTGCCAGCAAGTATGCGTACAGTGCCGTACGCAGATTGCCGATATGCATATACCCAGTGGGACTGGGAGCAAATCTGGTTCTAACTCGTTTGCTCATTCCTGCAAACTCCTTTCCATTCTATTTCAACATCCATATTCTTCGCCGGCATTCCGCCTGATCTTTTGCAATCTGCCGATACAAGCTGTCCACATCCGGAAAACACTTTTCCGGACGCAGAAACTCCAGTAATTCCACACGGCATTCCCTACCGTAGAGATCGCCGGAAAAATCCAGAAGAAATGTCTCTGCACCCGTCTGTCCTCTGTCGCTGACCGTCGGCTTTACGCCGATATTGGTGACAGAAAACCAACTGAACTCCGCCATATGCGTCCGGGATACATAAACACCGTATTTGGGTACAAGCTGTCCCTCTGCAAAGGACATGTTGATGGTGGGAACTGCTTTGGTTCGCCCCAATGCCGCTCCGTGCTCTACCAGGCTGCAAAGCTGATAAGGTGCGCCCAATAGCTGTGCCGCCTCCTCCGGTTTTCCTGCCTGTAGAAGCCGCCGGATCATGGTGGAAGAGATCTTTGACCCGCCGCACAGCACCGGCTCTACGGGATGCACCTGAAACCCCATGGATGCGCCAAAAGCACAGAGATCATCTACACCCCATCCCGCACCCACGCCAAAGCGAAAATCCTTGCCGCAGAATACATGAACCGCATGAAGCTGTTCCACCAGCACCTGCCGGCAAAAGGCTTCGCCGTCCAGTGCCTGCACCGCAGAAAAGGGCGGGGCATAAACAGCTTCTATGCCGCACTGTGCCATAAGCCTGCGTTTTTGTGCATCTGTATAGAGATATGTCAGGACATTTCCCTGCTTCACCGGCATAGAAGCCGCCGCAAAGGTAAAGGCACAGGGAATCAGACCACATTCCTTTGCACATTTCACTGCTGCATCAAGAACCTTCCGGTGTCCCTTGTGTACCCCGTCAAATACCCCCAGTGCCGCCGCACCGCTATGGGATAATGTTGCTCTGCCCGCCATTTGTTTTGCCTTTCTAACGAAAATTCTTACCGATTCTCAAAATCTGCTCTTCCCGGCAGATCTCAGCCGTTCCGAGAAAAGTGCCGTCCGCACCATAAACCCGACAGTTGTTTTCTCCGACAGGCACATCCGCCAACTGCCCCAGGGAAAGCTTCACACCATTGCAGTACAACCTGGTCAGCTTCTCATTCAGCCGCAGTGCCGGCAATCCGGCAAACAAACTGTCCGTGGGGATCAGATGCTCTGCCAGTGTTCCGGCTTGGCAGAACTGCTGCACCTGATCAAAGGTCACGCACTGCTCCAGCAAAAATCCGCTGGCAGCCGTCCGACAAAGCTCTGTCATCACAGCACCGCCGCCCAGTGCCTTTCCTATATCTGCCAGAAGTGTGCGGATATATGTTCCCTTTCCGCAGGAAACCGCCAGCACCGCTGTCTGCTTGTCTTCGTCCCACTGCTCCAACACAATGTCATAGATCTGCACCTTTCGCATCGGACGTTCTACCTCAATACCCTTCCGTGCCAGTTCATAGAGCCGCTTTCCGCCCACGGAAACGGCGGAATACATGGGCGGCATCTGTTCGATCTTCCCCACGAACCGGGGCAGAATTTTTTCCAGCTGCTCTCTCGTCACATGCATCTGCGAATAAACAGAAACCGTCTCTCCCCAGATATCCTCGGTATTGGTTTCCAAGCCAAACTGCACAGCTGCACGATAGCATTTGTTCTGATCCGGCAGTAACTCGCACGCCTTTGTCGCTGCTCCTACCAGTACCGGCAGCACACCAGTCGCCATGGGATCCAGTGTCCCGGTATGCCCCAGACGCCGGATGTGCAGAATACCCCGCAGCTTTCCGATGACATCAAAGGAAGTAAACTCCTGGGGCTTGTACATACAAAGAACGCCCTGCAAACTCTCCCGTCTCACATTGGCATCCCTTCGGCAACAGCTTTCAGCAAAATCTCTTTCACTTCTGCCTCCGTGCCGCTGAGAGAACACCCAGAAGCCTTGAAATGACCGCCGCCTCCCAGGCTCTGACAAATGGCAGAAACATTCACTTCGTCAGCTGAGCGCATGGAGATCCGGAATTTGCCCGGTTCTTTCTCCTTCATCGTAATGCCTACTTCTGTGCCGTCCACTTGCAGTGGAAATCCGGCAATACCGTCCAATTCTGCCTCGTCCACCTGAAATTTTTTCAGAACCTCCTGTGTCATACAGATCAAGGTGCATTTCCCATCCAGATGCTGTTCGAGCCGGTCAATCAGCAACTGCTCCAGACGAAGTCTGCCAAAGCTCTTTACGGCAAACATCTTCCGGTTGATCTGGCCGTACCGCACCTCGGGAAACTGTTCTTTCAGATCGGCTGCCGCACGGAATGTTGCGGGACGGGTATTGTCATACTGAAAACAACCGGTATCCGTTGCCATACCGGTATATAAGCAGACCGCCATCTGTTCTGTGACTGTGATCGGCAGCAGCTTTGCCAGCTCACAGAGAATCTCACAAGTCGCCGCTGCCTGCCCGTCCAGATAACGTGCCGCCGCATATGGCACATTAGAAATATGATGATCCATGCAAAGATCCACCGCATTTCCAAACCGTGCCCGAAGTTCGTCTCCCAACAACTTGGAATCCGCCACATCAACAGAGATGACGCACCTGGGCGCAAAATCCGGCGCTTTTTCCTCTCCCGGCAGCATAAAGCGATATCGGTTGGGAATCGGCTCATTGCACAGCACTGCCGCACGCTTTCCCATCTGGTGCAGCATTTCTGCCAGGGCATAGCCTGCACCAATACAATCTCCATCCGGGTTCTGGTGGATCAGAATATAGGCATCCTCACATGCTTTCAGCCAGTCGGCCGTTTCCTTCAGATTCCATTCCTGCAAAGCGCTTCACTCCCCTTTCTTGTCATCCGTTTCTTCCACAGGTTTCAGCATTTTCAATTTGCGGTGAATTTCTGCACTGTGGGCAATCGAATCATCTGCAATGAAATGCAGCGCCGGACACTTCCGTATCTTCAACCGGTGAAACAGCTCCCGGCGGATAAAACCGGAGGCGCTGTCCAATCCCCGGCAGGATTGTTTTGCCGCATCTTGACCGGACAAACTGGACACAAAGATCTTACAGTCAGACAGATCCCGTGACAGCTCTGCCCGGACAACGGTCAGCATCGGATCGATCCGCGGATCTTTCAGTTCCCGCAGGATCGCCGTCATTTCACGGAGAATATCCTCCTCCGTTCGGTTTGCTTTATAGCTTGCCATGGTTCACACCCTATCCTATCAATCGCGGTATTCTTCCATCATAAAGGCTTCAAAAATATCGCCTTCCTTAAAGTCACGGAACTTCTCCAGCGTAATGCCGCACTCAAAGCTTTCGCCAACTTCCTTCACGTCATCCTTAAAACGCTTCAGACTGGACATCTTATCCTCGGCAATGACGATACCGTCACGAACGACACGGATCTCACACTGGCGTGTCACCTTACCATTCAATACATAAGCACCGGCAACCGCACCTACATTGGAGATCTTATAAACCTGACGCACTTCGATACGACCCATAACGACCTCACGGTATTTCGGCGCAAGCATGCCCTTCATTGCCGTTTCAATCTCCTCGATCGCATCATAGATCACACGATAGGTACGGATATCCACTTTATCTCTGGCAGCAATTTCCTCTGCCGTCTGATCGGGACGCACGTTGAATCCGATGATAATGGCATTGGAAGCACTTGCCAGCATGACATCACTTTCCCGAATGCCGCCCACGCCGCCATGGATCACACGGACACGAACCTCTTCGTTCGACAACTTCTGGAGAGACTGGGTCACAGCTTCCACAGAGCCCTGTACATCTGCCTTGACGATGAGAGATAACTCCTTCATCTCGCCCTGCTCGATTTGGCTGAACAGATTATCCAGTGTCACTTTCTGATATTCGCTAAACTTCGCCTGCTTTGCTTCGTGTTTTCGTTGTTCTACCAGCTCACGTGCCAGGCGTTCATCCTCAACTGCGTTAAAGATATCGCCAGCCTCCGGCACTTCTGCCAGACCGGTAATCTCCACCGGAACAGAAGGTCCGGCAGAATGGACGACAACGCCCTTGTCGTTGGTCATGACACGAACGTGACCAACCGCTGTACCTGCAATAATCACATCGCCGGTGCGGAGTGTACCGTTCTGTACCAGCAATGTCGCAATGGGACCTCGGCCCTTATCCAGACGTGCTTCTACAACAGTACCCTTGGCACGCTTGCCGGAGTTGGCTTTCAGTTCACTCGTCTCTGCCACCAGAAGAATATTTTCCAGCAGTTCATCAATGCCCTCACCGGTCTTTGCAGAAACCGGTACACAGATCACATCGCCGCCCCATTCTTCGCAGACCATGCCGTACTTGGTCAGTTCTTCCTTGACGCGATCCGGATTTGCGCCTTCTTTATCCATTTTGTTGATGGCAACAATCACGCTGACATTGGCCGCCTTGGCGTGGTTGATAGATTCTACCGTCTGGGGCATGATGCCATCATCTGCTGCAACTACCAGAATCGCAATATCGGTTATATTGGCACCACGGGCACGCATTGCCGTAAACGCCTCATGCCCCGGTGTGTCCAAAAAGGTAATATCCTTGCCCTCATATTGCACCTGATACGCACCAATATGCTGTGTGATACCGCCTGCTTCGCCGGCAGTGACATGTGCATGCCGGATGCGGTCCAGAATAGAGGTCTTACCATGGTCTACGTGACCCATGACAACAACTACCGGACAGCGTTCTTCGGTATCTTCCGTATCATCGTCATCCTCAATGAGACGCTCCTCAATCGTAACGATAACTTCCCTTTCTACTTTTGCGCCCAGCTCTTCTGCCACCAGAGAAGCCGTATCAAAATCCACTTCTTCATTGATGGAAACCATAACACCCAGCATCATCAGCTTTTTGATGACCTCGGTTGCAGTGACTTTCAGACGAGAAGCCAACTCACCCACAGCAATATTGTCGGGAATGCGTACACGAAGCTGCTGCTTTCTGGCACGCTCCAGTTCCAAACGGCGAAGCTTATCCTGCTCCGTCTCACGTTTGCTGGAATATTTCTGCTTGTTGCGCTGTGCAGCCTTCTGATTGATCTTCTGCTTTTTGGTAGAATAGTTATCCTTGCTGTATTTGCCGGCTGGTGCGATCTGCTCGTATCTCTGGTTATATTTGTCCAGATCCACATAAGAGCCTCTGGTATCTACCGTGCGCCGCTTTTCCGTTGTCACACTGTCTGCCGAAGCGATTTCCATTTCCACATGAAGGCGCTCGCCGTGCTTCTGTGCCTTTGCTGCCTGCTTCTGGGGCTTCTGACGGGGAGGACGTTCCTTTTGGGGCTTTTTCTCCGCCCGTGGCTTTTTCTCTTCTGCCAGTTTCCGCCCTGCCGGCTTTGTCTCTGCCGGTTTCTTTTCTGCGGGCTTCTGCTCTGCCGGCTTTGTCTCTGCCGGTTTCTTTTCTGCGGGCTTCTGCTCCGCCGGCTTTGTCTCTGCCGGTTTCTTTTCTGCCGGCTTTGCCTCTACAGGCTTCTGCTGGGGTGCAGCTTTGGGTGCGGCATCCGTCTTTGCTTCCGGCTTTTTCTCTGCTTTGGATCGTTCGGCTGCCTTTTCCGTCTGCTTCTTGGCAGCTTTCTTTTCTGTCTGTTTCTTCTCCGTCTGCTTCTTTTCCGCCGCAGGCTTTTCCGTCTGCTCCTGCTTGGGACGGGGTGTATTCTTTGACGCAAAATAGCTGTCAAAGCTGTCTACCTGTGCCTTCTGGGAATAATATTCCAGTGCCAGATTCACTTCCTCTGTGGTCAAACCGGTAGCTGTTTTCTTCTTGACACCGTTTTCACTGCGCTCTGCATAAAACCCGATCAGCTCCTGCGGGGATATCTGTAGATCCCTGGCGACATCGCTCAGCTTTAATTTCTTCGTCATAGGCGAAACTCCTCCTTATTCTGCATGACGGCAACACCGCACAAAGACCGCTTGACGGTCTTGTATACAATCTGCCTGCGGTGCTGCATGGATTTCCTGTTTCCATTTATGACTGCCCGATCCGGTGCAGTCCAATGATCCGCATATCATGCGGTTATTCTGAGATTTTCTATTCCTGCTCCTTTGCCAGCATCTGCATCTTCTGAAAAAAGCCATCATCGCAGATACCCAGCACACCAGAAGCACGTCCGATCATCTGTCCAAGTTCTGTTTTGGTAAACGGCAGCGTGATCAGGGGAATCTTCGCCTGACGGCAAAAATACGCTGCCTCCTTATATGTCTTTTCGGAAACATCCGAAGCCGCAAGCACACCGGCTGCCGTTCCCTGGTACATGGCGTCCTTGGTTGGCTCCAGCCCCATAGTGAGCTTTCCTGCCTTACGGCAAATGGTCAACATCCCCTGCCAGCGCTTTTTGTAATGCATCTTCCATCTCTCCATATACGGTATCTTCCACACGGCATCCAAAGGAGCGTTCCAGCCGGTGTCCCTTTTTCGCCGCATAAAGACAGTCCATATTCTTACATAAATATGCGCCTCTGCCGGATTTTTTTCCTGTAAAATCCAACTGGATGCTGCCGGTGCTGTCCTTTAATATCCGGATTAGTTCCTTTTTAGGCTGCATCTGACCGCAGCCAACACAAAGCCGCATGGATATTTTCTTACTCTTCAACGCTGCTCTCCTCCGGTACTGTTTCTGACTCTGTCATTTCTGTCGTTGGAGAGGGTGCTTCTGCTTTGGTTTTCTCTGAGCTGTCCACAATGGTCGCCTGCTTGAAAATGTCAAACTCCGGCTTAATGTCAATCTTATAGCCGGTCAGCTTGGCAGCCAGCTTGGCGTTCTGTCCTCGGTTGCCGATGGCAAGAGAAAGCTGATTGTTGGGCACGGTGATCTCACAGGTGCGCTCTTCCTCGCTGAGAATTTTCACATGCAGAACCGTTGCCGGTGCCAGAGCCTTTGCAATGAATTCCTCCGACTTTTCGCTGTAGGGAATAATATCAATCTTCTCCCCGTTCAGTTCGGACACGATCGCAGAAATACGGGAACGCTTCGGTCCGATACAAGCGCCGATGGCATCCACATTGGGATCCTTCGACCAGACTGCCACCTTGGTTCTGGAACCAGCCTCACGGGAAATCGATTTGATCTCCACCGTACCATCGTAGATCTCCGGAATCTCCAGTTCAAACAGACGCTTGACCAGTTCCTTCCGGGCACGGGAAATTTTGATAATCGGCTTTTTCATCTTATTGGCAATGGTGGTGATGTAAACCTTGATCATCTGTCCCTCCCGCAGGATTTCTCCCGGGATCTGTTCATTCCGGAACAGGTACAGCTCGTTTTTGTTATACTGTACCGTAGCCGCACCTCCCGGCTCGACCTGTGTTACCTGACATGTGATGAGATCATTTTCCAGATCTTGGAATTCATTCAAAATCCGCTCACGGTTGATCTCTCGGAGATCGCCTTTGATGGACTGCTTGGCAGATTGTGCCGCCGCACGTCCGAACTTGGCAATATCCAGCCGCTTTTCGACAGTGCCGCCCACATAGGCATTTGGATCTATGGTGCGCGCCACATCGATGTTGACCTCGTTGTCATCCAGAGGCTCATCGTCCACGACCGTCTGTATCAGGAACATGTCAAAGGTCTTTGTCTCCGGGTCGATATCCACCCGAATGTTCTCCTCGCTGTCCGGATAAGCCTTACGGGCTGCCTTGAGCATCGCTGACTTTACCTTTTCGATCAGCAGTTCGATATCTACATTTGCTTCACTTCCCAGAGAAGAAAGCGCCTCAAAAAAATTATCCATGGTTGTTTCATTCCCTCCGTGTTAAAAATCTACTTCTACATACCGCCGCACATAGGACAGATCCGCCAACTGCAGGATGACTTCTGTCCCCTCTGACAGCCGGATCTGAATATGCTGTGTATCGAACCCGGTCAGTTCACCGATCCATTCCCGCACGCCGTCCACCGGACGGATTGCACGGGCTCGAACCTGCATGCCAATGGTGCTTTCAAAGTGAAAGGGCTGGTTCAATTCCCGCTCCAGTCCCGCAGAGCCTACCTCCAGCATATACGCCTGCTGGATGGGGTCTGCTGCATCTACAGCAGCGTTGACAGGACGGGTCATTTTTTCGCAGTCTTCTATGGTAATACCATCCGGATGATCGATAAATATCCGCAGATACCAATAAGCACCCTCTTTTTCAAAGCTGACGTCCCAGATACTGTAGCCGTTTTCGTCTGCGATGGGCTTCACCAAATCGTAAACAATACGTTCTGTTCCGCCGAATTTCTTCATTTTCATGCCGTTTCTCCTTCCTGTTTTCGCTGCCGTTTCTGCACCCTGAGAGCTTGCTTTCAGAAAAACATGTGTACGTCTTTTCGGCAAGTTTTGCCGCACACTCTTTTTATGCAAACAAGATCTGACGGTGCAAAAAGGGTTCATACACAAACGAAAGACCGGTGGAGTTCCGGTCTTTCGCTGCGTGTTTATATGCATTATACCACATTTTCAAATGAAAATCAAGTATTTTCAGAAAAAAAATCCGTTTTTTCCGGAAAAATTTCATTCTCGACGAAAATCATCTCTGCAGACAACAAAACAGGCGCAGAAAACCACGCCCGTTTTGTTGTATTATAGGGGTAAAAATGAAAAAATGAAGAGGTCAGATTGGATATTCTGTCTGAGCGCCTGCTCTTAGGCAAATCCGCACAAAGAGCGCCTATCGGCTTTGCTCTTACTTCTTCTTTCTGCTGATGGTGCAAGCTGCTGCGCCCAGTGCCAATGTTGCTACTGCGCCCAGTGCAACTGCCGCAATGCCGAAGTCGCCGGTATTCGAGGTCGTTAAGTTGTTGCCGCTGGTCTTGTTGACGGAATTGTTGCTGGTGTTATTATTTTTATTGCCGCTCGTATTATTGTTATTATTATTGTTGCTGTTATTGTTATTATTGCCGCCCGCATTGTTATTGTTATTGTTGCCGTTTGAATTGCTGTTGTTATTGTTGCCGCCCGAATTATTATTGTTGTTATTATTGTTGCTGCCGCCGTTATTGGAATTGCCGCCGTTATTGGAATTGCCGCCGTTGCCTTCCTCGGCATAACCGCCGCCTGCGCTGATACCCTTTACAGTAAAGTTGACAACAACCTTGTCGTCAGCCATCAGACCGCCCTCTGGTTTATAGTTATCACCGCCGCTCAGCTGGTTGACTTTCGGCTCAGTCCACATGTTCAGGATGTTGACACGAATGCTCTTGCCGTCATCCGCAGTACGCAGGGAACCGTTCGTCTCCCCGGCATAGGGGATCGTGGTAGTTGTGCCGTCTACGTGCTGTACCTCGATAGAATCAATGTATACACCGGCAGTACAGCCTTCCGGCAAACCGCCTGCAGGTGTGGTGGTATTTTCCGGTGAAAATGCATATGCATTGATATTGGTGGACAGGATCATGCACTCGATGGTCTCAGAACCGCCGACCATGGTTACATCGACAGAATAGCTGCCGTCACCTGTAATAGATGCCTCTGTGCCTGTGATATTGTTTTTGGTAGAAACAAGCGGATCCGTCTCGGATACCCACTTCGCATCGCCGCCTGCCTGAATCGCCAGAAATGCGGTGTACGGTCCCTCATCGATTGCCTCCAGTTCCGCAAACGCAGTGATAGAGGTCACAGAAACAACAGCCATAGCAGCCGCAGCAACCGCCGCAGCAATCTTTTTCAGAAATGTATTCTTCATAATAGAACTCCTCCTTAAATTGCAAATATGAACCGACATGTCCATATCTTACGTCACATTATCATTATATCACAAATCCGGCTGCATTGTCTATGCACAAATTCACTAAATTTAACCTTAAAATTCGTGAATTTTGACGAACTTCGCACAATTCATCCAGAGCCCGGAAAGGACTGCTAAACCATTATCCGGATAATAGCACCAGCACTTCTTTCATCAGCTCCAGAGGCGGTTCTGACTCGATTTTCACGCCCAGATAGGCACGCCCTGCCGCATTGAACATGGCTCTGCCCCGAAAGCGTCCGGACAGTGCTTCCACCATATGCCGGGTGGGATTTTCCAGATAAAACAACATATTTCTGCCTTGCTGTGCAATCTCAGTGATACCAAGCTGCGCCGCCGCATTCCGCAGCCGGGAAACCGTGATGAGTCCCACCACTTCCTTCGGCGGCTCGCCGTAGCGGTCGATAAGCTCGTCCAGCAGATCCATCTCATCCTCAGCCGTATGGACACTGGCAATCTTCCGGTACATATCCAGCCGCTGGCTGAGACTTTCCATATAGCTCTCCGGGATATGGGCATCCATCTGGATATCCACCGTACACTCTGCGGTTTCCTGTACCGGCTCGCCTCTTGCTTCTGCCACGGCTTCTCCCAATAGCCGCAAATACATGTCATATCCCACGGATTCCATATGCCCGTGCTGTCTGCCGCCCAACAGGCTGCCTGCGCCCCGAATTTCCAGATCACGCATGGCAATATGAAAGCCGCTGCCGAACTGGGTGAACTCCCGCATCGCCGCCAGACGGCGTGCCGATTCATCCCGCAGCACCTTATCCCGCTGAAATGTGAAATAGGCATAGGCACGGCGGTTAGAACGTCCCACTCTGCCCCGAAGCTGATACAATTGGCTCAGTCCGAAACAATCTGCATTTTCGATGATCAGGGTATTGACATTGGGTACATCCACACCGGTCTCAATGATGGTAGTACATACCAACACATCTACCTCATGCTCCACCAGCTTCCGCCAGATCTCAGAAATTTCAGCTTCGCTCATTCTGCCGTGTGCCACCAGGATTTTCGCTTCCGGCAGCAGCTTTTGCAGCTTGGATGCCGTAAATTCAATGGTTTCCACCCGATTGTGGATATAGTACACCTGTCCGCCCCGTTTTATTTCCCGCCGAATCGCCTGGACAATCATTGCCTGGTTGAATTCCAGGACGTAGGTCTGCACCGGATATCTGTCCTGGGGCGGCTGGGAAATGACCGACATATCCCGGATGCCGCTCATTGCCATACTCAACGTCCGGGGAATGGGCGTTGCGGACAGGGTCAGCATATCCACCCCGTGAAGCATTTCTTTGAATTTCTCCTTATGTGCCACACCAAATCGCTGTTCTTCGTCCACGATGGCAAGTCCCAGAGCATGAAACTGAATATCCTTCTGCACAATGCGATGCGTTCCGATGATCACATCTGCTTTGCCGTTTTGAATCTCCTTCAGAATTTCCTTCTGCCGCTTTTGGGGCACAAAACGGGACAGCATCACCACATTCACCGGAAACTGCTCGAACCGCTGTAATGCCGTCTGATAATGCTGCATCGCCAGAACCGTGGTCGGCACAAGAATGGCACACTGCTTTCCGCTCATGACACATTTCATTGCCGCACGCAGCGCCACCTCCGTTTTTCCAAAGCCCACATCGCCGCAAAGCAGCCGATCCATGGGTCTGGCACGTTCCATATCCCGTTTGATCTCTTCGATGCATTCCAACTGATCTTCCGTTTCCACATAGGGAAACCGGGATTCAAAGTCATGCTGCAATGCATCGTCCGGATAAAATGCAAAGCCCTCTGCCTTTTCTCTCTTGGCATACAGCTCCAGCAGCTCGTCTGCCATATCCTTGGCGGCACGCCGGACGTTATTCCGGGTCTTCTGCCATTCCGGGGAGGAGAGCCGGCTCAGCTTTACGTTGCTGTCCTCTCTCGGACCAATGTATTTGGAAACCATATCTAACTGTGTCACCGGAACATACAGGTTTTCCTTTCCAGCGTACTGGATGGTAATATAATCCTTGGTAACACCTTCCAGCTCCAGCTTGCGGATGCCTAAGAACCTGCCAATGCCATGGAGGGCATGCACCACCAGGTCTCCCGGCGTGATATCCGCCAGCGTGCGTATTTCCTCTCCCTTGCGGTGTTTTTTCTTCCGGCTGGGTGCAGACCGCAGGGTGCGTGCCTGGGTGATCAGTGCGGTTCTGCTTTCCGGATAGGCAAAGCCGCCGGAAAGGCTTCCTGTGCGCAGATACACGGTACTGGCTTTCCACGTACTATCCGCTTTTGCGATTTCGCAGGAAATGCCGCTTTCCCTCAGATCCTGCTGTAAAATGGGCAATGTCTTTTCACTTCCGGCGCAGAGCATGGTGCAGTACCCCTGCTGACAGTATTCCTGCAAATCCTCTGTTAACTGCCGCAGTTCGCCGCCCCATGGTGCATTTTGCAATGCCTCCACGTTGAGCAGTCTGCGGTATTCCACATGCTCGCCGCCCTGTAGAAAATTGCTCATGTACACCCGGAAGAATTTTTCTAAATGGGAATAGACCTCGGCAGGATTCTGGTAATACCCTTCCAGTCCCCTACAAAGTGTCCCGTCCTCTAAGAGCAGTTGACAGTCCTCCTGATACTGCGCCATCAGCCCCCGCTGAACGTCCATCATAGCACCGTATTCACTGAAGCAGACGATCCGAATGCCATGATCGTATATCATAGAAGGTGTTTCTCGCAGCAGAGGCGCATATTTGTCCAGATGCACCGGCAGAATACCGCCTTCCAGGCGTTCCGCATCGGTGTAAAGCTTTTCCTTCGCCATCTCTGCCCGCCTTCCCCGGAGAGACTTGGCATGCTTCCGCAGAATTTTCGCCAGCGTTCCGGGATCGCAAAGCGTCTCACGTGCCGGTGGGATCACCAACTCCTCCAGAGAATCCGTACGGCGCTGGGTTTCCGGGTCGAACTGCACCATAGAGTCCACTGTTTCACCCCACAGTTCCACACGAACCGGCACTGGATACTGTACGGGAAATACATCTAAAATATCACCCCGGACAGCAAACTGTCCTGCCCCGGAAACGATTTCGCTCCGCTCATAGCCGCAAGTGGTGAGTTGCTGTACCAGATGATCCAGTTCCACCGTATCATCGGGACGAATGACAAGGGTATGTTCCCGCAGCTGCTCCGGAGAAAGGGTGGGTTGGAGCAGTGCTTCCAGACTTGCTGCTGCTACACGGCAGGTGCCTTGAGATAACGCCGTCAGCGCTGCAATTCTGGCGTGTTCGTAGGAAAACGTCACGCCCTCCATCGGTGTCAACACCAGTTCCTTTGCCGGAAAAGCCCATGCCGCCGATTCTTCCAGCATGACATTCACATCATCACAGAGTCGGCGCGCTTCTGCTTCGTCTGCGGTGATGACCAACACCGGAGCGTTTGTCCGACAGAGTGCTGCCAGCAGGTTAGCTTTGTGAATCTGGGACAAGCCGGTGATGGAAACCGGATTTTCTCCGGCTTCCATGGCGTGGCGCAAACCGCTGTAGGCTGCCAGTTTTTCAAAGGCTTCTGTAAAAAATGGCATGGAAATTCTCCTTTCTTTTGGATTCCAATTGGATTTTTCGTCATTTTCGACCTGCGCCACGCCGCAAATTTCTCGTCTCTTTCGGGCGTGTTGACACGCCTTAGTGGCTATACCGATTCATTGCCTGATCGATCTCGCCGCTGACAATCAGCTTCGCCGCTTCTGCCGCATTTGCCAATGCTGGCTGTAACGCCGTCATATCCGTTTCACTGAATTTCGACAAAACCCAGTCTGCCAGATCATACCGTGGATCCGGCTTCGCCCCCACACCAATCCTCACACGCGGAAACTCTTCCGTCCCCAACTGCGCAATCATACTCTTGATCCCATTATGCCCCCCTGCGCTGCCCTTCCTCCGGATGCGCAGACTGCCGGGTTTCATGGTAATGTCATCATATAATACTATCACCTGCTCCGGCGGAAGTTTGTAGAAATCCGCCGCTGCCGCAATGGCATTTCCGCTGAGATTCATATAAGTAGTCGGCTTCATCAGCAGGCACCGCACCTCACCCAGCATCGCCTCGCAGCAGTCCGACTGAAACTTGATCTGATTCAGCTTGACACCGCACTGCTCCGCCAGCTTGTCCATTGCCAAAAATCCAGCGTTGTGCCTCGTATTTTCATATGGCACGCCGGGATTTCCCAGTCCGGCAACAATCCATGTCAGCTTTCCGTGAAGCGGTGTCCCCGAGGCGGAATGAATCTGACGAAACAAATCAAATAACTGCATATTTCTCTATACCTGTTCATGCGGCATCGGAATACCGACACCGCATGAATCCTCTCTATTGAAATGTAAGAGCAAATTCTGAACTTTCCAGAAATTGAAGGCAACACCGCACAAAGATGGTGCGGCAGATGCGCCGTCAGATTTTTCGTCAGATTGGTCAGAAACGACGCAGGCGTACAGACGTACGGCAAGGAGTTTCTGTGCAAGATGACAAAAAACAGGCAAGCAAATGACGTGCAAAGCTGTCAAGCGCGCTTTGTGCGGTGTTGTCTTACTTTTTGTTTTTCCCGTTCTGCTCATCTGCCGGGAACAGCTTGCCTCGCAGCTTTTTCAGGCTGTAGCCCTCTTTCACCTTGGTATCGGCTCGTTCCACAACCAATGCATAATCCGGCACATCCTTGGTAACCGTGGAACCTGCCGCTGTATAAGCGCCCTTACCCAGTTCCACCGGTGCAATCAGATTGGTGTTACAGCCGATAAAGCAGTTATCGCCGATGACACAACGAGCCTTTGTCATACCATCGTAGTTTACGGTAACCGTACCGCAGCCGAAATTGACCTTTTTGCCCACATCGCTGTCGCCCACATAGGTCAGGTGCGCAATGGCAGTCTGCTCGCCTACAGTCGAGTTCTTGACTTCAACAAAATCGCCGATCTTCACACCATTTTTCAGGTGAGAATCCGGACGGATGTGCACAAAGGGTCCTGCCTTTACCGCATCATCAATCACCGCATCATATGCCTGTACGTAATTCAGCTTCACATGGCTGCCGATGGTGCAGTTTTCAATGAGGCAATTCGGTCCGATGATGCACTTGCCGCCAATTTTTGTCTTACCTCTTATGATAGTACCCGGCAGAATGGTCGTCTCCGCAGCAATCTCCACTTCGTTGCCGATGATGATACCGTCTGTACAGATAAAATTCACACCGTTGTCCATATGTCGATCCAGCACATGCTGACGAGCAGTCTCATTTAAGTACAGCAGATCTTTCCGGGTATTTGCTCCCAGGATCACATCCGTATTCTCCGTGCGATAAGCCGCCGCCTTCAGTCCGCGTTCGATTGCCAATCCAACCGTATCCGTCAGATAATACTCCCCTTGTGCATTGGACTGAGAGAGTCCTCCCAACAGCTCCAGCAGCTTGTCGGTCTTGAACCAGTATGCACCGGAATTGACTTCCCGGATGGCACGCTGTGTATCGTCAGCGTCCTTTTCCTCCACAATGCCGGAAATACCGTCTGCCGTCCGAAGAATTCTGCCATAGCCCTTGGGATGATCCAGTTCGGCAGTGATCACTGTCACAGCACTGTCCGACTTTTCATGCAGCTCCAGCGCATGCCGGATGGTCTCACTGTCCATAAAAGGCGCATCTCCGCAAAGCACCAAGGTATTGCCATCTGTAAACTCCTTCATAAAGGATTCCGCCTGCATCACCGCATGACCGGTTCCAAGCTGCTCCTTTTGCAGCGCAGTACGGTAGCGGTTATTCAGATAAATCTCTACGTACTGTGCCTTATAGCCCGTTACGACACAGATGCGGCTCAGATCTGCCTTTTCACAGGCACGGAGCACCCATCCCAGCATAGGTACATCCAGCACCTGAAGCATGGGCTTTGGGATCTCGGCTTTCATACGGTTACCGTGACCGCCTGCCAGTATTACAACCTGATTCATACATTTGACCTCCTGATCGTTGAATTGTTCTTTTCTGACCGCAGAACACCTACCTTATATTATGGCAAAAATCAAAGCCATTTTCAAGTCTTTTTGCAAAAAATCTTTTTGACTTGTGATTTTTGTATAACTTGCCACAAAAACGGGCCAATATTTCTTTAAAATTATGTATAGTATTTTCCATATAAATATGGTATAATAAGATTAACCGGTTGAAAACGGAAAATTTGCCAGATTTTACCGTTTTCGTATTGACCCTGTGTTCTGCCTGATAAACAGGACAAATTGTCAGTACGACTCACGCACCGGAGCTGGAGGAGACGGCTTTCACGCAGCCGGATTCCTCAAACGATTTTTTATGGAGGTAAGTTACCAATGGCAAAGAAGTATTGTTATCTGTTCTCTGAAGGTAACGCAGACATGAGAGAACTGCTGGGCGGTAAGGGTGCTAACCTGGCAGAAATGACCAAGATCGGTCTGCCGGTTCCCCAGGGCTTCACCATTTCCACCGAGGCCTGCACACAGTATTACGAAGACGGCAGACAGATCAATCCGGATATCCAAGCTGAAATCAACGAGTACATCGTAAAGATGGAAGGCATTACCGGCAAAAAGTTCGGCGACAAGCAGAATCCGCTGCTGGTTTCTGTTCGTTCCGGCGCACGCGCATCTATGCCGGGTATGATGGATACCATCCTGAACCTGGGCCTGAATGAAGAGGTTGTGGAAACCATCGCAGCACAGTCCGGCAATCCGAGATGGGCCTGGGACTGCTACAGAAGATTTATCCAGATGTATTCTGACGTGGTGATGGAAGTCGGCAAGAAGTATTTTGAAGAGCTGATCGACAAAATGAAGGCTGATAGAGGCGTGACACAGGACGTTGAACTAACCGCAGAAGATCTGAAAGAACTGGCAAATCAGTTTAAGGCAGAGTATAAGTCCAAGATCGGCAGTGACTTCCCGTCTGATCCGAAGGAACAGCTCATGGGCGCCGTTCAGGCTGTATTCCGTTCTTGGGACAACCCCCGTGCAAACGTTTATCGCCGTGACAACGACATTCCTTATTCTTGGGGTACTGCCGTAAACGTACAGAGCATGGCATTTGGTAACATGGGCGACGACTGCGGTACAGGCGTGGCTTTCACACGTGACCCGGCTACTGGTGCAAAGGGTCTGTTCGGTGAGTTTCTGACCAATGCACAGGGCGAAGACGTTGTTGCCGGCGTTCGCACACCGATGCACATTTCTGAGATGGAAGAAAAATTCCCGGAGGCTTTCAAGCAGTTCAATGAAGTTTGCAGCATCCTGGAAAACCACTATAGAGACATGCAGGATATGGAATTTACCGTAGAACACGGCAAGCTGTTTATGCTTCAGACCAGAAATGGTAAGAGAACTGCTCAGGCAGCTCTGAAGATCGCTTGTGATCTGGTTGACGAAGGCATGAGAAGCGAAGAAGAGGCTGTTCTCATGATCGATCCGAGAAACCTGGATACCCTGCTGCATCCGCAGTTTGATGCTAAGGTCCTGAAGGCTGCTGCACCTATCGGCAAGGGTCTGGGCGCATCTCCTGGTGCTGCCTGCGGTAAGGTTGTCTTCACTGCTGACGATGCAGAGGCATGGCATGCAAAGGGCGAAAAGGTCGTTCTGGTTCGTCTGGAAACCTCTCCGGAGGATATCACCGGTATGAAGGCTTCTCAGGGCATCCTGACCGTTCGCGGCGGTATGACCTCTCACGCTGCTGTAGTGGCTCGCGGCATGGGCACCTGTTGTGTATCCGGCTGCTCCGACATCGCTATGGACGAAGAGAACAAGGTGTTCAAGCTGGCTGGCAAGGAATTCCACGAAGGCGATTATATCTCTATCGACGGTTCTACCGGTAACATCTATGACGGTATCATCCCGACGGTTGACGCTTCTATCGCCGGCGAATTCGGCAGAGTTATGAGCTGGGCTGATAAGTACAGAACCATGAAGGTTCGTACCAACGCAGATACGCCGGCAGATGCCAAGAAGGCACGTGAGCTGGGCGCTGAAGGTATCGGTCTGTGCCGTACCGAGCACATGTTCTTTGAGGCTGACAGAATCGCTGCATTCCGTGAGATGATCTGTGCTGACACGGTGGAAGAAAGAGAAGCTGCTCTGGCAAAGATCGAACCGATGCAGCAGGGCGACTTTGAGGCTCTTTATGAGGCTCTGGAAGGCAACCCGGTTACCATCCGTTTCCTGGATCCGCCTCTCCACGAATTCGTTCCTACCGAAGAAGAGGATATCCAGAAGCTGGCTGACGCTCAGGGCAAAACGGTGGATCAGATCAAGACGATCATCTCTTCTCTCCACGAATTCAACCCGATGATGGGTCACCGTGGCTGCCGTCTGGCTGTGACTTATCCGGAGATCGCTAAAATGCAGACCAAGGCTGTGATCAAGGCTGCTATCAACGTCAAGAAGGCGCATCCGGATTGGACGGTAGAGCCGGAAATCATGATCCCGCTGGTTGGTGATGTAAAAGAACTAAAATATGTCAAGAAGGCTGTTGTAGAGACGGCTGACGCTGTTATCGCTGAAGCTGGGGCAGATCTGAAGTACGAAGTTGGTACCATGATCGAAATCCCAAGAGCTGCTCTGACTGCTGACGAAATCGCTAAGGAAGCAGACTTCTTCTGCTTCGGTACAAATGACCTGACACAGATGACTTATGGCTTCTCTCGTGACGATGCCGGTAAGTTCCTGGAGGCTTACTATGACGCTAAGATCTTTGAGAACGATCCCTTTGCCAAACTGGATCAGACCGGCGTTGGCAAGCTGATGAAGATGGCGATCGAGTTGGGCAAACCGGTGAACTCCGCCCTCCACTGCGGTATCTGCGGCGAACACGGCGGCGATCCAACTTCTGTTGAATTCTGCCACGAGATCGGTCTGGACTATGTTTCCTGCTCACCGTTCCGTGTACCGATTGCAAGACTGGCTGCTGCACAGGCTGCGATCAAAGAAAAGAAGGATTGAGCGAAAAGCCAAGTCATACGAAGGGATTTCCAACAAAGTTCCGACTGCTGAAAATCCAAAATTCACCCTGCAAAGGGAAATCAGGGACTATCATAAAGTCCCAAAAAGAGAAGGCTGCCAATCACCCCAAATGGGGTGACGCAGTCTTTTTTTGTGAAATATCGGAAAAACAACAAGAAATCGGAATGGGCATCAACCGCCAATCCAACACCATTTCTCAAAAAATGACAAAAAAAGTGCCGGAGCAAATGCACCGGCAAAAAAATAATAAAAAATAGTAGAACAAAAGAAAGGAGACAACAAAACGAGTGATAGATTCATCATGAAAAAGATCACAAAAACCAAATCATCAGTTTTCATGACACCAAGCTTTTCATATAGAATATCACTGTCTATATTATACTCGATTCGACAAGCCTCGTCAAGAGGTTTTGCGTAAAAAAACGCAAAAAACTCTTTTTTCGTCATAAATGTACAAATCTGCAACGCACAATTTATGCAGAATAACGTAATTGTTGGCGTCATACCACCTGTTTCTGACCGAATAAATCCGATCAAATGCGGCATACTATCCTCAGCACATCTGCAAGAGCGGACAAGTATCTTTGCAGCGAGTGCGGAAAAGAGGTGTAAGCCATGTGGGATAAACTCGCTTTGATTTTATTGATTGTCGGCGGCGTCAACTGGGGACTGGTCGGCATATTTGAATTCGATCTGGTTGCGTGGTTATTTGGCGGTTCAGCGTCATTCATCAGCCGTGCGATCTATATCATTGTGGCAATTTCTGCCCTTTGGTGCATGACGTTCCTGTTCCGAAGCGAAGCTCTGGCAGAGCCGTCTGCCGCAACAGAACGACACTAACCTTCCAGAAGCAAGAGGCAAAAGCATTTGTCTTTGTCAGCAGAATCTGTCCACATAGAAGCTGTGTGTGAATTTTTCCGTATCATTTTGGAAGAAACAAGGAAAAAGCCACAGGCGAGCTGTCGCTCGGCAAGGGTTTTTCACGTAGTATCCGACAAAATTGGCGGAAAAGACGTGCGCAGATTTCTACGTGAACCGGTTTTCAGTCACAAAAACTGTCTTTACAAGCGTGTGCGGATAGCACATGCACTTGTGAGGGCAGTTTCTTATTGCGGTGTGCCATATGCATATTCCCTGCCATCTCCTGCATAGAATGTGATGCAGTAAAAAAGGAGGAACACCTATGGCAAAGCAAAAAACACCCGAAGAATATCAGGCAGAAATGATGCGCCTGTACCATACCGCACAGATGCCTACAGCAGCGCCTGTTCAGCCCTCTCAACCGGAACAGCCTTTCCGACCGGAACAACCTTCCCGACCGGAACAGCCTTCCCGACCGGAACAGCCTTCTCAACCGGAACAACCTTCCCGACCGGAACAGCCTTCCCGACCAGAACAGCCCTCTCAACCAGAGCAGCCTTCCCGACCGGAACAACCTCCCCGACCGGAACAGCCTTCCCGACCAGAACAGCCCTCTCAACCAGAGCAGCCCTCTCAACCGGAACAACCTTCCCGACCGGAACAACCTCCCCGACCGAGTCGCCCTATACCTGATCAACCAACCATCCCTCCCGTCCAACCACCAATCATCGTCCCAGAGCCTGCACCTCCTACTCCACCCCAGCCAAACGGCGATATCGGCTGGATTCAAGTCATCACCCGTTCTGCCGGAAATGCCAGAGCACTGCCCGGCGTTTCTGTGCTGATCACCAGCGGCAGCGGCTCTGATATGCAGCTGAATTATGTGGCGATCACGGACGAAAGCGGCGAAACTGAAAAAATCCCCCTGCCCGCCATGCCTCCCTCTATGTCATTGGATGCACAAGAAAACAGCCAGCCATTTACCACATATGATGTCAGTGTCTATGCTTCCGGCTATTACCGCCAGATCAGCAAAAATGTTCCCGTATTCGCCGGCATCACTTCCAGACAGATCTTTTCCATGATCCCCCTGCCCATCTATCCCCAGGATCCGCCGGAAACCATCGTATTTCGGAACACGGAACCAAATTTGTAAGGAAAGGGGACGATACACGTATGCTGACCGGAGAACCTTTTATTCCAGAACAGATCACGGTACATCTGGGCGCACCGGATTCTGACGCCGAAAATGTCACAGTCTCCTTTCCTGATTACATCAAAAATGTGGTATCCAGTGAAATTTACCCCACCTGGCCGGAAAATGCCATCCGTGCCAATATCTATGTGATCGTAACCTTTGCCCTGAACCGCATCTACACAGAATGGTATCGGGCAAGGGGCTATCCTTTCGATATCACCAACTCCACGCAGTTTGACCAGAAATTTGTCTACGGCAGAGAAGTCTATGACAACATCAGCCGGCTGGTAGACGAATTGTTCAACTCCTACATCCGCCGTCAAGGAACTGTCGAGCCTCTGTTTAGTGTATTCTGCAACGGCACAACTGTCACCTGCGACGGGCTTTCTCAATGGGGAACTGTCACACTGGCACAGCGGGGCATGTCCCCCTATGAGATTCTCACCTACTATTACGGGGACAACATTGATATTGTTTCCAATGTGTCGGTAGATACCAATACCCCATCCTACCCGGGATTTCCCCTGACACTGGGGTATATCGGCGAGGATGTGCGCACCATTCAGATCCAACTGAACCGCATCTCCCGGAATTATCCGGCAATTCCCAAAATTGGTGAAATCACAGCGGAATTCGATGCAGCCACGCAAAAGGCTACCCAAAAATTCCAAGAAATTTTTGGGCTGGAACCAACAGGCGTCGTGAATGAAGCCACCTGGTATCAAATCGCCTACATCTTTATCAGTGTCAAACGGCTGGCAGAATTGAATTCCGAAGGATTAACACAATCTGAGATCCAGCAGCAGTTCACCGAAGATCTGCATATCGGTATGCAAGGCTATGAGATCCGTGCGATTCAGTATTATCTTGCCGTGATCGGCGCTTATTATCAGGCTGTCCAGCCAGTGGATATTACCGGATATTTCGGCGCACAGACGGAGACATCTGTCAAGTCCTTCCAGCAGGTATTCGGTCTGCCCCAGACCGGCGTAGTGGATCGGCAGACCTGGTACTCCATGTTTGACGCTTATGCCGGCATCGTAGAATCCGTTCCCCTGGACACAACGGTGAACGATGTCGTGTTATATCCCGGCGTTGCCCTCCGGGAGGGCACCACCAGCGAATATGTCCGTCTGCTGCAAACCTACCTGAGCTTTATCCACCAGTCCTATCCGGAGATCCAAGCAGTCACCACTACCGGTTATTTTGGTCCCATGACAAAAGCCTCTGTCGCCTCTTTTCAGGAGTATTTTGGTTATCCCGTTACGGGCTTTGTAGGGGCAGTGACCTGGAATTCCATCACCAGTCTGTATTCGGATCTGCGTTATGGCTTTGATAAACAGCCGTTCCAAAATCCGGGTTATATCATCACATAGGAGGGCAGCTATGGCTTATACACAGGAACAAAAACGCAGTCATATCCGAGAACTGCAAACCTTTCTCCACGGAAAATCACACACTGGTGATGCACTTCATGTGATTCCGGATGGATTTTACGGTACCAAAACAGAAGCGGCTGTGCAGCAGTTTCAGCAGGAGAATCAGATATTGCCTACAGGTGAAACGGACAGCGATACATGGGATGCTCTGGCGGCGTATTATCAGGCACAGGTACAGAAACCAGTTATGCAGATTTCTATTTTTCCCACAGGGTTCCGACGGTTTGTGCTGCATGATACGGGAACGGCGGTTTATCTGTTACAAGGGGTATTACAAGCGCTGCATCAATTGTATGGTAACCTGCCGCCGGTGGATAACTGCGGTGTTTATGATGAAAAAACCATGCACGCCGTGCAGGAGTTTCAGAAGAACACGATTCTGCATCCGGATGGAGAAGTGGACGAGAACACTTGGAATCGCATGATGTCCGCACTGACCCCGCAGATCGGGTGTTGCTGGGACTAACCAGAAGGGAACATCCAAACAACCCATCTCAAACCAAAAAAAGCTTCTGCAACACACTTGTTACAGAAGCTTTTCTATGTGAAAAAGCCGTCATAAAACAATCCGGTAATTCTCAGCCATCGGATGCACATGAGAAGGATGCTGCTCTGCATACGCCAGCATCTGCTCTCCCAATCCCTTTTCCAGAAACGCCTGAAGCTGCTCCGTGGTATACGGCTTCAACCCCGGACAATATTCAGCCACCGTGATCCTGACACTTTCATCCGCATCCCGCATCAACCGAAAGGGCCACACCCGACAATCAAAAGGTTTTTCCGCACCCATGATGCACCCAGTCTCGCCAAGCATGGGACACCGAAATAATTCTCTATCCGGCAAAGCCGGCGCAGCAAAAACAACCTCTCCTGCTTTTTCCGCAAAGGATACCGCCGCATCCAACCGGCAAACCGCCTCCGCCGTTTCCTCCGGCAGAACCGGAAGCTCCCATAGATCTGTCGCATCAAATGCACAGCAGATCCGGCAAGCGGCACACGTTTCCGGCGATAAAATTTCACCCAGCATAGGCAGCCTTAGTCAATGGGCACGATCCAACCGAACGTATCCGGGATTGTACCCCATTGAATCCCGGTCAGCGTATCATAGATCATCTGAGAAATCGGACCGATCTTGTTGTCATTGATGATCATGACCTTGTCGCCCCACTTCAGATGTCCTACCGGTGAAATAACCGCAGCAGTACCTGTCCCGAATACTTCTGTCAGCTTACCTGCATCATAGGCATCGGCAACCTCCTGAATGGTAATGCGCCGTTCGACCACCTTGATGCCCTTGCTGCGGCAAAGCTCCAATGCGGATTTTCTGGTAATGCCTGAGAGGATGGAACCAGTCTCCAGAGAGGGTGTTACCACCTCACCGTCAATCACAAAAGCAATGTTCATGGCGCCGACTTCTTCAATGTATTTCTGCTCCACACCGTCCAGCCACAAAACCTGTGAATAGCCCTGCTTATACGCATCATCCTGACTGTGAAGAGAAGCTGCATAGTTGCCGCCGGTCTTTGCATAGCCTGTACCGCCCCGAACCGTGCGGACATACTTGTTTTCGACGTAAATATTCACCGGGTCTAATCCGGAAGCGTAATATGCACCAGAGGGAGAAAGAATGATCATAAACAGATAATGCTCACCCGGATGTACGCCCAGGAAGGGATCTGTTGCAAAAATATAGGGACGGATATACAGAGAAGCCCCCTCGCTGTGCGGAACCCAGTCCTTTTCCACGGTTACCAGCTCAGTCAGACACTGCATTGCCAGATCAATCGGCAGTTCTGGGATCACCAGGCGCTCGTTGGACTTGTTCAGACGCTTGAAGTTCTCCTCCGGACGGAACAGCTGCACGCCGCCGTCTGCACGGCGATATGCCTTCAATCCTTCAAAAACCGTCTGTCCATAGTGCAAACACATGGCTGCCGGACTCAGTGAGATCTCCCCATAAGGCAAGATCACCGGATCATGCCAGCCCTGTCCTTCGTCATAGGGCATCATCAGCATGTGATCCGTAAAGATGTTTCCGAAGCCCAGCTTACTTTCGTCCTGCGGCTTCGCTTTGGGAGAAGTTGTCAGCTGTTTTTTGATTTCCATGTCAAAAACCTCTTTTTTTATAGATTTGTCTCGAACAAGGAGCGCTCATGCACCTTGGTTCGAGCGGTACTCTTCTATTATACCACATTCTGCTCCGTTATGGAATAGTTTTTGGAAAAAAATTTGAAAAGGCAATACAAAACCTGCCTGTGCAGCTGCTATGACACGCCGCCCAGACAGGTTTAGAACTTGTTCTCATCGGATTTGACCATGGATTTTCGCGCAGCATTTTGACGAGGGCAAGGCGAAAAAGCGAAAGCAAGCTGCCGTATGGTGCGCTTTTTCCACGCAGCAATCGGCAAAATTTGCCGAAAAGGCAGGTGCCATATCCGATGAGAACCAGTCAGGCGGCGTGTCAACACGCCTTAATCCTCATCTTTCCAAGGTCCGCTGTATTCTGACTTCACACCCAAATATTCCTCCAGGGTCAGACCAAGGCGATTCATCTCCTTTGCCTTTTCCACACCCACATAGCGGATATGCCACGGCTCATATTTATAACCGGTAATAGATTCTTTTCCCTCTAAAAAGCGGATGATGAACCCATAGTCCGCACAGTGCTTTGCCAGCCAGGCAGCCTCCGGCGTTTCTCCGAAGGCATCGTCAATGGTGTTGCAGTCAATGGTCAGACCGCTCTGATGCTCGGAATAACCCGGTCTTGCCGAAAATGTATCTGCCATTTCCCAGCCGTACAGTTCGCAGTAATTCCGATAAATTCTCACCTGATAATCATAATCCCGATAGCTAGAACCAATGTACAGATTCATGCCGTCTTTTTCCGCATCTTTCTGCATCTGCTCAAAAGCATTCTTGCACACATCCTCCAGTCCCGGATCATAGTTCGCCGGCAAGCCATAGGTCTTGTTCACAATCAGAATGCCGTCTACAAAAGTACATCCGTTTTTCTCATCCAAATGGCGCACATGAACCGAAACGCTCTGGGCGACGCCCTCGTTTCCTTTTACGGCAACCGTCACATCACAAGTGCCCTGCTTTACACCGGTCACCATGCCGGATGCATCAACAACAGCAATGCTTTCGTCACTGCTGCTCCAGACCAGATCTTCTGCTCCTGCCTCTCCTGTGGTAGACATGTTGACAGAAATACTGGCAGAACTGCCCTCCAGCACCGCCAGATAGGGTTGATCTACTAACAGCGCCAGAATATTCTCATTCGTCCCCATACTGCTCTCCTCCGGCACATTGCCCCCCGGCACGGCTGTACTTTCTGCGGAGATCACGCCGCTGTCCTCTGGAACAATGCTCACAGCCTGCTGATCCGAAAAAAACAACAGCCGGATGGCAAAGCCCAGTATGATCAGCATCAGATACAACAAGATCAATATGATCCCCACACGGGAAAACCGTTCCCAACCTTTCCGTTTTGTCTGTTTCGACATCGTCTTTCCTCACCTGCTATTATTCCGAATTTCTCTCTATTTTGTCATATTTCCCGTGGATATTCGGCTTATTTCTTACAAAGCGGTTACATCTATTGTATTATACCATACTTTTTCCCGAATGTCACGTAGCAAAAGTACTAAATATTTCTGTTGAAATTGCATGTAGTTTGATCGCCTATCTATCCAGGATCTGTCTGCTCATCCATATATGCAGATTTTGGCAGAAAAAGGGAAAAACCGCAGGCAGCTTCTGTGTCTGACAAGACCTTTTGACACTGCTCCTCCAAAATCTGCTGGAAAGATCGAGACAGCTTCTTGGAAAGACAGATTCGGATGTCCGAATCGGGGATTCAGATGGAAAATGCACAAAAACGAAAAAAATGGTGCATTTCTTCTTGCATTTCTATACAAAATATGCTATAATAAATGCAAGAGCATTTATTATATGGATTTGAATGTCCTTGCAGATCCGCAAATCTATGATTTGCTCCCTGCATATCGGACCATTATCTCGTTTTATGTGCAGCTGTTTTTCTGTTTCATCCAGATAAACAGGGACAAACATCTGAGAAACAAGCGGCAAGAAATCAGGACTGCACTTGTGGTGAAAATCCAAATTCTTGCTTCTTGCCTCTGTATTTCTTGCTTCTATCAGGAAAGGAGTTATCATGAGAACCAAAACCAAGTGCATTGCCCTTCTGACCGCAGCTGCTCTGCTGTGTACCGGCAGCGTGACAGCAGGCACGGTCAGAACCATGAAGGCATCCGCAGCAGACTCTCTGGAATCTGCCTACAACTGGGACGCAGTCCGCATCGGCGGCGGCGGCTTTGTTTCCGGTATCATCACAGGCAAAAAAGATATGTACGCCCGTACCGATGTAGGCGGCGCTTACAAGTACAACTTTGACACCGAGGAATGGGAACAGCTATTCGCCTTTTTAAATGAGGAAGATCGAGGGCTTCTCAGCGTGGACTCCATGGCAATTGATCCCACGGATGACAATACCGTGTATTTCCTCTGCGGATGCGCCTATTTCTCCGGCGCAAGGACGGTGATCTTCAAAACCACCGACGGCGGAAAGACATTCACGCAGACAGACGTGACAGATCTGATCCAGGTACACGGCAACGGCGACGGCAGACAGTGCGGTGAGGCCATTGCCATTGATCCGGACAATCCGGATGTCCTGTACTGCGGCGGCGATGTGGCTTCCGGCAGTTCTGCTCTGATTATGTCCGAGGACGGCGGCAAAACCTGGTCGCCGGTAAAGGGCTATGACGATCTGGGCTATTACAAATACACCGTCAATTGGCCCTTTTGGGACAATCATCCCGTCCGGGCTGCTACTCACGGCGATGAAAATGCCTACAACACCCAGAACGGCGTGTCCACCATTGCGATTACAAACGGCAAGGTTTATGTGGGCACTTCTGTCAACGACGAATCCTTTAATATGGTCGTAGCGGATGTGGGTTCGGATGATTTCACCGAGCTAAGCAAATCCCTCCCCAGTAATTCCTATCCCTCCAGGATCAACTTTGACGCAGACGGCAATCTGCTGATCTGCTATGTTGGCGGCTTATCCTTTAACGGCACAGGCGGCGGCATCTACAAATACGATATCCAATCCGGCACAGTGACAGATATCTCCCCCAGTGAAAACAGCTTTGGCGCATGTGTCAGCGATCCTAAGGATTCCAGCGCCCTCCTTGCCACCACCTGCGGCGTATGGAGCGGTCAGCAATGGGATGCCGAAACTACCTGCTATGGTGAATACATGTACCGTTCCACAGATGGCGGTGCAACATGGACTGCCATCTATCCCGGAAAGATGGACGGCAACTGGGTTTGGGACGAAGAGTCGGGCGAAATGCACCAAAATCTCCTCTATGACTATCTGAATACCGGCGGATTCGACTGGATATACGGCAAGGCGATCCACTGGTCTGGTGCGCTGGTGTTGAATCCTGCTGATACCTCCAAGGTCATGGTGACCTCTGGTAACGGCGTGTTTGAGTGGACAGACGTGTGGACAGACGATGTGGCTGCCACATTCCATCCCAACGGCATTGAGGAAGTGGTTGCCCTGGATATGATCAGCATTCCCGGCGGCAGTGTATATTCCGCCATCGGCGACTATGACGGCTTTGAACACACCGATCCCACCGTTTCCGGCAAGCAGCATACGCCCAATATGGGTTCTACCAGTGCCATTGCATACTGTCCGCAGAATCCGGACGTGATGATCCGTATTGCAGAGCGTCAGAATGACATTGCACCAGGCTTTTATACCACTGACGGCGGCAAGACATGGACACCTATGGCGAATTCTCCCGGCGGCAAGGCTGCCATCACACAGCTGGCAGACGGCTCGTACCGGTTCTTCCAGTCGGGCAGCGATGACGGCGCTGTGAAGTATTCCGACGATATGGGACAGACTTGGAACAGCATTGGTGATATCCAAACCGTTTACGGTTCCAAGACCACCTATCTGTTGGTAGAGCCGGATCAGCCCAATGTGGTTTATGCCTATGCCACCTATTATAACTCCTCATGGGGATATTCCAAGCCCCAGGCAGAATTTTCTGACGCACACTATACTCTCTATGTCAGCACGGACTACGGCAAGAGCTTTACGGCAACAGACATTGCCATGTACGACCAATGCGACAGCGCCGGACGTATTGCCTATCTGGGCGAGGATGACCTGATCCTGGCTGCCGGCTGGTATGGTCTGTACCGTGTCACCGGCAGCGGCAAAAATGTAGAACAGCTGGATGTCTACTATTGCAAGACGGTGGGCTATGGTGCGCCGGAAAAAGCCGGTGATGTCAACACCCTGTACATGTACGGCAAGCCGTCGGAAAGCGATCCCGAGGGCATTTACCGTTCACAGGACGGCGGCAAGACTTGGTTGCTGATTAATCAAAATAAGCTGTACGGCGGTACCGGTAACGGTAACTTCCTGGTGGGCGATATGAACGAATTCGGCAAGGTTTACATGTCTACCGTTGGCTGCGGTATCGTTTACGGTGAGCTGGTGAACAGCGATGATCCGAAGCCGGTCACCACAACGACACCGAAGGAAACCACCACGACGAAGGCAACGACCACGGTCAGTTCTCTTTCTGAGACACCAGCCGCTTCCACCACTGAAAACACTACTGCCAGCGATGCAGAAAGCACCACCACAACCATAACGCCTCTGGCAACGACGGCAACCTCAGGAAATGGAACGGAAACTACCACCACGGCAAAGCCCAATCCGGGTAACATCCTCTACGGCGATGTAAACCTGGATGCCAAGATTGACCTGACGGACGCCATCCTGCTGAACAAGGCTTGTGCCAGTGCGGTACAGCTGAATGATCAGCAGATCAACAATGCAGACTGTGACGACAGCGGCGAGATCACCCCCAATGATTCCATTGCACTGCTGCGGTTCCTGGTACATCTGCTGGATTCTCTCCCGGAAACAGAATAACCCCCGCTATATCCCAAAAAAACATTCCCCGGAAACCTGTTCAGGAATCCGGGGAAATTTTTTATCATGATCTGATGGACAAACCGCTGTCAATGCCTGTCTGCATCAATCGGCGTTCCAAGGCAATTCCTGTACGATATGTGTCAGGAACTGTAAGAGAACAATGACGTCATTGAGCGTTGTCTGACCATCCACGTCACAGTCTGCATTGTTGATCTGCTGATCATTCAGCTGTACCGCACTGGCACAAGCCTTGTTCAGCAGGATGGCGTCCGTCAGGTCAATCTTGGCATCCAGGTTTACATCGCCGTAGAGGATGTTACCCGGATTGGGCTTTGCCGTGGTGGTAGTTGTCGTTTCACTTTCCGAGGTTGCCGTCGTTGCCAGAGACGAGGTTGCGGTGCTTTCGGTATTGCCGCCGGGAACATTGGTTTCTGTGGCAGTTGTCGTCTCTTCCGAAGAAACCGTTTCCTCCGTGCTTACCACATCATCGCTGGCAGTAGTGTCCTCAGTGGCGGTAGTTTCTGATGTCTCAGAAAGGGAACTGACGGTGGACGTCGTTGTCTCTGCCGGCTTTGTGGTGGGAGGCGTTGTCTGATCCGGCTTTGTGCCGTCCGGCTCTGTACCCCAGATCAAGGTATCGCCGTCATACATGGTGATATGATCTGAAACGGTCATGGCATCCTCACCGCCCTGTGCCAGACCTTCAAAGGAGTAGTCATTGGAAGGATCCCATACGCCCTGAATGTTGTCGGGGATGGAAATACGGAACTGACACTCACTTCTGTGTTCCGACTGACCCGTGGGCATTACGACGCTGCCGTCCGCAAAGGAGAGCTGCACATAGTAGATCGTTCCGTCATACTGGATGGGATCGGAAATGGAGATCACACCCTTGTCGGAGGCATGCTGGTCATAGCCTACCCTTACGCTGACATCATTGATGGACAACCCGGCATCGATTAGTTCGCTGATGTCAAAGTAATAGCGATAGGAGAGATCCTGGATGGTTCTCGCTGGCCATGCAGAATGGTTCATAGCGAACACCTTCAGCTCGGTATAGCTGCCAGCCGCCTGGTTGATGGACGCCTGCATAAAGAACTCATCCCATTTGGGTGTTTCTGTGGGCGGGAAATCCGGATCAGCCTTACCGCCGTATTTTTCTACCATGGCGCAGAGTGCGGCAGTATATCCGGCATTATAGTCGATGGCAACTTCGGTATATTGATAGTCCCCGATTTTGTCGGAATAGTTGCCTGTCATATCAGGACCGCCTACCAGTGCGCCGTACAGAATGTGGGCGTGCTGCTTGGCGTCTTCACCCTCGGTCTGACCAATATTGCTCCACTTGTCGTTCCATGCGCCGCTGGAGGTTCTGTGATGCCATGCCTTGGGATAATTCTCCCCCATACCGATGACATAGCTGAAATGGTTGGCATTGTCACCGAAGCAGTAGTTCATGGTGTTGTCTGCAAATTGGGTATACTTCTGAGACAGAGCGGCGTCGTCTGCAAACAGTTCATCCGCTGCCACATATGCCAGAAATGCTGTCGTGGTGGCATGCCGGAGCGATCCCCACTGGAACAGCCATGGCAGACCATCCGGTGTATAACTGACCTGCTTGCCGCCGTAGCCTGTGGTCCAGTATTCCAGATGCTTTTTCAATTGATCCTTCCACTGAGATTCTCCGGTATTGATCGCATACAGCAGCATGCCGCCCTGCATCACATCATCCCAGCAGTGTCCCCAGGTGTATTTCATCTCATTGGACTGTTCCTCTTTCCCCAGATTGTTGATATAATCCGAGGCACACAGATCCAGATATTTCTGTTCGCCGGTTGCCATATACAGCCAGTTTGCGGCAAAGAACAAATCATCATAGAAGGTCGTGATTTTATAGTAAGATACCTCTTCGGGGTCATCGCCGATCGAACGGTTCTTGTCCGCCCGTTCAAAGCAGGCGATGGCATGGGTCAGATATTCCTGCGCTTTCTCCGGCTTGCTGTCCTTAAAATTCAGATAGCCGGTACAGAGAGCTGCTGCCATCTGGGCTTCAATACAGCTGTCGTTACAGGTGTAATAGGGACGTTCTGTCTCACCCTGCATCAGCTCGTATTTTGCCATATACACTTCGGCAGAACCCCACCACACGTGGTCAAAGGCGCCGTCGCCAATCATATAGACAATCTCATCGCCCAAGTCGCAGTCTACCAGATAATCCAGAACAAACTGCAGATTGTTTTCATACATGGCGGTCTGACCGGCAGCAGCGACACCGTCCCTGTATTCCAGAAGGCCCCAGCCCAGCAAGGTTGCTGCATAGGCGTTGGTCAGAGTGAATTTCAGGTGGTCGCCGGCGTCATACCAGCCGCCTGGGATATAGTCGTTTGTCATGCTGTCAGCACGCCAGCTGACCTCGTTCCACTCCGGCAACACGCCAGATTGCTGTACTTCATAGAAGAACATGGACTTTTGCAATGCCTCTCCGTAGTTATAGTCGCCGGTTTCGGCGACGCCTTGTACAGCGGGAACAGCTGTGATCGTTCCGGTGACAGCAAGTACTGCGGCGGAGATTCCCGCAATCCATTTTTTCATCATGCGTGGATACTTCCTTTCTTTGTGGTAAAACCACATGATATTTCGGTGTGTGATGCGCACACCAATTATTTTTATTGTACCATGATTTTTTAGGAAAGTCAAGAATTTTTGTGTAGATTTTAGGCAACCCCGCACAAAGCCGCCAAGTGCTCTTGGTGTGGGGTTGCCTTTATGCATGTCCACGGCATATTGACAAATCACGCCGCTTTTGATACAATATATCTATATGTTATATATGAGGGAAACACGGATGAAATCTCCCTTGACGGCTTAATGCACATCAGATGGAATCCGTACCGCCTTAGATTCCAACAAGGAGCATATGATATGAAACGTACGATCTCCGCCGTCACAGCGGCATCCTTCTCCATCTGTCTGATTCTCACTGGCTGCTTCGGCGGAAACAGCAAAACTGCCAGCGAATTTGACGACGGCAAAATGCGCCGCGATCTGACCGCCCAGACTGTCGCAAAAGAAATGGGTCTTGGCATCAACCTGGGCAATACCATGGAAGCCTACTGGGAGGACAGCACCAACCAGACCGGAAACTGCGCCGTCGTGGGCGATACCGCCCAGAGCTACGAAACCTGTTGGGGTGCAGTCGTCACCACACAAGAAGCCATCGATGGCATGAAATCCTCTGGTTTTGACACCGTCCGCATCCCCGTTTACTGGGGCAATATGATGGCAGACGACCAGAACTATGTGATCTCCGAGGACTATTTCACCCGTGTGGAAGAAATCCTGAACTACTGCCGAAAAAACGATCAGTATGTCGTCATCAACATCCATCACTACGATGAATTCCTGATCCAAAACAAACCCAAGGACGAAGTCCTGGCAATCACGAAAAAACTCTGGACGCAAATTGCAGAACGTTTTCAAGCATATTCGGATTATGTCGTGTTCGAGGGTTTTAACGAAAGCCTGGGCGCACAGCAGGAATCCGATTCCTATACCGAGGACGAACGGTTTGATTATGTCAATGAAATGAATCAGACATTCGTAGACGCCGTGCGTGCCACCGGCGGCAATAACAAAGACCGCATTCTCATCGCCTCCGGCTATTGGACCAATATCGACCTGACCACCGATCAGCGCTTTGAAATGCCGAAAGACTCCGCCGATGACAAGCTGATGGTTTCGGTGCATTATGTGGACAACGCCATGTACTGGACAAACCAGATCGGGTCGCCGCAGTGGCTGAAATACAGCACGGATCAGTGTGAGCTTTTAAAAAACGCCTTTACAGATCAGGGCATTCCCGTGTTTGTGGGAGAATGCACATCCATCTACGGAAATGAAAACTTTGCAGCCAATGCAGACACCACAGATTCTACCGAATGCCTGCGCACCATGCTGGAAATGATCACAGACTATGGCTTTGTTCCGGTGCTGTGGGATACCAATGCCAATTTCTATTCCAGAACCGAAAACAAGATCATATCCGATACAGACAGCGCACTGATCGCAGAGCTTTCATCACAGATACACGGAGCGTGAGGTCTATGAAAAAGTCATTTTTACCAGAGGAGTATCACAGCAGCATCCACCATGTACTGATCTCCGAACAGGAGATCCAGGCGGCGGTCCGGAAAACCGGTGAACAGATCAGCCGCACCTATGAGGGAAAACCTCTTTTGCTGGTGAGTATTCTAAAAGGCTCTTTTGTATTTCTGGCAGACCTGTGCCGTGCCGTCCGTATCCCCTGTGAGATCGGGTTCATGGGCGCCAAAAGCTATACCGGAACCGTCTCTTCCGGAAAGGTGGAGATCACACTGGATCTGGAACAGGATATCCGTGCCTATCATGTTTTGATCGTGGAGGATATTGTGGACACCGGCATAACGCTCCAACAGGTGGTGAAAATGCTGAAAGAAAGACACCCCCTTTCTCTGCGTGTGATATCCCTTCTGGATAAACCGAAACGCCGGATAGTGGACTGGCATCCGGACCAGGCATTATTTTCCATTCCGGATGTGTTCGTGATTGGATACGGACTGGACTGTGAAGAACAATACCGCAATCTGCCGTATATTGCGGTGTACGAGGAATCGTCGGAAAAATCAGCCTTATCTTAAAGCAACACTGCAAAAAGACCGCCTGACGGCTTTGACCGTCATCTGCCGCACAATCTTTGTGCGTTGCTGCCTTAACCTCTATGGCAAAATACACATATCTGTCAGAATATTTGTGTCATCGTCCTTGCCATACATCCAGTATCCATTCATAATGATCCTGTGATATACATATAATGAAGGCAGCACCGCACAAAGAACCCCTGACGGCTTTGGGCTTTGTACGATGTTGCCTAAACCAAAAAACTGGGAGGATATGGTATGAATATCACTTGGAAATCCATTGCAAAGCGAACAGGGATCGTTCTGCTTGTCAGCGGCATCAGCATCGGCGCAGTGTATCTGGGAGGCACACGCATCCAGAAAGCAGTGGCGACCATGACCGCCCCAAAGCAAGAAACCCCGGTGATCATATTGGATGCAGGACACGGCGGCATTGACGGGGGATGTTCTTCCGCCAGCGGCGTGCCGGAAAAAGGCATCAACCTGAACATTCTCCTCTGCCTCCGGGATCTGCTGGAGATGGAGGGCTATACCGTTGAGGTCACCCGTGACACCGATCGCAGTATCCATGATGACGGCATCGAAGGAATCGCCAATCAGAAAAGCTCAGACATGGACAATCGGCTGGCGCTATTCAATCAATATGACAATGCGATCTGTATTTCCATTCATCAGAATCAGTTCACCGATCCTGCCTATTCCGGCGCACAAATGTTTTATTCGGACAATGTAAAGGGCAGCGGTCAGTTGGCGCAGATCATGCAGAACGCCTTTGTCGAGCAGCTTCAGCCGGATAATATGCGTGAGGTAAAACTGTGCGGCAAGGAGTTGTTCCTGTGCTATTTCAGTGAGAACCCCACGATTATGGCGGAATGCGGCTTTTTGTCCAATCCAGAGGAAGCAGCGCTGCTGGAAACAGAGGAATATCAGCAGAAGGTGGCATTCACACTGTTTTCCGGGCTGAATCAATACATAGCGGAGAGAAAATAAAAATTCACATGAAAATCATTGCCCATATTCAAAATGATTTCCCGGCAAAATTCGGGATTCCCCGGCAGAGCGGTCTTGTTACCTCTCTGCGGTCGCAGATTCTCTTTACGCCGGAATACCGAAATCCCGATGCCGTCCGTGGACTGGAAGGTTTTTCCCACCTGTGGCTGCTCTGGGAATTTTCTGCATCCAGAAGCAGCAAATGGTCGCCCACCGTGCGCCCGCCCCGTCTGGGAGGCAATATCCGCATGGGCGTGTTTGCCACCCGTTCCCCCTTCCGCCCCAATCCCATCGGACTTTCGGTGGTGCGGATCGAACAGCTTCTCTTGCAGGGAAAGCACGCCCCGGTGATCGAAGTGTCCGGAGCGGATCTGATGAACGGCACACCCATTTATGACATCAAGCCCTATCTGCCCCATATTGACAGCATTCCCGGGGCAAAGGGCGGCTTTGCGGCAGAGGCGGCGGAACATCGGCTGCAGGTCATATTTCCGGACGCATGGTTGAAACAAGTGCCGGCACATCTGCGTGAGGGCTTGACGGAACTGCTGGCACAGGATCCGAGACCGTCATACCAGCATGATCCCACACGGGTTTATGGATTTTTCTTCGGGCAACTGGAAGTACAATTTACGGTACAGGAGGATGACCTGACGGTGGTCAGCGTCACCCCTGTGCAGAAAGGATGAAGAATATGTCATTTTTCCAAAAATTATTCGGAAAAGAAAACACACCCGAAAACGAGACGCCGGAGCAGCTGTTAGAACTGGCAGATCTGCTGGGCGTTCCGGTGACACCGCTGCCATCGTCTGAACCAGAAGCTTGCTGGAAATCTTATCAGCAGGCGGTTTTACGTGGAAGGCAGGAGGGCTTTACCCCAATCGTACTGCTGATGGACGATCTGCTGCTGGAAACCATGGAACTGAACGAAATCATAGAATCCCCCCAAACATATGACGGAAAGGCATGGCTGGAGCAGAAATATGCCGAGATCGTCGAATGGGTGGGAGAAGAAAATATGCCCTTTGATCCCCCGCAGCAAGAAACAGCCGGGATGCACCGCTTTATCTCTATGACCATGAACCAAGATGCCAAGGCGGTTCTGGCAGAGATCCCTACCCAAAATCCCTGGGAAGTGATTCGCTGGATTCCCTTCGGCGGCTGGAACGAATGCCCCATGCCGGAGGACATGATGCAAGTACTGGAATACTGGTACAAGAAATACGGCGCAACGGTCGGCTGCATCAGCCATGATACCATGGAACTGGCCGTGCCCAATCCGGTCACAGAATCTGATGCACCAGAGCTGGCAAAAGAACAGTATGCCTTCTGCACGGATATTGTGAATCAGGGGGTAGGCTCCATCCCAGCGCTGGCAGAGGATCTGAAACAGTCCACCGTCTGGTTTTTCTGGTGGGACTAATGGGCAGCGGAACAAAACGTTTGGTCATCGGCATCACTGCCCACGTAGATTCTGGAAAAACCACCTTGTCAGAGGCAATGCTCTATACTGCCGGTAAGCTCCGGAAACTGAGACGAGTGGATCATCAGACGGCATTTCTGGACACCCACCCCATGGAACGTGACCGGGGCATTACCATTTTTGCCCATCCGGCGCTGATGCAGACCGGCGATGCTTCGCTGACCCTGCTGGATACCCCGGGACATGTGGATTTTTCCGCTGAAACCGAGCGCACCATGCAGGTGCTGGACTATGCCATTCTGGTCATCAGCGGGTCGGATGGGGTGCAAAGCCATACGGAAACACTGTGGCGGCTGATCAGGCGGTATCAAATCCCGGTGTTTCTCTTTGTCAACAAGATGGATCTGGACGGTGCAGACCAAAACGCTGTCATGGCGGAGCTCAAACAGCGGCTCAGTGAAGGGTGTACGGATTTTTCCCAGCCGGACACCGAGACATTCTACGAAAATGTCGCACTCCTCAGCGACCAGCTGATGGAGACTTATCTGGAGAACGGCAGTATTTCGACAGAAAGCCTCTGCCGCAGCATTGCTGCCGGTGAGATCATTCCCTGTTATTTCGGTTCTGCCCTGAAACTGGAGGGCATAGAGTTCTTTCTGAAGGGACTGGAGAAATACACGCTGGAACAGCCGGCTGCACCGGCATTCGGGGCAAAGGTGTTCAAAATCGCTGCCGATGAAAAGGGCAGCCGTCTGACCTATCTGAAAATTACCGGAGGTACGCTTCGGGTGCGGGACAGTGTGACATATACCGGAACAGACGGTGCAGCGCTGACGGAAAAAGTCAGTCAGATCCGGTTTTATGACGGTGCAAAATTCCACACAGAGGAAGCAGCCGAACCCGGCATGTTCTGCGCCGTCACCGGGCTGAGCCGTACCTTTGCCGGACAAGGTCTGGGCGGGGAGACAGATGCCGCAAAGCCCCTTCTCGAACCGGTGATGACCTATGCCGTGCGCTTGCCGGAAAAGGTTTCCGCCGCAGATGCCATGAAGCAGCTGCTAAAACTCACAGAGGAAGACCCAGCTCTGCACATGGTCTGGAACGAGGCGCTCCAGGAAATCCATGTGCAGCCGATGGGAGAGGTGCAGCTGGAGATTCTGCAAAAACTGATTGCAGAGCGGTTTGGCTATCATGTGACCTTTGATCAGGGACACATCGCCTATCAAGAAACGATTGCGGCACCCGTGGAGGGCGTGGGGCATTATGAGCCATTGTGCCATTACGCCGAGGTACACCTGCTGTTAGAGCCGCTTCCTCCAGGGAAGGGGCTGATATTTGCCTCAGATTGCAGTGAAGATGATCTGGATCGGAACTGGCAGCGGCTAATCCTGACGCATCTGACGGAGAAAACCCATCGGGGCGTGCTGACAGGTTCGCCGATTACGGATATGCGAATCACTCTGTGTGCCGGAAAAGCCCATCTGAAACATACCGAGGGCGGCGATTTCCGACAGGCAACCTATCGTGCGGTGCGGTGCGGTCTGCGAAAGGCGAAAAGCGTTCTGTTAGAGCCATGGTATCACTTCGTGCTGGAACTTCCCACAGAGTGTGTGGGGAGAGCCATGACGGATATCCAGCAGATGCACGGCAGCTTTTCTGCACCGGAAATCCGGAAGGATCATGCGGTGATATGCGGCAGTGCGCCTGTTTCCGGCATGCACAGCTATCACAGAGAAGTCACCGGCTATACCCATGGGACAGGCAGGCTGATCTGCACCGTAAAAGGCTATGCTCCCTGTGAGGATGCGGACCGGGTGATTGCAGAAATGGGGTACGACTGCGATGCCGATGTGGAAAACACAGCAGATTCTGTGTTCTGCGCCCACGGCGCCGGATTTGCCGTGAAGTGGAATGAAGTAGAACAGTATATGCATCTGCCTTCCTGTCTGAACCCTCCGCCGGAAAAAACAGCAAAGGAGAATATCCCCATGCAGCGCTCCGGCGGCAAAAGCTATGACAGCTTTGCCGAAGACAAAGAGCTGATGGCAATTTTCGAGCGCACTTACGGAAAGATCCACCGGGATTCCAGGCAGGCATTATACACGCCGAAAGAGGACATTCCGGTATACAAGAGCCAAAAAAATCCGTCCTACGATGGGACGGAATATGTCTTGGTGGACGGCTATAACATCATCTTTGCCTGGGACGAGCTGAAAAAGCTGGCGGAGAACAATCTGGATGCCGCCAGAAGCCGCCTGACCCATATCCTGTGCAATTGCGGTTACCGTCAGTGCCGCCTGATCCTGGTGTTTGACGCATACAAGGTAAAGGGAAAGCCCCGAGAGGTAGAGCGTTTTCACAACATCGACATTGTCTACACAAAGGAAGCGGAAACAGCGGACGCCTATATCGAAAAGGCTGCCTATGCGCTGAGTCGGGACAACCGGGTTCGTGTCGCCACATCAGACGGCATGGAACAGCGAATTATTCTGGGGCGCGGTGCGCTGCGCATTTCGGCAGAGGAATTTTTCCGTGAAGTAAAGCAGGCAGAGGAAGCAATCCGGGCATATGCGGCACAGATGAAGCAGGGGCGGAATACACCGCAGATGAAAGCCTTGGAATAAGAACTTGTTCTCACAACCCCTCAGGCATACCGGTCACGCTGGATGACAGCCAGTTCATCACAGCGTTCGTTTTCCGGATGACCGGCATGCCCTTTGACCCAGATAAAGGTGACCTGATGTGTTTTCAGAAGAGGCAGCAGGCGTTCCCACAAATCCACGTTGAGAGCGGGCTTTTTGTCAGATTTCATCCAGCCCCGTTTCTGCCAGCCGTAGACCCAGCCCTTCGTGATGCTGTCTACGACATATTTGCTGTCGGTAGTCAGCGTGACCTGACATGGCTCTTTCAGGGCGGACAGTGCAGCAATAACGCCGGAAAGTTCCATGCGGTTGTTGGTGGTTTCGGCTGCGCCGCCGGAGAGTTCTTTTTCGGCTGACCCATAGCGGAGAATGGCACCCCAGCCCCCCGGTCCGGGGTTGCCGCTGCATGCGCCATCGGTGAAGATCTGGACGGATTTCATGAGAATGTCTCCTTTTTGGAATGTGGGAACTGGTTCTGAATGATATTATTATACTATAGAACCCTGAAAAAATCAAGTGCTAAAAGTCTGCTTGGCATCTTCAGACCGCCGTCTTCCCGAAATTTTTGTGGATTCCGCACTTTTTCTTCCCGCAGTGTTGACGAATTTGATCTTTTGTGCTATAATAAAGGCAACACGCCCAAGTTTCCAAAAGGAGGTTATCCAAGCCATGAAAAAATTAACCCGCATTCTCGCTGTGCTTTCCGCTCTGGCTATGACCGGCATCGTATTTGCCGGCTGCGGCGACAGCAAAAGCAGCTCTTCTTCAGAATCCTCTTCAGAAGATTCCCTGTATAAAGAAAAGGACGATATTGAGGTAAATGCTTCCGCTGTAGACGATCTGATCGCCGGTGATCCGGATATCCAGGGACAGTCCATCTACTGGCTGAGCTACTACGACCTGAACCCGACCAATAACCAGGACAGAAGCGTTGCACTATCCCTCTTTGAGGACAAGTACGGCGCAAAGGTGGAATATATTTCCTGTACATCCGAGAATAAGTTCGACACCCTCGCAAGCCGTATTCTGGGCGATGACCCGGTGGATATGTTTGCCTATGAATGGGATGCTGTGCCCAACGGCGTTACCAAAGATCAGTACCAACCTCTGGACGATTATATCGATCTGGATGACGAGATCTGGGATGATATGTCCGATGTTATCGACATGTTTGCCTATAAAGGAAAGCACTATGTGGTGCCTTATTGCTTATCAGATCCCCTGCTGATTACATACAGCCGCTCTCTCTGTGAGGAAAATGGTCTGGATGACCCGCTGGAGTTGTACGAGGACGGTGACTGGGACTGGGATCATTTCATGGATATGATGAAAACCTTTGTCTCTCATGCCGAGGACGGACAAACACGCTATGGCATCAACGGTTGGTTCGGTCAGGCAATGGTACAATCCACTGGTGAAACCTTTGTGAACTATGACGGCACCACCTTTACCAATAACATCACCAGCCCCAAAATTGAAGAAGCGGAAGGCGTCATGGAAGAGATCATGAGCCTGAATATGTACGACCCCACCTGGTACGGCTATCTGCCGGAGGACAACTCTGTGCTGTTTTTTGCCATGGCGGACTGGGCGCTGGGTACATCGAACCTGAAGCATGAACCCGATCCGGAGATCGATGAAGACGGCTATGTGAAGGAAAATGATCTGATGATCGTACCCTTTCCCAAGGCAAACGATGCAGACGAGTATTATCTGAACTGCAACTTCGGCGCAAAGATGCTGGTAAAGGGTTCTGACAAGGGCGATGCAGTGGCTGCATACATCAAGTGCGAGCGTCTGGCAGCCATGATGGACGAATACCAGGAGACTGCCAAGGCAAAGGCGATCATTCCCGAGAAAAATGCTCAGGGCAAGCTGAAATCCTATGTCACAGAAGAACAGTACGATGCTTTGCAGGAATATAAAGACCCCAGCAACATCACACCAGTATTTGACTTCGGCTATGGCATGGGCAGCAGAATGTACGGTGACGGCGAATACACCTATGAGACCAGAGGCGTCATGGACAATCTGACCAGCGCACTGCTCAACGGGGAAAAGGATTCGTGGGCTGTGCTCCGTGATGAATGGGCTGCTGTCATCGACGAGGTTCTCAGTGACTTTAACAGCAAGTAATCCGAAATTTCTTGGGCAAACCCGTACAAAGCCGATAGGCGCTCTTTGTGCGGGTCTGCCCTTAGAATCGCATCACAAAAAAGAAAGCACTGCGTGGAGATCATCGCAGTGCTTTTGGTGTTTCTGGAGAATGGCGGAGAAACAGCTTCTGACACTACTCCTCCAAAATCCGATAGAACATCGGATTTTGGAGGAACGCCTGCTGCGCAGGCACCAATCGGCTTGCCAGACGGACGCCTGCGCATTCGTGTCAACACACCTTAGTGAATTTTTGCACCAACTGGCAGAGAATCATCCGGGAAGATGACCCGGACATTGCCGTCCGGTGTATCTGCCGCACAGATCATACCGTTGCTCTCCACGCCGCAGAGCGTTGCAGCCTTGAGATTTGCCACCAGCATAATCTTCTTGCCAATCAAATCTTCCGGTGCATACCACGGGGCAATGCCGGAGACAACTTGTCTGCCGCCCATGCCGTCATCCAGCTGAAGCTTCAGGAGCTTCTTGGATTTCTTGATCTTTTCGCAGGCAACGACCTTTGCCACACGAAGATCGGTCTGGGCAAATATCTCCATGCCGATCTCTTTTGCCAGAGGCTCGGGGGTATATGCCGGTTCAGCGGATTCTTCTTTGGGCTGTGCGTCCAGGATCATCTGGTTCAGGGCTTCGATCTCCTGATCCACATCAATTCTGGGGAAGAGCATGTCTCCCTTCTGAACGGTCACAGCTGCTGAAAGCTTGCCGAAAGTGTCCATGGTGTCATAGGCAACATCGCTCTCATCTGCACCGATCTGCACCCATACCTTGGGCATGGTCTCCGGCATGAATGCGCTCAGAGGAATGGAGATCATGCGAATGGTTTCCAACAAATTGTACAGCACGGTCGCCAGACGGGGCCGATTGGCTTCATCCCGTGCCAGAATCCACGGAGCAGTTTCGTCGATATATTTATTGGCACGGGAAACAACCTGAAAAATCTCCGCCAACATCAGATTCAGCTGTGTATTGTCCAGCAGTTTCTCCAGCTTTCCCCGAAGGCTGACAGCTGCGGCGATCAGCGCATCGTCAAATTCACCGGGCTGACGTTCTTCTGGCAGAGTACCGCCGAAATATTTCTCTGCCATTGCCACGGTACGGGAAACCAGATTGCCCAGACCGTTTGCCAGATCCGAATTGATGCGGTTTATCATGATCTCGTTGGAGAAAGAACTGTCCGCACCCAGCGCCATTTCCCGGAGAATGTGATAGCGGATGGCGTCTGCGCCGTAGCGGTCTGCCAGCAGAAACGGATCGACGACGTTGCCCAAGGATTTGGACATTTTCTGTCCGTTGAAAGTGATCCAGCCGTGAACTGCCAGATGTTTGGGCAGAGGCAGTTCCAGTGCCATGAGCATTGCCGGCCATATGATGGCGTGAAAGCGCATGATATCCTTTGCCACCATATGCACATCTGCGGGCCAGTATGAAGAAAAATCGCTGTAAGTGTTGTTCGCATAGCCCAGGGCGCTGATATAGTTGGACAGGGCATCGATCCAGACATAGACCACATGCTTGTCGTCAAATGTCACCGGAATGCCCCATTGGAACGAGGTACGGGACACACACAGATCTTCCAGACCCGGACGGATGAAGTTATTGACCAACTCCAGGGCACGGTTTTTCGGCTGGAGATAATCGGTTTCCGTCAGCAGCTTTTCGATGCGGTCTGCAAAGGGAGACATTTTCATGAAGTATGCCTCTTCCTTTGCCTCAGTGACCTCACGGTGACATTCGGGGCAGCAGCCGTTTTCGTCCAGCTGGGATTCTGTCCAGAAGCTCTCACAGGGGGTGCAGTATTTTCCGGTATATTCCCCTTTGTAGATATAGCCCTTGTCGTACAGGTCTTTGAAGATCTTCTGTACCGTCTCAATATGATAAGCATCCGTGGTGCGGATATAGCGGTCATAGCTGACGTTCATGCGCTTCCAGAGTTTTTGGAAAACGGCAACGATCTCGTCGACATATTCCTTAGGGGTAACACCCTTTTCGGCGGCTTTCTGTTCGATTTTTTGACCATGCTCGTCTGTTCCGGTGAGGAATAGGACATCATAGCCCTGCATTCGCCTCAGCCGTGCAATAGAATCGCAGGCGACTGTGGTATAGCAGTGCCCGATATGGGGATTTCCCGACGGATAATAGATCGGGGTAGTGATGTAATACGGCTTTTTTGACATACAAAGCTCCTCCTTATGCGTGGTTGATGCCCTTGGACGGGCTGTATTTTTATTATACCATATTTTTGGCGATTTGTCACGGTTTTTTTTGCGAATAAAAATGATGAGAAATTGCAAAAATCTGGGAAAATTTTATTATGAATTTTGCATATAAATTATTGACAATTGGATGGAATTATGATATAATAATAATATCATATTGTCCGTTCTATTTTTATCTTTAATGGAGGTGCATACAGAACCGCAAGAAAATTCCCATTCTATTGGATCAACCAAAATTATTGATTTTGACGAAAGGATTGTGATTTTATGAAAATGAAAACCAGACTCATGGCTCTTGCCATAACGATTGCCATGACAGCAACGACAGCTTCACTGCCGGTATGGGCAGAAGACTCTCAGACGGAATTACCTGACATTTCCTGCAAATGCGAGCTTCTGGAGGACGGAACGATCGTAACATCTGAATACGTGCTGGACAATGATCTGGAAGTATTGCTGCGAAAATATTCTTTTACACCCGATGGACTTTATACCCGTGATTACGACACATACTTAAATTCTTTTCAACAAGATGATGCGCCCTGGGATTGCTTTGTCAGTGCGAAAGTCTCTGATGCAGATTTAGATGCACGCAATCTGCGAGATCGCTTTTCTATTCAGCAGACAGAAGACGGCACATGCTGTTTTTCCGGACTGCGTACCGACAGCGCCTTCACCCATGTGACCCCGGATGGGCTGTATGCAGAATTGCCCTATCTAGAGGCTTATGATCTGGCAGCAGAATTGATGCGGAATCGCCTGACAGATGCGGTAAAGATCAATCAGACTTATATGGAATATGCTCCCAGCGACATCCGTCTGGTCGGAACATTTTATGTATATGCAGATCATCTGACCGAAGAGGATTTTTCTTGGATGAGCGATGCTATTGAAATTGTAGAAATTGATGCAGAAAAAGCTTCTTTGAAATATGTTTCTCCTTATGATTATCCATGGAAACAACGCTATTCGTTGGTTCAGTCCCTCTATGAAAACATCGAAAATGTACAGGGCATTGCCTATGAGCCTTATATGTACGATGCCATTTACAGAGTCGACGGATATGAACCTGTGAAAAATCGCAGCGCCAATACTACCGGTGATGTGGACAACGACGAAAGCGTTACCATGTCAGACGCATATCAGACGCTGATGTATACATCCAAAACAGCGATGGGCACGGAAAATCCCACCCTGACAACAGACGGTGATACGCTGGAAGAAGCCTGCGCCTATGCTGCAGCAGATGTGAACTGTGATGATGAGATCACCGCCTCTGACGCTTACCACATTCTGGTTCACACTTCTTACGAAGCTCTTGGCAAAGATCCTTCCTGGACAGAGATTCTGAACAGCTGAATCACGCCCGAAGCCCATACAAAAACTACCAGGACACCGGACATCACTCGTCCGGTGTCTTTTTGTATATTCCCACAAAACAAGGGTACACTTCTTCTGAAAAAATATGCAAGAAGGAGAATATCAAACCCATGAATTTTTTACAGATCGAAAAGGTGATCGGCAGAGAAATACTGGATTCCCGGGGAAATCCTACCATCGAAGCACAGGTGTATCTCATGGACGGCACAGTGGGACGCGGAACTGCCCCCAGCGGCGCCTCTACCGGAGAATTTGAAGCACTGGAGCTGCGTGACGGCGACCTATCCCGCTATCTGGGAAAGGGCGTGCTGAAAGCCGTAGAGCATATCAACACTGCCATCCGTGAAACCGTCAGCGGCATGGATGCTTCCGACACCTATGCCGTGGACAAAGCCATGATCCAGGCGGACGGCACAAAAGATAAGTCCAAACTTGGCGCAAATGCCATCCTGGCGGTTTCCATTGCCGCAGCCAGAGCCGCAGCCAACGGGTTGGAACTGCCTCTGTACCGTTTTCTGGGGGGTGTTTCCGGCAATCGCCTGCCTGTCCCTATGATGAACATTCTCAACGGCGGCGCACATGCTGCCAATACCCTGGATGTCCAGGAGTTTATGATCATGCCCGTAGGCGCTTCCAGCTTCCGGGAAGCCCTCCGCCGTTGTGCAGAGGTGTTTCATGCACTGGCTGCCCTGCTGAAAGCCAAGGGGTTGGCGACTTCCGTGGGAGACGAAGGCGGCTATGCCCCTGACCTGAAAAGCGATGAAGAAGCCATCCAGTATATCCTGGAAGCTATCGAACGAGCCGGTTACGCTGCCGGCAGAGATTTCATGCTCGCCATAGATGCAGCTGCCAGCGAATGGAAAAGCGGCGTCAAGGGAGAATATCTGCTCCCAAAAGCCGGCACAAGAATGACTTCTTCACAGCTGATCGAACACTGGAAGCAGCTGGCGGAGGAATATCCCATTATTTCCATTGAGGATGCCCTGGACGAGGATGACTGGAAGGGCTGGCGAAATCTCACCGGAGAACTGGGGGACAAGGTACAGCTTGTGGGAGATGATTTGTTTGTCACCAATACCAAACGACTTGCCAAAGGAATTTCCAATGGCTGCGGCAATTCCGTGCTGATCAAGCTCAACCAGATCGGGACAGTTTCGGAAACTCTGGAGGCAATCAAAATGGCGCAGAATGCCGGATATACAGCCATCGCTTCTCATCGTTCCGGCGAGACCGCAGATACGACCATTGCAGATCTGGCTGTGGCAATGAACACCTGTCAGATCAAGACCGGCGCACCAAGCCGCTCAGAGCGTGTGGCAAAGTATAACCAACTGCTCCGGATCGAGGAATTGCTGGGAGAAAGTGCCGTTTATCCGGGCATGGATGCATTTCATGTCAAACGATAGCCTATCGGCAACACCGCACCAAAAACGCCTGGCGGCTTTGCACGGTGTTGCCCATATCATCCAGGTAAAATGAAAGGACAGTGCTTCCATCACTGCCCTTTCTTTTTTCTTTTGAACAATCCGAAAATCTTGCCGGAAAAAACTTGCTATTTTTTCTGCCGTATGTTATAATATGCTCATATAAACAGGGCAAAGGAGCGATTTTTATGGGCAAAACCCACAAACCCTTGACGCCAAAATTCCCTCACATGCTCCACGGCGGCGACTATAACCCGGAACAGTGGCTGGATGCGCCGGAAATTCTGGAAAAAGACATCGAATTGTTTCGGCAAGCACACATCAACTGCGTCAGCCTTGGCATATTCTCCTGGGCAAACCTGGAACCCCAGAAGGATGTCTATACCTTTGACTGGATGGACAGCATCATCGACCGCTTGTACAAAAACGGCATCTATACCATCCTGGCGACACCTTCTGCTGCACGCCCGCAATGGCTGGCACAGGAATACCCGGAGGTGCTTCGTGTGGATTCTCAGGGCAGGCGGCATTTCTTCGGCGAACGGCATAATCACTGCTATACCGCACCGGCGTACCGAGAACGCGTCCGTCAGATCGACACCATGCTGGCAAAGCGCTATGCCAGCCATCCCGGGGTGATTCTCTGGCATATCTCCAACGAATTTGGCGGCGAATGCCACTGTCCCCTGTGCCAGCAGGCGTTCCGGGAATGGCTGAAGGACAAGTACGGCACCCTGGACAAGCTGAACCACAGCTGGTGGACCAGTTTCTGGTCCCATACCTATACAGACTGGTCGCAGATCCACAGTCCCAGTGAGATGGGAGAAACCTCCATTCACGGACTTGCACTGGATTGGCGGAGATTTGTCACCCATCAGACCATTGACTTCATGAAAGCGGAAATAGCTGCCGTGAAGGCAGTCGATCCGACGATTCCTGTGACAACCAATATGATGGAAATGCATGCCGACGAGCTGAACTATTTCGCCTTTGCAGAACACTTAGACGTGATCTCCTGGGACAACTATCCCTGCTGGCATATGCCGAATTGGCAGGAAGGCACAGCATGTCAGCAGTCCATTACCCACGACATGATGCGTTCTCTGAAACACCAGCCGTTTCTCCTGATGGAATCCACCCCGGGCACCACGAACTGGCACGGTGTCAGCAAGCTGAAAAAGCCCGGCATGCATACCCTTTCTGTGGTCAATGCCATTGCACACGGAGCGGATTCCGGGCAGTATTTCCAGCTGCGCCAGAGCCGGGGCGGCTGCGAGAAATTCCATTCGGCGGTGATCTCCCACGCAGGAACTGCCAATACCCGGACGTTCCGGGAGGTGGCACAGACAGGCCGCATTCTGGAGGCGCTTTCTGAAAAACTATACGGCAGCGATACCCCGGCAGAAACGGCGATTCTCATGGACACCGAAAACAAATGGGCGCTGAGCCAATGCCGCGGTCCCCGGAATGACGGGCTGGACTATTACGGCAATATCCGGAACAATTACCACTACTTCTGGAAAAACGGCATCCATGTGGATTTTGTGGACAGCACCTATGATCTCTCCGGATATCGTCTGGTGATCGCTCCCATGCTCTACATGTTCCGCAGAGGCATGTCTGAAAAACTGCGGCAATTTGTCCGTGACGGCGGTACGCTGATTACCACCTGCTTCACCGGCGTGGCAGACGAGAACGACCTGTGCTTTCTCGGAGAAGCCACTGAAGAAAAGCTGTCGGACGTACTGGGGCTTTGGATAGAAGAAGTGGACGCCCTGTACAGCCATGAAACCAACCGCATGGTATGGGACGGCAAAACCTATTCGCTGTACGAGCTGTGTGAGATCGCCCGTCCCACCGCCTGCACCTGCGAGATTCTGTCCACATACGAAGAGGACTTCTACCGCGGCATGCCGGCGCTTACCAGAAATCGTTTTGGTCAGGGAGAGGCATATCATCTCTGTGCCACTGCCGGACAGGACTTTTTCGATGCATTCTATGAAAAGTTGGCATCCGAAATGAAACTGGAGCGAGCCATGCAGACAGCAGTCCCGGCGGGGGTCAGTCTCACATGGCGTGAGAACGAAACGCAGAAATGGATCTTTGTTCAAAATTTCGGCGACGCACCGGCAAATCTGACCCTAAATCAAAGCTATACCGATCTCCTCACCGGAGAACCGTATCGAAAAAACCTGGTTGTTGACGGGCTTTCCTTTGCCATCATTACGCCTTCTTCCTCATAGAAAGCGCAGCAATCGGCAAAATTTGCCGAAAAGACAGGTGCCATATCCGATGAGAACCAGTTCTCAAAAAAACGAAAGTGGAGGAACAGTCATATGAATATTCCCGAAATCATTCGTCAGATGACATTGGAAGAAAAGGCCGGACTTTGTTCCGGTGCGGACTTCTGGCATACCAAAGCCATAGAGCGCCTCGGCGTGCCTCAGATCATGGTCAGCGATGGTCCGCACGGACTGCGCAAGCAAGATCTGGAGGGCGACCATCTGGGTGTCAATGACAGTATCCAGGCAGTATGCTTCCCGGCAGGCTGTGCCACCGCAGCTTCCTTTGACCGCCAGCTTGTGGAGAAAATGGGACAGGCTCTGGGGGAAGAATGCCAAGCGGAAAATGTCGCCGTTCTCCTGGGTCCGGCAGTGAATATCAAACGGTCTCCGCTGTGCGGCAGAAATTTTGAGTATTATTCAGAAGACCCCTACGTTGCTGGACAGACTGCCGCCAGCTTTATCAAGGGTGTGCAGAGCAAGAATGTGGGTGTCAGCATCAAGCATTTCTACGCCAACAATCAGGAACACCGCCGCATGAGCAGCAGTTCTGTCATGGACGAGCGGACAAAACGTGAGATCTATCTGGCTGCTTTTGAGCAGGCAATCCAAGAGGCAAAGCCCTGGACGGTCATGTGCTCCTATAACCGAATCAACGGGGTCTATGCGGCACAGGACAAGACAGCACTGACGGAGTTTCTCCGGGATGAATGCCAATTTGACGGCTTTGTCATGAGCGACTGGGGCGCAGTGGATGACCGTGCGGCAGACCTTGCCGCAGGCATGGATCTGGAAATGCCTTCCTCTGAAGGCGTCCGGGATAGAGAGATCGTCCGGGCAGTGCAAGAGGGCAGACTGCCGGAGGCTGCTGTGGATCTGGCTGTGGAACGCATTCTCACCATAGTGGATCGCTATTGGCAGAATCAAAACCCCCATGCAAATTTTGACCGGGATGCCGACCACGAGCTGTCCCGGGAGATCGCTTCTCAGTGCATGGTGCTGCTGAAAAACGAAGACCATGTGCTGCCTCTGTCGAAAGAGAAAAAAACCGCCTTTATCGGTGCCTTTGCAGAAGCACCTCGTTTTCAGGGGGGCGGAAGCTCTCATATCCACTGCCACAAGGTGGAATCCGCCCTGGAAATGGCGAAAGACTATCCCGTGATCTATGCTAAGGGATATGATGTCTCTGATCATACGGTGCAGCAGGATCTGTATGAGGAGGCAATTCGTGCGGCGAAAAGTGCAGAAACTGCCGTCATATTTGCAGGCTTGCCGGATGCATTAGAATCCGAAGGCTATGACCGCACGCACATGAGGCTGCCCGACTGTCAGAATGCGCTGATCTCCGCTGTGGCAAAAGCAAATCCCAACACCGTGGTGGTGCTGCACAATGGCTCACCGGTGGAAATGCCTTGGATCGACGAAGTAAAGGGCGTGCTGGAAACCTATCTTTGCGGACAGGCGGTTGGCGGTGCCACGGTACAGGTGCTGTACGGCGATGTGAATCCCAGCGGTCATCTGGCTGAGACATTCCCCCGAAAACTGGAGGATAACCCGTCCTACCTGTTCTATCCGGGCGAGGGCGATCAGACGGTGTACGCAGAGGGCGTATTTGTGGGCTATCGCTATTATGCCACCAAAAAAATGCCGGTGCTATTCCCCTTCGGGCATGGTCTGAGCTATACCACTTTTCAGATCTCCGATCTGAAAACAGACAAGGCGGCTTATGCGGACGGTGAGACAGTCCGCGTAACGGTGCATGTGACCAATACCGGCGACCGTGCGGGAAAGCAGGTCGTTCAGCTGTATGTACTGCCTCAGACAAAGACAGATGCCGTGCTGCGTCCGGTGCTGGAACTCCGGGGGTATGAAAAAGTTTCCCTGATGCCGGGTGAAACCAAAACGGTTTCCTTTGAACTGAATCGCCGTGCGTTTGCCTATTACCATACGGCTTTGCAGGAGTGGACCGTACTGGACGGCGATTATGCCATTGCAGCCGGAGGTTCTTCTGCTGAACTGGAGACACAGCAGGTGATACATATCGCCGGAAGAAAGAGCCTTCTGACCGATATTACCCTGAATACGACGGTAGGCGATATCCTGGCACTGAAGGGCGCAAGAGAGATCCTGCGTCCGCTGATGGAATCCTATGGGAGAACCATGGGAGATTCTGCCAGTGATTCTCTGGGAGAAAGCACAGCCAGCATGATGGAAGCGCAGATGAAATATATGCCGCTGAGAGGCATGATTTCCTTTGGAGACGGAAAAATCACCACGGACAGCTGTCTGGCAATGGTGGAAGAACTAAAAAAGTTGCTGTAGGCAATCCCGGATTTTCCAAAACAGAACAGACGATAAGGCGGTGACCCCATATTCGGGTGCATCGCCTTTTGGTTATCGGCATACCTGCACAAAGATGGTGCAGTGTTGCCTATACGAACCTCTCTGGCAACTCAAACTGCCGGAACGCCGTTGGCAGGCTTATCTCTGCGGCAATTTCCGCCGGTGTTTTCCAGACAAACTCCTCGTTCGGACAGGCACAGCGGAGATATACACCGTACAGCAGCCATTCCACATGGGTGAAAATATGCTGCTTTTCTACGGACCGCAGCAGATCCAGAGGCTGGCAGCCCCATGCACTGACCTGCGCAATCGCTTCTTCTGCCGTGCAGATACCGGGGATATTGGGAAATTCCCATAGACCGTGGAGAAGCCCTGCCGTCTCCCGTTTCCGCACGGCTATTTTTCCGTCATAGCAAAGCAGAAATACGGTATAGGTTTCCTTTCGGCGAGGCTTTTTGGCAGTCCGCTGGGGAAGCCGCATGACGTCGTTGTTCTTCCGTCCCATGCAGATATCCGCCAGAGGACATTCTCCGCAGAGGGGTTGACCATGGGGGAGACAGACTGTTTCCCCCAGTTCCATCAGCGCCTGTGTCATCGTGCCTGCCGTACCGCTGCTGTAGATGCCGGAAAGCTGCTGTGTGACTTGGGCTTTTCGTTCCGGGCGGTCAATTTCACAGAAGTGATCAGTCACCCGTGACACCACACGAAGCACATTGCCGTCTACGGCAGGTGTGGGAAGCCCGTAGCAGATGGAGCAAATCGCTCCGGCAGTGTAATCCCCCACCCCGGGCAAGGCACGAATCTCCTCCCAGGTTTTCGGGAAAACGCCGCCGTGCTGTGTGACAATGACCTGTGCCGCTTTTTTCAAATTGGCGGCACGGCTGTAATAGCCCAATCCCTCCCAGCATTTGTTTACCTCGTCCTGAGATGCTTCTGCCAGTGCTGTTACATTTGGAAACCTTTGGAGAAACCGCTGGTAATAGCCGATGACGGCTTCCACTCTGGTCTGTTGCAGCATAATCTCTGAGATCCACACATGATAGGGCTGCTGATCCTGCCGCCAGGGAAGCTTTCTGGCGTGAGCTGGGTACCATGCGAATAAGGGCATTGTCATGGCTTGCATCACTTCCGATTGCCGGCGGACACAATCCTGCATCCGGCGGATGAGCTTTTCGTAAATGGGAAGCATATGCGGTTCTTGACAGGCTTGGGGCAGCTCTGTGACGGGAATCCACCGGACTGCCTTGTTTTCAAATGGCTGAATGTGCAGCGTCTCTTTGGGAGATGCAATGACGCCGTAGGTAATGTTGTAGTGCAGGTGGTTGGGGATGGTGATGCCGTTCTTCTGGTGTGTTTTGACCGGCAGCATGTCCATGGATAAGATTTCGCCGGTGAGGGGATAGGGCTTTGTGACACCGGTTTCTTCCTTGACTTCACGGATAGCGGTTGCCAGAAAATCATTGGAACCGTCTGCATGCCCGCCTGTCCATGCAAAGGAGTCGTAGATCAGATGATATGCCATGAGGACGGCATCCAGAGAGGGGTTCATGACAAAACCAGAGCAGGTGATGTGGCCTTCTGTGCGGGAGCGGCTGAGAATCTGGTTTCCATCCGTTTCTGCGGCGGAAAGAAGAATTTGTTGACAGGCAGCTTCTTCAGAGGTTCGGGGGATATAGGCGGCGAGGCGGTTTTTCCAGTCTTTGACATCGGTTTCCTGCATGACGTTGCGCATAGGGCAGATTCTCCTTCCTTGGTATGACGGATAGGTGCGGTGTTGTCGGAACTCTCATGAGAGTTCCATCATCATTATAGAAAAAATGGCTGCACATGTCAAGAGGAAATCCGTGGCGGTTCAGGCAAACCCTCGCTTGACATTCTCTCTTATATATATTATAATAAACCTGTTACACCTGACACTATTCCTCCAAAATCCGATAGCACATCGGACTTTGGAGGAACGCCTGCTGCGCAGGCACCAATCGGCTTTGCCGATTGCCGTCTCATACCATCCTCTGCGCCGCCTGCGGCGGCACAATTCCGATCAATCCATGAATCGGAATGAAGAGGATTCGTATGACATCCGGGTTGGAGAGGAGGCACTGTGATGAAAAACGAACGATTCCACAAAAACCGCAGAAAAAAATCCCAGGAGATCATGACCCCCGAGATCTTTCAACAATATGCCGACATGTTAAGCAGCGAGGATGAGACGTCTGTTACCGCCGCATTCTCATGGTTCTCTCGGATGTCCAAAAAAGGCTATCCCCAGGCACAATACATTGCTGCCATCTGCTATGAACAGGGGCTCGGCACTGCACCAGACGAAGCACGCTGTCTGTCCCTGCTGACACAATCCGCCAAACAAGGCTGGGACGAAGCCGCATACCGGCTGGCAATCCACTACCTGGAGCAGGATCAGACAGAACCGGGCCTTCAATGGCTGGAACAAGCGGTCTCTTCTGACAATCACGAGGCAGAATTCACACTTTCCATGGTTCTCCTCAATGAAAATGACCCAGAGTGTCTGGAGCGAGGCTTTCTTCTCCTTCAGAATGCCGCAGAAAGCGGACATCTCAAAGCCATGTGCGAATACGCCAAATGCTTCGCCTTTGGCTTCTGCACAGAAAAAGACCCCGGGCAGGCACTGGTATGGTTTGTCCGTGCTGCCGACGATGGTCTGGCAGAAGCCATGGACTTTGCCGGCATGGGCTATATCACAGGACAGGGTACAGACCCTGATTTGGATACCGGTATGCGCTATCTCATGAAAGCCGCACAACAGGAATACCCCCCCGCCCTATTTCACCTCAGTGAGATCTGGCTGCAAGGCATTACCGCAGAACCCGATCCCGAAAAGGGCATCTATTGGCTCAGACGTGCGGTAGAAGCCGGCTCTCCCGATGGGCAGATCGCCATGGCAATACTTTTGCAGCAGGGTGAATACGTAGAAGCTGACCCTGAAAAAGCAGCCGACCTATTGAAACAAGCCGCCGAACAAGGCAATGACGATGCCATGCTGCAGCTGGGATTGTGTTTTCAGAACGGCATCGGTGTGCCCATTGATCTGAAACAGGCTGTGCAATGGTATCGTCAAGCAGCGGAGCTGGATAACCTGGAAGCAATCAATATGCTGGGACGCTGCTATATGGATGGCATAGGGTTAGAAGCCGACCAAAAACAAGCAGCCGCCCTTTTTCGGCAAGCAGCAGAAAAAGGACATCCTGCGGCACAGTACAACCTGGGTGACTGTCTCTTGAACGGCTATGGCGTGGAAAAAGATGAACCGGCTGCCGTCACATGGCTGGAAAAGTCGGCACAGCAGAATGTTCCTATTTCCCAATATCTTCTGGGAACATGCTATCACTTCGGCAGGGGCGTGGCACCAGATGAGAAGGAAGCCATCAAGTGGCTGGAGTGCTCTGCCGATCAGAACTACGCCGAAGCCATGTACGCTCTGGGCATGTGCCTGTTTTATCAGGATACCCCCACAGACAAAGAGGATCAGACGGCGGTACACTGGTTTGAAAAAGCAGCGGCGCTTGGCGATATGCCGGCAAAATGTCAGCTTGGCATCTGCTATCTGGAGGGAAACGGCGTTCCTGCTGATCCCGAAAAAGCATTCACACTGTTTCAGGAAGCCGCAGCTGCCGGAGATGACGAAGCACAGTTTCAGTTGGGAAGCTGCTATCACTTCGGCACAGGTACACAGCCTGATGCGGAAAAAGCCATCTACTGGCTAAAGCTGTCAGCCCAGCAGAACAACGCCTATGCACAGTTTGCCCTGGGGACCTGCTATCAGGAGGGCGACGGCGTAGAAATGGACATCGATACTGCCCTGGATTGGATCGAACGTGCTGCTGCACAAGATCTGCCCGATGCTCAGTGCGCCCTGGGTATGTATTATCTGGAGATGGAAGAGGACAAAGAAACCGCCATGCAGTGGTTTCACATGGCGGCAAAACAGGACAATGATAATGCCCGGTATATGATCGGTATCTGCACCTATGTGGGCGACGACAGTGAGGACGACGAAGATGCGATGGACTGGTTTGAACTGGCAGCCGAACAGGGACATGACGGCGCACAGTACATGCTGGGCTACTGCTATCTCAACGGAACGGGTGTGGATGCAGACGAGGACGAAGCCCGCCGCTGGCTGCGCCTGGCTGCCGACAACGGCAATGACGACGCCAGAGAAATGCTTCTGGATTTTTTCTTTGAAGAATACGGCGAGTTTGAGGATGACGAGGATTTTTGAGGGCGGAGAGCAGGGCGTGTTTCGTCCTATTGCAGCAACTCCTCCCGGAGCTGTGCCAGCAATTTCTTCTCCCGTCTGGAAACCTGCACCTGAGAAAGCCCCAGGATTGCAGCAGTCTTTGTCTGCGTCAACTCGTGGAAATACCGCAGTTCCAACAGCATCCGATCCTGCTTGGGAAGCTCTGCCATCAGTTGGCGCAGAGACAGCAGATCCCCGATCTTCTGATCCGGAGCTTCTACCGGAATATCCATCTGACTGTCGTCATCTTCATCGTCTGTCCGTGTCAAAGACAGGGGCGCTTGTGTGACGCAAAGGGCTTCTGCACAATCTTCCACACTGTCTCCGCACAGTTGGCTCAGCTCGGAAATGGTGGGAGATCGCCCATGCTGCTGCTCAAACTTCTCCTGAAGCTGCTGCAATCGCATGGCACGTTCCTGGAGACTGCGGCTGACATGGATCATGCCCCCGTCCCGGAACAGCCGCTTGATCTCCCCCAGGATCACCGGCACGGCATAGGTGGAAAACTGTACCCCACGGGAATGGTCAAAGGCTTTGACGGCTTTTAACAGCCCAAAGCACCCGGCGGAGTACAGTTCCTCATAGTCGATTCCCCGGTTGCGGAACCGGTTGGCACACAGATGCACCAGCCCGAGATGCTCCTCTGCACGAGGCGTTGTCACTTCTCCCGGCATGTCGGGCTCCCCAGCTTTTTGCGCATCACCACAGTTGTCCCATAGCCGGGTCTGCTTTTGACAACCAGCTTGTCCATAAAGCTTTCCATGACAGCAAAACCCAAACCGGCACGTTCCTCCTCGGGTGCTGTGGTATACAGGGGCTGCATGGCAAGTTCTACATCGGGAATGCCGCAGCCGTGATCCTTGATCCGCAGATAAATTTCCCGGTTTTCCAACAGCTTGATATGTAACTCTACATCACCGCTGCTGCCTCGATAGCCGTGAACAATGGCATTGGTCACCGCTTCGGACACGGCGGTGCGAATATCCGCCAGTTCTTCCACGGTGGGATCTGCCTGTGTCAGAAAAGCAGAAACCACTGCCCGGGCAGTGCGCTCATTTTCTGAGATCGCCGGAAACACCAGCTTGACTGTATTCTGGGTCTTCATGCATCCACGCTCCTTTCTGTGCGGATATGGGCAATGCGCTCTATGCCGGACAGCCGCATGACACGTTGAATATGAAGCGGTGGATTCTGGATGATCACCTCACCGCCCACAATCTCCATGAGCCGGTGTCTGCCCATGATCAGCCCGATACCGGAACTGTCCATAAAGGTCACCCCCGAAAAATCCAGCACCAATGTGGTGGGCTGAACCGTTTCAATGGTGTCATCAATTTCTGTGCGGATGGAGCGGGCAGAATGATGGTCAATTTCTCCTGTCAGGACTGCGATCAGCGTCTGCTCTTTTGTCAGCAATTCTACTGCCATAATGTCAACTTCCTTTCTCGTTTGAAATCGTCTGATAGGATGATTATAGGATAATCGGCAAGAAAAATTTGTCAAAACCGGACAGCTGCACGGCTTTTTTCCAAAAGACAGAGCGGTGTTCGACAAAGAAAAAAACCAGAACCTGTCTTCACCAGAAGATGTGCACGTCTCTCTGCACACATTTCTCATGAAGACAGGTTCTTTTGACCGAACTATTCCGTTTGCGCCGCCTCATACAGCACATGCTTCCGAAAACCGCTGACAGCAGCCACATCCTTGCATGCCTGTGTCAGTCGAACGCCTTTTTCCACTTGCTGCCGCACCATTGCCGCAGCTTCTTCCAGGGTGATTTCCTCTTCCTGAAAAGGCGCTGTACCGGCGACTACCAACACAAATTCCCCCCGGGGCGGTGTATCGGCGTAATACGCCATCGCCTCTCCCAAAGTCGTCAGGCGCACTTCCTCGTAAAGCTTTGTCAATTCCCGGCAGAGAGAAACGGACCGATCTTTTCCGAACACTTCCGCCATATCCGCTAAGGTGCGGCAGAGTTTGTGAGGGGCTTCGTAAAAAATCATGGTGCGTGTTTCCGTTTGCAGCTGCCGCAGATGCCGGCTGCGCTGGTTCTGGTTAACCGAAAGAAACCCCTCAAAGGTAAACCGTGCCGTACTCTGCCCGGAGATTGCCAGTGCAGAGATCGCCGCAGATGGTCCGGGAACCACCTCCATAGGAACGCCCTGCGCATGACACAGCTTCACCAAAGGTTCGCCGGGGTCGGAAATACAGGGCATTCCGGCGTCGGTGACAACGCCGCAGGATTCCCCTGCCAAAATGCGGTTGATGATGCCCTGTGCCGCCGTCTGTCCGCTGTGCTCGTGATAGCTAACCGTAGGGGTGTGGATATCCAGGTGAGAAAGCAGCTTTCGAGTCACACGGGTGTCCTCAGCGGCAATGAAATCCACCTCCTCCAGCAACCGGATCTGCCGCATGGTGATATCCTCTAAATTTCCGATCGGTGTCCCGATAATGTACAGCGTTCCGCTCATGCCGACGCCTCCTTGCCTACCAGATTGCTGATCCAGATGCCTTTTTGGATGAGAAGCACCCCGATTGCCACTTTGATGAGGTCAACCGCCTGCACAACGGCATAGATGCCAAGAATGGGAAGATTGGTGCAATTGCACAGCAGCAGCGCCAGGGGCAGTGTCACCACCCAGGAGAACACGCTGTCAAACAAAAAAGTTACCACCGTTTTCCCACCGGATCGCAAGGTGAAGTACAGGGCATTCAGAAATCCCTGCACCGGAAAAAACAACGCTGTCACAAGAATAAATCGCTGTCCGTATTGCTGCACGGTATCCGGCACATCGTATAGCCTGGGGAAAAAGCCGGACACGGCGGTCAGAATCACGGTCAAGCCCACACAGACAATGCCTGTAAACCACATCAGCCCAAACGCATCCTTCTTTACCCGGTTTTGTTTGCCTGCTCCAAGTTCTTGCCCAATGAGGATGCCCACGGCATTGCCCAGGGCAATAAACACCACATTCAGCAGATTGCAGATGGCATTGGAAATGTTCAGTCCGGCGATAATTTCCAATCCTTTGACCGAATAAGCCTGGGTCAGCGCCGCAATGCCTCCAGCCCACAAAAATTCATTGCAAAAGATAGGAAGTCCCTTGCCGACAATCTGTCCTGCCTGCTTCCGCGGTACCGCAAGCGTCCGGTACGCCCCCTGCAAAAAGGCATGCTTCTTTCGCCGTACCAGTGCCCAGATGACCACAACGCACATTTCTGCCACTCTCGCCAGAACGGTGGCAATTGCCGCTCCCCGGACGCCCAGCTTCGGCATTCCGTATTTCCCATAGATCAGCAGATAATTGAGCACAATATCCACCACTACTGATGCGATACCGGCAACCATAGGCTTGACGCTTTCTCCCGTTTCCCGGAGACTGCCGGCGTAGATCTGGGTGACGGCAAAGGGCAGCAGTCCCAGCAGCATGATGTGGAGATACCCCTTGCCGTATGCCATGGTCAATGCTGCATCCACCTCCTGGCTTTCCCCGTGGAGATACAACCCGATCAGGGCTTCTCCCCCGAAGAAAAACAGCAAAAAGCCCAGCAGCAGACAAACGCCGCAGATCCAATGCTTGATACGAAAGGTGTTCTGAAATCCTTTCAGATTTCCCTGCCCGACATACTGTGCGCCGTAAATGCCCGGCCCGGACAAGCCCCCGAAGATCGCCAGATTGAACACAAAGATCAGCTGCCCCACAATGGAAACTGCGGTCACAGCTTCTGTGCCGAGACTGCCCACCATGACATTGTCCACCAGCCCTACCATATTGGTAATGCCGTTCTGGATCATCATGGGAACAGCCAGCATCAGGGCTTTTTTATAAATGGGATTTTTCACTGTTGCTGTCACCCTCCAGTCTTGTTGTCACGCCATTGCCGTCTCCCACTATCCACAAAGGCAATACGTTCAGAAATGGTTTTCCACCCCTTCGCCCTTCCAGCAGAAACAGCCACGGAGGCGATTCCGGGGATTTTGCCACAAATTGCAGCCGCTTGGGTTCGATGTCATTCTGCCGCATGGCGTCCATCACATCTGCCAGCCGTTCCGGACGGTTACAGACGCAAAGTCTGCCCCCGAACCGCAAAAGTTTCCTGGCGGCGGCACAGACATCATAGATATTGCAGAAGATCTCATGCCGGGCGATCTTCTGTGCGGTGAGTTGACTTTCCAACCCAGTACGATATGCCTTATAAGGGGGATTGCAGGTGACTAAGTCCATCTGTCCCAGGGGCGCATCCTCCCAAAGCTGCCGCAAGTCGGCACAGATGGGATGCAAAACCGACTGCACTCCCGTACTTTCTGCCATACCCCGCTGAAACTGATCAATGGCGGACCGCTGGATATCCACGCCGAAAATCTCCTCCGGCGGTGCTTCCCTTTGCATCAGCATGGGGATGATGCCGCAGCCTGTCCCCAGGTCGCAGACACGTTCCTTTCGGCGATAGCCTGAAAATTCCGTCAGCAGCACCGCATCTGTGCCGAACCGGTGGGCTTCACTGGTACAGACCGTCAGTCCGTCAAAGATCTGTTCCAGATGGTATGACCACATTCAAAACACCTCCCGAAGCTCCCAAAGATCGGTCACATGCACCGTGGCTGTGGCTTTCATGGCTGCCCAGTCGCCATCGCTGACCGAATCATATACCCCTGCGGTGAAAAAGCCCGCCGCCTTTGCCGTCTCCACTGCGTGGAGAGAATCCTCTGCCACCACAATCTGCCGTCTGCCCAGCTGTAACCGCTGCGCCGCCATGCGGAAGATCCGGGGATCGGTTTTCGGTGCGCCCGCTTCCTGTTCCGTCAGCAGAAATGCCAATCGCTCCCAGACACCCAGCCGTTTCAGTGCTGCCTTTGCCAGTTCTTCATAATTTGCTGTGGCAACGCAGCAGCAGATGTTTTTCTCTGCCAGCCAGTCCAGCAGTTCCATGGCATGGGGTTTCAGGGGAAGTTCTTCGAGATACGCCTGTGCTGCCATATCCGAAACCAGCTTGGAGAAAGCCCCTGGGGTACAGGGCAAGTCAAACCGCTCGACAAAATAGCGGGAGGACTCTTCGATGGACATTTTCCGGATGATCTCCGAAATATCCGCCGGTGCTTCCCGGTCAAAATGCCGCAAGAGCCGCTTATCAATCTCACTCCACATTCCCATGGAATCCAGCAGTGTACCGTCCAGGTCAAAGATCACGCCCTGTAATGTATGATGTTCCATCGATTTCTCCTTTCCGTATGGATACGAGCTTTTACGGCAACATGCGGAAAATATGCGTCCGATATGTGTATTTTGCCATAGGAGCTCATAACGGCAAAAACAGCGGCGGCGAATCCGCCCACCGCTGTGATGTTCTTTTCCGACACCGGATCGGAACAAGTTCTTACAGTTTTGTAAATCTCGGTTGATTGTCATGCGCCGTGCCAGTGAAGATGGCCTTCGGCATTGCCCAGACGGTATGGTCGGATTCCTTCCGGTAAACCACCAGATCCTCCTGTGTCTCTGCATGGCGAACCTGTGCCTGAAGCAGAACCACCTCAGAGCCGTCCAGCACATCCCGATACCGTGCGCCCTCGCTGAGTTCCGTCGGTTCGGGAATAAAAATGGCTTCTTCTACCATATCCGTGTGGTTGACAATATCGTCCTCTACCAGAATCATCTGGGAGAAGGGCGGCAGGCAGATGTGAGCATTGCCATTGTCTACCTGTACCGGCTGACCGCTGATCACATCTACCAGCGCCGGCACATTTGCACCAAACCAGAATTCAGACGGATCGCTGCTCAGGTTCAAGGCAACAAAAACGGTTCTGCCATCCTGTTCCTTGGCAAAGAGGAGCTGCTGATTCCGCACTTCTACGGTACGGTAAGAACCCGTGCGCAGTGCCGGATAAGCATGGTAGATTCTGCCCAGCTTCACCAGATGACGGTACAGGTCTAAGTTGCCGCTGCGGTTCAGCTCTGCTAAGTCTAAGCAAGGGCGCAGACCGTCGTCGGAATTGTTTTCATGCCGCCCCATGACGCCGTATTCGCTGCCGTAGTAGATGGACGGAATTCCCGGCATACCGTACATCAGGGTATAGCACAGCGGCAGATAACGCTGATCGGACAGCGTGCTGGCAAGACGGTTCACATCGTGGTTATCCACAAAGTTGTACAGTGCTGTGCCCTGATAGATACCGCCGTTTCCGAACTGACGGTTGATGCTGTAGTTGATCTCGAAATAATTCTTGTCGTTGTGAGAAGAGTAAATGCCCTTGTAGCACTCATAGTTGGTAACGCTGTCCAGCATTTCCGGGTTTGCCCAGCGCTTATAGTCACCGTGGATGATCTCACCCATGAGCCAGAAGTCCGGATTCTTTTCCTTGCAGAAATTGTGGATACGGCGGAAAAAGTCAAAGTCCACACAATCTGCGGCATCAAAGCGGATGCCATCAATGTGGAATTCATCCAGCCACATGCCCACGGCGTCAATGAGATAATCGCACACATGCCAGTTGCGCAGATTCAGTTTCACCAGATTATAGTGACCGTTCCAGCCCTCATACCAGAAGGGATCGCCGCAGGGGCTTTGTCCGCCGAAATTCAGACCGGCAAACCAGTCACAATACGGTGAGCCCTGTCCCTTTTCCTGTACATCCTGGAATGCCCAGAAATTTCTGCCCACGTGGTTGAATACGCCATCCAGAATGACACGAATGCCGTTTTGGTGCAGTTCGTCACAGATGTGGGCGAACATTTCGTTTGTCCCCAGTCTGCGGTCGATGATGCGATAATCTGTTGTATCATAGCCGTGCTCGACGGATTCAAACACTGGTCCGAAATAAACGGCATCTACACCCATCTCTTTCAAATGGGGAATCCAATCCAGTACCTTTTCCAGACGGTTCACCGGCTCGCCGCCCTCGTTGAATTTGGGTGCGCCGCAAAAGCCCATGGGATAGATGTGATACATCACCGCATTTTCATACCACTTCATTGTCAGTTTTCCTCCTAATTGATCTTCATTTTCCGAACCCGTTCTCCATCTATTTTCCGGCGCTTCCTTCTAAATAATAGGAAGCCTCCATATCCGCAACGCTGACCGCCAGCGCCAGGGGGAACATCTCTAACGCCCTGCCCACACTGTTCTTGTCTTCATTGCCGGAAAAACCCATATGATACCGTATGGCAAAGGCTTCCTCCCGGGTCAGCCGCATAAAGCCCTGTATCATATACACCGATTTTTCCCCGTGTCCATATGGCAGCGCATCCCGTATGGTATAGTACGGCACACGTTCCCAGACACCTTGCTCGTTTTTGGCATTCCGGTAGTCCACCGCATAGAAATTCACCTTGCAGATATCGTGGAGCAGAGCCGTAATGGCAATCGTCTCGTCCGTATAGTCCATGCCGTACAGTTCCTTGGTCCGGGGGCGGGACAGATAATCCTTCAGGCATTCGTAGACATTCAAGCTGTGTTCCGCCAGACCGCCCTCATAAGCGCCGTGAAACCGGGTGCTGGAAGGCGCTGTGAAAAAATCACTGGCATCTGAATCCAGCCATTCCAGCAGACGGTCTGCGCCTCTGCGTGTGATATGCTCCCGATAGACCGCCATGTATTCTTCACGCTTTGTCATAGAAACGCCCTCCTTCCAGAAGCCGGAACAGGATTCCTCCTGCTTTCAGTCATCCTTAGGCAAACCCGCACAAAGATGGTGCGTCAGATGCGCCGTCAGATTTTTCGTCCAATATGACGGAAAACAGGCAAGCAGTTGACGTGCAAAGCCGATAGGCGCTCTTGGTGCAGATTGCCTTTAGTATTATAGCATAGTATTATGAAAATAGTAAGAAGATTTCTGAAAATCATTGCAAATCTATCCAGCCCAATCTGCCGGAAATGTGTTTTTTTCGCAGCACCGTACAAAGATTGTGCCGTGCTGCCGCCCTTATCAGGAATGGGCAAACAAAAAAAGCTGCTGACCCATGCGTATAACGGGTCAGCAGCAATTTTGGGTGATGTTATTCTGCATCAGCGGCTTTCTTGGTATTGGCTTTCTTCATGTTCTCGTTTCTCCGATAAGAAACGATAAATGCACGAACCACGGCAAACCCCAGATAGAATACAAACAGCAGAGCTTCGACAATCAGGACGGTGCGCCGCATATTTTGGAAAACAGCGGAGACTACGCCGGAGGCGCTGCCGCTTGCCGGAACCAGTATGTTGTAGGCATTCTCAAAAGAAGCCGTCTCAAAAAACTCTTCTGCGGTGGCCTGCGTATCTTCCACCAGGTCGTTGATCTTCTGGCTCAGGGCGTCCATGTCTGCTTCCACCTTTTCCTTGTCCTGATTGGTGCCCAGAGACTTCTTTTTCAAGTTTTCCAGACGGTCCGTATAGTCCTTGATCTGGGACTGATAATTCGAGACGCTCTTCTGTGCATCGGTTTTCTGGGTGACCAGACTGTCATAGGCTTCAGAGGACTGGAGCATGGGTGTGCTGGAGTTCTCGCCGGCCATGATGACAACAGAATCCTTCTGGTATTTCTCAATGGATTCCGTCAGAGTAGCCATCTGTTCCTGAGAACTGTTCATCGAACGTGTCAGCGTGTCAATGCGGTATTCATAATATGTCTGCAATGCCTCTCTGTCCTTTGTGACGTTTTTCTTGAACACATAGGAGGAGACAGATGCCAAATCCACATTTCTCAGGGTATTGGTTTTTTCCGTCAGGTCAGAGAAGGTATAGCCAGTCTCGGTGGAGCGGAACCGTGTGGCGTCCTCTGTCGAAAGGCGGTTGATATAACTTTGCAGAGAATTCAGGGTAGAGGAATATACATCTAATGCCTGGGCGTAATCATATGTGGTATAATCCACAGAAGTCATCGCATCACCGAATGCCTCGTTATAGCCATATGTCTGCATAAAATAAGTCTTGTAGTTTTCCAGCAGTGCGTTGAGGAATTCTGCGCCGTCTGCACGGGTCATGCCGACATTGGCATAAGAAAACTCGACCTTAAAATTGGTGGGATAATAAGAAGTCTCCATAATCCGCTTGGCAGCCTCAATGGAGTTGGTGGATTCAAAGATACTCTGATATGCTGTCAGCTGATCGACTGCGGTATCCGGTACAACGCCGGAAATGGTCAGATTGCTGCGGATGGAGTCCACCAAGCTCGCATCCATGTTCAGATCCATCAGTGTGGTTTCGATGACCGTGGGTACCTTAATATTATTGGCGTCAAATTCATTGCCGTCGGGATCCAGACCCTGTTCCACACCGTCAAAGCTAAAGCCCACCATTGCCCTCAGAGGCATGGTGCGGCTGGGAGAAAGCACCATTGTGCCGCCAAACACCAGTCCTGCCCCTACCACAGCAACGATGATCCAGAGCAGAAAATATTTTTTCAGCTGCCGAAAGATTTCCGTTGTCGGTACGGTAATGGAATCCTCTTCCTGTGCAGCATTGGCAATCAGAAGTCCTTGCAGCAATTCCTGTTGTTCCATTGTTCCCTTTTCACTCATTTGTTTTTCCACCTCGTATTTTTTCTCATGGTTTGTCTAATTTTCCGCGTGTACGCCCCAAACGGCAATACACCTGATAGAATCTGTCTGCACAAAAGGGCAGGTTCTAAGAGCGTGTTGCCTTTCGTGTCAACACACCCTCATTAATTATAACACAAATCCAGAAGGATGTAAACCGGTTATTTTTTCAAAATTCATAAATATCCTCCTGAAAAAACCAGCATTTTTCACAAGGGCAAACCCGCACAAAAATGGTGCGGCAGATGCGCCGTCAGATTTTTCGGCAGATTGCGCAAAAATTTGGCAGGCATACTGACGTATGTCAAGTTTTCACATCGCCAGGATTTGCGTCAAGATCCGCAGAATCGCATTGCCGTAGCCCGCACCTGCTGCCCAACCCCGCCCCGTGGGATTTTCCTGCATGCCGAGCCACTCCACATAGGGCGCACAGCCCCGGACAACATACCCGAATCTGGGATCGATCTGCGCCTGGTTCAGGGGATCGGTGTTTGCGTACGCCTTCAGATGCTGTATTTGCGCACGGATGCCCAACTGGGGCGTGGCAAAGGAATTGCCCCGCATACCGTTGCTGGTGACGCCCAGACCGCAGAAATTATTCTGATGCAGTGTCACCGCAGAACCCCGGAAGGCAAAGTTGCCGGTTTCCAGACAAGATTGGGCAAAGGCAATGTCTCCCCGGATGCCCTCCGCCTCTCCCTCTGAAAGATAATAGGGAATCATCTCGATAACGCTCTGGGGCACAGCAGGATTGACGGATCGGATATAGGCGGTCATCTGCTCTGCGGTCGCCTGAGATCTGCCGCAGAGAAACAGCCCGTTTTCGTCGCCGGATGAGCCCGTGCCATGCGTCGACCGTGTCAGTACGCCGTCCGCATCGGCAGAATATACCACACCGCCCACCTGAACCATGTCATTTTTCACCAGATGATACTGTTCGTCGAAATAATAGTACGAGCCCTCGATTTTTCGCAGCCCCAATACTGCCCGCATGGTACTGGGATGCAGGTAATAGGTATCGCCGTTTACCGTCAGCCAGCCGGTTTGCGCCGTGCCGTTCTCCGGCGAAAAATAATACCGCTCGCCGCCGTACAGCCGCCAGCCGGTGTACATACTCCCGTCTGTTTCAAAAAAATACCATGCACTGTCCAGCGAAACCATCCCGGCAGGCTTTTCCCCGGTTTCCGGGTAGAAGTAATACGGCTTATTCCGAATGGTCTGCCAGCCGGTCTGCTGCACGCCGTTCTCGTCAAAACGGTACCAGCCGTCTGTCAGTTCCACATCTCCAGTCTCGACCTGACCGTCCTCCGCCGCATAATACAGATTCCCGTCCGAATATCGGAAATGCCCCGTCAGCATGGCACCGTAGCTGTCCGCCAGTACGAACCGATCCGGTTTGCAGATATGCCCGGTGCAAAGATACCCTGGCGTCAGCCTTCCCGTTTGCTTTCCGCTGCCCAGGGTGATGTAATACCAGTTGTCCTGCCAGAACAGCCAACCGGCTCTGAGCCTGCCGGTCTGGGGATCGTAATAATACCGCTTGCCCTCTATGGTCTGCCATTCGGTATACAAGACGCCATCGGGAGAAAAGCGGTAAGGAAGCCCGCCGATCTCCTGTACGCCCGTCACAGGATCGCCGTTTGCATCACGATATCGAATCGTGCCGTCTGCGTCTATGTGCCATCCTGGCGATCGATCGAATTCTGTTTGGGTGACATCTGTTGCCGCCGGTATTTCCCCGGCAATCTCCGTCGATGCCGATGCGTGATCCCAGCCGAAGAACCACAAAACGCCGCACATGGCAGCCGCCGTGATCAGGTATTGGATCGCTTTCAATGAGATTCCTCCTGTTCTGTCAGAATTTGTCATACGACTCCTCCAAAACCCGATAGATCATCGAATTTTGGAGAAACGCCTGCTGTGCATCGCAGAGCAGACCCCGAGAAGTTCTTTCCTGAGAAGTTCTTTCCTGAGAAGTTCTTTCCTGAGAAGTTCCTTCTATGATATCATATTTTCCGACAAAATGCAACCCATTTCCCGGATTGATTGTCAGAAATCCGAAAAAAGTCCGGGTTTCTCCAAAAAATTCGTCAGGTTGCCAAAAAAATTCAGAAAATTGCCCTGATTTTTCTGAAACACCAAAAGGCAAAAAAGCGCCTGTTTTAGTTGACATTTCGACAAAAATCGGCTATAATGGAATGCAGAAACCCGTTTTCAGCACTTAAGGCAAACCCACACAAAGAGCGCCTGACGGCTTTGCCTTAGACAACACCGCACAAAGAGAACAAGTTCAAGAAAAAGGAGCATGCATATACATGAAAGCAAAACGGATACCTCAGGCGGTTTCAGAAGAATTTCTGGCGCCGTACCTCAGTGACCGGGCTGTCTGTTCCATGGAAGAATACGTGCAGCACGGGTCAACGACAACCTTTCAGCATTGCTTATCCGTCATGCACACCAGCTGCGGACTGGCACAGCGGCTGCACCTGAAGATCAATTTTGAGAATCTGGCACTGGGTGCGCTGCTCCACGATTTTTACTTATACGACTGGCACGATGACTTTTACCGCCATCCGAAAAACGGCAGACCCCTCCATGGCTTTGCCCATCCATCCATTGCCTGTGAAAATGCCATGGTGCGGTTTCGGATCTCGCCGGAAGTCCAGCATATCATCCGCACCCACATGTGGCCTCTCACCTGGCGGAACGTTCCTGCCTCCCGAGAGGCTGTGATCGTCTGCCTGGTGGACAAATTGGTTTCCACAGCGGAAGCAGCGACGGGATTTTTCTGCGGGCTGCGCCATCTCTGGGGCAAAAACCGCCGCAGGATGCAGCCCAGCTTTCTGGAAAGGATGTGATTCTATGGCTGTGCGTTTCGCAGATTATGTCATGATTTTTTATGCCTATTCCCTGCTGGGATGGTGTATGGAAGTGATTTATATGGGCATTCGTGAAAAAAAACTGACCAACCGGGGATTTCTCTTAGGTCCGTTCTGTCCCATCTACGGCATCGGACTGTCTGTCATCACCATGCTGTTTCAGGATCGTCTGGAGCATTTTATCTACGTCTTTTTCTCCATCATCCTGCTGTGCAGCCTGCTGGAATATCTGGTCAGCTACCTGCTGGAACGGATCTTTCACACCCGGTGGTGGGATTATCACGACATGCGGTTCAATCTCAGGGGACGCATCTGTCTGGAGACGATGCTGCCCTTCGGTGTGCTGGGGTCTATCGCCCTGTACCGGATCAATCCCCTTTTGATGCGATTTTTCCACCACATGCCCTCTGAGATCTCCAGTAAACTGATGGCAGGACTGGTGCTGATGACGCTGGCGGATGTGGTCGTTTCCGTCTCGTTGCTGTTTCATCTGACACTGCCCCAGGGCGAAGCAGATCATACCGCAGAAATCTCCCGGAGAGTGCGGCATGCGATTGAGAAACAATTAGAGCGTGTTCACATCAAATAAACGTCCATAAACGCCCGTTGTATCACCAGGCAACCCCGCACAAAGATGGTGCGGGGTTGCCGAAAGAAACAAAAAGAACCTGTTCTGCTTTTGCCTCGCAGAACAGGTTCTTATGGTTTTGTCTTCTCGATCCGCCGCTGAAACCATGTCAGCAGATCCTGCTTGGACATCGCTTTTTGATGCGCCGGCTGCCCGAAGGAAAAATCCAGGGGCTCTAACGCCTCCATCAACCCTTGCAGTTTGTCCGGATGTTCTGTCCAGACGTCGTCTTTCAGTTCCTGATACACCGCATCTCCCAGAAATACCATGCGCTCCTCCGGCACATAGACGATAACGCTGTCCCGGGAATGGGGGCTTGGCACATGGATCAGATGACAGGTACAGCCGCCCAGATCCAAGGTCATCTGCCCGGAAAAAATGACCGCCGGCAGCATGACACGGATCTGCTCCGGCTCGGGGAAATGCCATCGAATCCTCGGCGCACAGACAGACGGAAGAGCCCCCTTCCGGATATTCTTTTCCATCTCCTCCGGCGTCCAGCTCCATGCAGCCACCATCCGGAGGGACTGGTATGTCTCCGCACAGGCAATGGCAGGAATGTCCAGTGCGCTCATGCCGAAGCAATGGTCCCAGTGAGAATGCGTCAGCACGGCAAAATGGGGCAGGGGGAATTTCGCAGACAGCAAAGCCTTCTGATATGCCTGTACATGGGCAGGGTCGTTGCCGCCGTCCACCATGAGGGAAAAGTTTTCACCTCGGATATAGCCCAGAGACGGACGATCCTGCTCCTGGGAAAAGGGCAGATGCCAGACCCGGGGAGTCAGTTGTTCCAACATCAGCAGTTTCCTCCTATTAACCGTGTCCCAGCACCAGCAATTGAAACAGTGCCATCCACTCACGCACCCAATAGGTGGGGACAAAAAGCGGTCTGGTATGCGCCGAATAGGCAGAGGCATGCAGTCCCTCCTGCTCTGCCAGCAGGCTGGCACGGTATTCGTGAAATCCGTCTGTCACGATGACAATATCCGTTCCCAGATCATGCTGTGCCAGAATTTCTGCGGCAAAACGCAGATTCTCCTGGGTATCCTTCGACTGATCCTCCACATAAATGCGATGGGCGTCAATGCCGTTTTCGACAAGCCATGTTTTCATGGCTTGTCCCTCCGGAATATCCTCTCCGGCACCCTGTCCGCCGGTGACCACACAAAAAACCGCCGGGTTGGCGTCCAAATATTCCTTTGCGGCATTCAGGCGGCGTGTCAGCATCAGACTGGGAACAGTTCCCCGCACCTTACATCCCAGCACCACCACCGTCTGTGGAGATGCCGGCTGAGAGCGGATGGTGCGCACCATCTGCACCGACATCACCGTACAAAATGTCAGCCCGGCAGCAACGCAGACGCTCACCGCAGAAAGCCCGATCTTGCCGGGAATGCTTTGCCAGATGCGGCTGATGATGCCAGCAAAATGCTTGGGGAAAACTGTCACCCAAAGCAGAAACAGACAAACCAGAATGCCGCAGAGATTTCCTGGGTTGCAGATACGCTTCAAAATGGGGGCTGTAAAAAAAAACAGCAGGGTACATTCGGGGATCAGCAGCAGATAACGAGAACGCATAGAATTCCTTCTTTTCACGGGGAGATAACCCGTCCGCACAGGAAATGGGGACAGGTTTTCCGCCTGTATTTGACCATTTGTTCCAACTGGTGAAAAAGAGCACGCCATCATGGGCTGCTCTTTCTCAGAACTTGTGTGCATCCTGTGTGCATCAGAAATTTGTTTGGATTTTCGAGCACAAATTTGCCGAAAAGACAAGCATAGATGCTGATGCACACAGGTTCTTATGGCAAACCCGCACAAAGATGGTGCGGTGTTGCCTTATTTATTATACACAATGATATGAACCTTGTCAAGAAAGTCCAAGGAAATTTCTTCAGGCAGCCGTGTACACCCACAAGTTTTTCACCTGATCGGCAATGGTCTCATACTCCCACAGCTTTTCACTGCGTTCCGGACTGTTGGGGTCATTCACACGGATTTTTCCATTCTCCGTCCCCACCAACAGGATGAAATGCCCATGGGCGGTAAAATCCCCGGGGCCCATACTGCAAATGATCGGATGCCCCTGTTCCAGTTGATCCAAGATCGTTCCCTGATCTAAGGAAAGCACTTCTCCGGTGACGCCAAACTGGGCTGCGCCCTCTGTAAAAAAACTCCAGCTGGTTCCCACGCCGGCTTCGTAATAGCCGCCTTCCGCCGCAGCCGCAGCGGTTTGATCCGGGGTAATGTGCTCGTCACGGGTCAGTGCAAAGGCTGCCATTGCCATACAAGTCGGTCCGCAGCCAGAAAGTCCGATGTTGTCATCTCCGAAGGGCACATAACCCCATCGTGCATCCCACTGCAAAAACAGAGGAAACGCTTCCTTGCACTCCGACTTGGTCAATCCCCCCGTCACACTGCCGTCTGCTTGGGGATAGCCCTTGACAAAATCCAGCATACTGGGATTGTTGCACAGGGCATTCAGCATGGCGTCGGGATAATCCTCGGGATGTTTGGCAACTGCTTGAAATTCCGGGTACGCCTCCGCCAGCTCCGTGAGCCGTGCAGAGCGTTCTTCGGCGGTGTATTCTCTGGGCGTTTCCACGGGATAGCCCGTGGTTTTTTCGCCCAAAAGCCTTTGGATCTGATGGCATCCGGCAACACACCCTGTAATGATACCGCCCAGAATCAGCAACAGAAGAATCAGGGCAACGATCCGGCGCAGGCGGTAATTGGGTCTGCGGCGGGGTCTGGTCGGATAGTTTGTGGTTTGCGGCATAGATCTGCCCTCCCTCTTTTAGGACGTGTTGACACGCCCTAGAAATTCTCACCATCTTCACGATAATAGTCGAAGGTCAAATGCTGGAGAAGGTAGGCATCCTCGCTGACGGCACTGTCCAGCGCCACCGTCAGAGTAATGGATTCCCCGATATAATCCTTGGGATACAGGTGGATAATCGCCCATGTACCGTCCTGGCGGATGGGTTCATCCAGAATGTAATCCTTCAGATGGGCATAGATTTCTGCGGGATTCATCGAATCATAGCAATAGGCATTGTATGAACCAGAGTCTGTTTTTCCCGTGATGTCAACAGACATATCGTCATAGTGCCCGCTGCTGACAAGCTCGCTCAGTTTGTCTGCTGTCTCCTTGTTGAGGTTGTAAACCATCTCACGGAGCAGCTTGTTTGTCTCCGGCATCAGATCCGAGAAAATGGGGAGATCTATGTTGCAGATATGTCCACGGTACCGGAACTGATAGGTCAGCGAGTTTGCCGCGGGATCGCTGTACTTCTTCTCCTGAAGCGCCTCCAGAGACGCCTGGTTCATCTCGTCCAAGTAGCTGTCAAACAATTCCTTGCCCTTTTCGCCGTCCAGCCTGGATCCCCATGCATACGCATAAATGGTATTCTCAATGGGCTCAGGCAAATCTTTCCATACTTTGGTATATGCCGGTTCTTTTGCCAGTGCGGCGGTGATCTTCGTTACATCCTCTTGCGGGATGAAAATATCCCGGTACAAGGTTTTGCTGTCGGTACGAATGCTCACCGTATAGCTTGTGTATGCTGGGATGTCCCCAGAAGAGTACTCCTGATACTTATTCCAATAGGCTTCATGGCTGTCCTTCCATGTCTGGATATTTTCATCCAAATTATCGGATATGAGAGCTGCGATGGCAGGGTCACGGATGGCAATGCTGCTGCACCTGTAATCCACATAGCGATAATAATCCAGCCAATCATCGATGGAACTCGGGTCATAATCAGCTCCGAACGAGACGCTTTGGATCTCACTTGCCGCCGGACAATCGTTGGTGATCTGGTCGGCAGCCATGCGCATCCCCAGTATAGCGGCAATGTTCAGTACCAGTACCACGCCCAGACCCGGCAGAGAGGTCAGCAGATTTTTCCATTTTCTGGTGGTAATCAGTTCATAGATCACATAGATCAATATGCCGATGAGATAAGCGACAAAGTACACGAAATATTCCGAAACACCCATGGATGTATCTATGAGATCGTTTATCAGAAATCCGGTGACGATCAGACAATAGGACATGGTAACAAGGATCCGGTATACATGCTGATGCATTCTGCTGGGGGCAGACTGTCCGGCTGCTTCACTCCGGCGGCGGCAGAACAGCCATGCACCGATACCCAGATAGATCAGAGACAGCAGCAGCGTATAGACCGCCGCCTGCCATCGCAGACTCAGAATCTCCTCGATAGAAGTGATAGAAGCGTCGTCAAAATCCATGACGGCAAAACATACAGAAATCAACAGGTTGTTGGCGTTGCTGAAAAATCCCTCTCCGGCAGGAACGTCTGCCACAAAGGGCAGCGAGGACAGGGTCGCCGACTTCAAAAAAGTAGCCAGAACCCGGGGCAGGAACAGCAGAATGCCTGAAAGCAGAACGTTGGTGAATATGGTACCGCTCAGGCTGATGGCGATCAGCATACCGCTGACGATCTGTAAACAGATCAGAAACAGCACAACACTATAGTTCAGTACCGATGGCATGGTCAGAATGACATATTTCCGGGCGAACAGACAAGAGAGCACCGACAGTCCGGAGCTGACGGCAATGATCAGGAATGTCCAGAAGATCACGGCGGCAGCATAGCTGAGATACAGAGAAATTCTCTTATGCGGCAGCGCATGATACAGATCGCTGGCTGCACGGGTGTCCAAAAAATGAAATCCCACCAGAGTCATCAGCGGTGCTGCCAGCAGCACGATCATCAAAACAGGATGGATCTCCCATGCCTCTGCGGCAAATGCCGTCGTCACAACTCCCGCCGTATTCGCTTCACTGGCACTTTCGATACAGATCCCGATGGGGACAAGAACCGCACCCAGCACGGCAATCACCAGTGCCAGAATGCCGATCATCCGGGTCTGGCGCAGGCCTTCTCGGAACAGTCCCGGAGAAAAGATGGATTTCGTGTGATTCATCTGATAAAACCTCCTCTTGCATGACAATAGGCAACGGCACACACCGCACCAAGTCCCAGTACCAGAAGCAGCAGAAACAGATTCGTCAGCAATTGGCGGCGCAATGCCCGCTTCTGGTTTCGTTCTACTCGTGTATGGATCATCGGCTCACTTCTTTGCATGGCTCTGAACCTCCTCATTCAACCCTTCGATCTGGAAGGTATATCCCAGCGTCTCCATTTCATAGGTAAAGATCTCCTCCAGCGACATGGGCAGCACATCCAGCAAAATGGGATGCATGGCACTTAACTGCTGGACGATAGCGTCCTTGTCGCCGCCCACGATCATATTGGCGACACTGCCGCTCTTTTCAAAGTGGGAAATGGAAATACCCTCAAATCTGGACTGGTCAAACTCCTCATGAAAGGCAATCTGGATTTTGAACTGGTTGGTCTTGAGGTTTTCGATATCGCTCTCCAGCACCAGCCCACCCTTGTGGAGCAGTGCCAGTTGGTCGCAGATATCCTCCAATTCTCGAAGAGAGTGAGAAGTAATGATCGCCGATGCACCTCGTTCCAGCACATCGTCACAGATCAGGCGCTTGACAAAGTTCCGCATCACCGGATCCAGTCCATCAAAAGTCTCGTCAAAAAATAAATAATCCGGTTGACATGCCAGTGCCAGAATGGTTGCTGCCTGACGGCGCATCCCCTTGGAGAACTGGCTCAGTGCCTTATTCTGAGGCAGTTCCAGCTGACCGCAGAGCTTGCGGAAGCGTTCTGGTTCAAAGTCCGGATAGAGAGAACGGTACATGCGTTCCATCCGCTTCAGGTTCGAGCCGCCGGGAAAGTACAGTTCATCCGGCACATAGGCGATACGGCGTTTGACAGCAGGATTGTCCCAGACCGGGCTGCCGTCAATGAGGATTTTGCCCCCATCGGGCTGGTATACCCCGGTGAGCGCTCGCAGGAATGTGGACTTTCCCGCACCGTTAGAACCCACCATGCCGTAGATACAGCCGGAACCGATATGACAGCTCACGTCCTCCAATGCGGTAAAATCCTGAAAACGCTTGGTCAGATTTTTCACTTCAATCATTGTTGCTCTCCTCCTTCATCGGACAGCAGATTTTGTTCTGTCTGCCGAAATGTCTGCTCTACACAGGCGCTGATCTCTTCCCTGCTAACGCCGGCAATGACCAGTTCTGTCACGATTTCTGCCAGTTTGCTCATTTTCTCCCGTTCCTTTCGCATCAATTGCTCTTTGGCATCGGCACAGACAAAATAGCCCTTTCCTGGCACTGCCTGAATGAGTCCCCGGCTATCCAGACTGGTGTATGCTTTCAGAATGGTTCTGGGATTGATGGAATTCGTCATGGACACACTGCGGACAGATGGAATCTGCGCCCCTGGCTCGAGAACATCTGTCAGGATAAACCGTTCGGTCTGACGAATGATTTGCTCATAAACGGGGATACGGGACATGGGTTCAATTTGAAACAAAACACGCCCTCCTTTCACTTTGGCTTTCTGGTTCGTATGCGCTGTGTCTGTTGTAGGTGTCGTACAACAGTTATAGTATAACACAATTGGATGTGGTTGTCAAGGGGTTTTGGCAAAAAAATTTTTCCGGAGCATCCAAAAACCGGCATGTGCTTGACATGCCGGGGAAAACTGTGTATAATAGAACATGCAAAATTATCAAGGCAAACCCGCACAAAGATGGTGCGGGTTTGCCCAAAGGGACTGATACCATGCAAATCCGAAAAAAAACATTGCGCCTTGCTGGTCTGGCTCTGCTCGGGATCTGCGGTCTTACCGCAGCCGTCCTGTGCATCTACCTGATCTTCTTCTACGAAAAGGCCTTACCCGAACCCACCTACACTTCCATGATCAACAGCAGCATTTCCTCCCAGCAGCTCACCGAGATCACGGTACATTCTTCCACAAGCGGTCAGACCTATACCTTTCATGACAAGCCCGAAATGGAAGAGATTCTGTCCAACCTACAGGCAGTAAAGCTGTACCGGGAAACGGAAAGCGACGCCTCCTCCATGACGGACGGCTATGAGATCACGGTCACCTTTTATGATGACATTGCGGTAGAATATTATCTCAGTGACGGCTATTGTACGGACAGCAATGGCACCATGTACGAATGTGCCGATACTGCCTTTTCTTTTCTGGACGGCATCGACCAGCAGGTAGCAGAAGAACGCTATGACCGGATAGACGGAACTCGGATGGGCAGCGCCAAATAGATGCCGGAAAATTTTCTGTCAGATCGTTGCAGAGTTCCGACCACGATAAAAAGAAAAAGCCGACTGCCGGGCGCTTTTCCATGCAGCAGCCAGACAAATTTCTTTTACAATTTGGTATAAAAATCCATGATTTCAACAGTTGACAAACGCTTTTGAATTTGCTATAATAATAAGGCTGAAATGCGAGTGTGCTGGAACTGGCAGACAGGCACGTTTGAGGGGCGTGTGCTTCGGCGTACGGGTTCAAGTCCCGTCACTCGCACCACTTCTCTCGCAAAAAAGCATCATCTAAATATGGACAGGTGGCTGAGCTGGTCTAAGGCGCACGACTGGAACTCGTGTATACGTTAATAGCGTATCGAGGGTTCGAATCCCTCCCTGTCCGCCAAAAAAACGCATGATTTCGTGATGGATCGAGATCATGCGTTTTTTATTTGGATTTCCTTGAAAAGTGTTATTTTGACCAACCGACGTTGGGGCAATACCGCACTATTTCTGCCCAGCCAGGACCCGGCGTACCGTCATCGCCAACCCAAAAGCAGCAATCAACGAACACACATCCTTTACCAGATACGGCGCAGACGCCAGCAAAAAAGCTTGCAGCATCGACGACGCCGACACCAACGCAAACTGCACCGACCCGGCAGCATGACAAACCGCTAATCCGGCAATGCTCAGCAGCACACAGATAACACCTCGCAACCTGCCAGTTCTCCTTGTCCAAAATTCCACCGCAATTCCACATAACAGCGCCATGGGCAGAAATCCCCAGAGATATCCCCCGGTAACACCCACAAATTTCCCGATGCCTCCGGTAAATCCGGCAAACACCGGAACGCCCACAGCGCCCAGCGCCAGAAATATTCCCACAGATGCCACGCCTTTCTTCCAGCCTAGAGTGTAGGCTGCCAGAGCTACGGCAAAGGTCTGCAACGTGATGGGAATGCCAGTCGGCAAGGGAATGCTGATCTGAGACAGTACCGCCAGCACGGCGGCAAACAGCCCGATCTGAACCATTGATAATGGTTGACACTGGTTCCTATGCGAATCCTTCTTCATATGCACATCCTCCTATTGTCTTGTTCCAAAATCGTCACCTGATATTTGAAGATCAGGTGACGATTCTATTCTATCACAATAGTTTGATATTGTCAACTGCTAATTGAAAATTGGTTGACAAAACGAGGCGTTCTCGGATGCCGCCTGGGGAAAAAGCCAAAAACTTAAACAAATGTCAACTGTTCAAATTGCACAAATTGTAGAAAATCACAAAAATTTCAAAAGTCCCTTGACATTTGGGCAGAATCGTGGTAAATTAGTGTTAGCACTCAAACCGGAAGAGTGCTAACACTTAAAAAGTGAATCTGCCAGAAAGGATGGTCGTCGTGGATGCACGTAAACGAAAGATCTTATCCGCAGTCGTAGACATGTATATTCGTACCGGTGAGCCAGTGGGGTCGAAAACCATTTCTCAGCTTCCGGACATTCATGTTTCTGCGGCGACGGTTCGCAACGACATGGCAGTTTTAGAGGAACTGGGCTATCTGGAACAGCCCCACACCTCTGCCGGACGGGTCCCCACTTTTCAGGGATACCGAATGTATATTGAAGAACTCAGCGGCGGCAGCGAGCTTCCCCCGGAAGAACGGGCGCAGCTGGACGAAATGCTGGGCGATGAGAAAAACCTGACAGAAGATCTGATCCTGCAAAGCGCAACCGCAGCACTGGCACAGATTACCCAATGTGCCACCGTCGTCTCTAACCTTGCACCGAAATATTCGGTGATTACAAAGGTAGATCTGATTCCCACTGGAAAACGTGTCTATGTGGTGCTGCTCATTACATCGGACGGCAAGATCAAAAACCGTGCCTGCCGGCTGCAATTCGATCTGACGCCGGAGCATATGGAATTCTTCAAAAACTTTATGGAAGAAAACCTGGAGGGCATGTCTGTCTCCGAACTGTCCGAAGAACGTATCGAGCAGCTGGTCATGGCGATGGGAACTTATATGATAACCCTCAGCCCGCTGATGCAAGGAATATGCGAAATGTCCCGGGATCTGCAAAAAAACGAGCTGTATGTCACCGGCGAACAGAACCTGTTTTCCTGTGACGAACTGGACAAAGCAGAGGTGGCAAAATTCATTCTCCACAAGCAGGATTTATCCGGACTGCTGGACGATTCCTTTCAAGGCATCAAGGTGGTGTTCGGCAAGGAGGGAGATTTTGTCATCGGCAATTCCAGCATGATCGTCTCCAAGTACCAGAAGGGCGATCATACTGCCGGATCCCTGGGCGTCATCGGACCCATGCGGCTCAATTATGCGAAGATCATCCCATATATTGAATATTTTACCGACAAGATCTCCCACTTGATCACGGACGAAGCAGATGTGTCACCGGTGATCGGCATGAATGAAGATCCAAATGTAGAGTCTTAGAAAGGACGTGGAATCAATGGCAAAGGAAAAAGAAGACATCCGAAAAGAAGAGGCAGAAGCCGAGGAAACCAAACAGACAGAAGCTTCTCCGCATGAACCGGAAGCGCCGGCAGCAGAATCCCCCGTGGAAACACCGGAGGAAGAAACGGACTGGAAGGCTGCGCTGGAACAAAAGGAAGCAGAACTGGCAGATCAGAAGGATCAGCATTTACGGCTGATGGCAGAATATCAGAACTACCGCAACCGCACCGCAGAGGAAAAGAAAAAGATCTACGGCGACGCCAAGATGGACTGCGTGAAAGAACTGCTGCATGTGATGGACAGCTTTGAGCGGGCATTGGAAGCCCCCTGTTCCGATGAAAACTACAAGAAGGGCGTCGAACTGACATTCAGTCAGATCCAGAAGGCGTTTGAAACTTTAGGCGTCACAGAGATCGCCGCACTGGGGCAGCCTTTTGACCCCAATGTGCATAACGCCATCAAACAGGTGGACGACAGCGATACGGAAAGCGATACGGTCTGTGAGGTGTTCCAGAAGGGATATATGCTGGGTGATCGCCTGATACGTCCGGCAATGGTGGCAGTGGCTGTATGAGAACCCATTCTAAACCAGAAGCAAAAGACAAAAATCCAGCTTGCACCTGCCCGCAAGGGCAGTTCAACTCAGAGCTTGTTCTGTTTCTGAACAAGTTCCAGGGCGTGTTGACACTAAAATAAAGCGCAGATTTTTGAGCAGAATTTCTGCGCAGACAAGGAGAGAAAACGCAGGCGGACTGTCGCCCGGGAAGTTTTCTCGACGCAGTATGCGTAAAATTCTGCCAAAAAGATGCGTTTTAGGCTTCGTGTCAAGACGCCCTAATAAACAAACGCAATGACCTGTTGCTTGTTAACAGGGTTACAGAAAGGAAGAGTTATTATGGGAAAAATTATCGGTATTGATCTGGGTACAACCAACTCCTGCGTTGCCGTTATGGAGGGCGGCAATGCCGTTGTCATCCCTAACGCAGAGGGCGCAAGAACCACACCGTCTGTTGTAGGCTTCTCCAAAAATGGTGAGCGTCTGGTGGGTCAGACCGCAAAGCGTCAGGCGATCGCAAACCCAGAGCGCACCATCTCATCCATCAAACGTCACATGGGCAGCGATTATAAAGTAGACATTGACGGCAAAAAATACACGCCCCAGGAAATCTCCGCCATGATCCTCCAGAAGCTGAAAACCGATGCAGAGGCTTATCTGGGTCAGCCGGTGACGGAGGCTGTCATCACTGTACCGGCTTATTTTACAGACTCTCAGCGTCAGGCAACCAAGGATGCCGGTCAAATTGCCGGTCTGAATGTGAAGCGTATCATCAACGAACCCACAGCTGCTGCACTTTCCTACGGCATTGACAAGGAAGAAGATCAGCGCGTCATGGTCTATGACCTGGGCGGCGGTACGTTCGACGTCTCCATCATCGAAATGGGCGACGGTGTACAGCAGGTTCTGGCAACCGCCGGCAATAACCGTCTGGGCGGTGACGACTTTGACCAGCGTATCATAGACTGGATGGTAGCCGAATTCAAGAAAACCGAAGGCATTGATCTGTCCCAGGATAAGATGGCAGTACAGCGTCTAAAGGATGCCGCAGAAAAGGCAAAGATTGAACTGTCCTCCACGACGACAACCAACATCAACATTCCCTTTATCACAGCAGACGCCACCGGCGCAAAGCACCTGGATATGAACCTGACTGTGGCAAAGTTTAACGAGTTGACAAAGGATCTGGTAGATGCGACCATGGGACCGGTGCAGCAGGCACTTTCTGACAGCGGTTTGTCTGCTTCTGAACTGAACAAGATTCTGATGGTCGGCGGTTCTTCCAGAATCCCGGCAGTACAGGAAGCGGTTCGTTCTAAGCTGGGCAAAGAGCCCTTCAAGGGTATCAACCCGGATGAATGCGTCGCACTGGGTGCAGCATATCAGGGCGGCGTGCTCGGCGGCGATGTCAAGGACGGTCTGCTTCTGCTGGATGTCACCCCCCTGTCTCTGGGTCTGGAGACGATGGGCGGCATCTGCACCAAACTCATTGAGAGAAACACGACCATTCCCACCAAGAAAAGCCAGATCTTCTCCACAGCGGCTGACAACCAGACCGCAGTGGATATCAACGTACTCCAGGGTGAACGTGAATTCGCACGGGACAACAAGCAGCTTGGCACATTCCGTCTGGATGGCATTGCACCGGCACGGAGAGGCGTTCCTCAAATCGAAGTGACCTTTGACATCGACCAGAACGGTATCGTTCACGTCACGGCAAAAGATCTGGGCACCGGCAAGGAACAGGATATCAAGATCACGGCTTCTACCAACATGTCCAAAGAGGATATTGACAAGGCTGTCAAGGAAGCTGAGCAGTATGCGGAGGAAGATAAGAAGCGCCGTGACGAGGTGGATACCAAAAATAACGCCGAAAGTCTCTGCTTCCAGTGTGAGAATGCCCTGACCGAAATGGGCGACAAGATCGATGCGGCTGACAAGTCCGATCTGGAAAGCAAGATCGCCGATGTAAAGGCTGCTCTGAGCGGCAATGACAGTGCAAACATTCAGGCAAAAGCAGATGCACTCCAACAAGCATTCTATGCCGTATCTTCTAAGATGTACCAGCAGGCAGGCGGTCAGCCGGGTCAGGATTCCCATACGGGGGCAGACTTCGGCGGCGGTGCAGCAGGCGGTTCGTCTGATGATGTCGTGGATGCAGATTTCAAGGAAGTGTAAAGACAACACTTTTGATGAGAAAGTGGATGAAAGATGACGGGGCAGGTTTTGACTGGAGCGTGTTCCCATAAAATGCATACAAGGCATTTTGGCAAAAACACGCTCTTGTCCCGGCATCGCCATCCATCTGCTTCTGGAAAGGAGCGCTGATATGGCGGAAAAACGGGATTATTACGAGGTATTGGGACTTCAGAAGGGCGCATCTGAGGGTGATATCAAAAAGGCGTTTAAATCTCTGGCGAGAAAGTACCACCCCGATCTGCATCCCGACGATGCAGAGGCAGCAGAAAAATTCAAAGAAATCAACGAGGCTTATGAGGTTCTGTCGGATGCCGATAAAAAGGCTCGTTATGACCAGTTCGGGCATGCCGGCGTCGATCCCACTTATGGCGGCGATGGCGGCGGTTTCGGCAGCTTTGGTGATGTAGGCGATATTTTTGACAGCATTTTCAGCGGCTTTGGCTTTGGCGGCGGCAGGAGTGCTGCGGCAAATGCCAATGCGCCAAGACGAGGCGGAGACGTCCATCAGACCATTCCCATTGACTTTATGGAAGCCTGCATGGGGGCGAAAAAGAAAATCCGTGTGACCCACCTGGTCAAATGCAACCAGTGCGGCGGCAGCGGTTCCGACAAGAATACCACGACGACAACCTGCACAGAGTGTAACGGCAGAGGTTCGGTTCAGGTCAATCAACGAACGCCCTTTGGGACATTTTCCAGCACAAGAGCATGCTCCCGCTGCGGCGGAAAGGGCAAGATTGTGACAAACCCCTGTACCAAGTGCCGGGGCGCAGGACGATGGCGGACAACCACGGACATTGAACTGAAGATTCCGGCTGGTATTGACGATGGTCAAGTGCTTCGTGTGAGCGGACAGGGCGATGCCGGCATCAACGGCGGCAGCAGCGGTGACCTGAATGTAGAGGTTGCCGTACATCCTCATGAGCTGTTCACCCGAAGAGGAACCGATATTTACTGTGAAATTCCCATCAGCTATGCCCAGGCGGTACTGGGGGATAAGGTGGTTGTTCCCACCATCAAGGGAAAGGTGGAATATGAGATTCCCGAGGGAACACAAAGCGGTACCAAGTTCCGGCTGCGCGGCGAGGGTGTGAAGGTTCTAAACCGGGATGCTTATGGCGATCAGTATGTCACAATGGTGGTAGAGGTTCCCAAAAAGCTTTCTAAGCATCAGAAAGATCTGCTCCAGAAGTTCGATGAGACGCTGGAAGAAAAAAATCTGGCAAAGCGGAAATCGTTTTTTGAAAAGCTCAAGCGAAAGCTGGAACAGGGATGACGGATGACGGCTTTCGGAAAATCGGGAAAACCTCAAGCGTTTTGTGCGGGTTTGCCTCAAGCGTTTTTGTCCTTTGTCATCCAAACTGGTTCCCAACCATAGAAGAACCATGAAACATAGTGAATCCGAAAAGTAAAAGGCAACACCGTACAAAGCCGTCAGGCGGTCTTTTGCGGTGCTGCCGAAAAGCAAAGAGCCTGAGAATGCAGATTCTCAGGCTTTTTTGGATTCGTGATCCGATTTTTGAGGAGGCGTATCAGAAATCAATTTTACCGGTCAGATACCCCACCAGTTCCTCCATCGGTATCCGCACCTGTTCCATGGTGTCACGGTCACGAACGGTTACGCAATTATCCTTCTCCACCGTGTCAAAATCCACAGTAATGCAGAAAGGCGTGCCGATCTCGTCCTGACGGCGATAACGCTTGCCGATAGAACCCGTCTCATCAAAGTCCACAGAGAAATGTTTTGCCAGTACCGCATAAACCTCCTGCGCCTTTCCGCTGAGTTTTTTGGACAAGGGCAGAATGGCTGCCTGGAAGGGCGCAAGTGCCGGGTGAAGGTGCATGACCACACGGGTGTCATTCTTCTCCGCATCCACCACCTCTTCGTCATAAGCCTCTGTCACAATGGAGAGGAACAGACGCTCTACACCCAGAGACGGCTCAATCACATAGGGAATATACTTGGTGTTATCCTCTGGATCAAAGTATTCCAAAGACTTGCCGCTATGCTCCTGATGCTGTGTCAGGTCATAGTTGGTTCTGTCGGCAATGCCCCACAGTTCACCCCAACCAAAGCTAAATCGATATTCAAAGTCCGTGGTTGCCTTGGAATAAAAGCAAAGCTCTTCCGGATCATGGTCACGCAGACGCAGATTTTCCTCCCGAATGCCCAGAGACAACAGGAAATTCCGGCAATAGCTGCGCCAGAACTGAAACCATTCCAGATCTGTGCCCGGCTTGCAGAAGAACTCCAACTCCATCTGCTCGAATTCCCGGACGCGGAAAATAAAGTTGCCCGGTGTGATCTCATTCCGGAAGGATTTACCGATCTGGCACACACCAAAGGGAAGCTTTTTCCGAGAAGTCCGCTGAATATTGGCAAAGTTGACAAAAATGCCCTGTGCCGTTTCCGGGCGGAGGTACAGCTCGGATTTGGAATCCTCGGTCACACCCTGAAAAGTCTTGAACATCAGATTAAACTGACGGATATCCGTAAAGTCACTCTTGCCGCAGTTGGGGCAGACAATGCCCTTTTCCCGGATATAATCCATCATCTGCT
>CANQWA010000004.1 GCA_947627445.1 uncultured Ruminococcus sp.
TAACAAAACCTCCTATGTTTCTATTATACCATAGGAGGTCTTTTTTGTCATTGTTCTTTTTTACTGGTTCGGTTCAGCAATCGAGATGTATTCTTTTTTTATTCTGGTTCGGTACGGGAATTGAATTAAATTTTTCACATTTTCTAACCTGCCGTGATATGGGAAATAGCCCGTATTTACGGCGTTTTTTAACCTTAACTCGTTTTATTATGCTGTCCTTTATTCTATCTTTTTGAAACTTGTAAAGGACAGACAAAGGACAACGTTATGGTCATACTCCTGTTACTATCATTTCAAATCACGGAATACATTTTTGAACACCGTGAATCCAATCATGATAAAGCATAACGGAGGTAATACCATGAGCAGATATAAGAGTGAACAGACCGCTTACAATCCACTGAAAAAGAAATACGTTCCGCTGTGGAGACTTGATACCAACACCGTGACCGTCACCCACTTCAATGCTGATACACAGACCGATGAGAGCAAGACGTACCATACCGACTTCATCAGGTATCATCTTCATTTCTCTGACAGCCATTGCCCTGACAGGCTTCGCAGGCTTGTCAATGATGGCAAGATCATACAGTATCTCGATGATATGGAACGGAAAGTCGGTGAAGCTATCTCCCGTCAGGTAGAGCTTTGGAAACAGACCGACAGTTGCTATCAGAATGCTGTCCTCAGTTGTGATGCTGAGAAAATGCTCGGTCTGGAAAACTGCTTTGTCTATATGGCGAGAGAAGCGGTGTTTGAGTGTATGGTTTATATTTGATGTTCAACGGCTGTACCGTCGAGTACAGCCGTTGTTTCGTCTATTCCACTATTTCAATGAATCTTAATTGGTAGCTATTGTGTTGTAAATCATACTCTATAATTCTACACCGTACAACACTATTATCTTCTATCGTTTGATATATTTCATTTGATAAACTATATTCTTCATCGGTTGTTGATAAAAAGCCTTTTAGGTTATATTGTTCATCAAATCTACAAATAAGTGCTCCACGGTCTTTTTTTACAATCTCCGCTTCTATTACTGTACCAGCAATATACTTTTTTGAACAATCAACCCACATTCTTATTTCAGGGTCTTCGTTCTCCCATTTTTCAAGGGAATTTTTCGCTTCTTGAATGTCATAGATCGAAATACATTTTTGCTCTGAAATAAAGGAATAATGTCCCTGTAAGAATAGCCGTCTATAATCGATTAAGTATTCAATAGCATCTTTTGCATTTAAATATACGCATATTTTTGACAAATAATTGTGTAATGACAATCTACGTGAAATTCGCATCATTACCTCAGAATTTTTGAAATTGATGTTCTCTGCACAAGCTGCGATATAGGTCATATTAGATAATAATGATAAATGAAGTTTTCCTGTTAAGGTTATTTTAACTCTATCATCTATATCTGCATGAGGTAATAAGGTTTCACATAAAAGTAATCCCTTTTTTAGCATATAGTTCAACTCTCGATGAATTATTGTGTCTTTATGACCAATTAATTGTAAATCCTTGATGATATCACTTACTACAAATAATTTTCCCTTATCCTTGTCTACTTGTCTTGATTGTACTTTAAGCCAGTTAAGGATATCTATACGAACGAAAGGATCAGGAAAATCATCATGAAAATCAGATCCAAAAAGATTGATGAAATTAGATTCTTCACCATTATAATACTTTCTGTTCTTTCGTAAAAGAGCATTAAGGAATTTATAAGAAGGTAATGTATATTCTTTTCCAGCTGTTCGCATCATTAAAAAATCTCCAGAGTTGATATGTCCACTTTTACAAAAATCCTCAAAAATTTGTATTCCATAACGTGTATTTCTATCAGAAAGCTTATAAAAAATATCCAATGTCATACTATTCTGTCGTATTGCCATAAGTATACATTTAAAATACTCTATTAGCTCAGAATAATCAATCTCAACATTCATTCCATTATCTAAAACATAAGTTCTATCCTCTGGCTTTGTATTTCTAACAATATAATCTAATCTTGATTGTAATACTTTAAGTAAATCGGGTGGATCAATTCTAAATATCAAATCTTTTACAACGGTATCTAATGGTGGTTCGTTTCTATATTGATCATAAGTACTATCTCTCATTGGGAGTATGACTAAACACTTAAATGTTGTTCTGAGCCATTCAGCAACTTGAAACATTAAAAGCTGTTCTTCTTTATTTCTTTTATCACAATTATCAAGTACAATTATAGGGAGCGATCCCTTTATCTCTTTTAAATATTGAATCATATGCTTCAGTAAAATAGCGTTATCGCTCATTTTTGAACTTAGTATCTCATATAACTTTAGATTGTATTCTTTTTCATCACTTTTAATAAGTTGACCTAATCCATTTTCAAATTCGTGAACTTCTTTCCGAAACACATTTTTGATTATATCAAGAGAAGAAAAATCTATATATTGATGATTCGCCTTTAATTGTGCAATGATTTCTTGCTTAATCCAATCATATATCTCAGTGTTGGTGATAGGCGCTGTATTCATATTTAAAAAGATCCAATCACACTTTCCTGCAAGATCTGAATGGCGTTCTTCTAAAAACTTTCTTTTAAAATATCGAATAAACGTTGTTTTTCCGCTTCCAACATTACCGATTAAGAGCATAAGCGAGTATGCTCCCATTTTTTCCTCGACACGTTGTGAAATTTTTTGAACTAATTCTGTAGGTTCTTTCGTTGCAATAGAGATATAACTTTCCTGATTAGGCATTTCAAATTTTCTTATCTCTTTATAAATTGGATCAATATGTTGTTCTCTTTTGGCTGAAGATATATAAGCATTATCAACTATTACCGAACGATCTTCTTCGGTTTGCGGATCAAATATTGTTCTATTTTCGATAATAAAAGTTCTTCCGAAAGCGTTGTCTTGTATAGTCTCATTCTGTACACGTTTACCTTTTAATTGAGATACTGGTGTGTTATATTGAGAAGTGCCTCGTATACTGATATATGGTTGATTGGCAATTGCAGCCATCTTTTCAAGGGAGCAGAAACTCAATAATTCAGCATATTTACAATTTTCGGTGCTAAAATCTTCGAATAATACCTTAATCACTGGTTGAGCTTGATCGCAATAACCTGCCCATGTTTCGTCACCATTACAAACAATAATATATTTACAAGAATTTATATGATGCGGGAACTTTGCATTAATCTCTGATGCATACAAACGAGCTTCAGCAAATGCATTTTCAAGGTCTTCTTTGGGCTTCTTGGCTTCAACTACGCAAACAGGTATTCCTCTTATTGATATTAGATAATCGGGATAATAATACTTCTGGGTTTGACCTTTTCCAATTAATTGCTGACGAAGTATATGTTTTGTTAATATTTGAGTGTCATTTAATCCTAATCCCATGGGTATCTGAGCAGTGAGAAATGCATATATGAACTTTTGTTCAACATCACTTTCGGTTACTAAAGAGCTTTTCTCGCAAAATAATGACATAAGTTTCACCTCTCAAAATAAATATCTGTAATCATGCAGTCAATTTCTTTTTCTATCTTATTTACTTCACTAATAGCACCTTCTTCTGACATCTTAAATATCTTATTTACTAAATCATTGATGTTTTTTAAAGTTGAGGAAGAAGGCTCAATATATGGAATAAGCTTAATATAGTTTGCAGAATTGTTAGCGGTAGGGTTAATGATATGTATAATTTTATTTATGATATCAGAATTCATCAAAGCTAATATATAATTAAGCTTTGTTTTGTCTTTAGGGAATATTCCTACAATGGATTGATCGAATACTCGGTTCTGCATTAGAAAAGCCTTAATTCTACTTGATTTAACCATAGGAATTCCGATACCTGTCTTAAAATAATACTCGGAATTCTGAAATCGAGCTTTTTTATCTGCTTTGTAAAATGATACTGTTTCACTATCCCAACGCACATACCAATCTTCATGGTTACGGACATAACGTGTTTCAGATGCACTTTTTATAAAAGGAATATACGCTTCTGATAAGTTAGGTTCTCCATCAGTAGACGAATTATCTACTATCATACTTTGATCTATAACTTCATAGTTTTTTGCACCTTTTACGGTATCTGATGCAGCTTTGATGAATTTCTTATTATTTCCCGTGTAGAAACCTGTTACTACATCTGCAATATCGCCAAGATTGACTGTTGTTTTCTTTAATAAAGAAACTATTTGATTATCAGCAAAAACAAATCTGTGTTGCGGATTTGATAAAACATCACTCTGTTTAAGATTAAAACTTTCTATGTAAGCAGGCAAAGTATCATTTGCGATTAGCCGACGAAATTCCTCGGATTTTTTAAATCCTCTATATATCTTTACTGAATTGTTGATGGCATCTTGCATTTCGCTTCGTTCTAAAGTGATGATACATAAATTAGAGTATCCAAAACTAATGCCAGGGAAAAACTTTGACGGAAAAATAATAATTTCCTCTATTTTAGTTTTTTTCAATAAAAGCTCACGAAGCTTTGTGTGCATATTAACATACAAAAACGTATCGGGGATGATAAATGATAATCTTCCGTTTAGTTTTAATACAGATATGCACCGCAGTAAAAACAGAGAATATGTTTCTTTGACATACTGTCCGACATATTTCTTTTTTAATCGATCACGTCGTTCATAATCCTGCCAAGCACCATATGGTGGATTGCCTATAACACCTGTATAATGTCCACCTGTAGAGTTGAAAAAATCTAACTGTTCATCCAGCAATGTATCCGTTTGCTTTAACCATAATTGTGATATGTCATATTTATCGAGTTGAGAATCGAAAAGCGTATCAGTTTTACGAACATCAACATCAGGATTATCATCATATTTTTTTTGCAAAACTGAAATAGCATCATCATTGATATCTAAAGCATCAATGTGAACTTTCTTCCTGGTTTTAAGTACTTCATCTATGAATATACCCTCACCGGCTGATGGTTCCAAAATAATATCACCATTATGTATCCCTAACCGAGAAGACATATAAAACGTAATATCTTCTGAATTGGTATAAAACGAACAAAACTGATCTTTCATGTTTATATCCCTCACTCGTTATACTTAAGCTCTAGCTTAAGTATAACATATTGGCTTTACCATGTCAAGTAGCGCAAAAGATCATTTTTCTCAAGATGTTCCCTTAATTCGCTGCTTATATCATTTTTCCAATCGATGTTATTATCAAGCCATTCACGCATATCGAAACCTGTGAATCGTTTCATTGCAGCGTAGCCATCGTTTGCACAGTATACATCCCAATAAGGAGAGTTTTTTAAAGTCTGAAGATAGTGATTATTATCATCTTCAGGTTGTCTTACAAACAATATCGTTTTTTCGATTTCACCAAGTGAATTATAGATACTTGCAACAAGTAGCAAGCGGTTTGTATTGCCTTTTTCGTTTGAACTAAATCCACTTTTGAAGTCACAATTATAATGAATACCGTCTTGTTCAAAATGAAGATCAAGTCCGAGTTTGATTCCACCGCTATCAACCATTGTCCACGGAATTGCATAGTGGCGCTTCAATTCGTCTTTAGTTTCCTGATCCAGTTTTAAACTATCTATATAATTCGTAGCATCTCTCTTTATGGTATCCTGAACTATATTGAAATCAGGAGGAGCAATAATTGTCAGCTTTTTTATTGGATATTCAAAGGGCAATTTGCAGAACGGCTCCCATAACTCTCCGATACGTCGTGCAAAAGCCATGTATTCATAAGGCCATACAGAATTACGTGCATCAAGCATTACTATGTAAGATGCATACGTTATAATAAGAATTTCATCAAGCAACTCAGACTGGGATAATTCATTTGAATTTGCTTTCAAAGAGCGAATCGAATTATCCCGTATATCATTAATATACTGATTTATTGCACTTGCTTGATCTTTGTAGTTCTTATATCTTGAACAAATCTTTTCTTTTTCAGTAGCAACTTGCTGAGTAAAGAAAGCTATCCACTTTGATTTATCCTGTTTCATTATCCTATACCTCCACAATCATAATAAGCGATACTTAGCGTAGAATCGCTATTTGTACTATTATATCATGGTATAGAATCTTAGTCAATATATGTCAAAAAATGTTTTTCGAAAGCATTTTCCAACTTCGACTCCAGTACCGGAATTAAAGTTCCTCTCAAAAATAAAAGAGCCAAGCAGCAACGCTCCTTAGCTCCATAACCTTACTCAATCCCCGTAAACATCACCTGATAACTCAGCCCCGTAAGCTCCCTGAGAAAGTCCATATCCGAGAAGTTCAGACCGTAGTTGTGCGTTTTACCGCTGTCCTTGCCCGTGTAGAGGTACTCCATCTTCTCCTGATCGAGATGCTCGGTGCGGAGAGCTTCACGGTCAAAGCCTTTTTCTTTCAAGTGATACAGCACGATGCGTGAGAGCTGCACCTGAACGATGCGGTAGCTCTCAGTATCGGCACAGTGATCGAGAATGCCCAGAATATCGAATATCGTTTCGGTGTCCTTCAAATACTCGGTATCGTATTCAGCTTCGGGGACGTACTCGACATACTTATCATTATTCAGAAACTGCACCGTACAATTCACATAAGGAATGATCTTTAACTGTGTTTCCAGGCTGATCTCGCTTCCACGGCGCAGGCTCACCCACCGCTGTGACAGGGAGCTTACCGACTTGAACACACTTCTTTTCTTGTTTGCCTGCGGAATGATCGGCGTATCGTCCTCGTTTATCAGGTAATCTATCGGAACATCGAAATATTCCGCAATTCTCGTTATCATGTCGAGATTCGGCATACCGTCATTCACCCATTTGGTGACGGTCGCAGCCGAAATACCCAGCTCAGTGGCTAACGCTCTCGGTTTCAAACCATGTTCGTCACATAATTCATTATATTTTCTCCAAAAGATGGTCATTTTGTGTCCCTCCAATTTGTGCAAAAGGCAGAACTTAATTCGTTCTGATTATTTTTACTTGACAAATGCTACTTAGGTGGCATATAATATGTTTTAAAGATTGAACTGTGTTATTTCATTTCATATTATAGCACATCAAACGCAATCTGTCAATAGAAATACAAGAAAAATTACAAAAGAAGAGGAAACAAAACTTATGAATGAAATCAAATGGGGAGAACCCCGACCGCTTCGGCAGAGTGCGGACGCTATCCCTTTTCCGCTCGATGCGTTGCCGAGTGTTCTGCGAAATATGGCGCAGGCGATCTCGGTCACGACTTACACCGATGTGGGAATGGCAGGGACAGCGATGCTCTCAGCCGTGGGCTACTGTTTCACTGGTCTGTATCGGCTTGCGGGCAAGGCAGACCACACCGAACCGCCTGTGCTGTATTCGATCATCATAGCACAGCCTTCTGAAAGAAAAAGCCCTGTGATGCACTTTATCAAAGCACCGTTCGACAGCTTTGAGAGCAAGTACAACAAAGACCACCGTGAGGAAATGTACAAGGCTCAGCAGGACGTTAAGGCACTGGAAGCCCGTGTCAAGGCTATGGAGAAAGAGGACAAGCCTGACACAGCCGCAATTGCAAAGCTCCGTGTCCAGGCGGATAATATCAGAAACACAAATCCTATCCGTATCGCTGTTGACGATATTACACCCGAATCTCTTGTGATAGAGCTGAGTGAGAATGATAGTCTGCTGATGATCTCTGATGAAGCAGGAATGCTTTCCAACTTCAACGGCAAGTACACCAATGGTATTCCGAACCTTGACCTGCTTTTGAAAGCGTGGAACGGGGAGAAGTACATCTGCAACAGAGTTATCCGAGGGCGAACGGAAATCCCTCGTCCTTATCTTTCAGTTGCTCTCGCAGGTCAGCCGTATATTTGGGACAACATGATGAACGACACCGCTTTCAGGTCAAGCGGACTTATCGCACGTTTTGTTCCATGCTTTGCTAAGAGCGATGTAGGAAAACGGCGGTATGATACTGCTCCTATATCAAAAGAGGTCAGGGAGCAGTATCACAATTTCATTCATCAGCTCCTGAAAGGAAAGAAAGACTGGAGTGGCGAGGAAACGATACTGCACCTGTCCCCAAAGGCTTCTGAGGAGTATGTAAACTACTGCAACAACTATATCGAAAAAGAGATCAAGGAATCCATGTGCTGTTGTCAGGACTGGGGCGGAAAGTTTCACGGGCTGATACTTCGGATAGCTTGTATTCTTCACTGTGCCGACTGCTGTTCCAGAGGTGTTGAGCCGTCCGATGAAAGCGTGAATCACAATACGCTTGTGAGATCGTTCAGCATTGCTCACTACTACCGCTATCAGGCAATTTACGGTTTCAGCGTGAACGCTCCCGACGGGAACATTGTCAAGGCTGAGAAGATCATTCAGATATTCAAGACCAAGAATATCAAACGGGGCTTGAAGTCCGACCTCTACCACGCCTGTCGATGCAATCTTTTCCCCACTGCAAAGGACTTCTATTTGGCACTTGACACCCTTGCTGAGTACGGCTATGTCGCCTACAAAGATGTGACCGCCGCCAACAACAAAAAGGCTCAGATGGTTTATGTGAATCCAAATATCTGATTTTACCGGATTTTGTGGTTTTTGTGGTGGCTGACATTGAAACGGCGGTATTATGAACTTTGCAAAAGACAGACCTGAATGTTGCTTGCTGTCGGTTGATGTTGGTTGAGCATTTTTCGATTAATAAAATGTTGAACATGGACATTTTTGTCCGAGTTAAAATTGAGGATAATCGCATAGACTTTAGCTCACTTTTGAGCGAAAGTTCATGAGCAGAATCATCATTTTTGAAATGCTGATTTTGAAAAAATGTAATGCGGATTTCTGCATTACTGTGTCCACATTTTTCGGCTGCTCCGTCAGCCGTTCAGTCTCGCAGAGCCCCATAAGCATTTTTGATAGTCCGAGTAGGCTGTCAAAAGTGCTTTGGGGTTACTGGCGGCGCACCGCAAGTAAATTCCGGCTCTCCGAGCCGTTTGGTTTGCCGATATGCTTATCGTTGCAAGCCAATTCAAAAGCCCTTCAAGGGCGCTCATCATATCGCAGGCGGTGAGCCTTGCGTATATGATTATCCCTCGTCAGAGGGTTCAGATAGAGATAAAAAAGGAGACATTTTATGAATGCAAAATCTATCTCAATGTGTGAGGGCAAAGGCAGCCTTTCACATAATAACCGAGAGTTCACTGCCAAGAATATTGACCCACTCAGGACACCAGATAACATCGTGTTCGTTCAGCAGGACTTGGGCGAGACTTACCACCAGCTTTTTGACGAAGCGGTGGAGAGGTACAACGCCCGTCAGAAAAGGAATGACCGCAAGATAGTTGACTACTTTGAACACCTGTTCAGCCGTCCGCCGAGTAAGAGTGTGATCGAGGGTGCAAACAAGCAGAAAAGCTTCTACGAACACCTCGTCTATATTGGCACGAAAAATGATTCGGCTGTCGGTACTCCCGATGCTGAAAAAACTGCTGAGTGCCTGCGTGAATACATGGAGGGCTTTCAGGCGAGAAATCCTAACCTCTATGTGTTCAATGCAGTCATGCACCTCGATGAAGCAACGCCCCATTTGCACATTGACTATATCCCTCTCGGACATTACAGCAGGGGGCTTGAAGTCCGCAATGCCAAGAACAAGGCACTTGACGAAATGGGCTTCGGTAATGATGCTCACTCCAACAACCGCTGGCGGCTTCGGGAGTGGGAGGTGCTGAGGGATATTTGCAACGCTCACGATATCGAGATCAGCGAGCCGAAGAAGTCCAGAGGGTACAGCTACACGGTCGAGGAATACGGCGAGCATGAGGACGAGATCAGGCGGCTGAATGAGGAAAAGGCACAGGCTCTTTCCGAGCGTGATGAAGCCCGTGCTGAACTTGACAAGGCAGCTAAGAAGAAAGTCAAGCTGGACGAGATCGAAAGCATTGAGGTAAAGGAATCGTTGTTCGGCAAGAAAGTCACCCTCGCCAAAGAGGACTATGACACACTCAGCGACACCGCCAAGAAGTATGTTGCAATGGTCAAGTCCACGAAGAAGCTAAAAGCTGAACACGATACAGCGGTACAGGAGCGTGATGCTCTGAAAACACAGTTGGCGGCAGCTTCCTCGGAGCTTGCCGCCTACAAAAAAGCCGAGGAGCAAAAAGGACTTTTCACCCGCGAGAAGCTGAAAAAGGAAACAAAGCGTATCAGCCGTGAGAACGAGCTGTCCCGTGAGCTGAGAAAGGCTAAGGCTTTTATTTCTGCCTGCGGGCTGAGTGCCGATTATCAGCAGTACAAGTACAACAGCACTACAAGAAAGAATGTGCTGGAATAACATACAAACAAGATAGAAAGCAGGGGAAGTACCTGCTATGGAGGTTTTACAACTATGACAACAAACAGAAAGAACGAGCTTATCGCTCAGCTCGTGAATATCCTGAGCGAACTTATCGAGACAAATGATTCCGAACAGGTGTCTGAGATCAAGTCCGAAGCTGTTGAGATGCTGACCGTTAAGGAGTGTACCGAAGCGGTCAGGGGACTGTCTGAGCATACTGTCCGCAAGCTGATAAAGCAGGGTAAGCTCCCGTATCTGAGGACAGGTGACGGTGTGAACGGCAAGATGCTTATCAACAAGGCAGACTTGCTCGCCTACTTCAACGGACAGACAACCAACAAGTAATTCTGTATGCTGTAAACGGCGATATTACGCTGTTTGAACGGCAACAGACAGAAAATCCACAAACACCATAGAACAAAGGACATAGATTTGGGCATACTCCCGAAAAAGATAGAAAAAACTCTTGACAAAAGCCCGATAGTGCGCTAACATTAGAGTAACAGGAGTATGCCATAAAATCTATGTTGACAGAAAGGAAATCGACTTATGGCTACGATAAGAAAAAGAGGAAACTCCTATCAGATCAGAGTTTCCTGCGGATATGATACATCAGGTAATCAGGTCGTGCAGACTATGACATGGAAGCCTGCGGACGGTATGAACAAGAAGCAGATCGAGAAGGAGCTTCAGAAGCAGGCAATCCTATTTGAGGACAAGTGCATGAAAGGTCAGGTCACGGCGAATATCAAGTTTCAGGACTTTGCCGAGCAGTGGTTTGAGGAGTATGCAAAACTCAACCTCAGAAATACGTCCTATGAGCGTATGAAACAGCTTACTGTGAGGGTGTATCCTGCGATCGGACACCTCAGACTTGACAAGATCACCAGCCGTCATATCCAGCAGTTTATCAACGATCTGGCACTTAACGGCAAAAGCCTGAAAAACGGCAGACCGCTGTCGAGAAAGACAGCCGTTCATCACCTCAGCTTCATCAGCGATGTGTTCAGCTACGCTGTAAAGATGGAAATGCTCACCGACAACCCCTGCAAGCGTGTTACCGTTCCGAAGGGTGAGAAAAAGGAGAAGGACATTTATACTCTCGAAGAAGTCGCACATCTCTTTCAGCTCTTTGAAACCGCACCGCTGAAATACCGCACTTTCTTTACTTTGGCGATATACAGCGGATTCAGACGTGGAGAAATGCTCGGTCTTGAATGGAAGGACATTGACTGGGAGCATAACGTTATCAGCGTCCGCAGGACAAGTAACTACACCGCTTCAAAGGGCATCTACACCGATACCACCAAAACGAAGAAGTCTCAGCGTTCGCTGAAATTTCCTCAGAGCGTCATGGACTTGCTCCGTGAGTATAAAGCGGAACAGGACGAGGAACGTGAGAAGCTCGGTACGAAGTGGCAGGACTATGACCGCCTGTTCGTAAAGTGGGACGGCAGACCGATGAACAACAACACACCGTATTTCTGGCTCAAAGAATTCTGTGAAGAAAACAATTTCCGTTTCTGTGACATTCACTCCCTGCGACACTTCTATGCATCGGCTCTCATCAACGAGGGTGTGGACGCAGCCACCGTGTCGGGAGCGTTAGGTCACTCGACGATAACTACCACGACTTCTATCTACTGTCATGTGTTCAATCAGGCTCAAGCGAGGGCAAGTGAAGCAATCGCATCGGTGCTGGACTTCAAAAAGCACGACACGGACAAAGGACAGCCCGAAGCTGTATAAAGGACAAGTAAAGGACAGAAGCCGTATCAGGGTAAAAGAAAAACTCTCAAATGGCGATATATCGTCATTTGAGAGCCTTGTGTGTGGTGACCCGTACGGGAGTTGAACCCATGATTCCGCCGTGAAAGGGCGGTGTCTTAACCTCTTGACCAACGGGCCATATGGTAGCGGCAGCAGGATTTGAACCAGCGACCAATCGGGTATGAACCGAGTACTCTAGCCAACTGAGCTATGCCGCCACATCAGAAGCAGATTCCGCATTCTGCGTGACCTGCGACTGTAATAGTATACTACATTTTCCATCCAATGTCAAGCTTTTTTCTAAAAACCGTCATTTTGTACAAATATCATAGTATAATCATTGGTAAAACAACAAATGCACTGGAAATTTGTTTTTTTCTGATTTTCGTCAAGGAATAAGAGACTATTTCATCATGGAATGTGCACACTTTCTGCTATTGTGCAACAACAGAAAGTATGCATACAACCAACTACAAAATTTGCTCAGAGATCATGTCTTTTCCTTGGGCTTGAATATCAGTGCACTAACTACACCGAATACCATAGCAGCCGTGATTCCGGCAGAAGAAGCTGTCAGTCCGCCCATAAAAATACCGAGAAAGCCTTTTTCATCCACAGCTTCTTTGACACCTTCTGCCAGAAGATTTCCAAAGCCCGTCAGAGGGACACTTGCGCCGCCTCCTGCCAGTTCTACCAGCATGGGGTAAAATCCGATTGCGGACAAAAAAACCCCTGCTACCACATAAGAAGTCAAAATTCTCGCCGGTGTCAGTTTGGTATAATCTATCAGTACTTGTCCGATGGCACACAGCAAACCGCCGATGAGAAATGCCCATAACATATCTTTTATCATTGCGTATCTCCTATCTGTTACTCAATCCCACTATCCTGGCAATCTGCTGTCAATTCCACCAGATGCGAAATGCCTGGAATGCTCTCTCCTTGCTGAGAAGCCGTAGGTGACATCAGTGCTCCCGTAGCAGCATATAAAATCTTTTTCATTGCCCCACGCTGTAAAAGCGGCAGAAAATGTCCGCACACGATACTGGCACTGCATCCGCATCCGGAACCCCCTGCATGGGTGTCTTGAGTTTCTCCGTCAAACATCATTACACCGCAGTCCCGATGCACTGCGTTCATATCATATCCCTGCTTCATCACAAGATCACGAACCAGTTCACTGCCGATGATTCCCAAATCTCCTGTGACAATCGCATCATAGGCAGATGGCTTTGTTCCTGTGGCTTCCAGGTATCGGACAATGGTGTCTGCCGCTGCCGGTGCCATAGCAGCACCCATATGGCTGGCATCCGTTACGCCCAGATCCACGATCTTCCCGATGCATACGCCTGTAACACCGATACCGCCCTTTTCTTTGTCGGATTTTTGCAGGATCACTGCACCAGAAGCCGTGCATGTCCATTGTGCCGTAGGCGGTCTTGTTCCGCCATACGACAGAGGAAACCGGAATTGCCGCTCTGCTGTGGAAAAATGAGAAGATGTGACAGCTGCTGTATATTCTCCTGCACCGCAGGCTGCCAGTAGTGATGCTGTTAGGATTCCTTCTGCCATCGTAGAACAAGCACCATATATTCCCAGGACAGGAATATCCATCGGACGCAGTCCATAGGTTGTACCAATACATTGATTCATCAAATCCCCGGCACAAATACAGCTGATTTCCTTGCTGTCCAGACTGCACTTGTCTAATGCAAGCTGCAATGTCTGCCGCTGCATCGTACTTTCCGCCTGTTCCCAAGTTTCCTGCCCGAAATGCGCATCCGGCTCGATCCGGTCAAAGCAGCTTGCCATAGGACCTTCACCCTCTTTTTTTCCAGCTATGCAGGCATAACTGATGATACGGGGCGGTTCTGTATATTGAAATACTGCCCTTGCAAGATTACGTACCATTTTCATCACCTCGATCGTATAGTCCATCAACTTGAAAATCCCTTGCCATACGCCAGGTTGCCTTCGTCCTCCGCCTTGCTGAAACAAATTTTCTTTCGCTGTCTTTTCGCCGCTTTTCAAGTTGATTGACTATAGTATGCATGATTTTCAAACAATTATGCATACTGAGATCATACAGATCGCATGCAAAACTGTCAGGCAGTCTTTGTGCAGCATTGTCTTAAGGCAAACCCGCACAAAGATTGTGCGGGTTTGCCTTCACATAAACCATCCAATCCCGAAGCAGTTATATCCAACCGCTTCGGGATTTTTCTTTTTCTCCTATGCGTATAAATATCCTTTTTCTGCAAATAATTGAATGCAACACCGTACAAAACTGTCATTCATTCTTTGTGCGGTTTGTCTTAAAACTCTAAGAGCCTGCTTCGCATCTTCAAATCTCCTCGAAAATCCTGCGATTCTCAGGCTCTAAGATGAAAGGAGTTGTTTCTATATGGAAATCAACAAGGATCTCTACGAAACCATGCAGCAGCAGACTGCACCAAAAACAAAATCCTGGAAAACCATTCCTTTGGCATTTCTCATCGGCGGTCTGATCTGTACGGTAGGGGAAGCTGGTATCCACATTCTCACTGAATTTGTAGGAATGGACCGGAAGCCTGCCGCTGCCTGGATCTCCATCGGGCTTGTGGCAGTCAGTGCCATCCTCACCGGGCTCGGACTTTATGCGAAAATCGCAAAACATGCCGGTGCAGGTACACTTGTACCCATCACCGGCTTTGCAAATTCTGTCGTTTCTTCTGCCATAGAGAGCCGCACTGAAGGTTGGATTCTGGGCATCGGCACAAAAATATTCGCCATTGCCGGACCGGTCATTCTCTACGGCACAGCAGCTTCTATGCTGTATGGTCTAATCTATTTTTTGTTCACGCTTTTCAAATAGAGCAGATTGATCTCCGGCGGGTTAAACAGCCGCAGCTTTCCCAAACCGCCGGAAACATACATATACGTGGCACGATTCTGATACAATCCCAGATCATACCTGGGAAAAAAACGCCTCTCCGGAGAAAGCAGACCGCCCAGTCCCGGAAGCCGCACCACACCGCCGTGAACATGACCGCACAGCACCAGGTCTGCTCCCCATAACGTATAAGTTTCCATCATCAAAGGATTGTGCGCCAGCATCAGCGTAAAGGTTTCCTTATCACCCAGATCCTCTATCATTTCAAAAATCGTATAATCCTGCAAGTTCCGGAAACGCCAGTTCTCGTCCCGGTAGACATTGAATTTCAACGAAGCGCCTGCCAAACATATTTCAGCGCCGTCACGTTGAAAATAGATTTTTTCGTTGTCCAACAGCCGGCAGCCTGTCTCTTCAATGACTTTTTTCACAGGCTGAAATACTTCATTTCGGATCATGTCCAGTTCGTGATTACCCAGACACAAGTACACCGATGCGATTTTCCGCAGGCCAGTGAGAAATGCCCACATCTCTGCCAGTTCCTTTTCCGGACGAAAATCCCTTGATACCAGATCTCCCGTAATGACAATCCAGTCCGGCTTTTGCTGGGCAGCCAGTTCGATAATCCTACGGTTGCCCTTGCCGAATTTCCGATGGTGCAAATCGCTGATCTGTAAGACCTTCAGGCCATCCCATTCTTCTGGCAGATGGGTGAGCTTGATCTCCTGTTTTTTCAGGATCAGAGTGTGCTGCTCCAGACAGGCGTACAGCAGGATCATCGCCAGAATCACAGAAAGGATCAAGATAATTTCCACGTTACAATTTTCCTCCTGTAGAATGTCGGACTACTCTTCAGAAACAGTCTCTTCTGCCTGTTTTTCGGTCTGTTTTTCCAAATGTTCTTCTTCCTCTGTCACTGCCATTGTTCGGGTAAAGGCTACCACCTTCTGACCCTCAGAGACACGCATGATGCGCACGCCTTTTGCTGTTCGTCCCATCACACGAATTTGTGAACAAGGTGTCCGGATAATAATACCGTCACTGGAGATAAACATCAGGTCGTCTGTTTCATCTACCACTTTGATGCCACAGACATCGCCCCTCTCTGCATCTACTTTATAGTTGGTCAGACCAAGACCGCCTCTGGACTGCATCCGGTATTCGTCTAAGGGTGTTTTCTTGCCATAGCCGTATTCGGTGACAGTCAACAGGGAAGCACCTTCACGCTCTCTTGCCATAGAGACAACCTCGTCTCCCTTACGGAGGGTGATTGCCTTGACACCGTGTGCCGAACGGGACATGGCACGAACATCGTTTTCATCCATACGGATTGCCATACCTTTTCTGGTAGCGACAAACAGACGGTTTGTGCCATTAGTCATCCGTACTGCCGCAATTTCGTCTCCCTCGTCCAGACCGATGGCGATAAGACCGTTTTTGCGGACATTTTTATAGGCAGATAGGGCAGTACGCTTGATCTTACCAGACTTGGTGATTATTACAATATATTTGCCCTCATCAAAATCCTTGGTGTTCAGCACCGCTGCAATTTTTTCTCCGGTACGCAACGGCAGCAGGTTGATAATATTCGTTCCACGGGCATTTTTTGAGCCCTCCGGCAGCTCATAGCATTTCATCTTATACATAACACCGAAATTGCTGATAAACAGCATATTGGCGTGGGAAGAACTAATAATCAGCTCACTGATAAAATCTTCTTCCTTTTGTTTCATGCCGGTAACACCTCTGCCGCCCCGGTTCTGGCTCTTGTAGACATCTGCCGGAATGCGCTTGATATAGCCGCTGTCCGTATAAGTCACCACGCAGTCCTCTACCGGAATCAAATCTTCAATATCGACTTCACCGTCTACTTTCTCGATCTGTGTGCGGCGTGCATCATTGAACTTTCGGCGAATATTCTCTAAATCCTCTGTGATGATATCATAAATTCGCTCTTTGTTTGCCAGAATATCCGTCAGATCTGCGATCTTCTGGATCAGCCCGTACAACTCATCTGTCACTTTCTGACGTTCCATGCCGGTAAGTGCGCCGAGACGCATCTGCACGATGGCTTCTGCCTGTTCCTCAGACAAGCCGATCTGATGCTCTAACTCATATTTTTCCATATCATACTGTGCCCGATCCAGCAGGGCAGACATATCCACATCCTGAAAGCGCTCTATGAGGCGTGCTTTACCTTCAGGGATGGTCTTGCTGGAACGGAGGATGGCAATAACTTCGTCGATATAATCCACCGCTACCACAAATCCTTGCAGGATATGGGCACGCTTTTTCGCCTTGTCCAGATCGAACTTAGTGCGGTTCGTAATCACATCTACCTGATGCTGAAGATAATACTCCAGCACCTGCTTCAGACTCAGGGTTCTTGGTTCGCCTTTGACTAGAGCCAGCATATTGACGCTGACCGTATCCTGCAATTGTGTATAAGAAAACAGCTTATTCAGCACAATCTGCTGGTTGGCATCCTTTTTCAGTTCAATGACAATACGCATGCCCTCACGGCTGGATTCATCCTGAATGTGATGGATGCCCTCAATCCGCTTATCCTTTGCCAGACCTGCAATGGATTCTACCAGACGTGCCTTGTTGACCATATAAGGAATCTCTGTGACAATAATGGCATCTCTGCCGCGAACCTTTTCAAAATGGGTCATACCACGGAGGGTGATGCGTCCCTTCCCTGTGCCGTAAGCAGCCCGGATTCCGCTGTATCCCATAATGATGCCGCCGGTGGGGAAATCCGGTCCCTGGATGCAGGTCATCAGCTCATCCATCGTACAATCCGGATTCTCAATAAGCATCTTAATGCCGTCAATGACCTCTCCCAGATTGTGGGGCGGAATATTGGTCGCCATTCCTACGGCGATACCGATAGAACCGTTTACCAGCAGATTGGGATAGCGGGAAGGTAATACCTCGGGTTCTTTCAGACGATCATCGTAGTTTGGTACGAAAGGAACGGTTTCCTTGTTGATATCCGTCAGCATTTCCAGTGCGATCTTGGACATTCTCGCCTCTGTATAACGGTAAGCAGCAGGCGGGTCGCCATCTACCGAACCGAAATTACCCTGACCGTCTACCAGCACATATCGCATTGAAAAGGTCTGTGCCAGACGCACCAGTGCATCATAAACAGAAGCATCGCCGTGAGGATGATAGCTACCCAGCACAGAACCTACCGTATCGGCACACTTGTGGTATGCTTTATCCGGTGTCAGTCCTTTTTCATACATGGTATAGAGAATACGGCGATGTACCGGCTTCAAGCCGTCACGCACGTCAGGAAGTGCCCGGGAAACGATGACCGACATGGCATATTGCAAAAAGGAATCCTGCATTTCCTTTCCAATTTCCACCGGTGTGACTTTTGTTTTCCCGTTCAGAAAATAATTGTTTTCAATTGTTGTATTTTCCATGATTTTACCTATTCTGTACTGACTGATTTTCCGATAAAAATGACGGAATACAGCCGATTTTTCACTCTGCTTCTATGAGAATATTCTCCGGTATGGCTGCTTTCGGCAAAATGTAAAACATTTGCTTTCCATTGCAGATGAGATAAAACTGCTCCAATTCCTGGATATCTGCCGTTTCTGTGGAGATACGGGATTCCGGGATGATCTCTTCTTCGTCCTCATTCTGCAAGATCTGTATGCGCAGCACTCTGCCGTCATGGTGTGCCTCATAACGTTCTTGTTCCAGTCCTTTGACCGCTTCCATGATGGAACGCCGCATTTTCCGGGGATTGTACCACAGTAAGAATATCATCGCTGCACATACCATCATCAAAATATAACACATGGTATTGGACGGATTTTTGACCGCAGCAACAAAAAAGGAGATCAAAAGCAATCCAAATACTGCCATCATGATAGAATTGCGCTTGATCAAATAGCGCTTTTGAAATATAGCGAATCCTTCCCGGTAAAATTCTAAGGGAATGCTGTACGGCTTCGAAGTTTCAAAAATCGGAAGCTTTGCTGTTTTTTCCATAATAATTCCTCAAATATCCAGATTTTGGGCATACTTGGCGTTTTGTTCAATAAAATCCTTACGGGGGGCAACTTTATCTCCCATGAGAATCGTGAAGATCTCGTCTGCCCGTTCTGCATCCTCCAGTTCTACCCGGATCATAGAACGTGTTTCCGGATCCATGGTGGTTTCCCAAAGCTGCTGAGAACTCATCTCACCTAAACCTTTATACCGCTGTACGCCTACCTTGGAAGTATTGCCGTCTGCATCAGCCATTTCTGCAATATACCGATCCCGTTCTGTTTCATCAAAAGCATACTTATACTTTTTGCCTCTCGAGACTTTGAACAGCGGCGGCTGCGCCAAATAGACGTTGCCGTTTGTGATCAGCGGACGCATAAAGCGGAAGAAAAATGTCAGCAGCAGCGTCCGGATATGCGATCCGTCTACATCGGCATCCGCCATGATGATCACTTTGCCGTAACGCAGCTTGGTAATATCAAAATCCTCGCCGATAGAAGTACCCAATGCTGTCACAATAGGCATCAGCTTTTCGTTGCCGTAAACACGGTCGATACGAGCCTTTTCTACATTCAGCATCTTTCCCCACAGAGGCAATATCGCCTGATACCGTCTGTCTCTGCCTTCCTTGGCAGAGCCGCCGGCAGAGTCACCCTCGACGATATAAAGTTCTGTGCCCTCTGTGGTTTTTTCCGAGCAATCCGCCAGTTTTCCCGGCAGGGAAGCACTTTCCATCGCAGATTTGCGTCTCGCCGTTTCTCTTGCCTTTTTGGCAGCTTCTCTGGCAGTCTGCGCTGAGAGGCTTTTATCAAAGATGGCACGGGCTTCTGTGGGATTTTCCTCAAAATAGGACATCAGCTTGTCGAAAACCATCTTTTCTACAAAGGGGCGTACCGCCGGATTGCCAAGCCGTCCCTTTGTCTGCCCTTCAAATTCACATTCTGTCAGCTTGACCGAAACAATGGCAGTCAGACCTTCCCGGACATCCTCGCCCAGGAGACGTGTACCATCCTTCAATAAACCAAATTTTTTGCCGTATTCATTGATAACTTTTGTCAGGGCATTCTTGAAGCCAGTCTCATGTGTGCCTCCATCTGCCGTGTGAATATTATTGGCAAAGGACAGGATCATTTCATTGTAGCTGTCATTGTACTGCAATGCAATCTCCGCATAGGAATCTCCGTCCATACCGGAAACATAGATTACCTCCTGAGTCAGGGATTCCAGACCGCGCTTTTTATGAAGATATTCCACAAACTGACGGATACCGCCCTCGTAGTGAAGTACTTCAGATCGATCCTGTTCTCCGCCGCGTTTATCGGAAAAGACGATGCGGATACCAGCATTCAAAAACGCTTGTTCCCGCAGACGCTTGAGCAGCACTTCATAGTCATATTCGGTAGTCTCTTCAAAAATCTGTGGGTCTGCTTTGAATTCTACGGTCGTCCCGGTCTGACAGGTATCACCAATAATATGAATTGGATCCGTATAATCGCCCCGGTGGAATTCCTGAAAATGAATGTGTGTACCGTCATAGACTGTCAGCTTCAGCCATTCCGACAGAGCATTTACCACAGATGCGCCTACGCCATGAAGACCGCCGGAAACCTTATAGCCGCCGCCGCCAAATTTTCCACCGGCGTGGAGAATGGTATATACCACAGTCGCTGCAGAGATGCCTTCCTTAGGGTGAATGCCCACAGGAATGCCGCGTCCGTTATCCGACACCCGGATCACATTGTCCGGCAGGATATCTACCGTGATCTCTGTGCAATATCCAGCCAGTGCTTCATCAATGGCATTGTCCACGATTTCATAGACCAGATGATGCAGTCCTTTCGGTCCGGTAGAACCGATGTACATACCCGGACGCTTCCGGACAGCCTCCAGTCCTTCCAGCACCTGAATCTGACTTTCATCGTAGTTTTGTGTATTCGGATTCATTTCCTCCGACATATTGCAATTCCTCCAATCGCTCCGCTGTTTCCACAGACGATAGTTCAAATGGTTCAAAAAGGAAGCGAAACCATGATCGCTTTCCCACATGTATACACAATGATTCAACAGAGTTTTCCACAGACTGTGGAAAGTCTGAATCTTGCATTATTGAATGGTTTCTCCTTCTTCCAGCTCTCGCAGACAACCCTCTTTTAACAAAAACCGCCTTCCATTTTTGGGGGAAAGAACCGACTCCGGATGACATGTTGTCACAAAAACCTGCATGTTTTCCACAATTGTGGAAACCACCGCTTGACGGGCATCATCCAATTCTCCCATTACATCGTCCAGCAGCACGATGGGAGATTCCTTCCGGCGCTTGCTGTAGATCTGAGCCTGTGCCAGCTTCATTGCCAGTGCCAAGCTTTTTTTCTGTCCCTGAGAGCCGAATTCCCTTGCCGGTCTGCCGTCTATGCAAAGCATCAGGTCATCCCGATGGACACCCATTCCAGTATGCCCTGAAAACAGGTCGGCTGCATGATTCTGCTGCATTTTTTCTGCATATTGCAAGATCAGATGGTCACGAACCTTATCCGGGAGCTGATCCTGGGCATCTCTTCCATAGATGCTGGCATGATAATGAAGGGATATCTTTTCTCTGCCCCGTGCAATCTCACTATACAAAGGCACACATGCCTCTGACAGCCGCCGTACATAGGCTGCACGCTGGACAGTAATCTCTGCTCCCAGACGTGCTAACTGCCCGTCCCAGACCGTCAGCATGGCTTCTGCCTGCTTCTGCGGAAGGTTTTGCTTTAAGACGGCATTCCGCTGCTGCAAAGCCAGCTGATACCGGCGTACCACTGCCAGAAACGGCGGAGAGAGCTGAGAGCTGCACAGATCCAGAAAGGAACGCCGCCGTTCTGGTCCGCCGGAAACCAATGCCAGATCCTCCGGTGTAAACACCACACAGTGAAACACGGAAAACAGGGTGCCGCCCTTCTGGGGGACATCATTACACCAGAATTTTTTCTCCGGTGCGCTGCCGCCTGTCATACAAAGCCGAACGGACTGTTCCCTCCGGCTGTCTTGAAACCGTGCTTCTACAACAAGTGTGCCCCCGTCAAAGGCAGGATAATCCCGATCGTGAGAGCCGCGGAAGCTCCGGCAGCCCGTTAGCGCCCAAATTGATTCCAAAAGATTGGTTTTTCCCTGGGCATTTTCCCCTAAAATGAGATTATAGGACGGGTCAGGTCTGAGGGAGACTTGTTTTAAGTTTTTGAAGCTGTCAACCGAAAGCCATGTCAATCTCATGCCTCAGCTTCCACCATCACCGTAAAACGATCTACCTGAACGGTATCGCCAGGACGGATCTTTTTTCCCCGCATGGTACAGATTTCACCATTGACCAGAACTGCTCCCTGCTGCACCAGCTCCTTGGCAAATCCGCCGGTATCGCATAAACCGGAAAATTTCAACAGAGAATCCAGTTTGATAAACTCCGTTCGGATCGCTATCCTGATTTGTTCATGTTCCATATGCTGCACCTCTTAATTTTTCAGCTGTATCGGCATCAACAGGAAAATAAAACTCTCGCCCTCCGGCGGAACGATCTTTGCCACGCGGTTTCCGCCGGTGAGCTGAATTTTCAGTTTGTCACAGTCTGCGGCACGCACGGCATCTAATAGAAAGCGGTTGTCGAATCCGATGGTCACATCGGGACCGTCGATTCTGACGGATATTTTGTCGTCGATCTCACCGATTCCAGTCTTGCACCAGACACGGAGAGCACCTTCGGCAAAATGACAGCGCACCGGTGCATTGAACTTGCCGCTGATCAGCAGAGCACAGCGTTCCAGACAGCGTGTCAGGTCACCGGTGTCCACGATAATCTCAGTTTCATAGGTTCCAGGAATGCTGCTGCGGAAGTTGTGAAATTCTCCTTCTAAAAGTCGGGAAAATACGGTATATCCATTAAATTCAAAGACCACATGACGGCGGTCTGCGGAGATGGTACACGGCTCTTCTGCATCTTCTTTCAGCATACTTGCCACTTCCAGCAAGGTGCGCTTAGGGACAACAAAATGATAGGGTTCTTCGCTGGAAACCGATTCCTGCCGTACTGCCAGACGAAAACCATCAATGGCGGCAACTGTCAGGATATCGCCGTTGACCTCAAACAGCTCACCGGTGAGAATTGGTTTTGCCTCATTGACAGAAGTAGCATAGCTGGTCTGTCGGATCATAGAAATCATCACCGGCTGTTCCACCTGCATCCCTTTTTTCAGATCCAGTGCCGGCAGAGAGGGATATTCCTCGGCAGACATAGCAGAGATCTGAAACTTGGTGTCGTCGCAGAACATTCGGACAATATAGTTATCATCTACTTCGATGATAACAGTATCTCCGGAAAAACGGCGGATGGCTTCGATGAGCAGTCTTGGCAGAACCACGAATTCTCCGGTATCTTCAGATTCTACTTCAATGGTACACTGAATGCCGAATTCAAGATCATAACCGGTCAGTTCCAGACTGTTCTGCATGAGGTGAAGTTTCAACCGTTCCAGCGCCGGAATGGTGGATTTTTGAGAAACGCCCTTTGCCACATGGGTAATGGCGGTGAGAAATGTTTGTCTGTTACAGATGAATTTGAACATATAAGATCATCCTTTATGGGAGAAAGCCGGAGAAACAGTTTTGTTCCGGCTTTTTGTGAATTATGACGATTACTTTTTGGGTGTCCATGCCTGACGGACAGGTTATTATTTCACAGCAAAGCTGCTGTTTCAGTCAAAACAAGACAAAACAAAGATTATATAATTTAGTAAGGATAGTAGAGTTGGTGGAATTGTGGGTAAGTCGGTTTTTTCCAGTGTACGCCTGGAAAAATTTTACGTCAGGGAATTGTGTAAGGATTGTTAGAAAGTGGAATGGTGACCAGGTTGTGAAAGCTGGGGAGAAATTGTGGAGTGGAAAAGGAAAAATTGTGGATGCTTTTTGTGGAAAACAGGTTGGTTGTTCTTTTCAGTTTCCACGGAGCGTGGAAACAGGATTTCACAGGTTTCCACATGCTTTGCACAAGAGGATTGCCGTAGAAGTGAGAAAAGTCCAACGTACACACTGGAAAATTCTTCTGCATGATTTTTCCACAACATGTTGAAACCAGTGTTGAAAACAATTCTTTCATTGTGGATTTGCGGTGGAAAGTTCTGGTTTTCTGTCACATCTTCTGACTTTTTGTCTTTTGCATCCTGTCTCTAAATGTGGCTTTTGTCCCGGATATTTTTGATAATGTCTTCTACTAGTTGTTTCAGGTGCTCATCCCGCTTCATGCCGGTTTCCACATTGCTGATAGAATAGACAATGGTGGAATGATCTCGACCGCCGAATTCCGTGCCAATGGCTTGCAGAGGCATCTGTGTAATCTCACGCACGACATAAATCGCAACCTTACGGGCAGTGGAGATCTGGCTGGAACGCTTGCTGCTGCGGATATCCTCCGGTGTGACACCGTAGACATCGGCAACTTCTACAATGATCTTTTCTACCGTGATGGGAACTGGCTGGTCGTCGCTGAGGATATCTTTGATGACACTTTGCGCCATGGAAATTGAGGGTGCAGAGCCTGCCAAATGTTTTAATGCCTTTAATTTTTTCACAGCGCCTTCTAACTGACGGATATTGGTTTTCAGGCGGTTGGCAATAAATTCAGAGACATCATCAGGAATATAGAGATCCAGTAACTCTGCCTTTCGGCGGATGATGGCAATTCTGGTTTCAAAATCGGGAATGGAAATATCAGTGATCAAACCCCATTCAAACCGGCTGCGAATACGTTCTTCCAGCGTTTTCAGTTCTTTGGGGGATTTATCCGAGGTCAGAACGATCTGCTTGCCCTCGGCATGAAGTTTATTGAAGGTATGAAAGAATTCTTCCTGCATACCCTCTTTGTTGCTGAAAAACTGTACATCGTCTACCAGAAGTACATCGGCATTCCGGTATTTATCATGAAAGCTGGCGGTATTGCCGCTGTTGATACCGGCAATAAAGTCATTGCCAAATTCTTCGCTGGTGACGTAAATGATTTTATAGTCCGGGTGATTTTGATGTACCTCATGGGCAATTGCATGCATCAAGTGGGTCTTGCCTAAGCCTGAGGGACCGTAAATGAACAGGGGGTTATAGTTTTTTCCCGGTTCTTTTGCCACTGCAGTACAGGCGGCATAGGCAAATTCGTTGGAACCGCCCACAATAAAGGTGTCAAAGGTATATTCATAGTTTGCGCCTTCCAGACTGTGCTCCAGCTCCTCATGGCGGCGTGCCAGCTCGTCATAATCGCTGGGACGAAGAGGATCGGGCTTGGCAGCGTGTGCTTCTTCTTCAATCTCAATTTTCAGAGACACCTCAAAGCCCAGGGTGTTGCGAAGTGCTTCTTCCAGTAGATTTTTATAGTTGGTGAGTATGACAGTCCGTTGAAAATCGGATTGTACGTAAAACAGCGCTGTTGTTCCGTCCAACTGAACCGGCTTCAGCGCTTCGATCCAGAGTTGAATGGCAACGTCCGGTATTTCACCCTTTTCCCGGCAATACGACTTGACGCATTCAAAAACTTCATGAAACGAGTTCATCGGGTAATTCCTCCTTATGTTGGTGCAGCCTGGCAGTGTAATATCAGACATTGCCTGATCGCTCAGGTTTTATACTATAATAGTATAACATATATTTTGTGGAAAATCAAGAGGGTACTGTGGAAAAGTTGAATTTTTTCAAAATTTTCGGTGGAATGCATGTGGAAAACCGAAATAATCCTGCTTTTGTAGGACAAGGTGACGATTTTTTATGAGAAATTTCTCTCTTTTCCCACAAACCTCGCCAAATCCAAGGATTTTGTAAAAAAATCTCTTGACAAACCTTTTGGAATCAGGTATAATATATGGTAAATGGATTTGTGCGGTATTATGCTGTGTGAATTCAGCATCCGGACGGAGGCAATTTTGGTTTCTGTCAGAGAGAGAAAGGAGGTACGTCAGAATGAAAAGAACATATCAGCCGAAAAAGCTTCATCGGAAAAAGGTGCATGGCTTCCGTAAGAGAATGGCCACTGCGAACGGTAGAAAGGTTTTAGCCCGCAGAAGAGCCCGGGGCAGAGCAAGACTGAGCCACTGATCGAAGTAGGACCGCAATGCCATTGGATTGTGGTCTTTTGTTTTTTCAGGGCGTATTCTGTGTCTGCATGTCTGGTGTGCCGAGTGAAATGACTCTTACCGGAAACAGGTAGCAGTTGTGGACAACGGCAGCCGCATCGGTACAGATACGCTTTTGCTTTTGTATATTTGATAAAGGCAGAAGTTTTAGAGTCTGTTTCATATTTACAGATTTTTGGGAAGCAAGAGGCAAGAAAAATGGAACACACGGTGATCCTCAATCAAAACCGAGATTTTTTGCGTCTGTATCAGCGGGGAAAAAAGATTGTATCGCCCTGTATGATTCTCTATGTACAGAAGACACGGCGAAAGGTCAATCGCCTCGGAATCACAGCAGGCAAAAAGATTGGCTGTGCCGTGAAACGGAATCGTGCCAAGCGGATCATCCGCCAGGCATATCGGGAGACAGAACATCTGCTTCCGGTGGGATTCGATCTGGTGATTGTGGCGCTGCCTTCCATTGTGGGATGCAGTTCGGTACAGCTTCGGAATTTTCTGGCAGGAAGCGGCAGAAAACGTTTGCAAAAGCTGATGGATACAGATAACAAAGGAGAAAAGCAAAAGTGAAGTATATCGCTGCGGCACTGATCCGTTTATATCAGCGGATCTCCAGACTGACACCTGGTGTCTGCCGGTTTTATCCCACTTGTTCCGGTTACGCCCATACAGCAATCCTACGGTTCGGACTGATCCGTGGGGGATGGCTGGCTTTCCGGCGTATTCTGCGGTGTCATCCCTGGAATCCCGGCGGTATAGATCCTGTGCCGGAATTGTGGGAGCATGTGCCGGTGCGGATCTTTTTTGGAAGCAGATTCTCAATCAGCAAGAGAAAGGGATAAAAGAGAATGGATTTTTTATATGATCTGTGTGGTCTGCCGTTTGGCTGGATCATGCGTCTGATCTATGATTGGGTGGACAATTATGCATTGGCGATCTTGGTCTTTACGATTTTCACCAAGCTGATTCTGTTCCCTATTTCCTATAAACAGCAGATGAATTCAGCAAAAATGCAGCGGCTGAATCCGAAAATGGCAAAGCTGAAGAAAAAGTACAAGGATGATCCCCAGAAGCTGCAGGAAGCGCAGATGCGGTTATACCAGGAAGAAAATGTCAATCCTGGTGCTTCTTGTCTGCCGATGTTTTTGCAGTTCTTCATTCTGTTTGGTATCTTGGATGTTGTGTATAAGCCTTTGTCTTTTATTCTGCGGATGAAAGATGATCTGATTGCCAAAGCATTTGAGGTGGTGCAGAATATTAACCCGGATTTGGCAAAACAGGGGACAAGTCTACGGCAAGAGCTGGCGATTTTAAGTGCGCATCACGATCATGCGTCTGATTTTGGAGAAGCCTTTGCGGGAACGGATTTTTCCGCCATGATGACGGAATTTTATGATAAATTCAACCTGTTTGGCGTCAATCTGGGACGTGTACCAGAACTGCATCCAGATGTCTGGAATGCCTCGTCTGTGGTGCTATTTCTGATTCCTTTTGCGTCCGGTCTGTTGCAACTGATCATGACCATTTATCAGCAGTTTGTGCAGAAAAAGCGGAATCCGGATATGCCAAATATGGGTTGCATGAATGTGATGCTGTATGTGATGCCGGTGTTTTCGGTATGGTTTGCATTTAATGTACCGGCTGGCGTTGGTTTTTACTGGGCATGTTCTTCCTTTTTCTCTATGATACAGATCATTGGTCTGAACATGTACTTTACAAAGGAACGTGTCGAAAAGCTATGTGAAAAGGAAAACAAAAAACTGCAAAAAAAATATGCAAACGGCAAAAAGACACTGATGCAGCGTATGATGGATCAGCAGAATCTTACAGAGGGACAGGTAAAGAGACAGCGGTATGCGGAAGAAACAAAGGATATGTCTCGTTCTGAATTGACAAAGTATAACCAGCAGGTTCTGAAGGATGCAAGAAGGCGTATGGCAGAGAAATATGGCGAGGCGTATGATTCCGAGCAGGAAAAAGATTCAGGGAATGAAAGTAATGAATCTTGATGATGAGAAAGGGTGGATATGTGATGAAAGAACAATTTACGGCGAAAACTATTGAGGAAGCGAAAGCGTTAGCAGTCGAAAAATTTGGCGTTTCTGCGGATCAGATTGTGTTCCGCATTCTGGAAGAACCCAAGAAGGGCGGTTTTTTGGGAATTGGCAAACGTGAGGCTGTGATCGAAGCTTTTTATGAACAGCCGGAAGAAGCCGCAGAAGAGAAAGTCGAAGCAAAACCGGTACAAAAGCCGGAGAAAAAACCAGTTTTTCAGCCGGCAGAAGAAGTAGTTTCTACTGCTAAAACAACGGTACACAAACAGACTTCTGATACGGATATCCAAGAAAAAACTTCTGCTTCTGAGACAGATCAGAAAGCGGATCAGCAGATGACGCTGGGTATTGAATCTGAGCCTATTGAAGAGATTCTGACAGAGAAGACTATGACATCTGGTCTGATTCAGGCAAAGAAGTACATTCAGGATGTCTATGGTGCAATGGGTATTGTTGTGGATGTTGTTGTGATGCGGACAAAAAATGGCATCCGTATAGAAATCAGCAACGAAAACAAGAGCGGCACCATCATTGGCAGACGAGGAGAGACTCTGGATTCCATTCAGTATCTGGTTTCGATTCTGGTGAACAAAGATAGCGAAGAGTATTCTCGTGTGTTGCTGGATAGCAATGGTTATCGGGAAAAGAGACGGAAGACGCTGGAATCTTTGGCAGAAAAAATTGCAAAAGGTGTTCTGCGTACCGGTCGATCCAATTCGTTAGAGCCTATGAATCCCTATGAAAGACGAATCATTCACAGCCGTATTTCGGAGATTGAGGGTGTTTCTTCCCGTAGTGTGGGTGAGGATCCTTATCGGAAGGTCATTGTCTCTCTGGATCATCCGAAAAAGGGTGGCTATCGGAAAAATGGACACGGCAACGGCGGTAAACGTCCTTATCGGGAAAAGAAACCAGAGGATTATAAGCGGAAGAATCTGGATTCGATGAAGACCAGCTTTGAGCGGGATTATAAGAAACCGAAGCCGGAGGATGAGCTGAATGCTGGGTTGTATGGGAAGATTGAATTCTAATTTCGTGCATGTATGACGAATGTTAACAGAACGGGCTGTTTGATTGCAGCCCGTTTTTTGCAGGAGGTTTGTGATGGATACGATTGCTGCAATTGCAACACCCCATGCTGCCGGTGGAATCGCTGTGATCCGGATTTCCGGTTCACAGGCACTGGAAATTGCTGAAAAATGCTTTCAGAGTGTCAGCGGAAAACATGTTGCAAATATGAAAGGATATACTTGTGCTTATGGCAAATTTCTGGATCATTCCGGAAAGATTTTAGACGACGGGATTCTGACAGTGTTTCGTTCACCCCACAGTTATACCGGCGAGGACGTGGTTGAGTTTTCTTGTCACGGCGGTATTTATGTGACGCAGCAGATTTTGGAAGCAGTTTTGCAGTCCGGGGCAGTTGCGGCACAAGCCGGTGAATTCACCAAGCGTGGATTTCTATCCGGAAAGATGACACTGACACAGGCGGAAGCCGTGATGGATGTGATTGGTGCAGCAGGAAAGCGTGAACTGGAGTTTGCACGGGCACAGCAGGAGGGAAAGTTATTTCAGCGTGTACAGAAAATTTCTCAGAAATTGGTGCAATGTCTGGGAAATTTGGCTGCATGGGCGGATTATCCAGAGGATGAGATTCCAGCTGTGACTGGAGATGGACTAAGATCGGATTTACTTTCTGTCAAAAAACTTCTGGAACAGACGCTGGATACATATCATTATGGGAAGATTATGCAGTCCGGTATTTCTACTGTGATCGTAGGTAAACCAAATGTTGGTAAATCTACAATATTTAATCTATTGTCGGGATGGAATCGAAGTATTGTCACAGATATTGCCGGCACAACCCGGGATGTGGTAGAAGAAAAAGTTTGTTTAGGGGATGTGACGCTGCGGCTCTGGGATACTGCTGGGCTACGGGAGACTGCGGATGTGATCGAAAAAATTGGTGTACAGATTGCAGAAAAACGTTTGAACGAAGCGGATTTGATTCTTGCAGTATTTGATACTACTCGTCCGTTGGATGAGGATGATCTGAGATTGTTGCAGCAGCTGCCGGACAAGCCAGTGGTTGCTGTTGCCAATAAGTCAGACGGTGTACAGAAATTGGATTTGGAGTTATTACGGGAGAATTTTACACATGTAATTGTGATGTCATCTAAGACAGGTCATGGGTTGGAGAAACTTCGGCAGACGATTGAGAAGATATTTGATCAGGAACAAGTGATACCAGAGATGGGAATTGTTGCCAATGCCCGTCAGAAACAATGCGTGGAGAATGCATTAAAACAGATTTGTTTGGCTTTGGACGTGTTGGAAAATGGTGAGATGCTGGATGCTGTGACGGTGCTGCTGGAAGAAGCTTTAGATGCATTGTTGATGTTGACAGGAGAGAGAGTTTCAGAAGTTGTGGTTCAGGATGTGTTTTCGCGGTTTTGTGTGGGAAAATAGGCTGCGTTTTTTTGACATGTTTCACGTGAAACATTAAAGACAAACCCGCACAAAGAGCGACTAACGGCTTTGCACGTCATCTGCTTGCCTATTTTCCGTCCTATTTCACCAAAATGCTCGTGAATACACCAAGTATTCCCTCCGCTTTTGGTTTCATCTGACGAAAAATCTGACGGCGCATCTGACGCACCATCTTTGTGCGGGTTTGCCTTAGAACTGGTCCACAACTTGGATGTGGACAGATTCTGTTGAGCAGAGGAAAGTGATTAAAATGTATGAAATGGGTCAATATGATGTGGCAGTCATCGGTGCCGGACATGCCGGTGTAGAAGCAGCAATTGCCGCTGCCCGGCTTGGCTGCCAGACGGTGCTGTTTACGATCTCATTGGATCAGATTGCAAATATGCCTTGTAATCCCTCTATCGGTGGAACGGCAAAGGGACATCTGGTACGTGAGATTGATGCGCTGGGCGGCGTTATGGGAAAGGCGGCAGATGCTTGCTTTTTACAAAGTCGAATGCTGAACCGTGGTAAAGGTCCGGCAGTGCATAGTCTTCGGGTGCAGGCGGATCGGGTGAAGTATCACAACTATATGAAAAAACTCTGTGAAAGTACAGAGAATCTGGAAGTAAAACAGGCGGAGATTGCGGAAATTTTGGTGGAAAACGGCAGTATTAGAGGAATTGTGACGACATTGCAGGCCATGTATCAGGTGAATGCAGTTGTAATTGCTACGGGAACTTATTTGAATGGGAAAATTCATGTGGGACAGGTTTCTTATGAAAGCGGACCGGATGCTGCTCTTCCTAGTCGAGCACTTGGAAAAAATCTCCGGGAGCTTGGTCTGCGGATGAATCGGTTTAAGACTGGAACGCCTTGTCGTGTGCATCGCAGAAGCATTGATTTTGAGGCAATGGAGAAACAGGATGGTGATGAAGAAATCGTGCCGTTTTCCTTTGCATCGAATGCTGAGGAGATGAAAAATCAAGTTTCTTGTTATATCACGTATACGAATGAAGAAACGCATCGGATTATTCGAGAAAATCTGCATCGGTCGCCTTTGTTCACTGGACAGATTGAGGGAATTGGACCTCGATATTGTCCTTCGATTGAGACAAAAATTGTTCGGTTTGCGGACAAACCAAGGCATCAGCTTTTTGTTGAGCCGATGGGAACTGATACAGAGGAATTTTACTTACAGGGCATGTCCTCATCTCTACCGGAAGATGTGCAGCTGGCATTTCTTAGAACCATCCGGGGTCTGGAACATGTGGAGATCATGCGCCCTGCCTATGCCATTGAATATGACTGTGTGGATCCGACGGAACTTCGTGCTACATTAGAATGTAAAAAAATCAGCGGATTGTTTGGTGCTGGGCAGTTCAACGGCAGCTCTGGTTATGAGGAAGCGGCTGCTCAGGGTTTGATTGCCGGAATCAATGCAGCTTTATTGGCACAAAAAAAACCGTTGTTTGTATTGGATCGAGCTTCCTCTTATATTGGTACACTGATCGATGATCTGGTGACCAAAGGGTGTGAAGATCCTTATCGTATGATGACTTCACGCAGTGAGTATCGCCTGATTCTGCGGCAAGATAATGCGGATCAGAGATTGATGCCCTATGGATATCAGCTTGGATTGATTTCTGAGGAGACATATCAGGCAATGCTGAAAAAATATTGGTTGGTGGAACAGGAAAAGAAACGTCTGGAACATACAAATGCTGCACCTTCTGCGGAATTCAATCGCTTTTTGATGGAACATGGTACAACAGAAATGACTACCGGATGCAAATTGGCAGATTTGATACGCCGTCCTCAGTTGAGTTATGAAATGCTGAAACCATTTGATGGTGAACGGCAGGAATTGTCTCATGCTGTCAAGGAACAGGTGGAAATTCAACTCAAATATGATGGTTATATTGGTAAGCAACTGGCACAGATTGAACGAATGCGAAAGCTGGAGCATATGCACCTGCCGGAAAACGTAGACTATATGACGATTCGTGGACTGCGTCTGGAAGCGGCAGAAAAGCTGAATGCGCATCGTCCACAGAATCTGGGACAGGCAAGTCGAATTTCTGGTGTATCTCCAGCGGATATTTCTGTTTTGATGGTGTGGGATACCATGAACCGGGAGGTGAAAGAATGACGGTTTCTTTTGATATGGCAAAGAACTATTTCAAGGAGAGCGGTCTGGAATTGCGTGAATTTCAATATCAACAGCTTTCTGTATATCTGCACGAATTGATAAAAGCAAACACGCATATCAACCTCACGGCAATTACAGAACCTGTGGAGATCTGGAAGAAGCATTTTCTGGATTCTGCAGTGTTGCTGCAAAAAGTAAAGCTTCCTTTGGGAGAATCTTGTTTAGATGTGGGAACTGGTGCAGGATTTCCAGGGATGGTGTTGGCGATATTAAGACCGGATCTCAAAATCACACTATTGGATAGTCTGCAAAAGCGAATCGGATTTTTAACGCATCTCATCGAAACGTTAGGAATAGATCATATTCAGTGTGTGCATGGGCGTGCAGAGAATGCAGGCAAAAATGTTGAATATCGGGAACAATTTGACTTTGTGACTGCAAGAGCTGTGGCTCCTTTGCCGATATTGATGGAATATTGTCTGCCTTTTGTAAAGATCGGCGGCAGTTTTGCTGCAATGAAAGGTCCGAGTGAAAGTGTTGCTGATGGAAAACAAGCGGCAGCTGTTCTTGGCGGGGAGATGATTTCTGAAGAGTATTATGATCTTTTCGATGTGGGTAAGAGACAGATCATTCTCATACATAAGACAGATCATACACCGGAAAAATATCCCCGACGAAGCGATAAAGTAAAAAAGAATCCACTGTAAATTTACAGGTTGATATGCCTAATGTTCTAAATTATTTATCGCAGATTTTGGCACAAGTTTTTTTGTTCCGATAAGACTTTTTTGAAGATTCGCTGGAAAATATTCCTTTTCCGGTGGATCTTTTGCTTTTATTGGAATTTAGGGTTGTTTTTTTCTCTGGCAATCATTTCCCGAATCTGTTACAATAGAGATAGAAGGCCAGCCTGAAATTCAGGCTAAGGTAAATTGTGACAAGAAAGGAATTACATTATGTCAGGATTTTTAACATTTACAAAAGAAAAGCCCATCAATCGTGTTGTTGAAGTGGAAATCGGAGAGATTGTGCCAAATCCTCATCAGCCCAGAACAGATTTTGACCTTGCCGATATCCAGTCATTGGCGGAGAGTATTGCCCAGAATGGCATTTTACAGCCACTGACGGTACGGCGAGGCAATGGCTGTTATGAATTGATTGCAGGAGAACGACGGCTCAGAGCAGCTAAATTAAGCGGAATGCATGCTGTTCCTTGTATTGTTCTGGATATTAGTTCACGAAATTCTGCAATTATGGCATTGGTCGAGAATATTCAGCGGCAAAATTTATCCTTTTTTGATGAAGCGACTGCTATTGAACGTTTGATTACCTATTATGGTATGACACAGGAGGATGCGGCTGCAAAACTGGGAAAGGCGCAGAGTACCATTGCCAATAAACTTCGTCTGCTGCGTCTGACATCGGACGAGCGCGAAATAATTATGAAATACAATCTGACAGAACGTCATGCCAGAGCGTTGCTGCGTCTTGCAGCGCCAACAGAACGATTGACTGTATTGGAGAAGGTCGTCAAAAATAATCTAAATGTGGAGAAAACGGAAGCAGCTGTAGAGGAGTTGATGGGAAAAAAGCGAACGAAAGAAAGTTATAAGAAACGGAGCAAAGTGTTCCAGAATGTGCGGATATTTGTGAATACCATCACAAGAGCCGTGGAAACCATGCAAGCAGCGGGAATTCAGGCGGATTCGCAGAAAATTCAGCGGGAAAATTACATTGAATACCGGGTGAGAATTCCCATTGGAGAGAAAGAATAGTGCTGCCATGTCCTGATGTTTCACATGAAACATCAGGACAAATTTTTGCAGTAAGAGATCAAATTGGTGAAATTTTATTTTTCTCTTTACTTTTCCATGCAATCGTGCTATAATAAATGTTGTAATATGATTCTATACGAAAGGAGGAGTTGACGTGGGTATTGTCTACGCTGTCGCCAACCAAAAAGGCGGCGTAGGAAAATCGACTACAGTTGTCAATCTGGGTGCATATCTTGGTTCACGTGGCTATCGGGTACTTTGTGTGGATATTGATCCGCAAGGCAACACGACAACCGGTTTCGGCGTGAAAAAGAAACATTTGACGACTTCTACCTATGAAGTTCTGACTGGAAAAAATACGATACAGGAATCTATTATTCGTACGCAATTTGAAAATGTCAGTTTGCTTCCTGCCAAAAATACGTTGGCTGGTGCAGAATTAGAAATCTCTGACATGGATAACCGTATGAGTCGCCTGAAAATGCAGCTTCTCACCTGTAATTTGGACTATGATTATATTTTCATTGATTGTCCTCCGGCACTGGGACTCCTGACGATAAATGGATTGGTAGCAGCCAATCAGCTTTTGATCCCGATGCTGGCGGAATTCTATGCACTGGAAGGATTATCTCAACTGACAAATACCATTAAAGTTGTACGAAGTAACTACAATCCGTCATTGGATATCCGGGGAATTTTATTTGTGATGTTTGATCCGCGATTGAATGTCTCCAAGCAAGTGGAAGATGAAGTGAAAAAATACTTTCCCGGAAAGGTATTTCAGACAAAAATTCCCCGAAACGTCAGGCTATCTGAAGCTCCCAGTCACGGCAAACCTGTGATGTATTATGACAAACTTTCCAAAGGTGCAGAAGCCTACGCACAACTGGGTGCAGAACTGCTGGGCGAAAAGCTGCCGGAAAAGAAAAAACGTTTGACTATTTTTGGAAAAAAGAAGGAGCGTGAAGAAGAATGACAATAGGCGGTTTGGGAAGTGGACTGGATTTTTTGTACGATGATAATGCATCAGATATTCAGGTCAAGAAAACTTTGCGGATCTCCGAATTAGAACCTAACAAAGATCAACCTCGAAAAGCATTTAGTGAAGAAGCTATTGCCACATTGGCAGAATCAATTCAACAGTACGGTATGCTGCAACCTATATTAGTTCGCCCTATGGGCTTGAATTATCAAATCGTGGCTGGAGAACGCAGATGGCGTGCAGCAAGAATGATCGGTATGGATGAAGTTCCGGTGATCATTCGTGAGCTTTCTGATGAAGAAACTGCTGCCATTGCTTTGATTGAAAACTTGCAGCGGGAAGATCTGAATCCGATCGAAGAAGCTTCTGGTTACGCAATGTTAATGGAACGATTCCATATGACCCAGGAGGAAGTGGCAAAGCGTGTGGGACGTTCCCGTAGTGCTGTGGCAAATGCGCTTCGGTTGCTGAAATTACCCACGGATATCAAATTTTTGGTAGAAGACGGTGATCTCAGTGCCGGACATGCCCGTGCATTGCTGGCGATTCGTGATCCCAATGTTCTGGCGGAAACTGCTCTGAAAGCAGCAGACGGAAAGCTGACGGTACGTGCCATTGAAAAAATTGCAGCCAAGAGCAGTGAACCCGAAGATTTCACGGCAAAGCGATTCGACAGTTTCTTTACAGAGATGGAACTGAGCCTGGAGAGCCGCCTGGGCAGACGTGTCAGTGTCAGTTACGGCAAAAATAAGGGAACACTTTCTCTGGAATTTTACGACAAGGACGATCTATCTGCCCTTGCACAAAAATTGATAAACGGATAATTGTTTCACGTGAAACATGATAAAGAAAGAGGGTTACATAATATGATAGACATTCAATGGATTCGCAAAGACCCGGAACGGGTAAAGGAAAACATGCGGAAAAAATTCCAGGAGGACAAGATTCCTTCAGTGGATAAGGTGGCAGAATTAGATCGTCAGTTCCGTGAAGCAAAGGTGCAGGGCGATGAACTAAGAAGCCAGAGAAAGAACATCAGCAAGAAAATCGGTGCACTTATGGGACAAGGCAAGAAAGAGGAGGCAGAAACTGTCAAGGCAGAGGTTGTACAGATTGGTGAAAAACTGGATGAACTGGAACAGTCCGAAGCAGTCCTCTCCCAACAAATTCGTGAGATCATGCTGACAATTCCCAACTTCATTGATGAAAGTGTCCCCATCGGCAAGGATGATTCTGAAAATGTAGAAGTACAGCGCTTTGGCGAGCCAATAGTTCCAGCATACGAAATACCCTATCACGTGGAGATCATGGAAAAGCTCAATGGCATTGATATTGATGCAGCACGTGACACCAGCGGAAATGGGTTCTATTATCTCTGTGGTGATATTGCCCGGCTGCATTCCTCAATTTTGGCATATGCCCGCGATTTCATGATTAACAAGGGCTTCAAGTATTATATCCCGCCATTCATGATTCGTTCTAACGTCGTGACCGGTGTTATGAGCTTTGCAGAAATGGAAGGTATGATGTATAAGATCGAAGGAGAAGATCTTTACTTGATTGGCACAAGCGAACATTCCATGATTGGAAAATTTATCGACACCATTCTTCCAGAAGAATCTCTGCCCCAGACCCTGACCAGTTATTCTCCTTGCTTCCGAAAGGAAGTTGGCGCACACGGCATCGAAGAGCGTGGTGTATACCGGATTCATCAGTTTGAAAAGCAAGAAATGATTGTGGTCTGTAAGCCAGAGGAAAGTATGGACTGGTTTCACAGAATGTATCAATACAGCGTAGAATTTTTCCGCAGTCTGGATATTCCGGTACGCACATTGGAATGTTGTTCCGGTGATCTGGCAGATCTGAAGGTAAAGAGTATTGACGTGGAAGCATGGTCGCCCCGTCAACAGAAATACTTTGAAGTAGGCAGTTGTTCCAATCTGGGCGATGCGCAGGCAAGACGTCTTGGTATTCGCGTCAAGGACAAAGACGGCAATAAATATTTTGCTCATACGCTGAATAATACCGTTGTTGCACCGCCCCGTATGCTCATTGCATTCTTGGAAAATAACCTGAACGAGGACGGTTCCGTCCGCATTCCGGAAGCATTGCAGCGATACATGTTTACAGATTGTATTCGTCCGGAATAAGCGATATCAGAAGATGCCGAACAGGCTTTGAAAATGAATTTGAAATCAAAACCGCTTCCGAAAGAACTCCGGAAGCGGTTTTTACAGGATAAAAAGAAAACAATGAATAAGTTCTATAAAATCAATGTAAAGCAAATCCAATGTTCATATTCTGATTCCACCTGAATTCTGATCTTATGCTTATCCGCAATACTTTTTGCAATGGACAACCCAAGACCATATCCGCCAGTGGCTCTGGAACGGGAGAAATCGCTGCGGTAAAATCGTTCAAAGATTTTCTCGCGTTCTGCTTCGGTCACACCTTTTCCAGTGTTATAAATCTGGAGAATCTTCTTATCCCGATTTTGTTTCAGACTTACCCGGATTTCTCCATGTGCATTGCTGTATTGGATGGCATTGTCCACAAAAATCGCTGTCAGCTGCCTGATCTGCTCCGGATTGCCGGTGTACTGGATATTCTCTTCGATATCCAAGGTCAGATTCTTTTCCTGTTCAAATGCCTGACTCTCAAAGGGCAGTACCGCATTTGTAACAGCTGTACTGAGAGAAAAATTTGTAAACTCCTCTTGTTGATTCTTCATTTCCAACTTCGTCAGATCCATCATATCCCGTATCAGCTTTCTCATACGATCTGTCTGGGAATGAATGTACATCAGCCACTTGTTCTCACCGATTTCATCCTGCAAGATCTCCACATTGGCAGAAATGATCGTGAGTGGTGTTTTTAACTCATGTCCGGCATCGGAAATAAACTGTCGCTGCTGTTCAAATGCCTCCTGCATAGGCTTCATGGCACGTTTTGTTAGTTTTATCGTCAGAATCAGAACAATACCTTCCATACAAAAAAATACCAGAATGCTGACAGCTATCATTTTTTTCAGTAGCAATTGCTCGGCACTGCAGTCTGTAAATACAATGACCGAACCGCTCGGGATATTCCTCTGACAATAATGCAAACTGCCAAAATGACCGTCCTCCTCTTTGGATGCAAAAGCAGTCAGCGCAAATTCCTGACATTCCTCTTCGGTATAATCATCTGTACCAATGGTTTCTGTCAACTGCCCATTTTTATCGGTATAGCATATGAAATGGCTGATCGTCACATTTGGTTCTCTCCCATTTCGTTGATGGGGAACGTCCGGCGTATCATCTGGTTTCTCATTCTGCTGCATCAGATCACCAGAATGATCTGGTTCATTCGGCAAATTGGGTATTCCAGTAACAACATTCGGCGGGGATTCTGGCTGAAGATTTCCGGGAATTTCTTCATGAAATCCAGTTTCGCTGAACAAGATCTGGTTCAGCAGATTTTTGGTTTGATTGTAACTCATCACATAGGTGATCACATTCAATGCAATCAATGGAATCATCAGCACCGCTGTCAGCATTGCCATGGTCATTCCAATGAATTTTCTTCTGACACGTCGGATCATGATTTCACCTCCAGAAAATAGCCAATGCCCCGGGCTGTTCTGATTTGGACAGGGGAGCAGATAGAAGCAAGCTTTTTCCGCAGAAATGAAATATATACTTCAATATTGTTATACTCCACATCACTCTCATAGCCCCAGATCTTTTCGATAAACCGTTCCTTTGGAAGAATCTGACCAGGATTGGACATGAGCATTTCCATGATCTGATACTCCTTCAGAGATAATTTGATACTGTTGTTATCCTGTATCAGCATATAAGTCTGGCGGTTCAAGCGGAGTTCTTCAAAATGGATATCGTCTACTTCTACTTCGCCTTTTCGTCTGGTGAGGGCACGTATCCGGGCAAGAAGTTCACCGGTGGAAAAGGGTTTTGTCAGGTAGTCGTCTGCACCGCAGTCAAGCCCCTGAATCTTATCCTCCACTTCAGATTTGGCAGTGAGAAGCATGATGGGAGTAGAGTTTTTTTCCCGGCGGAGGATGGAGACAATTTCGATACCAGAGCGGACAGGGAGCATGATGTCCAGGAGAATGCAATCATAGATGCCGGTACGGGCGTATTCCAGACCGTCATCGCCGTCAAAAACGGCATCAACGTTGTATTTGTTCCGTTTGAGAATTTCAGAGAGGGTGTCAGCCAGTTGGACCTCGTCCTCAACGATTAATATATTCATAAGAAATCAGAACCTTTCAAAGTAAAAATTAAATATATCATCAAACTATACCACAAAATCCTTGAAACAAACTGAAAAAAGACATTCCAACTGCATCTTTAGTATACCTGATTTTGAAAAAATGGTCAAGTAAAAAAAATATTCCTATATGCATTTTTGGTGACGAAAGAACATTTTGAATCCATCATAACATTTATTCAAAGAAAATGAAAAAAAACCTTGCAACTTTCTCAGAAATATAGTATAATAGAAATAATCTATCACTTTACCATGGGTAATACCCATAAATCCACATAAAAGGAGAAAACATATGTCATTTTTTAACGACCTTGGAAAAAAGATATCCGATACCACGCATAATGTGGTGGAAAAAACCAAAACCTCTACCGACACCATGCGTCTCAACAGCCTTATTAACGATGAAGAACGCAACATTCAGGCAGCTTATGTTGCCATTGGAAAAAAATATGTGGAACTTCATACCAATGACGCCGAACCGGATTTTTCCGAATCTCTGGCATCCATTGCAGAAAGCCAGAAGAAAATAGAAGAATATCGTGAGCAGATCCGCAAAAACAAACATCTTCTGATTTGCCAATCCTGCGGCGCAGAAATTCCCGAAGCTGTCTTGTTTTGCACGAAATGCGGTGCGGATAACCCTGTAGGACAACGTCTTGCTGAAGAACGGGCTGCAAAAGAAGCAGCCGAACGTGCTGCTCGTGAAGCAGCGTTGGCAGCGCAGCAGGCGGCGGCAGCTCAGGCAGCAGCACAGCAAGCCGCAGCCCGGCAGCAGATGTCACCCGGCAGTGCAAGCTTCTGCACCAAATGCGGCAAGCCTCGTGCAGCAGGCGCTATGTTTTGTACCGGATGCGGCACACCTTTTGCACAGGTACAACAACCCGTTCAACCTGTACAGCCTGTACAGCCGACCCCGGCACAGCCTGTGGTTTCGCCGTCAACAGAATGCACAAAACCCACAGAATCCATTGCACCGGCAATATCTGAGGTTCAGCCCATGTCGGAAGAAAAAGAATCTGCCGCACCGGAGAAACCTGTCACAGAAACTTTGGTTTCCGCATCTGCGGATACAGTTGTAGAAAACACACCGGCAGAAGAATCGGAGAAAGTCATTTCTCCGGAAATCGCACCAACAGAAGAACCGAAAGAAACCATTTCTCCGGAAATCGCACCGGCAGAAACTGGAACTCCGGAAGTTGGTACTCCAGCGGATAAAATCTGTCCGGTATGCGGACGCAGTGTACCGGCACAGAATCGTTTCTGCACCAACTGCGGAACAAAAGTAGATGACTAAATCAAAATATCAAGGAGAAAAAAATATGAAGTGTAATGTTTGCGGCGCAGAAGTACATGACGGTATCAAATTCTGTGCGAATTGCGGAAATCCCTTAGAAAATCCCACCAATATTCCTGCTGCTGAACCCGCCCCGGCAGCTATTCCTGACCCGGTCGTACCGGAAACAGCAACAGAGAATCCGGTTTCTGAGCCTGTTGTTCCTACGGCAAATCCCTACAACAACAGCACACCTACTGAAACACCAGCTGCAGAGCCGGTACAGGCAGCAACTCCGGATTTCGGATCGGTTCCCACAGAAAATCCCTACAGCAATACACAGGCAACATCCCCGGATTTCAATAATCCCACACCAGTAGGTTACGGTCAGCCTAATATGCCCCCCGTAGGGTTGCAGGGACAGCCCCAGAAGAAGAAATCCAAGGTAGGTCTCATCATTTTTCTGTGCATGATCCCGGTGATACTGATCATTGCTGTTGTGGTGATCATCTTTGCCGTTGGATACTCTACGGGAAATCAGGCTGCCGAATCCGCAGCGGAATACTGGCAGGCATACGCAGCCTGCGATGCGGATGCCATGGCAGATATGGTTCCTGACCAATATTGGGATTATATTTCAGATACCTATGACGCTTCTAAGGAAGAAGCTGTTTCCTGTCTGCAATATTACCTGGATGAAACTGCCGAGAATCTGGGCGGCAACCTCACCTGTGATTGGGAACAACATGGCATTCAGGCAGGTTACGGCGATTCGGATGTGTTGACCGATGTCAACGACGTATTGAATGGCTACGGTCTGTCCACTTCCAGAGGTGTGGGCATTTCTTTGGAAGCCACTGTTTCCGGTGACGCCGATTCTATGGAATATGATTTTGCCATGTGGGTTGTTAAGATTGATGGCGAATGGTATAACGTTTCTGCCATGTCTGATTTTGACGACGTGTTCAGTTCCGGCTATCTGGATGCAGTACGGAATACCGAAAAATATGGCAGCCTCATCGACCAGTACTGGTACGGCTTCAGCAAAGCCGATGGCGCTGCACTGGCAGAGCTTGTTCCGGAAAATTTCTGGGATTTCTTATCTGATAATGTCTCTATCTCTCGGGAAGAAGCTGAGGGCTATCTGAATCAGTATCTGTCGAACAATATGTCTGACAGTTTTTCAGATCTTTCCAAACTGACCATTGATTCCGAAATCACGGATGTGGATGAATACGATGATGATGCCATGGCAGATATGAACAGTGGTCTGGAGGAGTATGGTCTGGCAGGAGATGCTATGGTGGATGTCTACACAGACATGAGCCTCAGCTATGAGGGTGAAGTGACGGAGGATTCCTCTTATGTCACCCTGACTCAGATCGGCGGCACATGGTATGTGTATGATCTGATGTATTACTTTGTGGACGCATGTGACACTTACGCTTCTGCCGAATAAAAACAAGTTTTGAGTGATATCAGAGTGAAAGGGGTGCAAATTGCGCCCTTTTCATGTCAGAATGAGAGGAAAAAACAATGAAGTGTAAACATTGCGGTTACGAGGCACCGGAACGTGCCGTGATTTGCCCGGAATGCGGTGAGATACTTCCCCGGATATCCGATACAGAGGATGAGAAGAAAACGAGCAGAAGTACAGAGCCGGACAGCTTTTCCATGCCTTTTCTCGGCGCTGCCCCTGTAGAGGCAGAAGAGGAAGAACAGGAAGAAATACAAGATCCGGTGGAACGAAAACGGCAGCAGCGGGAAAAAAAGACCCGTCTGCGGCGGCGTATTACCGGAATCATCGTCTTGGTTCTGGTTGTGGTCATCTGCGTTCTCTACGGCGTATTTTTAGGCGGCTATAAGCTGGCAGTGTTTCGGTATATCAAGGGCATGGACTATTCCAGTGGCAGTCTGTACACAGCCGTGATTCCGGATGCCTATGTAGACTATCTGGAAACGACTTACGACACTACCAGACGTGAAGTCAAGGAAATGGTGGGAGACTATTTTGTCAGCTGGAACAAAAATTACGGTACGTCGGGTAGGATGCACTATCAAATCCGCTATGCTTCAAAACTGAATGATACAGATGATTTGCGGGCATTGGAGGAAGATCTGAAATCCCTCTACGGTATTTCCGTGGAAATCCAAAAAGCCGTAGAGGTACGTCTCGTCATCTATGATAGCAAGAAAAAGTGGACAGAAGATGCTGTGTTTGTGAAGATTGGCGGACGCTGGTGCAGTATGACTGCTATGGATACAATCGACTATGTGTGTCAGTATGACGGCTATAATCAGTGGTAAAAAAAGGTGAGTCATATGGGAAAAAAATATGTAACGCAAAACAAGGCATCGGCAGAAAAGGCGCAGAGGAAAAAACAGTTCACCCGAATCATAGTAGGTGTCGTGTTGCTTCTTGCGGCGGCAGGGCTGCTGGTGGGTGGAATTCTGTTGTATCAGAAGGAGCAGAAGGAAAAGGCAAAGGCGCCGGATGCTTCCGGATATGAGCAGGTACTGAAAAATTATTACAGTGCGATCCTCAGTGCGGATGGAAAGCTGATGTCTCAGGTCATGGCACCCCCGGAGTACTGGACGTATTATATGCAAAATTATGGAAAAAGTGAAAATGATGTGATCGAGACGTTTGCTTCCGGGTGTCATGCAACGCTCAAGGAGTGGCAGGATACCTATGGAGAAGATGTGAAGGTAAGCTATCAGATTGCAGGTATGTCAGAGCAGGGGCCGGACGGCATTGCAGAATGGAACCAGAATATGGAGGAGATGCTGGGCAGTACCGGCGGGGATATTTCGGAGGCCGTGACATTAGAAGTGAAGATGAGTTATACCGGAAATGTGAAAAGCGGCTCAGAAGTCATGTATCCGACGCTGGGAAAGATTGGAGAAAACTGGTACATGATCGAAGAGGACAGTGAAGAACTCAAAGGATAAAGCAACACCGCACCAAGAATGTCTGACGTATGGTGTGCTTTTTCCACGGAGTAAGCAGGATTCGATAAATTTTGCCGAAAAGACGTCTGTGCGGTGTTGCCTTTTTAGGCTTAGTGTCAACACGCCCTAATATTGTCTATGAAAAACGCCCTTTGCAGGGCGTTTTCTTTATACGGGATTGTCCAGACACATAGATACTCCCCATCTATGGTGCATTTTGCAGCAGAAGTGCGCATAATCACCCGATTTCACAAAAAAAACAAAACCAAAATCCCAAAAAACCTTCATTTTGTTTTTTCTCCGAGAACACTTGCACGCACAGAGAAGATATGTTATAATATATAAGTACGGGCGTTTTGAGAAATACATTTCGAAAAGCACACCCAAATCTGAGAAAAGGAGAGAACCCGGAAATTGCCGGGTTGTAACGAAAGCCATGAAATTATCCGAAATGACAAAAGAACAATTACAGGCATTCCAGATGGAATGCGAAAAGCAGTACAAAAGCTTTCAGGCAGCAGGTCTGAAGCTGGATATGTCCCGGGGTAAGCCCTCTCCCGCACAGCTGGCGCTGACAAACGGCATTCTCACTTGCCTTTCCGAAGAGGAATTCCAGACAGAAAGCGGTCTGGACTGCCGGAACTACGGCTGCCTGGACGGACTGCCGGAAGCCAAGGCGTTTTTTGCCCCCATGCTGGGTGTCAAGCCGGAGGATCTCATTGTCTGCGGTAACTCCAGCCTGAACATCATGTACTGGGCAATGTCCCTTGCCATGACAAACGGCATCTGCGGCAGCAAGCCCTGGGCAAAATATGACAAGGTAAAGGTTTTGTGTCCTGTTCCCGGCTATGACCGTCACTTTGCAGTCAGCCAGTTTCTGGGCATGGAATTGGTGAATGTTCCCATGCAGGCAGACGGTCCGGATATGGATGTGGTAGAAAAGCTGGTGGCTGAGGATGATACCGTCAAGGCGATCTGGTGCGTTCCCATGTACTCGAATCCCGGCGGTGTGGTATACAGCGATGAAGTGATCCGCCGTTTTGCCAATCTGAAACCCAAGGCAGAGGATTTCCGTATCTTCTGGGATAACGCTTACTGCGTACATCATCTCACAGACAATCCCCCGAAGCAGCTTTGTCTGCTGGAGGAAGCTCGGAAGGTTGGAAATGCAGATATCTGCTATATGTTTGCATCCACTTCCAAGATCACGCATCCTGGCTCTGGTGTGGCAATGATGGCTGCCAGCGAAAAGAACATGAAGTATCTGAAAAATGCACTGAGTTTCTCTACAATTGGTTATGATAAGATCAACCAGCTGCGTCATCTGCGGTTCTTCGGCGGCAAGTTCGAGAATCTGATAGAGCATATGAAAAAGCATCAGGCACTCATTGCACCCAAGTTTCGCATTGTTGTGGATACACTGAATCGAGAACTGGGCGGTTTGGGTATAGCAAAATGGACGGATCCCAAGGGCGGCTATTTTGTTTCCTTCGATCAGAAGGGCTGTGCCAAGCGCATTGTCCAGCTTTGTAAGGAAGCCGGTGTGGTTCTGACTGGTGCAGGAGCGACATTCCCCATGGGTGTTGATCCGGAGGATGAGAATATTCGTATCTCGCCTACATTCCCCACAGAAGCAGAATTGCAAAAGGCAATGGATGTGTTTGTTTGCAGTGCAAAGCTGGCGGCTGTGGAAAAGACGCTGGCGGAATGAGAACCTAAAGTTCATTTTTGAAAAAAGCACGTACTCTTTTTTGAGAGTGCGTGCTTTTTGTTTGCGCGATGTTGACATATCGTCCATACCATAGTGCTTCCAGTTGTCGAAAATTTTGCCAAAAAATCCGGAAAACCATTTCTTTTAAGAATGCTTTAAGAAACTTCTTGTATAATAATCCGCAATGAAGATGTGCTTCTGACAGTCACTCTTCCATTCCAATTTTAAATACGCTGCTTTCTCAGACGATCTGTTCCAACCGTTTGCCCAAGCAGCAAAACAAAAATTCCGTCTTGCTCTGTCAGCCGGACGTGATAAAAGGAGTACAAAACTATGCAAAAAAACTACATGTCCCGCCGCATCGGCAAAAAAGCCATTGCCGGCATCGTGACAGCTTCTGTTCTCTGCGCCGCAGCCTTCGTGCCGCTGCGAATTTTCCCCTGCTGCAACGCAGCCAATACCGTCTCCGCATCCGGTGACCTCAACGGCGATGGCAGCGTGAATTCTACGGATGTCAAAATTTTACAGGAAGCTCTCCTGCATCAAATCACCCTGTCAAAAGAACAGTTTACAGCAGCCGATGTTGTCGCAGACGGCAAAATCAACGGCGAGGATCTCGCCAAGCTTCGCCAGATCGCAGCCGGCACCGATCCTCTGTCTGACTGCATCCAGATTCATCTCAGTGATTCCGGCATTCAAGTAGAGAACGACACCAAGGGTGTTACCTCTATCTCCGATCAGACAGTCACCATTAGCGCAGCAGGCGTATATCTGATAGACGGCTCGATTACAGATGGTCAGGTGCTTGTAGACAGTGCGGATACCGAGGATGTAGAACTGTATATCCAGGATGTGACAATGACTTCTTCTTCCGGCGCACCCTGTATCTACGGTAAGACTGCATCTAAGATCAAGATGACCTGCGGCGGAACCAATACCTTCATGGATACTGCTGCTGCGGCAAATGCAGATATCAGCGGTGTGATTGCAGCAGAATGTGACCTGACTATCACAAAGAACAGTACTGGCAGCCTGAACATCACCAGCAGCATGAACCGGGGCATCTTCTGTCAGGATGATCTGAAGCTGAACGGCGGCACTATTGAAGTTGTCACCAGTGTAGACGACACCTCCGATGCAGATGCCATCCGTGCCAACAACACCCTGGAAGTAAACGGCGCAACTGTCATCATGGATTCCTCTGCGGACGGTCTGAAATCCAACAAGGAAGATGTGGTCATCACCTCCGGTAAGGTTGAGATCAAGGCAGGGAATGACGCAATTCAGGCAGTGACAGAGATTGCTGTTTCCGGTGGTACAGTTGTCGCAAGCGGTGACCGTGGATTGACACTGGATGACGGCGGCGCACTGTGTATCACCGGTGGCAGTGTGATCGCTACAGCGACTGACTATGCATTTGGTCAGGATAAGACCGGCACAACACTGAATATCAACACCACCGGCAGCACACAGGGCATCATGCAGCTTTCTTACGCAGAAGAATGGAAAAAGAACAATGCCATTACCTTAAAAAATGGCAACAGCACTGTTTTGGAACTGACTCCGGTGAAAAAATTCGGCTATGTACTTCTCAGCAGCAGCGGCATTGACACCTCTGCCGCCTATCAGCTTTATACTGGAGGCACACAGATGACGCACAGCGGTTCTACTACCGGCGAATTCAAAATGAACGGTAACAGCACCAGCTTTACGGAGGTAAAGGCACTGGAGAACGGCAGTTCCATCACACCGGGTGAGGGTGCGGCGGCTTCTCTGGTATACAGCAGCGGCAGTGTAAAGGCATACAACGAATCCGGTGAGGAAGTGGCTTCTCCTTCCAACGTCACCATTTCCGGCACAACAGCTACAGTCATCACCTCTACGGAAATTTCCGTCAGCGGAGAATGCAGTAACGGTCAGCTGATTGTCGATGTAGACAAGACCGCAGAACCGGCGGGCAAGGTGACCTTAAATCTGGCAGGATTGACCCTTTCCAACCCTACTGCAGCGCCCATCTACGTGGCAGCCATTGGCGATGAGGTGGAGATCTCCGCCAAAAATGGTACGACCAATACCATCTCTGACGGCACGAGCCATACGGATACCTATTTGAACAGCGATGGCAGCACCGAAACCATCAATGGTGCGATTTTTTCCCGTGATGACCTGAAGCTGGAGGGCAAGGGTACACTGATCGTCAACGGGAATACTGAGGATGGTATCGTCTGCAAGAATGACCTGAAGATCTGGAACGGCAATATCACCGTTACTGCACAGGATGACGGTATCCGGGGCAATGATTCCGTTCGCATTGGTGATCCGGATGACACAGATTACAGCGCACTGATGGTGACCGTCAAGACCAACAACGGCAGCTACGGCGGTGACGGCATCAAGGCAACCTCTACTGATGACGGCAAGGGGTATGTCACCATGAATGGCGGCACACTCCACATCAACTCCTACGCCGATGGTATCCAGGCAGAGCAGACTTTTATCATGAACGGCGGCGATGTAACCATTGAGACCTACACCGGTGCAGGCACAGTCAGCGACAGTAGCAACGATTTCAACAATCCTTGGGGCGGCGGCATGGGTCAGGAAGGCAATACCAACTATACAGATGTCAGCGCCAAGGGAATCAAGGCAGTTGGGCTGTATGATTCCACAGGAATCACCTGGCAGAGTAACGGTGATATCATGATCAATGGCGGTACACTGACTGTGGATTCCACTGATGACTGTCTCCACACAGGCGGCAATATTGATCTTGCAGGCGGAGAGTTGACACTTTCCTCCGGAGATGATGCTGTTCATGCAGACCATGATCTGACCATTGGACACGGCAGCAATACCTTTGACGATCTAAGCGTCATGGTTCTGAGCTGCTATGAGGGCATGGAGGCACTGAATATCACACAAAACAGCGGTTCTGTTATTGTCAACTCCACCGATGACGGCTACAATGCAGCAGGCGGCTCAGACGGCAGCGGTAATGGCAACATTGGCGGCGGCTGGGGTCAAGGCGGCTTCGGCGGCATGGGCGGCAGTACCAACAGCGGCAGTTATTCTCTCAGCCTCAAGGGCGGCTTTGCATTGGTTAATGCATCAGAAGGCGACCATGACGGCTTCGATTCCAACGGTACGCTGACCATTTCCGGCGGCTATTGGATCACAAACGGCAATGAACCCTTTGACTGTGACGGGAATCTTTCCTGTACTGGCGGTGTATGGGTGAGCAACTGCGGCAACACCATGAGCATGGGAAACGAGCTTTCTGCAACGGCAACAGCATCCGGCAATGTGCGTGCAAACACACGTGTCTCTGTGGTAGACGGCAACGGTAACGTGATCGTTTCCTGGATCGCAGACAAGAGTGTTTCCACATGCAAGGCAGGCGGCGATGTATCTTCCGATGTGACATTCCAGATTGGCGGAACGCTCAGCGGTTCCAGTTACTTCCAGCAGTTTGACCAGACCCAGCTTGCAGCTTACGGCGGTACACTTTCCGGCGGCACAGCGCTGACAGCAGGTTCCGGCAGCGGAAACACTGGCGGATGGGGCGGCAGATCATACAGCAGTGACGGTGATATAGCAGTCGGCGGCGGCGGCTTCTCCGTTTACGGCAACGGCGCTCCCGGCGGCGGACGCAGCGGCTTCTATGGCTGGTAAAAAGAATCGACTTTCTCAGAAACTGGCGAAATGCTGAATGACACAGGTTTTTTGGCGCCCAGCAAAGTCAGATTTTTGCAAGAATACTTGATATACGGCAAGGAAAGCAGACAAGGCTGGCACGAAAAAAACAAGTCAAGCAGCGTTTTAGAAATTTTCCAGAAGGTTTAAGGCATAATCCAGCATATGGAGAGCATTGGCTCCTTATCGGAGCGGATGCTCTCTTTTTTTGTTTCAGCGGTCAGAAAATCTTGCCTCTTGCATTCTTTCCAGAATTATGCTATACTATAACAAGCGAACAACAATACAGGAGGTTCTTATGGCAAAGAATAATCAGAAAATGGTGGAAGAAATTACCGCAATGGATGTGGATTTCGCCAAATGGTATACCGATATCTGTAAAAAGGCAGAACTTGTCTCTTATACCAGTGTCAAAGGCTGCATGGTCATTCGCCCCTATGGTTATGCCATCTGGGAAAACATTCAGCGTATCTTAGATGGCATGTTCCGTGAAACTGGTCATGAAAACGTCAATATGCCTATGTTTATCCCCGAAAGCCTGCTGCAAAAAGAAAAGGATCATGTCGAGGGCTTTGCTCCGGAAGTGGCATGGGTCACTCACGGCGGCTCGGACAAGCTGGAGGAACGCCTTTGCGTCCGTCCCACTTCGGAAACACTATTCTGTGAGCATTACGCCGATATCATCCACAGCTACCGTGATCTGCCCAAGCTGTACAATCAGTGGGTCAGCGTGGTGCGTTGGGAGAAAACTACCCGTCCCTTCCTGCGTTCCCGGGAATTTCTCTGGCAGGAGGGTCATACGATCCATGCCACTGCAGATGAGGCAATGGAAGAGACGATACGGATGCTGAATGTCTACAGCGATTTTTGTGAAAAATCGCTGGCGATTCCGGTGGTAAAAGGCAGAAAGACCGAAAGCGATAAGTTTGCCGGTGCAGTTGCCACCTATTGTATCGAGGCACTGATGCATGATGGCAAGGCACTCCAGGCAGGAACATCCCATTACTTTGGAGACGGCTTTGCCAAGGCGTTTGAAATCGAATACACCGACAAGGAAAATCAGCGGCGCAATCCCCACCAGACAAGCTGGGGTGTGACCACTCGTCTCATTGGTGCGATCATTATGACCCACGGCGATGACAACGGTCTGGTTCTGCCGCCGGCTGTCGCACCAAAGCAGGTAGTGATTGTTCCTGTGGCAATGCACAAGCCGGGCGTTCTGGAGAAAGCACAAGAGCTTCTGGCACAATTAAAAGATGCAGGAATTCGTGTGGTGCTGGATGACAGTGAGAATTCTCCGGGATGGAAGTTTGCGGAATATGAAATGAAAGGTGTTCCGGTACGTCTGGAGATCGGACCAAGAGATATAGAGAACGGTGTTTGCGTGCTTGCGCCTCGTGTGGGCGGTGAAAAGCGGACAGCGGCGCTGGGAGAAACTTTGCCGGAGACGGTGCAGGCGATGTTGTGTGAGGTGCATGATGCCATGTATCAGAAGGCATTGGAGAATATGGAGAAGCATACCTATGCCTGTACCTCTATGGAGGAAATCACCAGGGTGCTGAAGGAAAAGGGTGACGGCTTTGTCAAGGCAATGTGGTGCGGTGACGAAGCCTGTGAAGACAAGGTGAAGGAGGTCACCGGTGTTGGATCGAGATGTATTCCAGAGCAGCAGGAGCATATTGCGGAGACATGTGTCTGCTGTGGCAAGCCAGCAAAGCAGATGCTGTATTGGGGCAAAGCCTACTAATACTACTCCTCACAAATCCGTCGGTATAAAAACGCCTTGACAATCCTGTGAAAACATGCTATAATGATTTCGGACAAGGGGACGGCACCCATTACAAAAAACAGCAGTCCGACCGGGGTGCATCCATGCATCTCTATCGAAAGGAACACTTTCCGATGAAAAGCATATCCGTCATAGATCCGCAAGGAAATTCGTATGAACCCACTTACCCCAAACGGGCAAAAGGTCTGGTCAAAAAAGGGCGGGCGCGGTTTGTCGATGCATGCACGATCTGTTTAACGTGCCCGTCCTGCACAGAGCAGGAGGTAACACCGATGACAAGCCAACAGAAACCCCTCACTGCGGCAGAAATCTTCACAGAGTTGAAACAGATTCGGGCGGAATCCAGCCACATCAACCTGGCAATGGAAAAGTTGGAAAAGATTCCCGCCGGATCTGATGCAGACACAGATATCTGCAAGGAAAAAACAGCAGCAATCCTGCAAATCGCAGTGGCAAGAGAAACGACCAATCAGGCGTTGATCCGCCTGTACGAAAAAATGTACAACGATGTTTCCTATGACAGTCATGAAGAAGAATCAGAAGTGAATTTGTAACTGATTTCCTTCCCGTTGTACCACCAAAAAATAAAACCTCTGTCGAAAATTCCGGCGGAGGTTTTCCTATCTGTAAAATTTTTTGGGTTTCTGCAGAAAGACTTGACAAAAAACCGAAAAAAGGGTATCATAGATATAATAACCTGAAAACAGAAGAAATCTGAAAGCAGAAAAATGATAAGCGGAGGAGGAGCACTTATGGCTACGGAAATGTGTGAAAAATTCGGCAAACAGGGGCTGACCTTTGACGATGTTCTGCTGATCCCGGCAGAATCTGATGTAACCCCCAATATGATTGACCTGCGGTCAACTCTGGCAGGAAATGTTTTACTGAATACCCCGATTATGACTGCGGCAATGGATACGGTGACCGAAGCGAAAATGGCGATCGCCATTGCCCGTGAAGGCGGTATTGGTGTGATTCATAAGAACATGACCATTGAGCAGCAGGCAGATGAAGTGGACAAAGTAAAGCGTTCGGAAAATGGCGTTATCGTCAATCCCTTCTCTCTCACAGAAAATCACTTGGTTTCCGATGCGGACGAGCTGATGGGAAAATACAAGATCTCCGGTGTGCCCATTGTTGACAATGTGGGCAAACTGGTAGGTATCATTACCAACCGGGACATGCGTTTCCTTGCGGATTATAACGGCCCCATTTCCGATGTGATGACAAAGAGCAATCTCATCACCGCTCCTGTGGGAACCACCATGGAAGAGGCACAATCCATCCTGCGCCGGCATAAGATCGAGAAGCTGCCCTTGGTGGATGAGAGCGGCTATCTCAAAGGACTCATTACGATTAAAGATATTGAAAAAGCCATACAGTTCCCCAATTCCGCCCGTGACGAAAAGGGCAGACTGCTCTGCGGTGCTGCTATTGGCGTCACTGGAGATGTTCTGGACAGAGCCGGTGCATTGATTGACGCCCATGTGGACGTGCTGGTGCTGGATTCTGCACACGGTCACAGCAGAAATATCATGGAGACTTTGAAAAAAGTCAAGGCTGCCTTTCCCCATATTCCGGTGATTGCCGGAAACATTGCCACTGCGGAGGCAGCCGAAGCGCTGATTGCTGCCGGTGCAGATGCGGTAAAGGTGGGCATTGGTCCGGGTTCGATCTGTACCACACGTGTGGTTGCCGGTATCGGCGTGCCGCAGATCACAGCGATCTATGATGTGGCACAGGTAGCGATGAAGCACGGTATTCCGGTGGTCGCAGACGGCGGCATCAAGTATTCCGGTGATATCGTCAAAGCATTGGCTGCCGGTGCGAATGTGGTCATGCTGGGTTCACTGCTTGCCGGTTGTGAGGAATCTCCGGGAGAGACAGAAATCTATCAGGGACGTTCCTTTAAAGTATACCGTGGTATGGGCAGTCTGGCTGCTATGGCAAACGGCTCGAAGGATCGGTATTTCCAGGAGGGTGCAAAGAAACTTGTGCCCGAGGGTGTTGAGGGTCGTGTACCCTATAAGGGCAGCGTGGCTGATTCCGTGTTCCAGCTGGTTGGCGGTATTCGCTCTGGTATGGGTTACTGCGGCTGCAGGAATATTGGATTGCTCCATGAGAAGGCAAGGTTTGTGCAGATTACCAATGCAGGTCTGTTGGAGAGCCATCCCCATGATATCCAGATCACCAAAGAAGCGCCGAATTATTCGACGCATTCGTGAAAAAAAGTTGAAAGTCAACGCCGTGAGAATATCCACTCACGGCGTTTTTTGGGTTGAAATGATTTTGGAGAGCAGATAGGGCAGGAACAATCATCGAATTCATAGGCAAACCCGCATAAAGAGCGCCTATCGACTTTGCCTATAGAATTTCTATCCCAAAATTTTTTTCTATCTTGACAAATTCTTTGGAAATTGTTATAATAAATAAGGATTACTGCGTAAAAATTCTGTTTAGATTGCAGAATAACCGCAGAAATGCCGGAAAGGTCTGGCAGAAATACGACACGGTGTGCCATGGACACACCCGAAAAGGAGGAAAGGGCTTTGGCAAATCATCATCGACAGAAGCGCCTGTATGCCGCTTTGCTTGCCTGTCTCATCACAGGCACAGCGCTGCCTACCACGGTTTTTGCAGAACAACCTGAGGTCATTCTGGATCTTCCTGTCACCACCGCCCCTCTACAGGATTCCGACGAAGATGGGGCATATGATATGATGCTCCTGCATGCTGCCGCCGAAGTCGCCACAACGGTCACTGACACAGATACTGCCGGATCGTTGTACTACGAGCAGCAACAGACTTATAGTGATTATTATGACACGTATGCGGGAGAAAAACGACCTGACCAGGAGATCACCCTCCGGGGTGTGGATTATACCAGTGCCGACTGCGACGAGTTTCACAAGGGAACATATACCGGTACGGTGGACGATACCATTAAAGATGATGTGTTGATCTGGAACAGTGCTTCCGGCAGCTTTACCTATACCATAAATGTACCGGAAACCGGCATCTACTGTGCCCAGGTTTCCTATTGTCCCATTGTTTCCAATACCTCTGAGATTTCTGTTTCTCTGGCAATCGACGGAGAAGTGCCGTACGATACCGCCTCACGTATGACTCTAAACAAGATCTATCAGAATAAAGAAGACATCCGTACCGATAGTCTGGGCAATCAGGTGCGTCCTTCTCAGATACAGGCGGAGCGGTGGCAGACCTGTTGGATCGGAGATTCCGACGGTTTATTCAATGACCCACTGATCTTTTATCTGGAAGAGGGGTCGCATCAACTGACGCTCTCTTCTCAAAAAGCATACTTTGCGCTGGAATCGATCTGCTTTGCACAGCCGGAATCCATACCGGATTATGACACCTATGCGGGCAGCATCCATGCTTCTGTGACAAAGGAAAACACGCCGTCGGGATTGCTGCGCATCGAAGGCGAAAATGCCGTCAGCAAATCGGATTCCGTGCTCTATCCCACCTACGACAATTCTAACAGCGCCGTTTCTCCGGCGGATCCCAAGCATATGGTCTACAACACCATCGGTCAGGGCAACTGGGACAAGGCGCTTCAAACCATCACATGGGAAATCGGAGCTGGCTCTCTGCCCGGTGACGGCTGGTATAAGCTGGGCATCAAGGCTCGCCAGGAGGAAATGCGCGGCTTCTATTCCAACCGCCGCATCTACATCGACGGTGTTGTGCCCTGTGAAGAAATGGAACAGGTGAAGTTCTACTACAACACCGACTTTCAGCTTACCACCGTGACGGATGACAGCGGTGAAGCGGTCTATATCTATCTCACCGCCAATGAGCCGCACACCATCACCATGGAAGCCATTCCCGGTGACATTGGCGATTCCATGCGTCAGCTGGATGCCATTGTCCTGGATCTCAATACTTATTATAGAAAGATCGTCATGATCACCGGTCCTGAGCCGGATAAATACACCGACTATTACGTCCATGAAAAGATTCCGGAACTGGTGGGCGAAATGGAGCGCATGTCCGGTGAACTGAAAACCATCCAGAAGGATATCGAGTCTCTGGCAAATTCCGAAGGCTCGGAAGCGGCTTCTCTGGAGCAGATGACCGTCATTCTGGATAAGTGCGTGAAAAGTCCGCTGAAGATTCCGAACTATCTCTCCCAGATCAAGGATTATATCACATCCCTGTCTGCGTGGATGCGTGACTACAGAGACCAGCCTCTGGAAGTGGACTATCTGGAGTTAGCCTCTCCAGACCAATCCTTTACCGCCATGAAGTCCGGATTCTGGAAGTCTCTTTCCTACAGTTTCCAGCGGTTCATCGCTTCTTTTCACGAAAATTACAGCTCGCTGTCCTCTGTCACTGGTGAGGATGCTATCGAAGTCTGGGTACAGCAGGGACGGGATCAGGCACAGGTAGTCAAAGATCTGGTGGAATCCGAATTCCAAGTGCAGTATGACATCCCTATTTCTGTCAACCTGGTTGTGGGCGGCGTCGTAGAAGCCACACTGGCAGACAAAGGTCCTGACGTGGCATTGTACTTAGGCGGTGAATTTCCGGTAAATCTGGCAGCACGTGGCTTGCTCACGGATATTTCCCGCCTGGATGGTTATGATGCGGTCAAATCCCAGTATCAGGAAACCGCTATGGTACCCTATCAGTACGAGGGCGGCACATATGGCGTACCTTTGACCCGCAGCTGGGCAATGATGTTCTACCGTAAGGATGTTCTCAGTGAACTGGGCTTTACCGATGCTCCCGAGACATGGGACGATCTCATCGACATGCTTCCTGCACTCCAGCGGAACTACATGTCCGCCGGTCTGATTCTTCCGGCAGTTGCCGCAGATGCCAACCAGGCGACCATTTCTGCCGCAACTGAATCCGGTTTGACCTTTGCGGCGCTAATGCTCCAGCGTAACCAGAACTATTATAATGATATACAGACTGAGACCACATTCAATTCTAACGAGGCCATTGATTCCTTTGAGATGTGGACGGATTTCTATACCAAGTACGACTTTGACCAGCAATACGATGGCTTCAGCCGTTTTCGTACCGGTGAATATCCCATTGTGGTGGCGGATTACTGCTCCTTTTTCAATCAGCTGGCAGTTGCCGCACCGGAGATCAGCGGTTTGTGGGGCTTTGCACCCATTCCCGGCACGCTCCGAGAGGATGGTACCATTTCTCATGCGGTCAATTCCAACAACACTGGTGCAGTCATTTTTAATCAAGTCGATAAAAAGACAAACGGTATTGACAATGCGTGGACGTTTTTAAAATGGTTCTGCTCCACAGAGGTGCAGGTGGAATACGGCACCCAGATCGAAGGTTTGATGGGGCAGATGGGACGCTATGCCACTGCGGATATGGAGGCGCTGAAACAGCTCGCCTGGTCTGTGGACGAAGCAGACACCATCTTAGGGGCAATGGATGAGCTTCAGGAGATTCCCATTATCCCGGCATCTTATTCCGTCACACGAAATGTGATGAATGCATTTCGTGAAGTGGTTAACAACAACGAGAATCCTCGTGATACGCTGATGACCTATAACCGTGATATTAACGAGGAGATCACCAGAAAGCGTGAGAACCTCGGATTAGAACCATAAAAGGAGGCGATGAACTTGCTGGATTCTGCTGAAATCGGAAAAAGAACCCGAAAGGAAAACCGGCGGCTGACATGGCTGGCGGTGAAACAGAACAAATCAAGCTATCTGATGATTCTGCCCTTTATGCTGTTTTTTCTGGTATTTACCATTGTACCAGTGGTGATGTCGCTGCCAATGGGCTTCACAGACTTCAACATGGTGCAGATGCCGAAGTTTGTCGGTCTGTCCAACTATACCACCCTGTTTTTGTCGGATAAGATCTTCATTCAGTCCATCCGTGTGACATTGGTATTTGCCCTGTTTACAGGACCAATCAGCTATATTCTGTGCTTTTTACTGGCATGGCTCATCAATGAACTGCATCCCAGACTCCGCACGATCTTTACCCTGATCTTCTATGCGCCGTCTATGGCGAATGTGTATACCGTTTGGAAACTGATCTTCAGCGGTGATTCCTACGGCTATATCAACTCTTTCCTGCTGGATCTGGGTATCATCAGTTCACCCATTCAGTGGCTGACCGACGGCAACTATGTACTGGGGGTTACCATTGTCGTACAGATGTGGATCAGCCTGGGCGCAGGCTTTCTGGCGCTGCGTGCCGGCTTCCAGAATATCGACCGCTCTCAGTATGAAGCCGGTGCCATAGAAGGCATCAAGAGCCGCTGGCAGGAGCTGATCTACATCACCATCCCATCCATGGGACCGCAGCTGATGTTTGCGGCAGTCATGCAGATCGTCAGTTCTTTTACCGCTGGTACGGTCTCCCAGAATCTGGTGGGATTCCCCAGTACCGACTATCAGGCGCATACCATTATGAACCATGCCTATGACTACGGCTGGATCCGCTACGAGATGGGTTATGCTTCTGCGATCTGTATGATCTTATTTGTGGTCATGTACATCTTGAACAAGCTGATCGGCAAGATACTTAGCAAGTACATGGACTGAGGAGGGTGCAGTATGGCGAAAAAAGAAAAAGGATACGGCACTCATCTGAAAGTGTCAACCAAGCGTGCCGGACACAAGATTGGCGGAACTATTGGTATCTTTATCTTCCTGCTGGTGCTGGCATTGTTCATGGCACTGCCCATTTATCTGGCAGTTGTCATGTCCCTGAAACCCGTGCAGGAATTGTTTGTGTTTCCGCCCAAGCTCTATGTCATTGATCCCACGTTGTCCAACTACAGCGCTATGTTTCGGCTCTGCTCCGATCTGTGGGTGCCTTTTTCCCGTTATGTGGTCAACAGCGTTGGCGTAACAGTGACGGTGACGGTCTGTCAGGTCATATTTGCCTCTATGGCGGCATTTTGTCTGGCGAAGGTTCGATTTCCTGGTGCGAAGGCGATCAATGCCATCATCGTGGTATCGCTTTTGTATCAGAGCAATGTTATCTACATCATGCAGTATATGGTCATGGCAAAGCTGCACATGATTGACACACCATGGGCGCTGATCTTGCCGTCCATTGCCGCCCCCATGAACCTTTTCCTGATGCGCCAGTCCATGAGCCAGGTGCCGGACGCCATGATCGAAGCGGCAAAGGTGGACGGCGCAGGCATGTTTCGCATCTGCTGGCAGATTGTCATGCCCAATCAGAAGCCGGCGCTGATGACGGTGATTATCTTTTCTTTTCAGGCGGCGTGGAACATTCAGGGCGGTACGCTGGTATTCAGCGAATCCCTGAAAACACTGCCCACTGTGGTACAGCAAGCAGCCGCAGCCGGTCTGGCAAGAGCCGGTGTTGCCATGGCAGCAGCCGTATTCATGCTGGTACCGCCCATTGTCATTTTTATGCTGGCACAGCGGCAAGTCATCGAAACCATGGCGCATTCGGGCATCAAGGATTAAAGAGAGGGTGAGGTTACTTGCAGAATCAGGCAAAACATCTGGCAGCAGCATGTCTGTCGGGGCTGATCCTTTCAGTGCTTCTGGGCACACAGGCAGTTTCGGCAGCAGAGCATTACCATGTGTATAATTATGACCGATGGAGCGAAGCCACACCGTCACAGGCAGGCTATGAGGCAACCCGTACTGTCAGTGGTCTGGATTTGGGCTGCGGGGCGTTCAACACGCCCTCAGATCTGTTCCGGGATTGGCAGGATCGCTTTTACATCGTAGATACGGGCAATAATCGTGTGGTCATCACCGACAGCGCATTCACCAAGGCGGATGGCATTCTCGAAAACTTCACCACCCCGGAGGGAGGCAAGACCACCCTGAAATCCCCGGAAGGTATCTATGTGTCCGAGGATACCGGGCTGGTCTATATTGCCGATACAGGAAATTCCCGGCTTCTGGTGTGTGATGAAAGCGGCAACGTGCAGATGGAACTGACACGTCCCGATTCCAGCCTCTACGAGAATGAGACGTTCAAGCCGCAGAAGGTGGTTGTGGATAAAGCCGGCAACATCTATATGGTGCTGAATAACATCACCAACGGTGCGGCAATGTTCAACAGCGATGGCGAATTTTTGGGCTATTTTGGCGCTAATGCGGTGGAGGCTACCGCAGAGGTCGTGGCAAATTACTTCTGGAATCTCATCGCCACTGACGAAATGCGTGCCAATTCCTCCCGGAATGTGGCAGCTGGCATCACCAATTTTGACATCGATGATGAGGGCTTTATTTATACGGTGACCCAATCTTCGGCTTCGGGATCGGATCGTGTGAAAAAGGTCAATCCCGCAGGCTATAATCTGTATTCTCAGTTTGATGTGACCTTTGGCGATCTGGAATCCCTCTACGATTCCAACACCAATCAGAACCACACCACCCAGATGGTGGATATCGACATGGATGACATTGGGCGGCTGAATTGCCTGGATCTGGAGACCGGACGGGTGTTCCAGTACGATGAGGACGGCAACCTGCTGTTTATCATGGGAACCATCGCAGACCAGACCGGCGGTTTTTCCATCAAGGTGTCGGCGCTGGAGACCATGGGCGAAAACATCTATGTGGCGGATTCTATGGAAGGTACCGTCACCATTTTCACCGAGACGGAATTCGGCGGCATTGTCCACGAAGCTGTCTCGTTGTATAACGACGGTTATTACGCTGAGGCATTAGAGCCATGGCGTGAGGTTCTGAAACGGGACGGCAATTACCGCATGGCGTATATCGGGATTTCCTCTGCCCTATACAATGAAGGGGACTATGAGAATTCCATGAAATACGCCAAGCTGGCAGAATCTCCCAGGCAGTACAACAAGGCGTTTGAGGGCTATCGTTCCGAATGGCTGAACCGGAACTTTACCTGGGTGATCTTAGCAGCAGCGGTGGTCATCGCCATGATGATCGTCCTGTATGTATGGAACAAAAAGAAGAAGAAAAATCAGCCGAAAAACCTGATTGAAATGTTGCACGAGGGAGAGGAGGAGTGATGCGGCTATGATGGATCTGACACAAAAGCAGTGGGTGAAGCACAGCGTATTTCACCCCTTTGAAGGCTTTGAGGATCTGCGCTGGAAAAAAGGCGGCTCGGTGCTGTATGCCAGCATCGTGGTGCTGCTCTGGTTCGTTGCCTCTATCCTTTATGAGAAGCTCTATGGCTTTCAGTTCTACGTTTCCTCTGGAAAACTGTTCAGCATCGTTCCCTACATCGTACAAACCATCGCCCTGTTTCTGGTGTGGGTCATCGGAAACTGGTCGATCTGCACTTTGCTGGAGGGGGAGGGCACCATCAGGAATATCTATATCTACAGTGCTTATGCTTTGATTCCTTATGTGGTCAGCATGTATGTGGACACACTTCTCTCCCATATCTTGGTTCGGGACGAGGAGATCTTTATTACCTGTGTTCGGGTGGTCGGACTGTTATGGACGGTGCTGCTGATGTTTAACGCCATCAAGGCAGTGCATCAGTATTCTATTCCCAAGACCATTTTCGCCATCATTCTGACCATTGTGGCAATGCTCATCATTCTGATTTTGCTGGTGCTGCTGGTGGCATTGTTTCAGCAGGTATACGTATTCATTTCTTCCGTCTGGACGGAAATCACATATCGAGTGAGAGTATAGAAAGGACGGTGGAACTCCGATGAAAAACTGGAAAAAATGGATAACAGTCTTTCTGGCACTGTCCTTGTGTCTCTTAGCTGGCCCTCTGCCTGTATTTGCAGAGGGGGAAGAGGAAGGCGTGATTGCAGAGGAGACTTTGGATTCCGGGGATGACAGTACAGAAGAAGCCGAGGAAAAAGCCAACCGGAAGGAAGCAGTGGAGGAGATCGAGATCACAGTTCAGCAGGTAACAGCGTATATGCAGAAGCTGAATTCCTGTGAGGGCATTACTTTTTATCTCCGCAGTGAGGATTATAAAGAAGAGATCGACGACGAGGATGTGGTGGATCTCTTGAAGCATGTTGAACTGGCCGGCATTGACGATGAGTCCGGCGAGGTGGTCTGCACGTTAGAAGAAGAGGACGATACCAAGGAATTTGTGATTTTTTTAAGCGAAGAAGGAAGGTGGCTGGTGTATACCGATACGGAATATCAAAAGGTCACCATGGTGCGGAAAATTGTCTCTACTCTGGACAGCGCATATCTGTTTCTGTCTATGGATCAGCAGACCCTGGAGATGTACAACGATGATTTTGACGAAGTAAAACGATCCTACACCAGACAAGGTGACGCTGAGGACGGCAAGGTGACATTTACCGGAGACGAAGGATGGACAGTGACTCTGTCCGAGAAATGCGATGCGCTGTATTCTGCCGGACGTCTTGTGACAGAAAATGACAAGATTGCTCTCTATGTTGACGATGACAGAGCGGTGATTGGCTTGCTCAACAAAGAGACAGGAAAGATGTGGTGGTCTACCCCGGAAAATGCCGGACACGACCAGCGTGCCACCAACACCATTGCCGATGACCTATCTTCCTCTCTGAAGATGGTTTACGGTGAACCTGCAGCCCGGAGTACTAAAACCATGCGCTCTATGAGCGATGCAAAAGTCAAAATCAAGGACAGATCCGACGGGGTGGAGATTACCTACGATTTCAAAAAGGCAGGCATCACCATTCCTGTGACATACACCCTGAAAGGGGATTATCTGGAAGCCCGTATTGAAACGGCGGACATTCAAGAGGAGGATCCCTCGCAGCAGGGAAAAGTGACAACCTCTGTGACTTTGATGGGGAACTTCGGGGCAGCCTCCTCTGCCGATGAAGGTTATTTCGTCATCCCTGACGGCAGCGGCGCCCTGATTCGCTTCAACAACGGGAAGTCGAATGTAAAAAGTTATACCGGTGCAGTTTATGGTTCGGATGTGACAGCAGTCTCTCTCACAGAACCGGCAGTCACCGAGCGGGTATATCTGCCTATGTATGGCATTGTCAACGGCAGCGATGCCATGATGGTGGTCTGCACCGATGGTGATTCCAACGCCAAGCTTACCGCAAGCGTCAGCGGTCAGTCCAAGAGCAGCTATAACATCTGCGGCTTTGATTTTGTGGTACGGGATTCCGATTCCTACTACATGTCCGGTGACAATACCACGACCCTGACGGTATTCGAGGACGGGGATATTAAGACCGATGCCATTGCTGTACGGTATTATCCTCTGACAACAGAGGATACGCCGGATTATACTGACATTGCCGCAGCATATCGGGATTATCTCACCGGTGAACTGGACGTAGAAAAAACCGTAACCTCTGACGATCCAGGTTTGTATCTGGATTTTTACGGCGGCACGGAAAAGCAGAAGTCCATTCTGGGAATTCCCGTGAAAATGAAAACCGCTCTGACGACATTTGATCAAGCACAGGATATTCTGAATCAGATCATCCATACACAGACCGGGATCAAGAACATTCGGGTACAGTATCACAATTGGACCAATAACGGCATCTCCGGCAAGGTGGACTGGAAGGCGAAAGCGGCTGGTACGCTGGGTGGAAACGCCGATTGGAAAGAGCTCTTGGCAATGGCAGAAGAGCAAAATATTGCCATCTATCCGGCAGTGGATAACCAGACCTTTGTTTCTGGCAGCGGGTACTATACATTTACAGATACTACCGTGCGCATCTCTGGTTCTTATGCCCGTATCTATGATTATGACTTGGCTTACGGCAGCCAGAGCAGTGTGAACAAACCTCTGTCTCTGCTGTCTCCGGCAGTATTCACCGAAGTCTATGAGAAGCTCGCTGACAGCTATACCAACAGAGATCTGCCCCGTGTTTCTCTGGGCAGCATGACTTCGGCACTTTATGGCGATTACGGCAAAAAAGCCATTTCCCGTGACAGTGCCATGGAAAAGCTGACAGATTCCTACCAGATCCTCCATGAGGCATCCATGGATATTTTGGCAGATACGGCAAATGCCTATGCACTGCCTTATGTCACCGAGATCACCAATATGCCGCTCCAATCCAGCGGATTCGATCTCTTTGATGCGGACATTCCCTTCTATCAGATGGTGATTCACGGCATCAAGCCCTACGCTTCTACAGCAGTCAACAGTTCGGCAACACCGGCAGAGACAATTCTGCTCTCCATCGCCAGCGGCAGCAGTCTCCACTATGACATGATCGGTGAGGAAACCAGTATTCTCAAGGACACTGCCTTGGATCATCTGTACTACGCCGGCGCAGAGGACTGGACAGACGAGGCGGCCAGCGCATATATCTTCTCTAAACAAGTTCTCGGCGGACTGGAAAATCAGACGATTACCGGCTATACCCGGGAAGGCGATGTGATCACCACAGAATATGAAAATGGCACAGTGACTGTGGTAGATCTGGCAGCACAGACAGTCCGGGTAAACGGTGATACCTATGAATTGTCAGACTATCTTACCAAAAGGGGGGACAGCACCGAATGAAAATGGCATATGAAAAACGAAAGAGTATGTACGGCTACGGTTTTATTGCCCTGTGGTTTATAGGTGCTGTCATCTTCTTTCTGATTCCTGTGGTAGAATCCCTCATCTATTCTTTCAAGGAAGTCTCTCCGGACACTGGCGGCATGGTAGGTGCATGGGTAGGACTGGGCAATTACAATTATGCCTTTAATGTAGATCCCAACTACCGGCAGTATCTGGTACAGGTGCTTCAGGACACTGCATGGAAAACACCTCTGATTCTGATTTTCTCCCTGTTCGTGGCAGTCATCCTGAACCAGAAGTTTCGGGGACGTACCTTCTCCCGTGCGGTATTCTTCCTGCCGGTCATTATTGCCACCGGTCCGGTATACAATATCATCAATGGTAATCTGCAAAGCACCGGTAACAGCGATGCCAGTCAGTTCTCCACCATGTTCTCTACAGACTTGCTGGGCGAACTGATGAAATTTCTGGGTCTTTACGGGATCTCGGACAGTATGCAGCAGACGATTGAAACGGTTTCGGACAATATCTTCGGAATTGTCTGGAATTCTGGCATCCAGATCCTGATCTTCCTGGCAGCACTCCAGAATATTCCGGTTTCTGCTAAGGAAGCGGCGCAGATGGAGGGTGCAACAGCGTGGGAATACTTCTGGAAGATCACGCTGCCCTATGTCAGCCCCATGATTCTGGCTTGCTTTATCTTTACCATCATCGACTCCTTTACCGACCCCAATAATGTGGTTATGGGACGTATCTTAGATCTCCAGTCTGACTGGCAGTACGGACCGGCTTCGGCAATGGCGTGGGTATACTTTGCCATTGTCCTGGCAGCGGTGGGAGTCATCACACTGATCATCAATAAGTTTGTTTACTATGAAGTGGAATAAGGAGGTGACAAACATGGAAAATATGAAGGAACATGTGGACAACGCAGAGAATCTCTCTGCCAGGGCTGTCTCTCTGACAGAATCGTTTCAGGATGATGAGCAGGTGGGAAGCGGCATGAGTAAGCGGGAGGCACGGAAAATCCGCATGAAAAGCATGAACCGCACCGAGATTGCCTATATGCGCCGTCAGCGCCTTTTCCAACTGGTATGGCCATTTTTCCGGTTTTTTATCCTGTTTGGTCTGTGCTTTGTCATCCTCTATCCGCTGATCTATATGATCAGCTGTGCGTTTCGTGACTCGGTGGATATGAGCGACCCTACCGTTATGTGGATTCCCCGAACCCTGACACTGGATATCATCAAAGAAACCGCAGGCGTGATGGACATCTGGGAAACATTAAAGACGACTCTGCTGCTGAATGTAGGCTGCTCTCTGATTCAGGTGGCGTCCTGCGCACTGGCAGGCTACGGCTTCGCCCGGTTCAAGTTTAAGGGCAAGGGACTGCTGTTTGGGATTGTTATCATGATGATCCTGGTGCCGTCACAGATCATTTCCATTCCCCAGTACATGCTGTTCCGGCACTTTGGTGCATTCGGCTTTGAGGTGAATCTCATCAACAATAAGTTGTGTATGTATCTTCCAGCGGCAATGGGCAACGGCATTCGTGCTGGTCTGATGATCTTCATTTTCCGCCAGTTCTTCAAGGGCTTGCCCAAGGAACTGGAGGACGCCGCTTATCTGGACGGCTGCGGACCTTTCATGACCTTTATCCGGGTCATGATTCCCAATGCAGCTTCATCCTTCCTGACCGTATTCCTGTTCTCCGTGGTGTGGTACTGGAACGACTACTATGTGAGTTCCACCTTTTTCAACAAGAACCAGACCATTGCACTAATGTTGAAAAACCTTTCTACACTGTTGTCCCAGCAGTTGTTCAATAACGCCGATGTCAGCCCCCGTGAACAGATCGTCTGGATGGAGGCCGGCTGTCTCATTGCTATTTTACCCATCTTAGTGATGTATATATTCCTGCAAAAGTACTTCACCGAAGGGATTGAGCGCTCCGGTCTGGTAGGATAATTTCAACAGAATGAGGGCTTTGACCGCAATTTACACAATTTCAGAGGAAAGAAACCGCACGATAAAATCTCCAATTTCCAAGATCTTTTGGAAGAAAAACCACTTTTTGGTCGGAGTGCCAAGAAATATAGAATAAATCCGGCAAATATTACAGCACACTGCACAAAAATAAATCTGCATATTTTACATAAAATTTTGAAAAACGGTGTTGACAGACGGAAGTAAATGTGATATAATAATTGCATGGAGTAAGGCAGATAATACATCGGCTGAAAAGCGGGTGAATTTTGCTCCAAAAGGCTGCTGGGGCGATTGGAATTGCGGCTCGCCCGGCAGATCACCAATTGCAATTTATGAAATTTTGCAGTTATCTCTCTTTTTCTCATTGCTTTACTGAAAAGGCATCGGTCATTGGATCGGTGCCTTTTCAGTTTTAAGAACTTAGAACAAGTTCTTACAAAACCATCATATGGGGAGCAATAATGACCGCAAAAAGAAATAACCGCCCCATTGTGAAATGTGACGGTTATTCTTCCGTATTAAAGAACGAAGGAGTAGTATTAGAACCTGTTCTTATCGTTCCAGAATTTGACTTCGGTCAGGACCATTGCCTACCATAACGACCTTACACTCGCAGACTTCTTCCAGACGTGCAATGTACTTCTTGCATGCATCCGGCAGTTCGTTAAAGTCCTTGCAAGCGGAAATATCCTCGTCAAATCCCTCAAATTCCTCGTAGATGGGCGCACAATCCTCCAGGGCTTCCAACGCCGCTGGAAAATCTTTCAGGACTGTGCCGTCCGGCTTCTGATAGCCCACGCACATCTTCAGTGTGCCGATACCGCTGAGGGTATCCAATTTATTGATCGCCAGACCGTCCAGACCGTTGGTGCGGACAGAATGTCTCACGATCACAGCATCGAACCAGCCGGTTCTTCTGGGACGACCGGTGGTCGTGCCGAATTCGCCGCCCTTGTTCCGGATGGATTCGCCTGTCTTGTCTTCCAGCTCGGTGGGGAAAGGACCTTTACCCACACGGGTGGTATAGGCTTTTGCCACGCCGATAATGTTGGTGATCATTTTGGGACCTACGCCTGTGCCGATGCATGCACCTGCGGAAATGGGGTGGGAGGAGGTGACATAAGGATATGTACCAAAGTCAATGTCCAGCAGAGTCGCCTGTGCGCCCTCAAACATGATGGTTTTTCCGGCTTTGTTTGCCTCATAGGTGAGGACTGAAACATCAGCCACATATTTCGACAGGCGCTTGCCGTATTCGGTGTATTCTGCAATAACAGCATCCAGATCAAATGCTTCGCCGCCGTACACAGCGGTGATGATTTTATTTTTCAACGTTCCTGTTGTTCGTGCCTTTTCTGCAAAGATCTCGGGGTGAACCAGATCATAGACACGCAGACCGCACCGCTCGTATTTATCCATATAAGTCGGACCAATGCCCCGTTTGGTGGTGCCGATGTCCGAGTTGCCCCGGAACTGTTCCGATAAGCCATCCAGGGCGATATGCCAGGGCATTACCACATGGGCACGGGGGTCGATCTTTAGATTGGCGGTAGAGATGCCCCGCTGTTCCAGACCGTCCAGTTCGGTGCAGAAGTCCTTGGGATCGAGAACGACACCAGCGCCGATGAGGCATAGGGTATTTGGGTAAAGAATTCCTGAGGGAATCAGGTGGAGCTTGTACACTTCGCCGTTGTTGACAACTGTGTGACCGGCATTGTTGCCGCCGGTGGCACGGACAACCACATCTGCACGAGATGCCATGATATCAATGATCTTCCCTTTTCCTTCGTCGCCCCATTGGGTACCGACTACAATATTTGCAGGCATGATGATTCCTCGCTTTTCTTTTTGAAAAATTCCGGTAAGGGTTAATCTTACCGCATACAATATTATTATAGCAGGATTTCAGAGGAATTGCAATAGAAAATGGTGAATTTTTTTAGCAGAGGTAAGTCAAAGTAAAATTAGCCGAAAAGACGTGGAAAAAGACATGGAACAGGCTTTAAAACAAACCAGTCATGCCCATCCAATCCAATGGGTTTTTCTTTTGATCCAATTGCCTTATGAATAAAAATTTATTTTCTTCAAAAAAACATCAAATAAAATTGACGAATTCATTTTTTTGTGCTATAATAAATATATCGTAATGTGACCCCTGCTTTTTGGGAGGTGTGGTGAATGAAAAAACATATCCGACACCATTGGTTTCGTGTTCTGGCGCTGAGTGTTGCTATGTGCTGTTATCCCATCGAGGCATTGCCGGTACAGGCGGCTGAGACAGACATGCCGGTGACATATATGACATATGAACAAAATGGGTGCCACTTGTCGCCCCGGTTGATACAGGCGGACGGCAGAGAAGTTGAGATGACCGTGACAGAAAAAAAGAACATTCCCGGGGTATACCGTGCATCCCAGATTCCCTCTGCCTACAGTCTGCTGGACGATGCGGGCAATAGCTATGTGACTTCTGTGAAGGATCAGGGTTCCACAGGACTTTGCTGGGCGTATTCTGCCCTGGGTGCATGTGAATCCAATATCATGAAAAAGGGGTTGGAGATCCCCGACAACTGGCGTGACGAAAAGGGCGAGTTGAATTTCTCCGAGGCTGCCCTGGGGTGGTATGTCTATACCGATCACTATCAGGAAGGAGATTTTACCAGCGGCGATGCCATTCACATGAAGGATAAGGGGGTCACCGGCGGCAATGCTTCTATTGCCGGATTTTCTCTGGCTGCCGGTATTGGTGCGCAGCTGGAAAAATATGCCCCCTTTTCAGACTGGGATAATGGTTATTCCGAATATCAGCGGTTTGTTTCCTATTATCGGATGCAAAATTCCGATATGATTTGGCAGATCAGTGAGGATGCCACCTCGGTGATCAAGGAATGGATGATGGAATCCGGCGCTGTCAGTGCGTCCTATTATTCCGCAGGATCGTATTATGACAACGGCAGTTCCTCAGCATATTATCAGAATCGGTATGACGCCGATTATGCCGACCATGCGATTTTGCTGGTGGGCTGGGATGACAATTATTCCCGTGATAACTTTAATCCTAACCAGAAGCCGGAAAATGACGGCGCATGGCTGGTGCGCAACAGTTGGGGCGATGATGATGCCTATGAGGGATATTTCTGGCTGTCCTATGAAGATCCCTCCATTTGTGAATATACACGCTTTGACATGGCGGTCGCAAACAGCAGTCAGCTTTGCTATCAATATGACGGTGCGGCAGTTTATGCCGGAATCGGTGCAAAGGCGGCAGCGAATATCTTTACCGTAGAACGTGACGGCGAACTCACTCAGGTGATGTTTCCCAATCTCTCTTCTAATTCGGATCAACTGGCATATACCATCTCTGTGTATCGCCTGAATAAATCCGCCAAAAACCCAGAGGACGGCAAACTGCTAATGACCACCAGAGGTATGCTGTACTACAGCGGTTATAAGGGCGTTTCTGTTCCGGCAGTGCCTTTGAAAAAGAATGAAAAATTCTCTGTTGTACTGGAACTGTCAGCCACTGGTTCTTCTTCCAGCAGAAATGTCATGCTGGGGATGGAATCTAATGCGGGTGCGGACACAGGCATTGAGCGGGTATGCTCCTATCAGGACGGGGAGAGCTATGTCACCAGTGACGGTAAGACTTGGATAGATGTGAACAGCTTGGTAAAAATGCCGGGTGTGAATTACACCTATCCTTATGCCGATCTGGGCAATGTGGCATTGAAGGCGATTATCAATTCAGAGGAAGAGCCGACCAACTGGACGCAAATGAACGAAGCGCTTGCCCTGGGTGCACCGGATGAAAATTCCAACCAGCTTTTTGTGGATGCTTATGCAGAAGCAATCTCCCTACCAGAGGACGCTCCGCAGCAGATCGTGAACAATACGGCAAAGAACCTGCTGGCAGGACTGGAACGGGATGGCAGGATCTCCTATCCGCAGAGTTTGTATGCCAACTACGGCTCCCTCAGAGGAGATCTGAACGACAACGGCAGACCAGATGTCAACGATGCTTTCAATGTTCTGGTGGCATGTTCTGCACGGGCTCTTGGTTTGATTGGAAAGCTTCGTCCGGCAGAGGTGCGGGCTGCGGATGTGGATTTGGATAGTAAGATTACCATGAATGACGCTTACCGGATTCTGTTGTATAACAATATGCTGTCCATCGGGAATGATCCGGATTGGGATAGTGTTCTGAATTATGTGGGCGATTTTTCGTAAAGATCCATCATGTGTTTCGTATACCATACAAAAAGAGCGTTCTGCAAACATCATGCAGAACGCTTTTCTGATATCCGAATCCAATACCGATTACTTCTTGATGGATTTAGAAGCAGTCTTTGTCTCGACTTTTTTGGCTACAGCAGTTTCCTTAGCGGCAGCAGTCTTGGCAGCTGCGGTCTTTGTTGCGGCAGCCTTTGCGGCTGGCTTATTTTCTTCCTCCGTCTTCTTAGCAGAGGTCTTGGCAGATGCCTTTGTCTCAGTCTTTTTTGCAGCAGCGGCTGTTTCCTTCTTTGCAGCAGTGGCCTTCTTTGCGGCTGTTGTCTTAGAAGCAGTCTTTCTCGGCTTTGGCAGAGTCTCTAAAATCGTGCGGAATGCAGCTACCTTTTCTGGCTCACCCTCGATGGTGAGTGCGGAAGTGTCTGCCTTTTTCAGTGCATCCAGCAGTTCGCCGGAATCTGCAGTCAGCACTGCATCGTTGTCCAGATAGTCATACGGCTCAACGATCAACTTGCCTTCGGTTGCTTTTGCATAGAAAATACCAGAACCTTCGCCGGTGACATTGATCTGTACTGCGATATGGGATGCCTTGTCAGCGACTTTCGTTTTCAGCAAGGACTTTTTTGCGCTTTCAAACATTTCTTCAAACGTCATGATGCATAACCCTCTCTGTTTCTGCGGCAGCGCCGCAAGTCATGTTTTTCTTCCGCGCCAGAGTTTTGGTGCGGTTCAGCCCAGATGGCTGATTTTCGTACTTTTCTATTATAAGCCAAAACGGTGGAATTGTCAAGCAAAATGCGGATAAAACGTGAAAAATAAGCAAATATATTGACAAGACAGAAAAATCACACTCTGAATTTTGTGCAGATTCACGAAGAAAAAGGGGTTGACAAGGGCGAGAAAATGGAGTATACTTGTAAAGTAAATCGCTTTTACAGGGGGAGACGTGCTTATGTCCAAGGATCTGCAATTTGCCATGCTGCTGGACTGCTATGGTGAATTCTTGACGCCCCACCAGTATCGTATGATGGAATTGTATTACTGTGCAGATCTTTCCCTCGGCGAAATTGCAGAAATCGCCGGCATTACCCGGCAGGGCGTTCGTGACGGTATCAAGCGGGGAGAACAGGTGCTGCTGGAGATGGAGAAAAAGCTCCAGTTTGCCAAACGTCTGGGTGCGCTGCGAGAGAATTATGCAAAGATCGAAGCGCTGCTGCAAAAAATTGCAGAAAGTACAGCGGATGATCCGGCGGTGCAAGAGGCTTGCCGAGAGGCAAAGGCTGCTGCTGCAAAGGGATTGGAACTATTATAGTTGCGTCTGTTAGAACTTGTCTTGACAAGAAGCTGCACACGTCTTTCCGACAGATTTTGGCGGGAACTTCGTGAAAATTCTTGTCAGAAACATATGCATTCGCTTTTGAAAATAGATTCGCAGAAAAGGAGGGTAAACCATGGCTTTTGAAGGTCTTTCCGGAAAACTGAATCAGGTTTTCAAAAAACTGCGGTCACACGGCAAACTGACAGAGAGTGATGTCAAAGAGGCAATGCGTGAAGTCCGCATGGCACTGTTAGAGGCAGATGTCAGCTATAAAGTCGTCAAGGACTTTGTGAAAAAGGTTTCAGAACGGGCTGTCGGTGAAGAGGTTTTGTCGAGCCTGACGCCGGCACAGCAGGTGATTAAAATTGTCAACGAGGAACTGTGTGCACTGATGGGCAATGAGAACGCCCGCATCCAGTTTCCGTCCAAGCCGCCCTGCGTGATTATGATGTGCGGTCTGCAGGGTTCTGGTAAAACCACTCATGCCGCAAAGCTGGCAAAGCTGCTGAAAAAAGAGGGTCATTATCCTTTGCTGGTAGCCTGCGACATCTATCGTCCGGCTGCCATTAATCAGTTACAGGTAGTGGGCGAGCGTGCCGGGGTCAAGGTCTTTGAAATGGGACAGATCCCACCCCAGGTGATTGTCCGGGAAGCCATGAAGTATGCCAAGGATCACGGCAATGACGTGGTAATCCTGGATACTGCCGGCCGTCTGCATATCGACGAAGAACTGATGGATGAACTGAAGGATCTGAAGGAACTGACCCACCCAAATGAGATTATGTTGGTGGTAGATGCCATGACCGGTCAGGATGCTGTCAATGTGGCAAAGGCGTTTGACGATGCACTGGGCATCGACAGCGTGCTGATGTCCAAACTGGATTCGGATACCAGAGGCGGTGCGGCGCTGTCTGTGCTGGCAGTTACCGGTAAGCCGATTAAATATGTGGGCATGGGCGAAAAGTTGGATGAATTCGAGCAGTTCCATCCCCAGAGAATGGCATCCCGTATTCTGGGCATGGGTGATATGCTGACGCTGATTGAAAAGGCGGAAAGCACCATCAGCCAGAAGGATGCCGAAAAAATGGCAAAAAAGCTGGAGCAGAGTCAGTTTGATATGAATGATCTTTTGGAACAGCTGCGGCAGATCCAGAAAATGGGTTCGATTCGCTCCATTATGGGAATGCTTCCGGGTGTGGGCGATAAATTAAAGGATGTGGACATTGACGAAAAACAATTTACCCATATTGAAGCAATGATTACTTCTATGACGAAAGCGGAACGGGAGAAACCCTCGATCATCAACCCTTCCAGAAAGCGGCGTATTGCTGCCGGAAGCGGCACAAAGGTGGAAGAAGTCAACCGCCTGTTGAAGCAGTTTGAACAGATGCAGAAGATGATGAAACAGCTGAATGTCAAGGGCGGCAAGGGCGGTAAAATGAATCGCAGAGCTATGAAGCGGCTTGCCGGCATGAATTTGGATCAGATGCCGAACATGGGAGGGATTCCGGGCGTTCCCCCGGGGATAATGCCGAAGAAATAAATCAGTTTTCCCGCAGATCATACAACTGCTGGAGATAAATGCATGAAATATGTGGAGGTGAAGTAAAATGGCAGTAAAAATCAGACTGAGGAGAATGGGTGCAAAAAAGGCTCCGTTCTATCGTATTGTGGTTGCTGACGAGCGTTATCCGAGAGATGGCCGCTTTATTGAGGAGATCGGTTATTACGATCCTACCAAAGAGCCGACTGTTGTCAAGGTTGATGCGGAAAAGGCTAAGACTTGGCTGAAAAATGGCGCACAGCCGACAGATACTGTCAAGGGCATTCTGAAAAAAGAAGGTGTTCTCTGAGATACCAGAGAACACGCCTGCGTGCGGGGTGTGCGGTCAAAAGATCGTACCGTGATTGCTCCGCCGGTGAGCTGCATGAGAATCTGTGCACATTTCGGATAAAGACAGGTTCGATATGATCAGAAAGTGCGGCTGACCGGAGGAGCAATCCAATTGTTAACATGGAGAATGAGAAGATCAAGGAGGAAATCAACATGCAGGAACTGTTGAGAATCATTGTAACAGGACTGGTGGCAGATCCCTCTGCTATTGAAATTACAGAGGACGAGCCCAACGAAGAGGGAGTTATTGTGTTCCATCTCAAAGTAGCACCAGAGGATACCGGTCGTGTTATCGGCAAGCAGGGACGTATCGCAAAGGCGATTCGTGTTCTGATGCGTGCTGGTGCAGCCAAAAACAATCAGAAGGTTCAGGTAGAGATTGATTAAGAATGTATTCTCATAGAAAATTATGCACGTCCTTCCCGCGGATTTTATCGCATACGGCATCAAAATCTGCTGGGAAATCCGTACATTCTTCCTATGAGAATCAGTTCAAAAAAAGAGCAGGCGGACGGCGGCGTTCGCCTGTTGTTTTTCAGAAGCGATAAGACGAATTCTCAGGAGGGACTATGAAGCAATATCTGGAAATCGGAAAAATCGTCAATGTACATGGACTTCGGGGGACCGTGAAGGTTGTTCCCTGGTGTGATGACCCGGAATTTCTCTGTGAATTTGAAACGCTGTATTTGGGCAAGGAATACCGTCCTGTCATTGTGACGGATGCCCGTCTGCAAAAGGGAAATGTGCTGCTCCGTCTGGAGGGCGTGGAGACTATGGAACAAGCAGAAAGGCTTCGGGGGCAGATCCTCTATATGAATCGTGATGCGGTAGAACTGGAGGAAGGCGTTTACTTTATCCAGGATCTCATGGGACTACAGATTGTAGATGCAGATTCCGGCAAGGTTTACGGCAAGCTGACTGAGGTATTCCAGACCGGAGCAAACGATGTCTATGAAGTAAAGGCGGAAAATGGGACGGCTGTGCTGATTCCAGCAATTCCCGACGTGATTGTGAAAACCGATCTGGAAAACGGTGTCATGACCATCCGTCCGTTGGAGGGGCTGTTCGATGCGCTTTGATATTGCAACGCTGTTTCCGGAGATGTGTGAAACCGTTTTGTCTGAGAGCATTCTGGGACGGGCGCAGAAAAACGGCTGCCTCTCGGTGCAGTGCTGGAATATTCGGGATTATACCCTGGACAAGCACCGCCGGGTAGATGATGTGCCCTACGGAGGCGGCAGAGGCATGGTGATGCAGGCGGATCCGATTTACCGCTGTTATCAGGCAGTGTGTGAACAGACCGGTTCTGTGCCGCATACCATATACATGTCTCCTAAGGGAAAGGTTTTAGATCAACAGTGCGCTCTCGAACTGTCAGTGATGCCTCATGTGTTCATTCTCTGCGGACATTATGAGGGTGTGGATCAGCGTATTCTGGACGAGATTGTGGATGAAGAAATTTCCATCGGCGATTATGTGCTGACCGGCGGCGAGCTTCCGGCAATGGTGCTGGTGGACACAGTGGCACGGATGATCCCCGGTGTGCTGCCGGAGGATCTCTGCTTTGAGGATGAGAGCCACTTCGGCGGTCTGCTGGAATATCCTCAGTACACCCGTCCGGCAATCTGGCATGACAAGAAAGTGCCGCCGGTGCTGCTCAGCGGACATCACAAGAATATTGCCGAGTGGCGGCTGGAGGAAAGTCTTGCGGTGACAAAGTGCAAGCGTCCCGATTTATATTTCAACTATCTGAACAAAAAGTAGCTGTTTATTCTGTGAAATTTGGACAAAACACGAGAAGGCTGCGGATGATCGAAAAAAGTCGTTTGGCATTATTGGCATCTTACACAAACTTTTGGCTGAAAAGGAATCGCTGTTGCGACAACACGTAGAAAATCCCGAAAAACAGGCAATTTATTGCAAAAAGCATGTTGACGTTTGGGAAAAAACACGGTATAATGATAGCATACGTGAAATAAAACCAAGCAAATCGAACTTGCACCGCAGGTTCAGAATATTGAGATGGGAGAGTTTTATTATGTTTGTGAAAGAAGTAATGGTACAGAATCAAGTTGGACTGCACGCAAGACCGGCAACATTTTTCATCCAGCGTGCTAATGAGTTTAAGGCTTCGATCTGGATTGAGAAAGAAGAGCGCCGTGTCAATGCAAAGAGTCTGCTGGGTATCCTTTCTCTAGGTATTGTCGGCGGCACCGATATCAAGATCATTGCGGACGGTCCTGACGAGCAGGCTGCCGTGAATTCTCTGATTGATTTGGTGGAAAGCGGTTTCAGCGAATAATGCCGGAGTAAACCCACAAAGAAAACCTCACACACCGGGACATCCCGGCGGTGAGGTTTTTATTTTACGTTACGAACCGCATAGACCATACCGCACCATGTTTTCACAAAAGATGCCGTAGCCTCTTGTGGGATCGTCTACAAATACATGGGTCACAGCACCCACCAGCTTGCCGTTTTGCACAATGGGACTGCCGCTCATGCCCTGTACAATGCCGCCGGTTTTTTCCAGCAACGTATTGTCTGTGACACGAATCGTCATGTTTCTGGTGCTGTCCGTTCCGCTGTAGTCGATTTCCTCCAGCGACACATCATATGCTTTCGGTGTATCGCCCTCTACCGTACAGAGAATCTGCGCCGGACCGGTTTCGATCTCCTGCTTCAATGCCATGGGAACAGCTGCTGCATCGGTAGGATTGTGATACAATTTGCCGAACACGCCGCAGCGATTGTTACACAGCAGCTCGCCCAGAGGTGCTTCTTCCGTAAAGCTGCCCTGGAGCATACCAGGCTCGCCGGCAGTGCCTTTTTCTACTTCAGATATGGTGACAGCACCTGCTTCGCCGGAGCCAAGAGGCAGGATATCTCCTGTGTCTACGTCACTGACGGGATGTCCCAGTCCGCCGAAGCTGCCGGTTTGCGGGTCGTAAAAGGTGATGGTTCCGATGCCGGCGCTGCTGTCACGCACCCAGACGCCAGCTTCATAGCAGTTGTCGCGGGATGAAAATACCGGCGTCATGGTGACGGTGCAGGTTTCTTCTTCCCGAACAAGAGAAACCGTGACGGGGCTGCCCATGGAAGATGCAATGGCGGATTGCAGAGATTGGTTGGAGCTGACTGCCTGTCCGTTGACGGATTGTATCAGGTCACCGGCTTGAATGCCAGCTTCCTGGGCAGGACAGCATGTGCCAGAAGATGTGGACACATGATCGAAACCCACCACCATTGCGCCATTCATGCGAAGCTTGATGCCGAAGGGCTGTCCGCAGGGAACGAGCATAGGAGTGTCGATCTCCTGTATTTCCACCGTTTTAATGGGAATGATACCAAACAGACAGAGAGAAGCGGTTTTGATTTTGGGAGCAGAATCAGCGACAGCTTGTACGGCGTGAGAGGACGGTGCTGCGGAGATATGCAGTGCTGTGTCCACCTGGAGCTGACCGCCGGTTTCCACATAGTAACTGTCCGGCAGCCGCCATGCATAATACGCTGTGGCAGAATAAAGCTGTATCAGCAATGCAGCGGTAAATGCTGCACTGCGGCGAATCCATTTGTTCATATCAAAAAACCTGCTTTCTGAAAAAATTCGGTTTCATAAGACCCGATAGGGTCTGCATATACTATGCGCTGTCCGCAGAAGGTTTATCAACGTAAATGCAAGGAAACCAAATCGTCGGGTCACTGGAATCTTTTTTTCTTGCTTCTTGCTTTTCATTATCTTGCATTTATACCAATCCTCTTCATTCCGAGCGATAAGAACAAGTTCTAAATTGATCGGAATTGTGTCGCCGCAGGTGGCGCAGAGGATTGTATGAGAAGGGAATATGATTTATATGAAACATCAAACGTCCATACAGACGGCTTCTTATTATCGCCGCAGAAATCGGCAGAGAGGAGTCTGCACATTCCTGCGGATCGTCATGATAGCAGCCGTTCTGGTATTTGTGTGGTTTATCGATCTGTCCTGTGCTTTCGGCTGGATCAAAAATGCAAAAGCCGGAGCAAACTGGCCTGCGGATTTTGTGGGCTATGGAGAAATGATGATTACGGCTTCGGTGCTGCTGACGATTGCCGCAGTGTTAATTTTTCTGCGGCGGAACTGGATTGCCTTAGGTCTTAGTGCAGCGGGCAGCATTCTATGCATGATCTCCATGTTCCGTGTGGCATCCTATGCGGCAGACAACGGATTTTACAGCCGTATAATGGACATGCCGGTGGATCGGATGTATTATATGGAGATCTCCCCCACGCTAATCGTGTTTCTCTGTGTGGCTGCACTGGCTTTTTGGCAGCATTTTTCTCTGGATGCCAGGGACAGGAAAAAACAGGAAGAAGAACAGAAAGCCATGTCGATTTTGGATGAAAATCACTGACCGAAATGGGTTCTGTGTTCGGACGGAAAACCGCAAGACATGATTTGACAAAATATTTTACAAGAAATTGTAAAGGTATAGTATTCGACATGATATTCTCTTGCAATTTCACCACAGAATGTGCTAAAATTATATGGTAGAACAAAAAAACAGGAGGTAACAAAATGGACAACAAAAAAATAAAAGTCCTGATTGGAGATGACAGCGCCGAATATGGCATTGCATGTGCCAACGAGCTGCGCTCCCACGGGCTCTACGTCATGACCCGGAGAAGAGACGGAAAGGTGATTCTGGATGCCATTCAGAACGACAAGCCAGAGGTTGCGATCATAGATGCTGTGCTGCCTCATATGGACGCCATAGAGATCCTTGAGAAATCTCAGACGTTTGAAAATCGGCCGGCATTTATCATCACATCAGCTTATGAAAATGAATTTATTGAACGGCAGGTCATGGAAAAAGGTGCATCCTACTACATGCTAAAGCCCTTTGATATTTCTGCTCTGGGAAATCGTATCATCAGTCTGACCACAAAGAATCCTCGGCACATGATGTCCTCTGCTCAGGATCTGGAAGTGGTAGTAACAGACATGATCCACCAGCTCGGTGTTCCGGCACATATCAAGGGCTATCACTATCTGCGTGCCGCAATCCTGGCTTCTATTGAAGATCAGGCGCTGCTGGAAAGCGTGACCAAGCTGCTGTATCCCACAGTAGCCAAGCAGTTTGATACGACTTCATCCCGGGTAGAGCGTGCCATCCGCCATGCAATTGAGATTGCATGGGACAGAGGTGATCTGGACACCATCAACTCCTTCTTCGGCTATACCGTGAACAACTGTAAGGGAAAGCCCACCAACTCGGAGTTCATTGCCTTGCTGACCGATAAGCTGCGGTTGCAGTACGGCAGAAACCATCAGCAGTATAAGGCATAAGCTGTCCGATTTGAAATGAGAAAGAAATTGCAGTCTATATATCTTATGCGAAAGGAAGCGTGTTTATGACAGAGGGAAAAAATATTTTTCAAAAGACAGCGGCAGATCGGCTTTTGTTCAACCCTTTTACGGAGATTGGAAAGGAATGGTACTTACTGACTGCCGGCACGCCGGATGCTTACAATACGATGACCTGTTCCTGGGGCGCTATGGGTGAAATCTGGGGAACTCCCTCTTTCCACTGCGTGGTGCGCACCAACCGGCACACTTTACAGTATCTGGATCACAACGATCTGTTCACCGTCTCCTTTTTCGATCTGGATCAGAAGCCGGCACTGCAATTCTGCGGCAGTCACTCCGGCAGAGACTGTGACAAAGCAAAGGAAACCGGCATTACACCGGTTCTGCTGGATGGAACCACCACTTTTGCAGAGGCACGGCGTGTATTTGTCTGCCGGAAGGTGTATACCGCTATGCTGCAAAAGGATGGATTTGTTCGTGCAGAGACCTATGAAAAATGGTACGGCAAAGAGCCGCTGCACCGGGAGTTTATCGGTGAAATCTTAGCTTGTTATGAAAGAAAACAGTAAGGCAACACCACACCATCTTTGTGCGGGTTTGCCGTAAGGCTTTCCACAAAAATCGGATATGCAAAAAGCTTCTGCCTTCGGACGGAAGCTTTTTTATGCAGAAATACGGCTTTATAAATGCATATTATACATAATTTGCGGATAAATAAAAAAATAACCGTATAAATATGCAAAAAACACTTGACAATACCAGAAAAAGGTGTATAATAAGAAACAAGAGTGTTCGAGTTTGAAAAACTCAGAACTTGTTTTCGTAGAAATTGGAGGAAATGCGTTATGGAAAAAAAAGATATCAAAAAAGTCATTCTGGCATATTCCGGCGGACTGGATACTTCTATTATCATTCCGTGGTTGAAGGAAAATTACAATAACTGCGAGGTAATTGCAGTTTCTGCAGACGTGGGACAGGGCACAGAGTTGGACGGTCTGGAAGAAAAGGCGATTCAAACCGGTGCTTCTAAGTTGATCGTTCTGGATCTGAAGAAGGAATTTGTAGAGGACTATGTATTTCCCACGGTACAAGCTGGTGCGATTTATGAGAACCGCTATCTGCTGGGTACTTCTTTTGCACGTCCCATCATCGGTAAGCGTCTGGCTGAGATCGCACTGGAAGAGGGTGCAGATGCCATCTGTCACGGTGCTACCGGCAAGGGAAACGATCAGGTTCGTTTTGAACTGGCAATCAAGGCGTATGCCCCGGATATGGCGATCATTGCTCCCTGGAGAGAATGGAATATCAAGAGCCGTGACGAGGAAATCGACTATGCGGAGGCACACAACATTCCGCTGAAAATCAACCGTGAAACCAACTATTCTAAGGACAAGAACCTGTGGCATTTATCTCACGAGGGTCTGGATCTGGAAGATCCGGCAAACGAGCCGCAGTACGAAAAAGAAGGCTTTCTGGAAATGGGCGTATCTCCCATCCAAGCACCGGACAAGCCCACATATGTGACCATTCACTTTGAAAAGGGCATTCCCACAGCGATCGACGGCAAGGAGCTGGGCGCTGTTGAAATAGTAGAAACGCTGAACCGCCTGGGCGGCGAAAATGGCATCGGTCTTGCTGACCTGGTAGAAAACCGTCTGGTGGGTATGAAATCCAGAGGCGTATATGAGACACCGGGCGGTGCAATCCTGTACCATGCACACGATGTTCTGGAAACCATCACACTGGATAAAGAAACGGCACGTGTCAAGCAGTATCTCAGCATTAAGTTTGCAGATATTGTCTACAATGGACAGTGGTATACCCCTCTGCGTGAAGCTCTGACTGCTTTTGTCGATGAGACACAAAAGACTGTGACCGGTGATGTCAAGCTGAAGCTGTACAAGGGTAATATCATCAATGCAGGCGTGACTTCTCCGTACACGCTGTATGATGAAGAGGTTGCCACCTTTGATGCAGAAGAAGTGTATAACCAGAAGGATGCAGAGGGCTTTATCAATCTATTTGGTCTGCCGATCCATGTAAAGGCTAAGCTGGATCAGAAGCGGGGCAAGTGATCAAGGATGCAATCCGATCTTCGGTGTGCATCACTTTCGGAAAACTGCGAGGAAGGGGCGGCTTTCAGTCGCCTTTTCCGTTTTCATATTCATAGGAAGGACAGAGGAAAAATGGCACTTTGGGCAGGAAGATTTTCCAAAGAGATCGATGCTGGGGTCAATGCGTTCAATTCGTCTATCGCATTTGATGCCCGGATGTATCGTCATGACATACAGGGTAGTATTGCCCATGCAACCATGCTGGGAGACTGCGGCATTATTGATAAAGCGGACAGTGAAGAGATCATTCGTGGGCTGAAAGGCATTCTGGCAGATCTGGACAGCGGTGCATTGGAATTTGACTCCCATGCAGAGGATATCCACATGTTTATCGAGGCAGAGCTGACAAAGCGATGCGGCGATGTGGGAAAGCGTCTGCACACCTCCCGTTCCCGGAACGATCAGGTGGCATTGGACTTGCGGCTGTATCTCCGGGACGAGATTGCCGCAGTGCGAAGTCTGGTGGAAAAACTTTGCCAAGCACTGGTTCACATGGCAGAGCAGCACACGGAAACCGTCCTGCCGGGATATACCCACTTGCAGAGAGCACAGCCAGTGACATTCGCCCATCATCTGTTGGCATATGTACAGATGCTGCTCCGGGATTTGGGCAGACTGGACGATACCGCAAAACGCATGAACCAATGTCCGCTGGGAAGCGGTGCACTGGCTGGTACGACATATCACATTGACCGGGAACAGACTGCGGCTTTGCTGGGCTTTGATGCACCCATGGCAAACAGTCTGGACGGCGTTTCCGATCGGGATTATTGTATCGAACTGGCAGGGGCGTTGTCTGTCATTATGATGCATCTGTCTCGTTTTTCTGAGGAAATCATTCTGTGGTGTTCCTGGGAATTTCGATTTATTGAGTTGGACGATGCCTTTGCTACCGGTTCGTCCATTATGCCTCAAAAGAAGAATCCGGATATTACGGAACTGATCCGGGGCAAGACGGCACGGGTCTATGGAGATCTGCAAACTCTTCTTGTGATGATGAAAGGACTGCCCCTGGCTTATAACAAGGATATGCAGGAGGATAAGGAAGCCATTTTTGATGCAGTGGACAATGTGAAGCTGTGTCTGGAAACATTTATCCCGATGTTGGAGACCATGCGTGTCAACCAGGAAAATATGCGTGCGGCGGCAGCGAAGGGCTTTATCAATGCCACAGATTGCGCAGACTATCTGGTGAAAAAGGGGATGCCTTTCCGGGATGCCTATAAAATCTCCGGTACGCTGGTGGCACAGTGTATTACTGCTGGGCTGACCTTGGAGGAATTGCCGCTGGATGCATATCAGAAGATGACACCCTTGTTTACAGAGGATGTGTATGAAGCCATCCGTCTGGAGACATGTGTCCGAGGAAGAGTATCTCAGGGCGGATCATCGCCGGAAGCGGTGAAAAAACAAATTGCACTGGTGAAGACGCAGCTGGGAATGGTGTAAGATGAAAAAACGGCAGCTTTGTTTTATCCTTGCTCTTTGTGTGGTTGCGGCAATTTTGTGGATCAGCGGAGAACTGCTGATCGGGCTGGTGCTGAACTGGGGCATGACGGCATCCCGTATCTGGGCGATTCTGATCATTGTGCTGACCTGCGCATTTAGTTTGTGGAAATGCCCGAGATAGAAGAAAGATCCATTGCTCTTCCAGGAAAACCACATGTTCCCGAAATTTGTATGGAGGAATATCATGGCAACAAAAGTTTTTATAGACGGACAAGCAGGCACCACCGGGCTGCGTATCCATCAACGGCTGGCTGGCCGCTCTGATTTGACCATTCTCACATTAACAGAGGAGACTCGGAAGGATGCGGATGCACGCCGGGCAGCAATCCAGGAAAGCGATATCACATTCCTCTGTCTGCCGGATGCCGCTGCAAAAGAAGCCGCGGCACTTGCCGGCAATGCGCCTGTCCGGATCATTGATGCATCTACAGCACACCGCACAGATCCGGCATGGGCATATGGTTTTCCGGAATTGTCCGCAGCCCACCGGGAAAAGATCCGGACTTCTGACCGGGTTGCTGTGCCAGGCTGCTATGCCAGTGGCTTTATTTCTCTGGTATATCCAATGGTAGAGAGTGGATTGCTCCCCAAGGATTATCCGGTACAGTGCTTTGCGATGTCCGGCTACAGCGGTGGCGGAAAGAGCATGATCGCCGAGATCGAGTCAGAAGACCGTGCACCGGAACTGTACAGCCCGAGATTTTACGGCCTGGCAAACAACCACAAGCATTTGCCGGAAATGCAGAAGATCTCCGGGCTGGAGAAAAAGCCTATGTTTACGCCCATTGTAGACGACTATTACAATGGCATGGTTGTCTGCATACCGGTTCTGGCAGATGTCTCCGGAAAGAGGCTTTCTCCGGAAGAGGTACACGATATGCTGACACGACATTACGCCGGCTCTGCCTTTGTGCGTGTGATGCCTCTGGGAACTAAAGAGGAAATGACAGCGTTCCGGCTGACCTGTAACGATCTGAGAGACACCAACCGAATGGAAATTTTTGTGTTTGGTGACGAGGAACAGCTTCTGCTTTGTTCCCGGCTGGATAATCTGGGTAAAGGTGCATCCGGTGCAGCCGTGCAGTGTATGAATATTATGCTGGGGCTGGATGAGACTACTGGCTTGCTATAACAAGGTGATATACGATGAAAGAAATCCAAAAAGTAAGATATGACGGCTATTCCTATGTGGAAGGCGGCGTCTGTGCAGCAAAGGGATTCCGGGCAAATGGACTTTACAGCGGTATCAAGGAGAATCCGAAAAAAAAGCCGGATCTGTGTCTGGTGTTTTCCGATGTGCCTTGCCATGCGGCAGGGGTGTTTACCCAGAATAAAGTGCAGGCTGCTCCCGTGACAGTTTCTAAAAAGCATCTGAAGCAGACTGGCGGAAAGGCACAGGCATTTATTCTCAATTCCAAAAATGCCAACGCCTGCAATCCAGACGGTGAAGAAAAATCCGTGCGGATGTGTCAGCTTGCAGCGGAGAAACTGGGTATTCCCACAGAACAGGTATTGATTGCACAGACTGGCGTCATCGGTCAGACCATGCCTATCGAGCCAGTGGAGCAGCATATGGACGCCCTGGTGGAGGGACTTTCCCATAAGGGAAACGAAAAGGCTGCTGTTGCCATTATGACGACAGATACGGTGAAGAAGGAAGTTGCCGTGACATTTGCGATAGGCGGAAAGATCTGCTGTGTGGGCGGGATGGGTAAAGGCTCCGGCATGATCTGTCCCAATATGGCGACCACCCTGAATGTGATCACCACAGACTGCGCTATCAGCTCAGAAATGCTGCAAAAGGCGTTGGATGCGGTGGTAAAAGTCACATACAACTGTCTGTATATTGACGGCGATCAATCCACCAATGACACCTGTGCCGTCATGGCAAACGGACTTTGCGGCAATACTCTCATTGACAGAGAAAACGAAGATTTTCAGACGTTCAAACAGGCGCTGTATATCGTGATGTCCAACATCACCAAAATGCTGGCAAAGGACGGCGAGGGTGCGACCAAGCTGCTGGAATGCAATGTTTCCGGTGCAAAGACAGAAAAAGACGCTCTGGCGGTCGCCAAGTCGGTCATTGCCTCTGATTTGTTGAAATGTGCCATGTTTGGGGAGGATGCCAACGTGGGGCGTATCGCCTGTGCCATCGGTAATGCAAATGCGGATTTTGATATCGGAAAATTCTGCGTGACCTTGGCTTCTTCCAAGGGAGAGATTGACTTTTTCAAGAATGGTTCGATCTTGACATTTTCCGAAGAAGCGGCGAGTCGGCTGCTCAGCGATGATGAAATACAGATCCATGTGACATTGGGAGACGGACCGGCAAAGGGAACGGCATGGGGCTGTGATCTGACATATGAATATGTGAAAATCAACGGGGACTATCGGACATAAGGGTCTGTTCTACAAGACGAAAGAAACAAGCCTGAAGGAGAGATTTTACAGATGGGAGAAATCCACAACAATATACGGGCACAGGTGCTGGTAGATGCCCTGCCCTATATTCAGAAATATAACAACAAGATTGTCGTTGTCAAATACGGCGGAAATGCCATGACCAACAAGGAATTGAAGCAGGCAGTCATGAACGATATTGTGCTGTTGTCTCTTGTGGGTGTGAAGGTGGTTTTGGTGCACGGCGGCGGGCCGGAAATCAGTGAGATGCTGGAGAAACTGCAAATAGAATCCAAATTCATTGGCGGTCTGCGGTATACGGATGAAGCCACAGTGGATGTGGTGAAGATGGTGCTTGCTGGAAAGGTGAACAAAGAGCTGGTCAATCTCTTGACACGCACCAAAGGCAAGGCACTGGGACTTTGCGGCATTGACGGGCAGATGCTCACCGCAGAGCAAAAGCTGGGACCCAACGGCGAGGATTTGGGCTATGTGGGTGACATTGTCAAGGTCAATGAAAAGCCCATCCTGGATGCGCTGGACAATGGTTATGTACCAGTGATCGCCACTGTGGCAGCAGACAATTTTGGTCAGACGTATAATGTCAATGCGGATACGGCAGCAGCAAGGATTGCAGCACAGCTCCGGGCAGAAAATTTGATCCTGATGACGGACATTGCGGGGCTGCTGCGAAACAAGGATGACCCGTCCACGCTGATTCCCTTTGTGAACGTCAGCGAAGTGCCGTTTTTGAAGCGCAAAGGCATTATTTCCGGCGGGATGATCCCCAAGATCGACTGCTGTGTAGAAGCCGTGCGCCGGGGCGTGAAGAAAACCGCCATCATTGACGGCAGAATCCCCCATTCCATTTTGATCGAAACACTGTCCAATGAGGGCATCGGTACGCAATTCCGATAGATCCATCTATTGGAATGAAGAGGATTGGTATCAAGCTGTGATTCTGAGAGGAGGCTATCAATATGACAACACAGGAACAACTGAACCAGTCTGTTATGGGTACATACGGACGGTTTCCCGTGGTGATCGCACAGGGCGAAAACGAAGCCTGTGTGGATGAAAATGGAAAGCAATATATCGACTTCGGCAGCGGTATCGGCTGTACTTCTCTGGGCTACTGTAACAAAGCGTGGACAGAGGCAGTCTGTAAACAAGTGAAAACCATGCAGCACACCTCGAACCTGTACTATACCAGGATACAGGCGGATTTTGCGGAAAAGCTCTGTGCTGTCACCGGCTATAACAAGCTCTTTTTCGCCAACAGCGGTGCAGAAGCCAATGAGTGTGCCATCAAGCTGGCGAGAAAATACAGCTTTGATAAATATGGCAAGGGACGGCATAAAATCCTGACTCTGGTGAATTCCTTCCATGGCAGAACCCTCTGTACCTTGTCTGCCACAGGACAGGATACGTTTCACCACTATTTCTTTCCCTTTGTAGAGGGGTTTGACTATGTGACCGCCAACGACATCGACTCTCTGGAAGAAAAGCTGGACGATACGGTCTGCGCTGTGATGATGGAATATGTACAGGGCGAGGGTGGTGTCCATGCGCTGGAGCAGGCTTTTGTGGATGCAGTCTACGAGAAGTGCATGGCGAAGGATGTTTTGGTGATCGCTGACGAGGTGCAGACCGGCGTTGGCAGAACGGGAACATTCCTTGCCGGCGAGCAGTTCGGACACCGGGCGGATATCACTACCCTGGCAAAGGGTATCGCCGGCGGTCTGCCCATGGGGGCTTGTCTGGCAAATGAGAAGTGCGCTGGGGTACTGGACAAAGGCTCTCACGGCTCTACCTTCGGGGGCAATCCGGTTTGCTGCGCCGGCGGACTTGCTGTGCTGGAAACTGTGACTGCGCCGGGATTTCTGGAGGAAGTGAACCGCAAGGCTGCTCTGCTGCGGAAAGAGCTGGCAGCGATCCCGGGGGTGGATTCCGTGAGCGGACTTGGTTTGATGGTCGGTATTGCCCTGACCGAGAAAAAGGCTGTCGATGTGGTAAATGTGGCGCTGGAAAAAGGCTTGCTCTTGCTGACAGCAAAGGATAAGGTACGGCTTTTGCCGCCGTTAACGGTGACGGATGAAGAAATTCAAAAGCTTGTGACGGTTCTGACAGAAATTCTGGCAGAATAAAAACCTGCCTTCACAAGAAGTGTGACTGTATGTGACTGTATTTTTGAGCAAGAAAAAAGTTGTCGGCATGCTTTGCACCTGACAAGACTTTTTGACACAGTACGTGCCGGAATCTGCCGGAAAGACGGTGCATCTTTTTGTGCGGGTTTGTCTAAGGACAGATTCTGAACAATAGAACAAATCAAAATGGAGGAACAACTATGAAGCATTTATTGAAGATGCTCGATTTGAGCACGGAAGAAATCATTGAGATTCTGGATTTGGCGGATCAGCTGAAATATGAGCTGAAGCATGGAATTCCCCACCCCCATTTGAAGGGAAAGTCTCTGGGTATGATCTTCCAGAAGGCATCCACCCGGACACGCGTTTCCTTTGAAACCGGGATGTATCAGTTGGGCGGACACCCGCTGTTTCTGTCTGCGGATGATCTCCAGATTGGTCGGGGCGAGCCAGTACAGGATACAGCACGGGTACTCTCCCGGTATCTGGACGGAATTATGATCCGGACCTTTGAGCAGAAGGAAGTGGAGGATCTGGCGGATCATGGTTCTATCCCCATCATCAACGGTCTGACGGACTTCTGTCACCCCTGTCAAATTCTGGCTGACCTTATGACCATCCGGGAAGTTAAGAGCAGTTTTGACGGGCTGAAAATGTGCTTTATCGGGGATGGGAATAACATGGCGAATTCACTCATTGTAGGCTGCCTGAAAGTGGGTATGGCGGTATCTATTGCTTGCCCAAAGAATTATCAGCCGGACGACGTGGTGCTGAAATTTGCCAAGACTTATGGGGATAAGTTCCAGATGACAGACAAACCGCTGGAGGCTGCCAAGGGCGCAGACGTGGTCATTACAGACGTGTGGTCTTCCATGGGCATGGAGAGCGAGATCGAGGCACGGAAGATTGCCTTTGCAGGGTATCAGGTAAATGATGAAGTCATGGCACAGGCACACAGCGATGCCATGGTGCTGCACTGTCTGCCGGCGCATCGAGAAGAGGAGATTACCACAAAAGTGTTCGAGGCACATGCCAAAGAGATTTTTGAGGAGGCAGAAAACCGGTTGCATGCGCAGAAGGCAGTTATGGTAAAGCTGATGGCGTCATGATTTGGTTGGAACATGAACAGAAAAAGGCAGTCCTGGAAAATGGGGCTGCCTTTTTTGCATAAAAAACATTGTGCCTTGTTATATTTCAACAAACAAATGTTGAAATTGTTGAAAATGTTCTTCTTGACAAGAGTGGGTATGGCATGGTATAATAATAAAGCTGTCGGTCGAGAGGCGAGAGTCGAGAGGCAGGCGGAGATATTCACAGAAAGTTCACTTGACAAGAGGAGCGGGATGTGGTATACTGAACAAGTTGCTT
>CANQWA010000005.1 GCA_947627445.1 uncultured Ruminococcus sp.
ACTGCGCCAGCTGCGCCGGCTGCACCAGTTGCTCCAGTCGGTCCGGTTGGTCCGGTTGCGCCAACTGCGCCAGCTGCGCCGGCTGCACCAGTTGCTCCAGTCGGTCCGGTTGGTCCGGTTGCGCCAACTGCGCCAGCTGCACCAGTTGCTCCGGTCGGTCCGGTCGGTCCAGTTGCGCCAACTGCGCCGGCTGCTCCAGTCGGTCCGGTTACACCGGCTGCACCGGTTGCGCCTGTGGGACCGGTTACACCATTTGCTCCGGCTGCGCCTGTCGCACCTGTCGGACCGGTTGCTCCAACTGCACCTGCCGGACCCATGGGACCCATTGCACCAGTCGCACCAGTTGCGCCCATAGGACCAGTCGCTCCGGTTGCTCCCACCGGTCCGGTTACACCAGGAGGTCCTTGAATACAGCAGCTTGTTGGTGCGGGTGGTATCGGACAACAGCCGGCACCAGGATAGGTGTTCCCGGCATTTTCACAATTACAATAAGACATTGTCAAAAACTCCTTTCTGCAGAAGTGATCTCTGCGAATTTATACGATTCCTTTGGAGGCAAAATATTGCCGGTTATGCGCCACAGCCGGCTCTTCCGGCCGCACGCTTCCGGCTAATTCATTATATGCCGCTGCCGTCAAAATGTCCCCCATACGATCATAGCAAACACAAAGCTGTATCATGGGAATATAATCGCAGCACGCCTGTATCCGAAATCCGGCATGTGGCTTTTTCCCCTGCTCTATCGCCAATTGATACCAGAATGCAGCGATAGAATATTGTCCTTGCTCCAGCAGAATCTTGCCAATATCACAGCAAACCTCCGGCCAGGGCACATCATAATGAAATGACCGGAACAAACTGTTTAGTGCCTTCTCCGGCTGCTCCAGCTTTTTGTAACAGTTACCGCAAAGAAGACATGCACCCACAGCATCTGCCGACCAAATCGTTTCCTCTTCCAGAAAATCATCCAGTATGGGCAATGCCGCACGATATGCGCCATGATCATACAGTTCTCTGCCGTAATAGTATTGCTCCCGGGGAGAAAACACCTCACCACGCATCAGCTTGTGCTGATAAATGCGAAGATTACGGTCAGGGTCACTGGCTTTCAGCTTTCGATGAGAGATCCCGGCATCCCCATACCGAATGGTTCCGTGGGGAGAAACCACCTCATGTACTGCACCTTCAAAACGAAAATTACTGCTTCTGCGGAAAACCCGCTCCCGGACGGATATCACCTGAGGCTTTCCATCTTCACTGAAGGACAGAAAATACGGCAGATATACGACATCTGCATCAGGATCTTTCAGAATCTTCCGCAGCTTCTCACGGTTCTCTCCTTCGATCACATCATCTGCATCCAGCCACATCCAGTAATCTCCCACTGCCTGCGAAACTGCAAAGTTCCTTGCTGCCGCAAAATCCTCCTGCCACGGAAAATCATAGATCTTTGCCTCATACAGCGCAGCCACCGCCTTAGTCTCATCCGTCGAACCGGTGTCTACAATAATAATCTCATCCACCAGATCCGCTATTGAATTCAGACAGCGCCCCAAAACCTCGGCTTCATTCCGTACAATCATGCATAAGCTGACCAATGGCATAGCTATGCCTCCTTTCAGATGCAAGAGATCAAGAAGCAAGAACTCTGACACTTGCACCCTGACCGTCTTGTCTGAGGCGATCGTGTTTTCAGATCGCCTGCTAAACCATCATATGTCAGAACATAGCTTTTGGTGCGTGTCCGGAGAAAAAAGAGAAAGTTGCCCGCCCCATGAGATGCGACGGAATCCATTGGGAAACTCTTTTTCAATGCTTTATGCGGATTTTTCAAGCAATTTTTATCGGTATCCCTGATTTTTACCGGCTTTTCACTAATAATTACGGTTTTCGTCAGAGTTGAAGTTTGATATACTATAATTAATTCAAGTAAAGAAATAATTGTGTTTTCCAAGAGAAAAAGAATGTAAAATACATGTAAAATTTTACAAAACATATTGACATTTCATTAAATATTATGTATAATTAAACAAGAAGGCAGACTTTTCTCGATACGGAATCACCTAATAAAAGGAGGTCTTTACGATGACGAAAAAGTATCAAAAATTGCTGGCTTTTCTCGTTTGCGGCGGAATGATCGGAAGCCTTTTCCCATTCAGCGCATCAGGAAGCAACAGTGCGGAAACCGTCGGTCATTCCGAAAGTGTAGCCGCCGATGAATACCACATGAGCATCAATTACAATGAAGAAGGCAGCGGTCATAGACACTCTACCGGAGAATTTATTCGTATCGAAAGACAAGATCCCACCTGCGAACTTCCGTCAATGGATGTTTCCATATTCTCCTGTGCTGAGTGCGGCGAGGAATTTCCTTTGATATGGAGAGCTGCCCATGAGAATTATCAACCCTCTCTCGGGCATCAGCTTGAAAATGCAACACATTATGAGAACGAATGCGGCAGCTACGATCAAGGCTATTGTACACGCTGCGGCAAGGAAGACGCCATAAACAGCCAGCAAACCCACTCGTGGAAGGGCTGGTGGATCGATGAGCAGCCCACCTGCCACAGCAAGGGCGTTCTCAAGAATGAGTGCACCGTTTGTCATCTTGTCAAAACAGAAGAGCTGGAGACTCTTAGCTGTCATACCATAACCGATTGGACACTTATTTCACCGGCAACCTGTGAAGAAGATGGCGTTTATCAAGGCAGCTGCGTGAACTGCGGCGCCATCGAAACCAAGAAAACGGCTGCTCTCGGTCATAAGTATTCTCTTGATGTGACCGTTGAGCCTCCCACTTGTACCAGTGAAGGCAGATCATACAGAGCTTGCACCCGCTGCGGCAAAATCAATGAGAAGTATCTTGTCACCACACCGGCTAAGGGTCACTGCTATTACGATGATGGGGACTGTACGACTCCCGTTGTTTGCCAGATCTGCCATACGACTATCATTGAAGCCAAGGAACATGTGTTCAGCAGCGAGTGGTCACATGACTCTGCTCAGCACTTCCATTCATGTATGAACGAAGGCTGTACAGCAAGGAGCGATGCTGCCAATCACACAGGTTCTCTCATAAGTGACGACTGCACAAAAGGCATTTCCTGTGAGGTTTGCGGCGGCGTAGAAGTGGGCGGTATGCAGCACGATTTTGAAAACGGTGTGTCTAAATTCTATACATTTGGTTATCACACGACAAAATGTGCGAATCCCGGATGCAAGGTTTCAAAGAGGTTCAAGTGCACGGAGGGCGAACAGCACTCCTGTACCGATCCTGTTGTATGCAGCAAATGCGGTACGGCTATGAAAGATCCGGTTCACAACCATAACTTCTCCGGCACTGCTGTTGAAGAGGGTGATCATCACGTTTACTATTGCCGCAATCTGCATGAAAAATGTACCGGCAAAAAGGTGGAGGCTCACAAGCCAATAAAAGATGACGGCAACTGCCTCACATCTCTCCGGTGTATATCCTGCAATGCAGTCATAACTCCTGCGGAAAAAGAGCATCAATTCGGCACAGTAACATGGACAGATGAAAACGGCAATGCATATCATGCCTGTTTGAATGGCACCTGCACGGTAAGACAGTATGTTGGCCATGAATCGTATGACTCCGAACAACACAATTATGTAAACGGCAAGTGCACGATTTGCGGAATGACTGGTGAATCAGTGGGAGGACACAGCCTCACACTGAACGGAAGAATAGAAATCAACTTCTATATGAGTCTGAATGATTCCATCTTCAACGACAAGGGTGCATACATGAACTTCACCACCTCTGACGGAAATGAGAAAGTGTATGTAAGTGCTGCTAAAGATAACATCCAGAACGAAAATGGTGTTAACTATTATGTTTTCACTTGCAGTGTTGCACCAAAGGACGTAAACTCAGAGATAAGAGCACAGATGGTTCTGGGAGACGGTACAAAGGGAAAACTTTACACATATTCGATCCGAGAATATGCAAATTCTATCTACTATACGGCTGTTTCTAATGAGACAAAGGAGCTCGTGGATGCCATGATGAACTATGGTGAATGCGCGGAGTCGTACTTTGCAAACAGCACAGTGGGTGTTCCTGACGTAGAAGTTCGCACGGAAGAACTTGAAAAATACAAGCTTCAAAAACAGAATGAGCTTCCTGACGGCATCCAGTATGTGGGTTCAAGCCTTATGCTTGACGCATCGGTTACGGTGCGCCACTACTTCAGCGCTGACAGTTCAGTAGATGTCTCGGCATATGGTTTCAAAAAGAATACTGCCAATGGCTACTATTTTGTAGAAATCAGCGACATCTGTGCAAATGAGCTCAGCAAGCCTGTTGAAACAAAGATCGGCGATTTCGTTCTCACTTACAGTCCAATGAGCTATGTGTACTCCGTTCTTCACAATGAAAATTCTGACGAAAACCTGATAAATCTGGTAAAGGCACTATATCTCTACCATCAGGCAAGCACGAAAGTATAACACCTCATGAATAAAAAAAGGGGCTGCGTAACATATGGTTGCGCAGCCTTTGTCTGTCAGAAGAATTGATGTGAGTGATGATATGAAAATCTATTGCAGCCGTCGCATATCGAACGGCAGAAATTCCGCCTGTCTCATCAGATCGCCGGCATTACCCTTCCACCGCAGACCGGAATATACGCTCCAGTGGTGAAAGCCGCAAGATCAGACAATAGAAATGCTGTCATATTGGCGATCTCCTGATCGGTTCCCCTCCTGCCGAGAGGAACCGATTTTTCATAATCCGGTGCACTCTCTGTATGCTGCAAACGGTCACGCTCCGAGATCGTCCATCCTGGCGCTACCTGATTTACTGTGATATGATACGCCCCGACCTCCTTCGCCAGACAACGCACAATACCATCTAACGCCCGTTTTCCAGCGGTATAGGCAGCATTGTTTGGTTCTGCAAGGGCAGCACATTCTGTATTGACCGCCACATATCTCCCATAATTCTGCGTGATCATATCCGGCAAAAATGTCTTTGCCAGATGCACGGTCTGCATGGCACAGGAGGCAAACTGACTCTGAAAGTCTTCCAACGGCTGCTCCAGCACACTTGTCCACGGATACTGGATCACGGCATTTGCCACAATCAGATCCACTGTTCCAAGTTCTGTTTTCACCTGTCTCTGCATGTTCAGAACACTTTGCAGATCCGTCACGTCTGCCTGCACCACAAGGGCTTTTTGCCCGCAGGCACGCACTGCTTTCGCTGTCTGCTCCGTGCGTTCACGATTCCTGTAATAATGCAGCACTACATGTGCACCGCATTCTGCCAGTGTCCGGGCAATCACTCTGCCAAGCTCTCCGGATGCACCGGTAACAAGAGCAATCCTTCCGGATAAATCAATCTGTAACATCACTGTCACCCTTTCTGATTTCTTTTCTATCGCATTTTAAGGATGTAAGAACTTGTTCGAAATATGACAAACAATCGCCTCAATCCTACGGGGGTCGTTATACTTTTACCTCCGTATAGTAATACACCGCCAACTGCGTTCTGTCCCGAAGATGCAACTTATCCAAAAGTGTACTGATATAGTTTCGTACCGTGCCCTCCCCGAGAAACAGTTCAGCGGCAATTTCCTTGTTGCTCAGTCCTTTAGCCACCAGTTCCATGATCTCCCGTTCTTTGCCGCTGATACCGTGCTTTTCAAAATTAAATGCCTCTTTGGATTTCATCAGTTCAGGCAGCTTTGTCACAATCTTTTCACCGAATACGCTCTGACCGTTTAACACAGATTCCAGAGCAGATGCAATGCCTTCAAAATCTTGTTTCAGAATATAGCCCTTTGCGCCCATGTTCAACGCCTTGACAATATATTCATCATCAGAAAAGGTCGTCAGATACAGGATCTTTGCATCAGGATATTCTTTTAAAATATGCTCCCCTGCTGCAATGCCGCTCATACTCTCCATCCGGATGTCCATGAGTATCACATCCGGTTTGTATGCCCGATACAGTGCGATGGCTTCCTCGCCGCTGTTACCGATTGCAGTCACTGTGATTTTTCCTGTGCTTTCCAAAATGGTTTTCAATGATAAAGATACCAGATTGTCGTCATCTACTACAATAATGTTCATGTCATTCTCCTTGTTGTTTTGATATGGACATAAAAATGCAAAATCCCTTTTGAGATGCTGTAAAGCTGATTTTTCCACCAACGCTTTCAACTCTGTCCCTCATGTTTTTCAAGCCAATACCACTTTCCTGAATCTGCGTACAGCTTCCGTTATCCTCCAGCATCATCTGATAAAATCCGGGGTGCTCTCTGAGTACAATCCGGATCGTATTCCCATTGGAATGCTTTACCGTATTGGAAAGCCCCTCTTTAATAATGCCTGCTATACAAAGTCGGATCTTACCGGGAATATTTTCGCTCAGATCGTAATCCAGATGGATCGCAAACCGATTGTCTACAGCCTGGACGCTTTCTTCTATAATCCCTTTCAGGTCGATGGAGTCGTCATGGAGATCATGGACGCTTTCACGGATACTGGTCATGGCACTGTCCAGCGTACTTTTCAAACTTTCCAGCGGTTCTTTCATCGTTTCATCCTGATTCACAATGAGCAGCGCACCTGCCTGTAACAGTGATCGTGTAAGCATATGTCCCACATTATCATGAATTTCTCTGGCAATTCTGTTCCGCTCTTTCAATGTGGCAAGATGGATCTCGTTGTCCTGTGCCTGTGCAAGCCGGAAATTCTGCTTTGTGAGCTGGATGTTTTTCTCTGTTATTTCATCCCGGAGAGAGATCAGTTTTCCCACGGTTTCTTCCAGTTTAGAAACACGCATATAGACGATGACAGACACAATAATCCCGGCAACCGAGATCATGCATTGTGATACCGTCAGAGAATCCATCCGGGATAATACGGTCATTGCAGGCAGAACAAGCCACCATTTTTTCTCCCATAAGGCATCATAAAGCATCAGTGGCAGTGCACAAAAAAAGAGCGGAATGAATCCACAGGTGAGCGCTTCCAGACCGAGAATGATAGCGGCAATTTTTTTGCCCGTCAGCAATTGCACCGCAGTTGAAACAATGCCGGCAGTCAGCAATGCAGCAACAGGCGCAGCAAAGTTTTCTGACATGCTGAATCCTATGAGGCATATCAGGGTAATGGCAAGTTTATCCCATAATCTGTTCAATTTTACTCTCACCGCCTGGCAATGAAAATATTCTTTGTGTCCCATTATATCACACTTTGGAGGAAATAACAAGACACATCATTCTGTTCCAATGAAAAAATGACATTTGTCATATCAGAAAATGACTGCGGACACTTCATTTTCCCATCCGGAAATGGTACAATAAATGACAGTCAATCACCAATTTGGAGGCATTATCATGGAACGCACTGTTGTGAAAATTGAAAATCTCGTAAAACGCTACGGCGATCTGGTCGCATTGGATCATCTCAGCCTGGATATTCAGGAGGGAGAGGTGTTCGGTCTATTGGGTCCCAACGGCTCCGGCAAGACCACTACCATCAACTGCCTGCTCTCCCTGCTTTCCTTTGATAAAGGAAATATTGAAATTTTCGGCAAAAAAATGACACCGGTCAGCTATGATATCAAGAAAGAGATCGGCGTGATCATGCAGAATGTTGCCGTTTTTAAAGAACTGACAGTATATGAAAACATTGACTATTTCTGCGGACTATACATCACTGACAAGGTAAAGCGGAAACAGTATGTAGAGGAAGCCGTGTCATTTGTGGGACTGGAAGATTTTCTAAAATTCCATCCGAAAAAGCTTTCCGGCGGACTTTTGCGCAGACTGAATATTGCCTGCGGCATTGCACACAAGCCCAGGCTGATCATTCTGGATGAGCCAACAGTTGCTGTCGATCCCCAGAGCCGGAATAAGATCCTGGAGGGCATTGCAGAACTGAACCGGAACGGGGCGACAATCATCTACACGTCCCACTATATGGAGGAAGTAGAGCAGCTTTGCACCAGAATCGCCATTATGGACAAGGGATATAAAATTGCCGAGGGCACAAAAGATGAACTGAAACGGATGATCAAAAACACAGAGACTGTCTCCATTGAAATTCTTGGGCTGTCTCCTGAGACACGGGCGCAAATCGCCGCATTGCCTCATGTGTACAACACCGCATATGATGGCGAAAAACTGACCGTCTATTGCTCCGGTGGAAAGCACAACCTGATACGAATTCTGGACATCCTGCAAAAGCAAGATCTGAGCTTTGGAAGAGTGTACTCTGAGCTGCCGACATTGAATGATGTATTCCTTGAAATCACAGGCAAAGCGCTCCGGGACAAGGAGGATTGAACATGTTTCTGCATAATTTCAAATACGAACTGCTTAGCAGTCTGCGGACAAAGGATATGATCTTCTGGCTGATGATCTTTCCCATCATCCTGGGAACGCTGTTCAAAATTGCATTTGCTGATATTTACGAAAAAACGACTGCATTCTCCTCGATCCCTACAGCTGTGGTAGAAGTGCAGGAAAATGAGATATTCCATTCTGTGATAGAGACATTGGAAGAGGAGGAAGATCCTCTTCTCTCTGTCACTTACACAGACGAAGAGGATGCACTGAAATTGCTGCAGTCTGGTGAGGTGGAAGGTATCATTTATCTGGACGGCACACTGTCTCTCACAGTTGCCGAAGAGGGCATGGAGGAAACAATTTTGAAATCTTTTGTGGAGCAGTACACGGTTCAAAACAAGATCATCATAGATACAGCTGCATCTGCACAGGATCCCACGCAGGCAAAGGCAGTGATCGCTGCACTTTCGGAGGAGATCAGCACCTGCACAGACATTCCTCTGACTGACGGTAATCCTGATAATATGGTTCAGTATTTCTATAATCTCATTGCCATGGTGGCATTGTATGGCGCAATCACCGGACTGCATGTTACAATTAATGCACAGGCAAATCTCTCGGCGCTTGGCGCAAGAAAAACCTGTTCTCCCACACCGAAATCCGTTAGCCTTACAGCAGGTCTGCTGGGCAGTTATCTGATACAAACGCTTTGTATGGTCATATGTGTGACTTTTATTGCATTTATCCTGAAAGTGAATCTGGGCAGCAGATTGCCTCTGGTATATCTGGCGGCAATCTTAGGCGGCATCACAGGTGTTTCTCTGGGATTCTTTGTGGGTGCACTGAACCTTTTCCGGGTTGAGCTGAAGATGGGTATTTCTATTGCAGTAATCATGCTGCTCTGCTTCCTGAGTGGTCTGATGGTGGGCAATATGAAAGCAATTATCGCTCAAAAAATGCCCTGGTTCAACAAGATCAACCCTGCTGCAGTGATTTCGGACAGCTTCTATTGTCTGAACATTGACAGCGGCTATGATCGCTTTATACAGAAAATCATCACCATGCTGATCATTTCTGTCACCTTCACAGCGCTTGGCGTTCTCGTAACAAGGAGGAAAAAATATGCAAGTCTTTAATGCCTTCATAAAGGTACTGAAAAAGAAACTTCCTGGTTCCATCATCTATGTGGTGGTATTTCTGGTCATTGCCTTTCCTATGGCAATGAATACCGCCAATGACGTGGATATATTTGAAGCAGACAGACTGAGCATCTGTATTTTTGATGAGGATGATACAAAGGAAAGCCGTGCACTTTCCGCATGTATCGGAAAGAATCATGATCTTGTGGAGCTTGAAAATAACAGAAACGCCATTACAGATGCGCTTTACTATGAAACGGTAGACTATGTACTGATCATCAACAAGGGCTATTCCAAGCGGCTTGCAGACACTCAGGAACAGAAGCTTTTCAGCAGTTATCATATGCATGACAGCTATGGAACTGTATTCATGGAACAGTTTTTGAATGAATACGTAAGTGCAGTCAGAGCGCATATCGCAGGCGGTGCAGAGCTTTTTGCTGCAATCCAGAGCACAGAAGAGGCTCTCTCACAAGAAACGAAAGTCACTTATGCCAACTTCCTTCATGATGATACAAATACGGATTATCCAACAAACTTCTCATACTTTTTCCAATACATGCCCTATATCCTGATTTCCGTGCTGATGCATTCCCTTTGTCCGGTACTTCTGGCAATGAACCGCAAGGATATCCGCTTCCGCACCAACTGTTCCAGTGTCAAGCCCAATGCTTATATGGTACAGATTTTTGCAGGTAGCACGTTTTTTATCATTGGAATATGGACGATCTTCATCATTGCCGGATTGTTCATGTACGGCGGACTGTATCAGGGAAAGGCATGGCTTGCAGTACTCAATAGCTTTCTGTTTGCCTTGGTCTCAGCAGCGATCACCATTTTCATTTCCAGCTTTGAACCCAGCCAGAATTTCATCAATCTAATGACACAAGTCATTGGTTTGGGTATGAGCTTTCTCTGCGGTATATTTGTACCCCAGTCTTTGCTGGGTGATGGTGTGCTGGCAGCAGCGAGATTTCTTCCGGCATATTGGTATGTCCGGGCAAATGACATGCTGGCTGGTAAAGAAGTTTACGATGGGACACAATTTGCTGCTTTCCTTGCCATAGAAGCAGCGTTTGCAGTTGTTTTGGCGCTTTTGACATTGCTGATCCGGCGATTGAAATATAGCGGTGCAAACTTATTGAAAGTGAGATTCTGAATAAACGGATATTGCCAAATAAAATCATTCCAAGAACAAAAGCTATTGCCTTATGGGAAAACGCTCTAAACGAGTCCGGCTCAGATTCTCTAAAAACAACACAGGTATATGGTTGTATACCCTATAGGCAACACCGCTTATTGGAGTGTATGCTGCAATGTCTCCATAAGCTTTTGGATATCAATCGGCTTTGCGATAAATCCGCTCATACCGGCTTCCAGGCACTTTTTACGGTCTTCTTCAAATGCATTTGCAGTCATGGCAATAACTGGTATATTGGCTTTTGCCTGATCGGGAATCTGCCTGATCACCATTGTTGCTTTAAGACCATCCATGTTAGGCATCTGAATATCCATTAATATCAGATCATAATATCCGGCGTCATGCTGATTCAGCATAGCCACGCAAATAATGCCATCCTCAGCGTGCTCGACTTCAAATCCTGCTTCACGCAGAATTTCTATGGCAATCTCCGCATTCAATTCGTTATCCTCCGCAAGAAGTATTCTCCTTCCTGCAAAAAAATCAGCATCCATAACCCTGTCGGTATACTCAGTTTCAACCGGAGCTTCCGCTATTTTATGCGGAATGGTGAACGAAACGGTTGTACCCTTGCCAAGCTCACTTTCTACCTTTATGGTGCCGTCCATTAACTCAACAAGGTTCTTAACAATCCCCATTCCCAGACCCGTTCCGATAATCTTACTGTCCGTAACAGATTTTTCTCTCGTAAAGGAATCAAAAATATGCGGCAAAAAGCTCTTTGAGATTCCAATACCCGTATCCTTTACTACAGTTGTAAAAGCCGACCAGCCGTCACGTTCCAAAGGCGTTTCATCGAAATAGATGTCGATACTTCCGCCCTCAGGTGTGTATTTTATGGCATTACTCACAATATTAAACATGATCTGTTCCATTTTTGTCACATCATGATAAACATATCGGTGAATCGTCGAGTCATGAACCGTATATTTCAGATGCTTCTTTTCAATCTCACTCGCAAATGCGATATCCAAGTTCCTTCCGATAAGGTAGCTGTCACCCGGTTCTTCATCCAGTGTAGCTTTTCCGCTTTCGATACGGGCTGTATCCAGAACATTGTTGATCAGGTCAAGCAGATATCCGTTTGAGGTCTGAATATTCTCTATATATCTTTCACGCAGTTCGGGGCTGTCCACATTTTTCTTCAGCAGGTCTGTATAACCTATAATGGCATTCATCGGAGTTCTGATATCATGTGACATATTAAAGAGGAAATCAGACTTTGCCTTATTTGCCCTTTCTGCTTCATCAAGAGCATCGGCAAGAACTTTCTGCTTCTTCTGTTCCTCACGAACCAGATCGTTCACATTCCTCGTACCGATAACAGCCAGCTGGGTACCGTCTTTTCTTTCTACATAGGAAACCTGCACCTGAAGCCATAATATTTCGTTGTCTTTTATCATCCGATAGTTGAAAGAAAAATCCTTTTCGCTTTGAAAAAGAAAATATTCTCTAAAGTCAGAACGATCCTCTTCCAGAACCAGCGAATCGGTGTATTCCTGAATCAGATCCGACCAACTGTGAGATCCTCGGTTAAAGAAATCCGAAATAACAGCTCCTTCTTTACCTTCAGTCCGGTATGGAATTACAGTATCATTCAAAATATCCACAAGCAGAATAGAAAAGTAACCGGATCCCAGACCCTTGATCACCTCCAGCTGTTCTTCCATTTTGGAATTGACAAGCTCGAGGGTATTCATCTGATCGCTTATTTTTCGCTTGGTAGCTTCTTCTTTTTTCAGCAGATCGTTGCTGTCTTTGATATTCGTGATAATAAGGATCACAATGACCACGACAAAAATCAGAATCAGCTTGGTCAAAAGCCATATGGATATATGGGAAGAAGCCGTCACCAGATCGTTGTGTGCCGCATCAGGAAATACTTCGACCAAATAAAATCCATATTGATCAAGCTTCGTCACGCAGCCTAAGCTGTTTTTATGATTATTATCTCCAAAAATATTTGTGGCTCCGTCTGACATAGTGGAATCAATGGCATTGACTGTTTCAGAATCGGTCAGGACATTTTTAATTGAGATCTGTTTTCTTGTATCAATTTTTTCCAAAGAAAGATTGCTCGCAATAACATCGCCGTTCTCATCGCACAGATAAACTTCAGCTTTTTCATCATAATAAGATATATCGAGCTTTTCTGCAATTTTTCCTGTACCCTGAATCACGCCGATCATTACGCCGACAGGATTCCCTTCAAATAAGACCGGCGTGTAAAACATGAGCAGAGTTTCATGCGTAGCTCTTGATTGAAAAATGATCTCCAGACCGGTATTACCCGCCATTCCATCCAGATAATATTTTCTGTCTGTTGCATCGGATGTTTTGCCGGTGACGTTATGATCCAGGCCGTCCGCATCCGCAAACTCCATAAAATCAAAATTAGAATCCTCCGTCATTTGCCGAAGCAATTCAACATCGACCTCCGGATCTGTAAGAGATTCGCTGTAAAACGCGCTCAATATCCTGATATTCGCCAGACGATCTGAGATCATATCATCGACTTCTTTTGAAAGTCTTATCGTATTATCCTTTACTTGACTTGCATTCAGATGTGATATCCTTTCACTGTTGTCCTCACTGAACTGAGCAATTACCAATCCAGTAAAAATAATTGCCAGAATAAACACCGCTATGCGGATCATGGCAGTATTGATTTTCTGACATATATTAGCAAATGGTGCACCGAATGACTTTTTATTTTTGGTACCCATTAGAAACACCTCCGATTATGATCAGACCGTAGATAAGCGCTGCCAATAAATCATCTATGACTTTCTTTCAGCAAAATGATTATACGCTGCTTATCCAGACAAGTTCTCATGCATTCAGCACATTCTAATATATTCTATCATATGCGGCGAAAATTTGCAAGTCTTTTCTTGCTCTCTTTCAGCCGCTTTTTCCCAAACGTAAATTCCCAAAGTAAATTCCACAGTGAAGTTTAAGAATGGAATTTACATTAGGAAGAAATTTATGGTAGAATTTAGTTTGGGAATTCACGTCATGCAAATCCGTTGAAAAAACATCATGCACTTCTCTTGACTTTTTCATCAAACAAGCGTATAATAAATGATGGCAGCACTGCTGCTCATGTGAACTGAAAGGAGTTAATTCTGATGAAAAAGAACATAAAGACGACGGAAGCAATTTTTCCGATGCCGGTTTTAATGATCGCTACCTACAATGATGATGGCACCGTAAATGTCATGAATGCCGCATGGGGTACTATGGTTGAGAGAGATATTGTTGCACTCAATCTGACGGAGACGCATCACACCGTGGCAAATATCCAAAAAAGAAAAGGCTTTACCGTTAGCATAGCAGACAGTAAGCACGTTGCAGAGGCAGATTATTTCGGCGTTGTATCTGGAAAAAGTACAAAAGATAAGCTTGCCGACAGCGGTCTTACTGCTGTAAAATCTGAAAATGTGGATGCTCCTATCATTAATGAATTTCCAATCTGCCTGGAATGTGAATTCATTGAATATCAGAATAACCAGTACGGACTGGGTGTAATCGGAAAAGTTGTCAATGTTTCTGCTGATGAAAATGTCATGAAAGATGATAAGATTGACATTGATCTGGTAGAAGCAATTGCATTTGATCCGTACACACATGGTTACTATAAAGTGAGCGGCAGAGTCGGCGATGCTTTCAAAGATGGACTGAAACTAAAAAAATAACGGATACTATCGGGAATTGTCGTTGTTGTAACAGCAATTGACAATTCCTGATTTACCGGCATCATAATGACAACTCAAAAACAACATTTTGATCAAGGCAATACCGCACAAAGATTGTGCGTCAGATGCGCCGTCAGATTTTTCGTCAGATGAAACCAAAAGCGGAGGGAATACTTGGTGTATTCACGAGCATTTTGGTGAAATATGACGGAAAATAGGCAAGCAGATGACGTGCAAAGCCGTTAGGCGCTCTTTGTGCGGTATTGCCTCAAGCATAACGATTCAGCCAATCTGGTTTGAATCGTTATGCTCCTTTTTATCTGGATAGAAATGATGGATGGATCATTTTGTCATTCATGGAATTACCGATTACCGGAATTGCCGTGAAACCCATTTCCTATCATATTGACTTTTACCCGCAATAATGCTATAATAATACTGGATGAATCACACCCGAAAAAGGAGGTGTCTCATGGCAGACTTTCTTCCTGTCACGCCACAGGAACTGCTGAAAGCCGGCGTCAAACAACCGGATTTTGTTTATGTGACCGGCGATGCCTATGTCGACCACCCCAGCTTTGGCGCAGCCATCATCACCCGCCTGTTACAATCCAAAGGTTACAGCGTTGCCATCCTCCCTCAGCCCGACTGGCATTCCCCCAGAGATTTTCAACGATTCGGAAAGCCCCGTCTGGCATTTCTTGTCACAGGAGGCAATATCGACTCCATGGTGGCACATTACACGGCGGCAAAACGCCGGAGAAGCAGCGACATGTATTCCCCCGGCGGAAAGGCAGGACTTCGGCCTGACCGTGCTGTCATCACGTATTGCCGGATGATCCGCAGCATCTATCCCGATGCGGCAATTGCCATCGGTGGTCTGGAGGCATCGCTCCGGCGGTTTGCCCACTATGACTACTGGGATGATACTGTCCGTCCTTCTATTCTCGTGGACAGCGGCGCTGACCTCCTGATGTACGGCATGGGCGAGCATCAGATCACTGAGCTGGCACAACAGTTGTCAGAGGGCATTCCCATTTCGGAGATCACCGGTATCCGAGGCACTTGTTATCTGACAGATCCTGTCAACACACCATGGGGCGCTGTTCAATGCCCGGATTTTGCGCAGGTCTGCCGGGATGACAAAGCCTATGCCAAAGCCACACGCCAGCAGTATGACCAGCAAGACGAAATTACCGGTAAAACGGTCATCCAGCGCCATGGGAACAAAATGCTGGTGCAAAATCCCCCAGCATTCAGCCTGACGCAGGAAGAACTGGATGCCGTCTATCGCCTACCCTATCAGCGGCGTCAGCATCCCATGTACGACTCACAAGGCGGCGTGCCAGGTATCGAAGAAGTACAGTTCTCTATCGCCCATAATCGAGGCTGCTTTGGTTATTGTAATTTTTGCTCGATTGCACTGCATCAGGGAAGGCGTATCACCTGCCGCAGTGAAGCTTCGATTTTAGAGGAAGCCAAAAAAATTATTGCCATGCCGAATTTCAAGGGCTACATACATGACGTAGGAGGTCCTACGGCAAACTTTCGTTTGCCATCCTGTAAAAAGCAGGAAACATCCGGCATGTGTCCCGGCAAAAAATGTCTTGCTCCAAAGCCATGTCCTGCATTGCAGGCAGATCACCGGGAATATCTTGGAATTCTACGAAAGCTCCGGGCACTTCCCGGCGTGAAAAAAGTCTTTATCCGTTCCGGCATCCGCTTCGACTATGTACTTGCGGATAAGGACGAGTCATTCCTGCAAGAACTGATCCGCGAACATGTCAGCGGTCAGCTCAAGGTTGCACCGGAACATGTGAGCAATGCAGTGCTGGACAAAATGGGAAAGCCCCATATCGAATCCTACGAAGCATTTCAAAAGCGGTTTTATGAAATCACCAAAAGCATCGGAAAAAAACAGTACCTTGTCCCCTATCTCATGTCCTCACACCCGGGAAGCACGCTACAGGAAGCCATCAAACTATCCCTGTTTCTCCGGGATCACGGCATTCGTCCGGAACAGGTGCAGGACTTTTATCCCACCCCGGGAACGATCTCGACTTGTATGTATTACACCGGATTAGACCCCTATACCATGGAAACTGTCTACGTGCCCAAAACGCCGCAGGAAAAGGCGATGCAGCGGGCGCTGCTTCAATACTATCTGCCCCAGAACCGACATCTCGTACTAACAGCACTGCGGCAGGCAGGACGTCAGGATCTCATCGGGACAAAACCCGGCTGTCTGATTGTCCCGGACCGGACACCGGATTCCCAAAAAAAGCCTAAATCCGGCGCAAAAGGGAGATTTTCTTCCCCGAAGCACTGTAAAGCTGCGCCTGCAAAAAAGAAACGATGCTGATTCAAAATCCAATCTTGTGAGGTAATATGGAAACAGACCATTTATGTATCGGCGGCGGTCCTGCAGGAATCTTTGCTGCACTGACTGCCGCTGGCAGCGGAAAACGCTGCATCATTCTGGAACAAAACGAACAATTGGGAAAAAAGCTGCGCATCACCGGAAAAGGCAGATGCAATCTGACCAATCAGTGTGACAGAGAGACTCTGATGGCAAATATTCCCGGCAACAGCAAATTCTTATACAGCGCTTTTTCACGGTGCATGCCCCAGGATGTCATGGACTGGTTTGAACAGCATGGTGTTCCTCTGAAAACAGAACGAGGCAACCGGGTATTTCCCGTCAGCGACCGTGCAGAGGATGTGGTGCAGGCGCTCAAGCAAGCCATCCGGCGAGCTGGCATTCCCGTTATCCACGGCAAAGCAACGCATCTGAACATCGAACACAACGGCTGCTGCATCGGCGCAGGAACAGCGGACGGCATCGAAATCATAGCAAAAACCACACTACTCGCCACCGGCGGCATGTCCTATCCGAAAACAGGATCGACCGGTACCGGATATCGGCTGGCAGAATCTGTGGGACATACGATTATACCACCGATGCCGTCGCTCGTACCGCTTGTCACACAAGAAGGCTGGTGCCGTGAAGTCATGGGGCTTTCCTTGCGGAATGTCACGCTGCGGCTCTATCACGGCGGAAAGTGCGTGTTTGAGGAACTGGGCGAGATGCTGTTTACACACTTCGGCATATCCGGTCCGCTGGTACTGCGTGCCAGCGCTGTCATGCGAAAAGGAAATCCCTCAGAATACCGCACGGAGATCGACTTAAAACCCGGTCTGACGCCGGAACAGCTCGACCGCCGTATCCAGCGTGATCTGGCGGATAGCCCCAATCGTGATATGGGCAATATTCTCCGCACGCTGCTTCCGGCAAAGCTGATTTTGCCAATTTTGCGGCAGTGCCGGATCTCTCCGGATCTCAAGGGCAATCGTCTGACCAGGGAGCAGCGGCAAAATCTAGGACAAGTGGTCAAGGCAATGCCTCTGCACATCCAGGCATTCCGCCCCATGGAAGAAGCCATTGTTACACGAGGCGGTATCAACCTCCGGGAGGTCCATGCAAAAACCATGGAATCCAAGCTATGCCCGGGACTGTATTTTGCCGGAGAAATTCTGGATGTAGACGGCTATACCGGCGGATTCAATTTGCAGATCGCCTTTGCCACCGGCTACAGCGCAGGCGTTTCTATGGCAGCCTGTGTATAACTACAGATCATATTTTTGAACCTGTTGGGAAAGTTTGATGCAAACAATTCTGACAAAAGACAGGTTCTCATATACATAAAGGAGAAATCACCCCATGAAAACTTGTAACATCGCCATTGACGGTCCTGCCGGCGCAGGAAAAAGCAGCATCGCCAGAGAGATCGCTTCCAGACTGGGCTTTGTCTATGTGGACACCGGTGCCCTTTACCGTGCCATTGCCCTATTTTCCGCCGATTACCCCACACAGGCGGATTTCCTTCAGGCGCTGGAAGATGCGGCGTGTCACCTGGAACTGAAATATTTCGGCGGCACACAGTGTATCTTTCTCAACGGCGACAATGTGACCGACAAACTCCGCACCCCGGATATTTCCATGAAAGCCTCTCAGATTTCCGCTCTGCCAGAAGTCCGTGCATTCCTTCTGGATCAGCAAAAATCCATTGCAAAAGAACACAATGTCATCATGGACGGTCGTGACATCGGCACAGTCGTTCTGCCCGATGCCGACCTGAAAATATTCCTGACTGCCTCTCCAGAAGAGCGTGCCAGCCGCCGATATCTGGAGCTGGAGGATAAACCGGATGCGCCTTCCTATGAGGAGATATTAGAAGATATTAAGCGCCGGGATTACAACGACTCCCACCGTACAGTTGCCCCTCTGAAGCAGGCAAAGGATGCAATCCTGATAGATAGTACCACCATGGGCTTTCATGAGGTTTGCGAGGCAATCCTGGAACTGATCGAAGAAAAACTGGATCTGGAATAATTCACGAAGCACCGCACAAAGATTGTGCGGTGTTACCCATGATAAAAAGAGGAGGTATACAGATGCCGAATTATCACATCGTTGCATTTTTTTATCGCATCGCCTATCTACTGACACGTCTGGCATGTTTTCTCTATTATGACATCCGCATTGAGGGTAGGGAAAACCTTTCCGAAAAAACAGGTTTGATCTTAGCTGCGAATCACCGGAGTTATCTTGATCCGGTACTGGTATATTTCGCCTGTCCCAAACCCATGAACTACATCGCCAAAGAGAACTTGTTCAAAAACCCTATTTTTGGCAGCTTTATCCGACTAATGGGCGCATTTCCTGCATCCGATACCAGGAATCCGGAATATGACATGATCGCCGAAGCATCCCGGCGATTGGAGCACCGCCGGAATCTGACCATTTTCCCCGAAGGCACACGCCACACAGACGGAAAAGTGGGAAGAGGCAAAAACGGTGTCTGTCTGCTGGCAGCACGCAGCGGCAAACCCGTTGTTCCCATCGGTCTGATCTTCAACTCCAACAATCTGCATTTCCGCAGCAAGATCTGTATCCGTATCGGAAAACCGATCTATGCCTCGGACTATGGTCTGACCCCGGAGTCCAGCTCTCATGATATCCATACCATGAAAAAGGATATGATGGATACCATCCGCACCATGGTAGAGGAAAATCCCCCCTTTCCCATCAAACATGACAAGCCCCGAAAGCGCACAACCATTGAGATCGCCGAAGAACAGCACCGGGCAGAACGCATGAAACAGCAGGCAAAAGCAGCAGAACAGACGGAGGAACTATAAATGGCAGAAATCACAGTAGCAGAATCCGCAGGTTTTTGCTTCGGCGTTGATCGTGCTGTCAAGCTTTGCTATAAGGCACTGGAGGAATACAAAGCCGTGGCGACCCTGGGTCCCATTATCCACAATCAGAATGTGGTAGACGATCTCATCCGAAAAGGCGCACGTATCATTGACAACATTTCTGAGTTGCATGAAAACGAATGCGTCGTCATCCGCTCTCACGGTGTCAGTGCCAGCGTATATGAGCAGTTGCAGCAGACCGGCAATCCTTATGTAGATGCCACCTGCCCCTTTGTGGCAAAGATTCACAGAATCGTAGAAAAACACACCGCAAACGGCGATTTTGTTCTCATCGCCGGAGATGCCAAGCATCCAGAAGTAGAAGCGATCGTCGGTCATTGTAAGGGTAATTGCTTTGTTTTTGAAAGTGCAGAGGCTTTAAACGAATTTTTTCAAGGAAATTCAAGAGACTTGTACAAAAAGCTTGCAATTGTTGCCCAAACAACCTATAATATATTAGTATGGAGAAAGTGTTTAGAAGTTCTTCCAAAAGACGACCCGAATATTATGGTGTACGATACAATTTGCCATGCAACCCAAGTACGTCAGTCCGATGCGGACAAGCTATCCAGAAAGTCGGATCTGATGATCGTTGTGGGCGGCAGACACAGTTCCAATACCGTCAAACTGTATCATGTCTGCAACAGAAACTGTAGGTCCTATCATATTGAAAATTCGGACGAGCTACACACTTTAGACCTACGTAATGCCGAGCATATCGGTATTACAGCCGGCGCGTCCACACCGGCACATATCATTAAGGAGGTAAAGGAAACCATGACTGACATTATTGAAAACAACAACCTGGAGGAGGACATCAATTTTGCCGAAGCGCTGGATCAGTCCTTCAGGAAAATACATAACGGGGAGAAAGTAAAAGGCACTGTTTGTTCTGTGAATAACACAGAAGCGATCGTTGACGTCGGCACAAAGCATACCGGTTATGTACCGCTCAGCGAACTGACAGACGACTCTTCCAAAAAGCCTGCCGACATCGTTTCTGTCGGCGATGAATTGGATCTGATCGTTACCAAGATCAATGACCAGGAAGGCATTGTAACCCTCTCCAAGAAAAAAGTTGACGAGGCAAAGGGCTTTGAAGAGATCATCCAGGCAAAGGAAGCAGGCACCATCCTCGAGGGTACTGTCAATGCAGCTGTCAAGGGCGGCGTGATTATCACCTATGCCGGCGTTCGTGTATTCATCCCGGCATCCCAGAGCGGTCTGCCCCGTGGTTCCGAAATGGATTCCATCGTCAAAACCAAGCAGCGATTCACCATTCTTGAGGTAAACGAACATAGAAAGAGAGCTGTCGGCTCCATTAAGGCTGTTCTGCGTGCAGAAAAGGATGCTGCAAAGGAAGCGTTTTGGGCTACTGCAGAAGTAGGTAAGGTATACAAGGGTGAAGTCAAGTCCCTGACCAGCTACGGTGCATTTGTCGACTTGGGCGGTATTGATGGCATGGTTCACATTTCCGAGTTATCCTGGAAGCGCATCAAACATCCCAGCGAGGTTGTCAATGTGGGCGACTATATTGAGGTTTACATCAAGGAACTGGATCAGGAAAACAACCGTATCTCCCTGGGCTACAAGAAACCCGAAGACAATCCTTGGGAAAAGTTTAAGGCAAATTACAGCGTTGGTGATGTAATTCCGGTAACCATTGTTTCCATCACACCTTTCGGCGCATTTGCACAGATCATCGACGGTGTAGACGGTCTGATTCACATTTCTCAGCTGGCTGACAAGCGCGTTGAGAATGTCAAGGACATCGTTTCTGTGGGCGATACGGTAGACGTTCGCATCATTGATGTGGATATTGAGAACAAGCGCATTTCCATCTCCATGCGTGCTCTGCTGGAAGACAGCGAGGATCAGGACGAATATGATGCGGACGAGGAATAATTCCGAAAAATCTTTTTTCTAAAGAAAACAACAGCGGCAGTGTATGAAAGTCATGCACTGCCGCTTTTCCTTGCGATATCAGAGTGTGTTCCCATCAGCGAACACGCTCTATTTTTTATTCTCTATGATCCATCTCCAAGGCATATTCTTCCAATACTCCCCGGCATAGTCAATCCCTACCCGCACATCGGTACGCAGCACAGGGCGAAATCCGTCGTCGGCAATCCAGAGATCCGGACAGGTCACAAAACTGTCACCGTTGAACCTCTTGTCCACTTGCAAATATTTTGTCAGCTTTGCCGGACCATCATGCACTTCACCGGCACGAAACAGAACTCCCTGTGGCTGCCCGGGTTCGCCGGTGACCACATTCATCAGCCAATGCATTCCATAGCAGAGATACACATAGACCACACCGCTTTTCCCAAATAACAGCTCCGTGCGGGGCGTTCTTCCTTTGGAGGCATGACACGCCAGATCTTCCTGCCCCCGATACGCTTCGGTTTCTGCAATGCGTTCCTGTAGAATCGTTCCATCAGCAAGCCGCCGCAAAAGCAGTTTTCCCACAAGATCCGGTGCAACCTCTAAACAGTCACGGTGAAAAAAGGGTTCTCCCAATCGAATCAAATGCATTTTCACTCCTCAATTTAGACGTGCCTTCATCAGAAATGCGCACGGATTTTCAAGCAGATTTTAACGAGGGTCGACAAAGCCGATTGATGCCTGCACAGCAGGCGTTCCTCCAAAATCCGATGTTCTATCGGATTTTGGAGAAGTAGTGTTACAACGGCTTCGGCGTCACATACAGAGTATGCTGATTCGAAAAGATCACCATACCCGGCTTTGCTCCAGCTGGTTTTTTCACATAACGCACCGGACAATAATCCACCGGCACTTGTGCGGAATCTCTTGCCTTACTATGATACGCTGCCAGTGCGGCTGCTTCCTCCAGAATTTCCTGCGAGGGTTCTTTGCCGCCTGTCTCCAGTATCACATGAGAACCGGGGATATTCTGCGTATGCAGCCAGATATCATTTTTATTGGCAATTTTCAGGGTCAGCTGATCATTTTGGCGATTGTTGCGCCCCACCAAAAGCCGTTTGCCGTCTGATGCGGTAAATTCCATCGGAGGCAATGCTTTCACCGGTTTTCCTTTCCGGTTCTGCATCCGCAGATAGCCCTGCTCTGCCAGTTCCTGCCGCAGTTGTTCCAGATCGTTTTCTGTTTCCGCACGGCTCAACACATCCAGTACACTGTCCAGGTATGCCAGTTCTTCCCTGCCCTTGGCAATCTGCTCTGTGAGAATTTTCTCCGCCGTGCAGGCTTTTTTATACGCCTGATAATATTTCTGCGCATTCTGAGGCGGTGTTAGACGTTCGTCCAATGGAATAGAAACCGTGGGACATTCCGGCTGGTAGAAATCCTCTAACCATACTTCTGTATCTCCCTTTTTTAGGCGATACAGATTGGCTGAAATCAGATCCGCCTTCCGGCGGAAATCCTCCTTTTTTCCGCAAGCTTCCAGTTCTTCAGACTGAGAAACCATTCTCCGCTGAATGCGCTCTGTGGCATGAAGCAGCAGGTGAAACAAATCATTGGCTCGCTGTTTCAACCGGGCAGAGCGGTCGCGGCTGGCAAAGAATTCATCCAGTAGTACACTGGCAGAGGGCAGCTCTTTTGTCACCATCAGCGAACCGTACTGGTGCAGGGGCAGAAAGGAAAAATCCTTAGGCTGACCCTCTCGTGTGCTGACGATGGTAAACACTGTGTTGTTCTGTAAAATGCGTTCTCGGGTGCGCCGGAGAGCAAAGCACAGGCGGTCTTTCTGATCCCCTGTCAGCGTCTCTGAGCGACACGGCTGCCCCTGACCGGTGTAATACGACCATTCCCGGGCAAGTACCGGAGAGACCCCCTCAAAGACCTGTAACAGCGTCTTAGACAGTTCCCCTGTCTTTGCCGTTACCCCGGCACAGATCTCTGCATCAGAAGCCGTGAGAAAATTCAGCCGCTCATCCCGGGGCGGATTACCATAGGGCATTCCTGGAAGAACCAGCCGCTTGCTGGACATGGTGGCATCCACACGCTTCATACTGTCAATAACCTTGCCATTTTCATCGATGAGAATGATGTTAGAATATCGCCCCATGATCTCACATGCCAGAGTCAGCTGTACCACATCTCCCAATTCATTGACACAGGAAAAATCAAAATATAGCACACGTTCCAGACCGTCCTGCCGGATATTCAGCAGTTTGCCGTTTCCCAGCCGCTTTCGTAGAAGCATACAGAACATGGGCGGTGTTTTAGGATTTTCCACAGCAATCTGAGTCAGATGTACTCTTGCCCGATCTGCGGCACAGGAGAGTAGAATCTTTGCACTGGTGCTGCGGGAACGAAACGCCAGGATCAGCTCCTCTCGGGTGGGTTGGTGAATTTTTTCAATGCGTGCATCCACAAGAGTTAACAACTCCTGCCGGATGATGTGCAGATAAGCGCCGTCTAATGCCATGTCATTTTCCTTTCTTTGTTCACGTTTCCGTATGAGAAGCAGTCGGCTTCTGTTTTTGCAATACACATCTTTTATTCGGTTCGCATAGGGATGCCTATATCAGAGATTTTGTCACACGGTACTGCAAAATCTCAAAAGAGATCTGTGTAGACAAGCTTTTCAACCCTGCCAAACGAGCATGTTCTTCCCGTCCTGTCTTATAGTAATAGGGCGTCATCTGAAACAGATTCTGGATATCCTCCGGCTCACTAAGCTTTAGCCAACTGTCCACATATTCCGCCTGGATCAGTTCAAAGCCCTCCAGAGCATAATCCCGGACGGCATTGGGATAAGGCACATCATAAATTGCCTCTTTCAAGCCCCAAAGATGCTGTTGCCCAGGGATTACCATGAGCATCACACCGTTTTTTTTCAGCACCCGGTGAAATTCTGTGCCGCAGTATGGCGCAAAAATCGTCATGAGTACATCGCAGCATTGATCAGACACTGGCAGATGATAGACGCTTCCCACAGAAAAATGTCCTTCAGGACAACGTTTTGCTGCTGCATCTGCGGCACTCTTGGAGATATCCACGCCGTAGATCTGCATAGGCAGTCTGGCTTGTTCCAGTGTATCAAAAATCCCTGCGGTATAATATCCTTCGCCGCAACCTGCATCCAGCAAGACACCTCCCGGCCTGCCGTACCGCAGGACAGCCCGCTCCAGAGCATCACGCAGAGGTGCATAGTGTCCTTTGTCCAAAAAGCTCTTTCTGGCACGCATCATCACGGCATTATCCCCCGGATTCTTGGTGTGCTTCCGATTCGCCGGCAACAGATTCACATAGCCGCTTTTTGCCATGTCAAAGCTATGCCCCTTGGCACAGCTCCAACACCGGTCACGGCGCTGCATGGGTGCATCACAGACCGGGCACTTCCAGACGCTCATGGCGTGTCACCCCCCATGAAACAAACCGCCGGCGCTTTACCCGAAAAAGCCCGCACAACTGCTTCTGGAACTGCCGCCTGAATATGCTCTGCCAAAATTTTCGCAGCAAACTGTTCCGTTTGAAAATGTCCGCAGTCTATGAGCGCCAGCCCGGCATATTCCGCCGCATACCAGCGGTCATGCTTGATATCTCCGGTAATCAGTACATCACAGCCCTTTGCCACTGCCAGTTCCAGTATAGAAGCAGCAGATCCAGAACAAAACGCCATCCGCCGCAGTTTTTTCGATGTCCTGGAATAGCGCACACCATCACAGTCAAAAGCTTCTCTCAGCTGCTCTGCCAACGCCTCTATTGTCCATTCTATCCGGCTGTTATCCATCCATCCAAAGCCTCTGCCATCTGTCCAGGATGGTTCTAACACAGAAGGCACATCCTCCAGAGACAGCCGTTTCTTTAACAAATCATGTGCATAGACATTCAACCCTGCCGGAGCTATGTCCAAAGGTGTGTGCACACAAATAGCAGCAATGCCTTTTGCAGCCAACTGGTACACTGGTTCTTTTCGGGAAAGAGATTTCAACGGTGAAAAGATCACCGGATGATGTGCCACGATCAGCTGTGCACCGAACCGTTCCGCCTCTTCAATGACTTCCATGGAGATATCCAGCGCCGTCAGAATCCGCTTGGCAGGCATATCCCCATCCCCAACCAGCAATCCCGAATTGTCCCAGGATTCCTGAGAGGAAAATGGTGCAAGATCATTGATGACCTGATAAATTTTATTCACTGTCAGCATTTGTTATCTCCTCCAACTTTTCTTCTAATGCATCTGCCAGTTTCTTCCATTTCTGAAATTCCGGATTCTCTCCGGCAGAAAGCTGCTGTGCCACAATCCGAAATCGTTCCAGCTTTCTTTTGGCATATGACTGTATTTCGGGATTTCCGACAGGGAGGAATCCCACTTCCCGCTCCAAATCAGACAGGACAGCAGTCGTACCAGTGTAGACTGCCAAGAAAATCTGATAAAACCGTTCGCCCTCTTTTACCACGATTTCCTGCCATCCACCAAAATTGTTTTCTGCCAACCATTGCCGAAGCAATGGCGCTCTGGTCATAGGCTGTAAGATCAGTTTTACCTGCTTTTTCCAAGGACAGTTTTCCAAAATATGTATGATGGTTTCGCCGCCCATACCGGCAATCACCACATCGGTGATCCCCTCCGGCTGAACAGCCTGCAATCCGTCACAAAGCAGCAATTCCGCCCGTTCCAGCACACCGGCTTCTGTCAGCGTCCTACGAGCAGCCTCCAGCGGTCCTTTGTGAATATCCGTTGCAATTACCCGCGTACAAATATTCTTTTGCAGCAAAAATGCTGCCAGATAAGCATGATCCGTTCCCACATCACAAACCATGCCACCCTGCGTCACCAAAGATGCACAGGCAGCAAGACGCTTTGCCAGCATAATATCATCTCCTAAAAAAACCAAAAACCGGACTTTTTTCAAAGGTATTCCTCTAAAAATAAAAAATGATGATAATCATGTCTAAATGTCTATATGTAAATGATATCACAAATACCATCATTCATTATTTTAGGTGTGTTTCATGATCGGATATGCTTCCCATCCCACCAGAACTTTACTCTTCTGTTTGAATCCGGCAAAGAAAAATTTGTGCAAAGCCCAAAACCTCTGCAAACACTGCCTGCATTTCGCAGAATATTTTCGATATCAAAGCTGCCTGGCATGGTAACGGGCTGAATCGGCTCAATTGCAAGGACTGCCATGTCATGCCAATTTATTTTACCAACCAGTCAACGACAGAAAGAACCAAATAAAATGCTCCGCCGCACATTCACCGTCTGTTCCGGGCGAATGTAAGGGGGAGCAATTCAATTGATCAGAACCCATGAAACAGATTCTTACTTTACGTCATCAGCTGCGATTTGCTTGTTTAGCTCTTCCAGCAGCTCATCCGGATCAATGCCATGCACCATACAGGCTTCTTCTACGGTCTCTCCACGGGAAGCCGGGCAGCCCAGGCAGTGCATACCGATCGCCATAAACAGCGGTGCTGTCTGCGGCGCAATGTCAAGAATATCACCAATGATGGTATCTTTTGTAATGGTAGCCATATTCTAACACCTCCTGTCTGTTTCGCTGTATCCATACAGCTTGCAAAATCAGCATGCCCGAAAACATGCGAAACTATACAGACAAAGACCAGCGCAGCGCTGTGTCGCCGGCAGCTATGCAAAGCTAAGCTGTCAAGCGGAACAAAAGGGCATTTTACGCTTCGCCCCTCATCTTTGCAAAACATTCGCTGCAATACACGGGACGGCCCTCACGAGGCTGGAACTTCACTCTCGCCTCACCGCCGCAGGAATCGCAGACTGCTGTAAAATATTCCACTTCGCCGCCAGAACGGCTGCCACGCTTTGCATCACGGCAAGCCTTGCAACGCTTCGGCTCATTGACAAATCCTTTTTCGGCATAAAATTCCTGCTCGCCCGCAGTGAAAGTAAACTCAGCACCGCAGTCCTTACAAACCAAAGTCTTGTCTTCGTACATTGTATAACCTTACCTTTCCCGAGGAATACAGCTTTTGCTCCTCGTGCCGGACATTTCCCGGCAAATCATTCAGAATCTCTGATGCAATCACACTGCCGCACCAACCTTTTCCGCCTCTGCCCGGAGCTTCCGGCGGATTCGTTGTAATGCGTTGTCCACTGATTTCACAGAAATGCCCAAAGCAGTCGCCGTCTGTGCATAGGTAGCGCCTGTGGAAATCAGCATGCAAACCTGATATTCCCGTTGGGATAGGCAATTCACCATCGTACAGATCATCCAGGAGACAGCCGTCCGACTCTGCACCACAGAGTCAGGTGATGCTGCCGAATCCTGTACGTCTGATAAAAGCGGCATGGTATATGTGCCTACAGGTAACGGCAAATTCCGATTTTTCCGCAATGCAGATATAATACTGTTGGTAATGCATTTTCCCGCATAGGCTGAAAAAGGAACACCCCGTAAATTTTCGTACCGGCACGCCGCAGAGATCAGCCCCAAAAAGCCTTCCTGCGCAAGATCCTCGGCATCGGATCTGTCCTGATACGGACGCACCCGATTCCAAACTACGTTTGTATACCGTATTATCAGGATCTCCATTGCCTGTCGATTCTGCCGAGCCAGAAGAACAAGTTCCTCATCCGGTAATTGTTCAAAAGGTACCAGCTTCACCATATATTCCCCTATCAATCCGTGAAATTGTTCAGTTTGCTGTTGCTCAGAATGTGCAAGACAGGTTGTCTGCACTCCTATATTATATCGAAAAAACACCAGAATGTCAATATCATTACTCCTGAAATCGGGTCATTCGTCACAAAACTGTGATTATTTCCAGTTTTTTAAGAGTTGATTTCAGCATATTGCACAAACTGCCGAAAGCCCACAAAAAATGCCCGGCACAAAACTGTACCGGACAGAATATCCCACAAAAACTCAATGGCGATCCAGAATATTAAAAATAGCTGTCAAATCGTCATCCATTGCACTGCTTCTCGGCTGTGCCTGAGGCTGTACCGGAGCAGACGGTTTGCCGCCGCTGACCTTTACGTCCTGAATCAGGGGATTGTCCACCTGGATGGGCTCTTCCGTCGAAGCTTTCTCCCCTGCCTCAGATGCATCATCGTCAATATCAAAACCTGCTGCAATCACTGTAATGGTCATCTCATCCTGCATGTCTTCCTTGAAAGAAGTACCGAAGATGAATTCCACATTATCGGCAGCCTTGTCTGTGATCATCTTGGTTGCATTATCCACATCCGTAGACAAGATATCCTCACTCATAGCAATATTGATGAGCAGTCGCTTTGCACCAGCAATCGAGGTTTCCAGCAGCGGACTTGCGATAACTGCATTTGCAGCTTCCTTTGCCTTGTCCTTGCCGGATCCGTGACCAATCGCCATATGCGCATAGCCAGCGCCCTTCATAATGGTAGAAACATCTGCGAAATCCAGATTGATATAGCCCTCTTCCACAATCAAGTCAGAAATACTCTTGACACCGGTTTTCAGCACATCATCTGCCAGTGCAAAGGATTCCCGCATCGTCAAAGGCTTGTCCAGACCCTCCAGCAGCTTTTCATTGGGAATCACAATCAGGGAGTCTACATACTGACGCAGCTGTTCGATGCCTTTTTCAGCCTGGTTCATTTTCTGTTCCCGCTCAAAAGCAAAGGGCTTTGTCACAACGGCAACTGTCAGAATACCTGCTTCTTGTGCCAACCGGGCTACTACCGGAGCAGCACCTGTGCCTGTACCGCCGCCCATACCAGCAGTGATAAACACCATGTCTGCACCCTTCAGTGCAGCCTCGATCTCATCTTTGTTTTCCTCAGCACTTTGTTGACCAACGCCCGGTCTATTGCCGGCACCACGCCCCTTGGTCAGCTTTGCGCCAATCTGGATCTTTGTGGTTGCTTTGGAATTATTCAATGCTTTTGCATCCGTGTTGATCGCAATATACTCAATATCATTGACATCAGAAGATGCCATACAGTTCAGGGCATTACCGCCGCCGCCGCCGACACCAATCACCTTGATATTTACATCGGGGTCAAATGCATCTTCGTAGATAAAATCTGCCATTTCTTGTTTCCTCCTACAGGTACTTCTATCCATATTCGTGTCTCAAGCCTCTATATCGCAGGCATAAACCGGAATCTCTGAAAATACACTTATTATCTTACCACATTTCAGCCAACATTGCAAGTCTTTTTTGAAAATAAATTTATTTTTCATTTTATGACAAGTTTTTTCCGGCAAAATCACCTATTTTTTATAATATTGACTATATTTTAACAACTTGTCCGATACAGGCTTTTACTGCCAGTCATTCTCCACAGAAACGGTTTCTGTGGTAGTAGAAATCGGATTGCCGCTTTCGTCCGTCTCCGCTATCGGATCACCATTTTCATCGGTGGCAATGGTCACTATCGGAAGGGTCGTCTGCAATTCCACGGCATCCTTGTCCCGATAGGAGCATTGATTGTCTCCGATCATATACAGATAGCCAGTCTTATCCTCTGCCAGCTGACCCATCACCGTCTGTGCCAGCGTGATCTTATATGCCATATCGCTCCAGTTTCCCATGGCAAAACGAATACGTCCGTCAAAAGTGAGCACAATTTCATATTTATCTTCCAGATCAATGGAAGTGATGGGATATTCCAGATCTTCTGCCATGATCTTTTTCAGTGACTGAAAGATCTGATCCTTCTGCGGGTCTTTTGAGACAAGCATATCTCCCGCTTCCCGTGTCTCCGGATGATATCCAGTGACGACGGGTAGATCGTCGTTCATTTCCGGGCTGTTCCGTAAAATCTTTCCAATGGCACTGATCTGTAACGTGCCGTTTTCGTCCACAATATTATAAGAAGCATTGCTGGGCGTCACTGTGATCACCAGTTTGTCGGGAAATGATTTTTTCACCGTTACCCCGTCCACAAAAACCAGCTGGTTCAGGACGTTTTCCTCTGTTTCCTCCCGGTTCAGGCGCATCATATTGTCCCCGGTATGTACACCGGAAGCCTTTGCAATATCCTCAGCCGTATACTGAGGTGCGCTTCCGGCAATCTCAATGGTTTGTATGTTAAAAAACACAGTTCTGGATAGGGCAATGCCAATGCAAACCACCAGTGCCGTTACCACCAAACCATATAGCGAATGCATACGGTTTCGCCGGCGCATCCGCCGGTTATTTGCATTGTGCTGAATTCCGGTTTTTTCCACATCCTGCATCTGCATTGCTGTTCCTCCATCCTTCTGGCTGCATTGCCGTCAATTCTCCCGGCGTATGCTTGCCCCCAACTTTTGAAACGTCTGCTCTATGGCTTCATAGCCTCGATCAATATGGGCAATTTGCCGTATTTCTGTTGTTCCCTGGGCTGCCAGACCAGCCAGCACCATTGCGGCACCGCCTCTCAGATCCGTTGCCGTCACCGAAGCGCCGCTGAGGAACCGCACGCCTCTTACCACAGCGATCCTGCCGGAAACACGAATCTTTGCGCCCATCTTCACCAGGGCATCGACGTGGCGGTAACGGTTCTCGAAGATATTTTCCTCAAACACTGTTACACCATCCGCCACGGAGAACATTGCCATCAGAATCGCCTGGACATCTGTCGGAAATCCCGGGTGAGGCATGGTCTGCAAAAAGGGCACTGCCTTTAATCTCCGGGGTGCCATCAGATGTACACAATCTGTTTCCTCATAAATCCGGCAGCCCGCCTGGCGAAGCACCGGCAGCACATTCTGCATGGGTTCACCGCTTGTGCCCCGAAGGCAGATGGTTCCGCCGGTGATCGCTCCCGCACTGAGATATGTGATGCCGGCAATGCGATCCGGCATAATGGCATAGGTACAGCCATGCAGCACTTTGACGCCTTCAATGACAATTGTTCCTTCACCGTCACCGGACAAATTTGCACCGCAACTCCGGAGAAAACCAGCCAGATCGCAGATCTCCGGCTCTCTTGCCGCATTGTGCAATGTTGTCCTTCCCTTTGCCAGCACAGCCGCCAGCATGACATTTTCTGTTGCTCCCACAGAAGGAAAGGGCAGATGAATTTCTGCACCGTGCAGCCCCTTCGGCGCGGCTGCCTCTAACTGACCACCGCTGATCGTAAACACTGCACCCATCTGCCGCAAGGCTTCCAAGTGCATATCAATTGGGCGTGGTCCAAGCTCACAGCCCCCGGGATAAGAAACATGACATGTACCCGCCCGTCCCAGCACAGCGCCTAAAAATATAATGGACGACCGCATCTCCTGCATCAGGTTTTCGGGAATGGTATCTGACCGCAATTCAGGGACAGACACGGTCACCGCATGCTCCTGGATAGCGCATCTGCCGCCCAGATGTGTCAAGATGCGACAGGCTGCAAATACATCCGTCAGCCGAGGGCAGTTTTTCAATATGGTTTCACCATGACAAAGCAGCGTACCTGCCAGAATGGGAAGTGCGCTGTTTTTTGCGCCATGTAGTAAAATCTCGCCTTCCAAGGGTACGCCGCCGTCAATTATCAGCTTCTGCAATCCGCATCACCTCGTTTTTATTCTCAGTGTATGCGAAATCCGCCGGGTTGGTTCTTAGGCGGAACGACTTATACCAACAAAGAAGCGATCACCTTCCAGATACGTTCATTGATATCGGATATCTCGAGAGATTTTGCCTGATGGGACATGTTTGTCAGTTCGGCAGGGTTATTGTACAAGCGCTCTACTTCCTGAATGATCCGCTGAGGCGAGGCATCCTTTTGTTCTATGACAATTGCTGCACCGGCATCCCCCAGCACATTGGCATTATGTAACTGATGATTGCCGGTGACAATGGGTGAGGGTATTAGGATCGACCCTCTGCCAACCGCTTCCAATTCTGCCAATGTGGATGCACCGGAACGGCAGATCACCAGATCGGCTGCCGCCAGACAGATATCCATATCATGGATATATTCTGTGATCCTCAGCCGGTCGCTGTTTAGCGGAATGCCGGCTTTTTCCATCGCCTGCGGAAAGCTGTCCTTTCCCATACCGCCGTAACCGTGAATGTGGTTGATATCCAAACCGTTTTTCACATGCCACGGAATCAGCTCTGCCATTGCCTCATTGATACAGCCTGCACCCAGACTGCCGCCGAAGGACAAAATACACATTCTGTCATCAAAACCAAGCTTTTTTCGTGCTACCGCCTTATCCGGCTTTGACATTCCTCCCCGCACCGGCAGACCAGTCACGGTGTACGGACACTGGGGATGCAAAAAATCCAACGCTTTTTCCACTGTCAGCATTACATGGCTGACCTCTTTGGAAAGCATCTTATTGGTCACACCAGGAAAAGCATTCTGCTCATGAATGGCGCAGGGAATGCCCATTTTTGCCGCTGCATGCAGGATTGGTCCTGCCACATAGCCCCCTGTACCAATGGCAATATCCGGCTGGAACTCCTTCAAGATCTTCTTTGCTCTGGGCTGAGAGCCAGCAAGATAATATACTGCCTGAATGTTTCGTTTGATATTTTTCAGGTTCAGCTTTCGCTGAAAGCCTGCTACATGCATGGTTTCCATCCGGTAGCCCGCCTGGGGCACAAGCTTCGCCTCCATACCATTCGGCGTTCCCACAAATAGAAACTCTGCATCCGGCTGATGCTCCCGAATAATCGAAGCGATTGCCAATGCCGGATTGATATGCCCGCCTGTGCCGCCTCCTGCTAATAATACTTTCACAGAAAAGCCTCCATTCTTAGAATCTGCCCTCATCAGAAATCCATCGGAAAAATGCGTATGCATCTTCTTGTGAAGATAGATTCTTATCCTATTTCCCCTGTTTGCTGCCGAGAGCCGACCGTATCCGTTGTCACTTTTCCTTTCACACGATACCGTGTCCGGGAGATATTTAGAACAATCCCCATTTCTGCCAATTGCAGAATCAATGCCGTTCCGCCGTAGCTAAAAAAAGGCAGACTGATACCGGTATTTGGAATCAGATTGCTGACAACCGCAATATTCAGAAATGCCTGTAATCCGATATGTGTCGTCAGACCGATGGCAACCAGCATACCGAATTTATCTCTGGCGCAGGAAGCAATATGAAATCCTCGGATCACCAGAAGAATAAACAGCAGCACTACCGTCAGTGCCCCCACAAAGCCCAGTTCCTCACAAACAATGGAAAATACAAAGTCGTTCTGTGTTTCCGGGAGGTACAGATATTTCTGCCGGGATTCCCCCAGCCCCAGTCCGAAAAATCCGCCTGAGCCGATGGCAATGAGAGACTGACATGTCTGCCAGGTGTCATTCAGGCTATCGGAAAAGGGATCCCGCCAGGATTGGAGACGCTTTCCAATATAGTCATAGCTGTCCATCATCAGAAATCCGATCAAAGCAGCGGCAGCCATTGCAATCAGACCAACGATAAACAGCTGCTTCAGACTTGCACCGCCTACAAAAATCAGAATAATACAGAGACATGCCACAATGACTGTTGCAGAAAGATGCGGTTCTTTGATCAGAAGTGCAGCCACCAGCGCCATAGCAAGAAGCAGCGGCAGCGTGCCCTTCAAGAAGAAACGCATGTTATCATAATTCTTATCAATCACATAGGCAAAGAAAATGACAATGCCGATCTTCATCAGTTCCGAGGGCTGAAAGTTAAAGCTGCCAATGACAATCCATCGGGTTGCACCCTTTTCTGTAAAGCCAATGCCCGGTATAAAAACCATTATCAACAGTATGACAGGTATCACATAGGCGCAGATCGCAATCAACGGCTTCTGGAATATATGATAATCCACTGCACAGAGAACGCACATGATGACCAGCCCTAAAATGGCATTTTTGATTTGATTGTATGCATAAAATGTGCCTGCTTCACCTTTGGCGATTGCCCATGCGTAACTGGCAGAAAACATCATGATAATACCGATAACCAGCAGCGCAATGACGATCAGAAAAAATGCAATGTCCACTTCGCCGTACCGGATATCTCTCTGCCACAGGGGTAGATTAAACCGATGCTTCTTTTTTGCTGTTTTTGCAGTCACCTCTGCCATATGCAGCCTCCTTTCCTTCGTGGGATGTCCCATCCTATATGAATACCAGTAAAAATCCGAGAATTCCGGTGATCAGCCCGAACAGTGAAAATGTAATGACAATTTTGTATTCACTGAAACCGCTCATCTCAAAATGATGATGAATGGGTGTCATCTTAAAAATTCTTCTGCCTTCGCCGGTTTTTTTCTTGGTATATTTGAAATATGTCACCTGGATCATCACAGACAGTGCCTCCAGGATATACACCAGCGCCACGAGAATCATGGTCAGATGCTCATGAGTTGCCAGACCGACTGCCGCAACGGAAGCACCCAAATACATAGAACCGGTATCTCCCATAAAGCATTTTGCCGGATGAAGATTCCACACCAAAAAGCCCAGACAGCCGCCTGCCAATGCTGTAGTGAAAAGGGTATATGTTTCCATATGAAGCTTGCTGCAAATCAGCGTCAGCAGCAGCATGGAGACCAGCGTCACTGTTCCGCAAAGGCCGTCTACACCGTCCGTGAGATTGACTGCATTGGTCAGATACAAAATCACCAGCACCATCAGCGGATAATAGAACCACTTGATATCCAGATCCACAAAACCCAGTCCGATCACCGTACTGGTATCTCCCAGAAAATACATGGCTGCCAGCCAGAGTATCGCTGCCACAACTTGCAAAACGATCTTCTGCATGGGCTTTAATCCCTCGTTCTGCTTCTTTGCCACCTTGGCAAAATCATCAATAAAGCCGATGATGCCAAACAGCAGACAAAACAGCAGACAACTCAGCACCTGCAATGCTTCCCGATCCACCAGCAGTGATGTGACATCGGTCACCTTGACAAACCGGTATACGGCATAACCCGCCGCTGCAGCAACCATACTTCCTACCATAAACAGAATACCGCCCATAGTGGGTGTACCCTGTTTGTTTGCGTGCCATTTCGGTCCGAATTCTACTTTGATGGGCTGCCCGAATTTTAGCTTATGCAGCCAGGGCAACAAAATTTTTCCGCCAAAGGCTGCCACTGCAAATGCCAGCAATCCTACAGCTATGTTGATCCAGAACGGCATGTGACTCATTCCTCCTGTCCGAAAATTATCTCCATACATTCCTCCAGATGCATTCCGCGGCTCGCCTTAAACAACAGAATATCTTTCGGTCGGAGATACGCTTTCACCGCTTCACAAAGCTGCACCTGATCCAGAAATGCCGCTGCCTTTACAGGAGCAGCCGCCGGTGCAAGATGCTCTGATGATTCCTTCCCATAGCAGAACAGCATATCCACGCCCGATGCAGAAACCATATTCCCCACCATGGCATGAAGCCGTCCCGACATTGCACCCAACTCCAGCATATCTCCCAGCACAGCGATCCGTCTGCCGCTGCAAGGCATTTCTTTCAGCACATTCAGCGAAGCACGCATAGAATCCGGACTGGCATTATAACAGTCTGCAATGATGGTATATGCACCCCGGCGTAAAATATTCTGCCGCAATCCCACTGTATGATATCGTTCCAGTGCGGCACAGATCTGTTCCGGTGCAATACCGGCAAGCTGTCCCACACAAAATGCTGCCAGCGCATTCATAATATTGTGGTCACCGGCACAGGGCAATGTCACCGGATAAGCTTTTCCATCCTGTGTCAGAACGGAAAAGTCCGTTTTTTCTGCACGGTGCACGATTTCCACTGCCCGGATATCTGCAGCATCCGTATGTATGCCATAGGTGAGAACCTTTCGCTTTAGGGAACCCTTCAGCGGTGCCAGGAGTTTATCATCCCCATTGACCACCAAAGGCGCATCTGCCGTCATGCCGTCTAAGATCTCCAGCTTTGCCTGTAAGATACCTTCCTGAGATTTCAAATTCTCGATATGGGAATATCCGATATTGGTGATGACGCCGACTGTGGGCTGTGCTGTTGAAGAAAGCCGGCTGATCTCTCCAAAGTGGGACATGCCCATTTCAATGACCGCAGCCTCATGGCTGCGGTCCAGTCTCATAAGCGTTTTGGGTAAGCCGATCTCATTGTTCAGGTTGCCCTGGGTTTTCAGGGTAACAAACGCCGATTCCAACACACAGGCGATCATTTCCTTTGTAGTGGTTTTTCCTACGCTGCCAGTAATCCCCACCAGAAAGGGCTGGAATTTCTTCCGGTAAAACGCGCCGATTTTCAAAAGTGCAAGTGCTGTATTCTCTGTCACCAGACAAGGACATCCTTCAATGGGATGATCTGTCACAGCAGCAACTGCCCCTGCACCAATCGCTTCCGGCACAAAATCATGTCCGTCAAAGCGTTCTCCCCGAAGCGCCAGAAACAAACAGCCCTCCGGCAAATCCCGTGTATCTGTGCTGACACAAGAGATCCTTGCTTCCAGCGGTATCTCACAGTCCAGCACGTCTCCCAATTCTGACAGCATAAATGCTTCCATCTAAAAACTCCTCCGATTAAAAACCTGTTTTGTCTCTATGGTGTGCTGGCACTACCGCTCCGGCACGTGGGGCAGACATTCTCTCACAATCTCCCGTTCATCCATATGAATATGCAAACCGCCGCTGAGGATCTGATAATCCTCATGCCCCTTTCCGGCAAGAACGATCACATCCTCCGGCTGTGCCAATTGCATACTACGCAGAATGGCTTCCTTCCGGTCTACAACCACCTCATAAGGCACATCACGGTCTGTCAAACCCGTCAAAATTTCTGCAATGATTGCCTCGGGGTCTTCATCTCTGGGATTATCCGAAGTGACGATCAGCAAATCGGCGTATTTCGCCGCAGCTTTCGCCATTTTCGGACGCTTAGTATTGTCTCGGTTGCCGCCGCAGCCAAAGAGACAAATCAGTCTTCCTTTGGTGTACTCCTTGACACTGCGAAGAATATTTTCTATCGCATCCGGCGTATGGGCATAGTCACAGATCACGGTAAAATCTCTCCCGGTAGGAATCACTTCACATCTGCCCCGGACACCGCTGCAGGTTTCCAATGCGGAAAGGATCTGTTTCAGCGGCAGCTTCCTTGTACAGCAGACAGCCAAAGCCGCCAATGCGTTGGAAACGTTGAACATCCCAATGAGCTGAAGATTCACAGGAAAGGACTTATCATTGCAGCACAACCAGAAGCTTGTGCCGTCGGCTCTCAGCTTAATGGCATCCGCATAATAATCACCCCGTCCTTCAGTGCTATAGGTTTTTTTCGGACAGGAGATCTCCTCATAAAGCCTTTTTCCATAAGCATCGTCTATATTGATCACAGCATAGTCGCATCGATGAAACAGCAGCTTTTTCGCCTGATAATAATTCTCCATGGTACCGTGATAATCCAAATGATCCTGGGTCAGATTGGTAAATACCGCAGCATCAAAATGAGTCACGCCGATCCGCTGCTGCACCAGACCAAAGGAAGAAACCTCCATGACTACATAGTCACAGCCTTCCTCTGCCATCCGGGCATACAGCGCCATGAGATCATACACAAAGGGGGTCGTATTCTCTGTATGAATAATCTTGTCACCGATCTCATTCTGTATCGTACCAATCAGTCCCACCTTATAGCCGCTTCTGGTCAGAATGTGCTTGATTACATTGGTGATGGTGGTTTTTCCGTTGGTTCCGGTCACACCAATAAAGTGCATCTTCCGTTCCGGATGTCCAAACCAGGCTGCACAGAGCTTACCGTATAATGCCCGGGTATCCTCTGTGAGGATCTGCCGGTCTCCCAGCCCCAGATCGTGATCCGCAATGACAGCCGCAGCACCCTTGTTCAAGACCTCTTCTGCCACTGTATGACCGTCAAAGCGTTCTCCCCGGATGCAGGCAAAGATCATACCCGGCTGTACCTTCCGGGAATCATCCGTCAATCCGGTGATTTCCTGATCCGGCAGAGCGGTCTCTGTCTCATGTTCCAGCAATGTGTATAACTGCATGCTCATTCATTCCTTCCCCTTGCAGCATACCGAAATCTGCAAGTACGTGATCGAAATTCTATGATAGATTCTCGGGGGTATTTTTGGATATGATCTGAAATACTTGGATGGCAAGCCGATTTTTCGCAGGCATACTTTATGCCTGGCAAAGAAAAATAACGCAGGAATGCGGAAAAGCGGCTTATCAGACAAGCGCTCTGCGATCGTGTCAACACCCCCTAATCGTTGACCTCACCGGCAACCAATGTCAATGTCACAGAAGTGCCCTTCTGCACCTGTGTTCCCTCAGCCACAGACTGATACTGCACCAGTGCACCCGAACTGCTTGCTGAAGCACCCACTACCGCATAATTCAGCCCATAGTAAGATAGCGTCTCATTTGCCTGTGACAGGGTCATACCGATGAGTGCAGGCATCTTCACCAGATCACGTGTCATATTATCCTCGGTATACAGGATCACCTTACAGCCCTTTGCAACCGTCGTACCTGTGGTGGGCGACTGTGCCTTAACAGCCGTTCCCTCCCCCACGATTTCATAGGTCAGTCCCAGTTCTTCCAGAGAAGCCTTGGCACTGTTCAGAGAAGCATCCTGAAGCAGCGGAACAGAAACATTCATCTCCGCATATTCCTCTTCCGTATAAGACGGATAATAGCCCAGATGAGGCAGGATATTCTCCATGATCTCTCTGGCATAAGGTACAACAACATCAGAGCCGTAGTAGCCGATCTCCGGATTGGGATAATCCGCCTGAATCAACATGATCACTTCCGGATCATCTGCCGGTGCAAAGCAGCAGTAAGACGAAACATAGTCATCTTCGATTGCCGTATTACGAAGCTCCGCCGTACCGGATTTGCCGCCGATGCGATAGCCCTGAATGTAGACATTGTGAGAAGGATTGTTATTGACAACCGCTTCCAGCTGTTCCCGAACCGTCTTTGAGGTTTCCTCTGAAACCACCTGCCGCTTGACTTCTACGCTGTTTTGCAGCACGGTATTGCCATAGCAGTCCACAATGTGATCGACCACATAAGGCGTCACCAGATTGCCGCCGTTGATTGCTGCAGAATAAGCAGTGATCAGTTCTAAGGTGCTCAGCTCATTGGTCTGACCGAAGGCACTGGATGCCAGGTCAACCTTGTTCATATTTTCCAACTCGACATAGACACCAGAAACCTCGCCCGGCAGATCAATACCGGTTCGTTCCGTCAGTCCAAAGCCCTTGAAATAATAGGAAAAACGCTCGCCGCCCAGCCGCAGACCGATCTCCATAAAGGCGGGGTTGCAGGAATTGGTCAGTGCCTGTGTAAAGTTCTGCGAACCGTGACCGGTTCTCTTGGAGCAACCGATCTCTGCGTCCACTACCTGTAAAAACCCCTGACAGAAAAATCTGTCTGTATCCAGATCAACCAAATCCTCTTCAAAAGCGGAGGCAGTTGTCACGATCTTGAATGTGGAACCGGGAGGATTAATCTCACCGATTGCCTTGTTGCGCCACTGCTTTTCCCGTGCCTCCAAATAAGCTTCCCGGTATTCCTCCTTCGGCAGTTCTGCCAGTTCCTTGGCAGTTACCGGATCAAATATCTCAGAAGGATTATTCAGATCAAAAGAAGGATAGGTCGCCATGGCATAGATTTCGCCGGTTTTTGGGTTCATAATGATACCCGTTGCCCGATCCTTAACCTCGTATTGCTGCACTAACTCTCCCAGACTCTTTTCCAGATAATACTGCATGGTGGTATCCAGAGTCAGATACAGCGAAGCCCCATCCTCGGCATCATAAGTTGTCGAATACCGATAGGGCATTTCTTCACCGTTGGCAGCCTGAGCAGAGATTACTCTGCCGTCTACACCGGAGAGATAGTCATCATACTGATATTCCAGACCATACTGTCCGTCGCCGTCACCGTTGGTAAAACCGATCACCGCCGCAGCAAGCTCATTCTGCGGATAATACCGTCGTGTGGTCGCCTGTGTACCAATAAAGGAGAGATTCAGCTGATCAAAATATGCCGTCAGCTCGTCTGCCACATCCTTTTCCACCTGAGTTTGCAGCACATAATATCTGCCCTCTTTCAGAAACGCTTCTTCTACCTCTGCGGCAGAGATCTCCAGCTTTTCGGATAAAAAAGTCGTAATGGACTCCTGAAGCTGATCCAGATTCACGATATTGGCAGCTTCTCCTCCAGATTCGCTGATTTTTTTCTCATTGGATTTCTCAATATCCTCCATCTGCTCCCGGAATAATTGGGGATCCATATAGACATCATAGACTGTTGCACTCCACGCAAGGGCTGTTCCCTCTGCATCGTAGATGGCACCCCGATTGGCGTCCAGGGTCATTGTACCAAAATGATAGTTATTTGCCAGCGCCTCATACCGCTCATTCTCCATCACAGACACCTTGAACAGATTGCCTGCTACTGCACAGCCAAACAGCACCAGTACAATAAGAACCACCATATTGGCACGACGCTGCATCCGAGAAGGTGCAGAAAGCGGTGCTTTATCTTCTGGATAATGCTTGTATTTACGTTTCAATCCCATTATACCGCTCCTCCTTTTTCGGCGCCTGTTTCTACATATTTCGATATAATAGAAGCAGGCGGGAAACATCAATGATTACCCCGCCTGTTAAACCGCCGTATACCGGCGGGAATATTCGATTTTGCGGCAGTTCATGACGCATGCCGCAAAATACACGTGTATTGGACGAAGCAGCATCTGCGTGAGATGGCTATCTGTCCAATAGCCTCATTTGTCACCACGACAAAGGCATACTCTCATCCGAACCCGAATAATTGCTCAGTTCTTTTGTATCTATATACTAACGGCGTTTTTTTCTATCTTTCGCAAATGCGATCGCCGATAGCAGCAATAATAATTGTTGGGAGAATCTCCGTTTCACTATCCTCATTCTATGCGGCTTATCCCTTGAGATATGCCACAATGTCCTCAAACTTTCGTTTGATCTTCACAAAGATATTCTGTTCTCCGTCTTCGATGACAACTTCATCTTCTAATTGGATTTGCAGATACTGAATCTGGGATTTGTCTAATTGCTGAAGTCCCAGACGATCCTCTGCATATTCTTTGATATTACTGATGGAGGCTTTTCCCTCCAGCTCTGTCTGCATCCGCACATTCTCGCTGCGCAATATATTCAGTTCAGACGTGGCAGCGGAGATCTCATTGTAGATCTCATTCTGCTGCACATAGCTGTTGATCACCACACTGAACAGCAGAAGTGCCAGCACACCGACCAGAACGATCTTAAAGGCTATGCCTTGTCTGGAAGGATCAAACCGAAACACAAAGATACCCGTTGACGGAATCTTATCTGCCGGGGTCTGCTCCAAATCTTGTTTCATTTGCTCAGCAGCTCCTTTCCAGAACACGCAGCTTTGCACTGTGGCTGCGCCTATTTTGCACAAGTTCTGCATCGGATGCAGTAATAGGCTTTCGACAGATCAGTTTCGCCTGAGGCGTTCTGCCGCAGACACATTGCGGAAAATCCGGGGGACAAATACACCCCTGACACCAAGCCGCAAACTGCCTCTTGACCATACGGTCTTCCAGTGAATGAAAAGTAATAACAGCCAGCCGGCCTCCGGGTTTCAGTACAGAAAACGCCGCCTGCAATCCTTTTTCCAGATGTTCAAACTCGCCGTTAACGGCGATGCGAATTGCCTGAAATGATTTCTTGCAAGGATTTTTGCTCCGGCGAACCTTTGCCGGTACGCTGCTTTTGATCAGCTCTGCCAATTCTAACGTGGTGTGAATGGGCTGCGTTTGACGCACTTCCACGATCCGCCGCGCAATACTTCTGGCATAGCTTTCTTCCCCATAGGTATATAAGATACGAGACAGTTCCTGTTCCGATGCCGTATTCACCAGTTCCTCGGCTGTCATACCCATTCGACTCATACGCATGTCCAACGGTGCATCCTCATGATAGGAAAAGCCTCGGGAGCCTTCGTCCAATTGATAGGAAGAAACACCCAAATCCAGCAGCACACCATCTACAGCAAAAATGCCCATTTTTGCAAGCACCGACTGCATTTTATCATAATTACTGTGTACCACTGTTGCAGGATATCCCTTCAGCCGCTGGGTTGCGGCACGCACTGCATCTGGGTCACGGTCAAAGCCAATAAGGCGACCGCCCCCTGTCAATTGTTTTGCAATTTCAATGGAATGACCAGCGCCGCCAACCGTTCCGTCTGCATAGATGCCGTCCGGTTGAATCTGTAATCCATCCAGTACCTCCTGAAGCAGCACGGGAATATGCACAAATTCCATCGCAGCCTCCTGCTAAAAGCCTGCTTCCGTCAGAACATCCCGCATATCTTCCGGCTTGAGGGAAGCATTCATTTCTTCCCAGCGGGACTTGTCCCAGATTTCAGCTTTGTTATGTGCGCCAATCACCACAACGTCCTTTTCCAAACCGGCAAAGGCACGCAGATCCTGAGGCAGAAGCACACGTCCCTGCTTATCCGGTACAAGTTCACCAGCGCCGGAGAAAAGCCAGCGCTTTACCTGACCTCCCCTGGACTCTGGAATAGATGCAATCTTTGCAGAAAGCCGATCCCATTCCTCCTGGGAATACACGGTCAAACATATCTGATCCAAACTTTTGGTCACATAAAAAGATGATCCGAGGATCTCACGGAGCTTGGTGGGAAAATTCAGGCGACCCTTGGTATCGATATTATGATGAAACGTACCCATAAGGGAAGCCAATGATCTTCGCCGCCTTTCCGTCAAAAATGCGGCACGACACATTTACCCACAAAGCAACATTGTGTCTCCACTTTTCACCGCTACAATTGATATTTCTATTATACATTATCTGATTAGAAAAATCAAGGCTCTGAGAGAGAAAAAACGGTAGAATTATGTCCGAATTTTTTTCCACTTTTTGTACGCATTCTACAATTTCACAGAGAAAATCTCATTTTTTCCGCAGTGGGGAAAAATGGGGCAGAAAAATAATGCGATGAAATTGTAGGGAGGAGGAATGTGGTGGTGAAAGATACCTGCCACTGTTCGGAAGAAATTCCCTCCATCCAAATCAGAAAAAAGCCTGACGCACATCAAGATCGCCGCTCACACAAACAGATTCTTTCTGCCATGCACATCAAAAAATTCGCCCTCCATGCGGCTTGATGGAGGGCGTTCTTGTTGTTGTTTGGTATGGTCTATGTGTTTTTGGATAAACTGAGGGCGAACCGGTGTATACGGCTCGCCCTCATCATGCATTTGCCCGCAGGCAGAAAGCATCAATTATTCGTTGATAGCAGTTACAACGCCGGAACCTACAGTTCTGCCGCCCTCACGGATAGCAAAACGCAGACCCTCTTCGATAGCGATCGGAGAGATCAGTTCAACGTCCATCTCTACGTTATCGCCAGGTGTGCACATTTCAACATCAGCCGGCAAACTGATAATACCGGTAACATCTGTTGTTCTGAAATAGAACTGCGGTCTGTAGTTGTTAAAGAACGGTGTGTGACGGCCGCCCTCTTCCTTCTTCAGAACATAAACCTGACCCTTGAACTTGGTGTGCGGGTGAATAGAACCCGGCTTGCACAGTACCTGACCACGCTCTACCTGATCACGTGTAATACCACGGAGCAGTGCACCAACGTTATCACCAGCCTCTGCAAAGTCCAGAGACTTACGGAACATTTCCAGACCGGTAACAACGGTGTTCAGGTTTTCGTCAGACAAACCAACGATCTCAACAGGCTCGTTCACATTCAGCTTTCCGCGCTCTACACGGCCGGTAACAACGGTACCACGGCCAGAGATGGTCATTGTATCCTCGATCGGCATCAGGAACGGCTTTGCATCGTCACGCTCAGGAGTCGGAATATACTCGTCAACAGCGTTCATCAATTCAATAATAGGCTTGTAAGCTTCGTTTGTAAGGTCATCCGGAGCTTCCAGAGCAGCCAGAGCAGAACCAGTGATGATCGGAATATCATCACCCGGGAACTCGTACTCGCTCAAAGTCTCACGGATATCCATCTCAACCAGTTCCAGCAGCTCAGGATCGTCTACCTGGTCTGCCTTGTTCATGAACACAACGATTGCCGGCACACCTACCTGACGAGCCAGCAGGATGTGCTCCTTTGTCTGAGCCATCGGACCGTCAGAAGCAGCAACTACCAGGATAGCGCCATCCATCTGAGCTGCACCAGTGATCATATTCTTTACATAGTCAGCATGTCCGGGGCAGTCAACGTGTGCATAGTGACGTTTGTCTGTCTCATACTCAACGTGAGCGGTGTTAATTGTGATACCACGCTCTCTCTCCTCCGGAGCCTTATCGATCATATCGTAAGCCTCATACTGTGCCTGACCCTTCATAGCCAGAGTCTTTGTGATAGCAGCAGTCAGAGTGGTTTTACCGTGGTCAACGTGACCGATGGTACCGATGTTTACGTGGGGCTTGTTTCTTTCAAATTTAGCCTTTGCCATTGGAATGTTCCTCCTCAATTATAAAATTCTGAGTGTTCACTTCAAAAAGTGTCACACTTATTGTACCAGATTTCAAAAGAAAATGCAAGTCTTTTTTGGAAAAATCATCAATTTTTCAAAAAAATTCTTACTTTTTTCTGTCAGACATGATTTTTTCTGCGATATTCTTCGGAACTTCCTGATAACTATGGGGTTCCATGGTATACTGACCACGTCCCTGTGTGTTGGAACGCAGATCGCTTGTATAGCCGAACATCTCAGACAACGGTACCAGCGCATCTACCTGTACAGATCCGGTACGGGCTTCCTGACCCTGGATCTGACCGCGGCGAGAGCTAAGGTCGCCGATAACTGTACCGGTATAATCGTCCGGAACAGTAACAGAAACCTTCATGATCGGTTCCATCAGAATGGCATTTGCCTTTTTCATTGCCTCCTTGAAGGCGATAGAACCTGCGATCTTAAATGCCATTTCGGAGGAGTCAACTTCGTGATAAGAACCATCATACAGTTCTACCTTGACGTCAACAACCTCATAACCAGCAAGAATGCCAGCTTGCATAGCGCCGCGGATACCAGCATCGACTGCCGGGATATATTCCTTCGGAATTGCACCGCCAACAACCTTGTTGGTGAATTCGTAGCCCTTACCGGATTCGTTTGGCTCAACACGGATCTTGACGTGACCGTACTGACCAGAACCACCGGACTGCTTCTTATATTTGTAGTCCACATCGGCATTGCCCTTGATGGTTTCCTTATAGGATACCTGGGGCGCACCAACGTTAGCCTCTACTTTGAATTCACGAAGCAGACGATCTACGATGATGTCCAGATGCAACTCACCCATGCCGGCGATAATGGTCTGACCAGTCTCTTCGTCTGTCCATGTGCGGAACGTGGGGTCTTCTTCTGCCAGCTTTGCCAGCGCTATACCCATCTTTTCCTGACCTGCCTTGGTCTTCGGCTCAATCGCCAACTGGATAACCGGCTCCGGGAATTCCATGGATTCCAGAATAACCGGGTTGCTCTCAGCACAAAGTGTATCACCTGTGGTGGTATTTTTCAGACCGATAGCAGCAGCGATATCGCCTGCATATACCGTTTCGATATCTTTTCTGTGATTGGAGTGCATCTGTACGATACGTCCCATACGCTCCTTGTTATCCTTGGTCGCATTCAGGACGGTATCGCCGGCATTGACTGTACCGGAATATACACGGAAGAAGCACAGCTTACCGATAAACGGGTCAGTTGCAATCTTGAATGCCAGTGCGGAAAACGGCTCTTCATCCGAAGAATGACGCACGGTTTCCTCCCCGGTATCCGGATTAACGCCCTTGATTGCCGGAACATCCAGCGGAGAAGGCATATAATCCACAACGGCATCCAGCATTTTCTGTACGCCCTTATTCCGATAAGAAGTACCACAGACTACCGGAACCATGGTGTTGGCGATGGTGGACTTACGGATGCAAGCCTTGATCTCATCAATGGTGATCTCCTCATCATTAAAGAACTTCTCCATCAGCTCGTCATCCTGTTCAGCCACATGCTCCATCAGGTTCTGACGGTATTCTTCAGCCTTTTCCTTCATATCATCCGGAATTTCTTCTACACGGATATCCTTACCCAGGTCATCATAATAGATATAAGCCTTCATCTCAACCAGATCGATGATACCCTTAAAGTCATCCTCAGCACCGATGGGCAACTGGATTGGAACAGCATTACACTTCAGTCTGTCCAGCATCATATCTACGACATGGTAAAAATCCGCACCCATGATGTCCATCTTGTTGACATAAGCCATACGAGGAACCTGATATTTATCCGCCTGACGCCATACCGTCTCAGACTGGGGTTCAACGCCGCCCTTTGCGCAAAATACGGTAACAGAACCATCCAGCACACGAAGAGAACGCTCTACCTCAACGGTAAAGTCTACGTGTCCCGGTGTATCAATGATATTGATTCTGTGCCCAGCCCAGTAAGCTGTGGTGGCTGCAGAAGTAATCGTGATACCACGTTCCTGCTCCTGAGCCATCCAGTCCATGGTAGCGGCACCCTCATGGGTTTCGCCGATCTTGTGGTTGATGCCGGTATAGAACAGAATACGCTCAGTTGTCGTTGTCTTACCAGCATCAATATGCGCCATGATGCCGATATTTCTGGTTTTTTCCAGAGAACAATCTCTTGCCATAGCTCATCTTCCTCCTGATTACCAACGATAGTGAGCAAATGCCTTATTTGCCTCAGCCATCTTGTGTGTATCATCGCGCTTCTTGCAGGCACCGCCGGTGCTGTTCAGCGCATCGAGAATCTCTCCTGCCAGACGCTCTTTCATGGTCTTTTCGTTGCGCAGTCTGGAATACTTGGTGATCCAGCGCAGACCCAGTGTCTGACGGCGTTCCGGACGGACTTCCATCGGAACCTGATAAGTCGCACCGCCCATACGGCGTGCCTTGACTTCCAGAACAGGCATTACATTTTCCATCGCCTGCTGGAACATTTCCAGGGCATCCTTGCCAGTCTTTTCAGCGACAATATCGAATGCACCGTAAACAATCTTCTGGGCTACGCCCTTTTTGCCGTCGATCATAACGTTGTTGATCAGACGAGTCACGAGCTTGGAGTTGTAGATCGGATCCTCCAGCACGTCACGTTTTGCGATTTTACCTCTTCTTGGCATTTTCGCTTCCCTCCTTCACATAATGCATGAATTCACAGGTACTCGTTCGGGCGGAAACCTCCGCCGACCGTCAGGGCCAATGGAGAGGAATCAATCCGGCATCTGATGCCATCTATATCCAAATCTCCACAGTTCCCGTGGTGATCTTAAGTTATCCTGTTTTGTCCGAGCCCGAGGGCTCATGTCATCTGACCGGAATCTTACTTCTTGCCGGCCTTCGGTCTCTTGGCACCGTACTTGGAACGAGCCTGCATTCTGTTAGCAACGCCCTGTGCATCCAGAGTACCACGGATGATGTGATAACGCACACCAGGCAGATCTTTTACACGACCGCCGCGAATCAGAACTACGCTGTGTTCCTGCAGATTGTGGCCGATACCCGGAATGTAAGAAGTAACCTCATAGCCGTTTGTCAGCTTAACTCTGGCGATTTTTCTCATAGCAGAGTTCGGCTTCTTCGGTGTTGCAGTACGAACTGCTGTGCAAACGCCTCTCTTCTGCGGAGAACTCTGATTTGTGGTCACTTTCTTCTTGGCATTATAGCCCTTCTGCAGTGCCGGAGCGGTAGATTTGTACTGCTGTACCTTTCTTCCCTTCCGAACCAATTGATTAAACGTAGGCATAATCTTCCTCCTTTTCTGAAAAAAATATCCTGCACGCCCAGACAAGGCTGACGCGTACCATAATATTATAGCTTATTCTCCCTCCTATGTCAATGTGTTCATGAAAAATTTACAATAAAAAACACACGCTTCCAGAGGTCAGCATAGGACTGACTTCTGAAAGCGTGTGGTCTATCCATTAGGGCAAACCCGCACAAAGCCGATAGGCGCTCTTTGTGCGGTGTTGCCTTAGAGCTTCACATAAAGCAAGCTCTTCCAATCTGCATCACCAGGCGGCGGAACGGCATATCCCATCGATTGCAGAGACACATACCAGAGAATGCAATAGGCGTCCATCGTGGTCACCTCACCATCCTTATCCACATCCGCACGCCATGATGTTTCCTCGTCGATTTCTTCTCCCATGGACTTGTGAGAATTTGCCATCAGTGCCAGAAATGCATCTGCCATCTGAATGCCGCCGTCCAGATCGAGATCCCCTTTCGTCCATGTATCAGTGATATTGGTGGTTACAGTTGTGGTAATCGTTGTATGCATCGTGATCGTACTGAATTCTTCCCCCGTAGTTCCCTCGATATAAGTCCCCTCAATAAAAGGCGGTGTGACAATACGTGTTGTCGATTCTCCGGTTAACTGCGTATCTACAGTTTCCTGTTGTATCGCCGTATCCGTTGTTTGATAGAATGTGGTTTCCTGTGCATTCGTATCCGTCGTTGTCATGCTTTCTGTGGAACTGTCAACACAATCCGTAGTCGTAGTCGTAGCCGCAGCAGTATCCGTTTCAACTGCTCCCTGCTGGATGGGTGAAAACCGATCGCCTGTCCGGTGAAACGTATTGTAATAATTCCTTAGTGTCGAATCTTCAAAGCCAATATACGCCACACCCTTGTTGTTGTCCGGAAAAGTCTTTTCCGACATGGTGATCTCGCAGGACGGGTTATTCACACGCATGACCGTCAGATTTTCGCAATCCCAGAAAGCCTCGTCTGCAATACGTTCAACGTTGACAGAAAGCACGACGATTTCCATATCTGTGCAGCCGCGAAACGCCCCAAATCCGATCCGTTTGATATTGACATTGCTGCTGCTGTACAGCCAGGTCTTCAGTCCGGTACAGCCTGCAAACGCCTCGCTGGGAATTTCCTCCATCTGACAGTTCAAATCAATGCCTGTCAGTCCGGTACAGCCATAAAATGCATCTGTTCCCATAGTTTCCAGACTGCCCGGCAGATGCAGCAGCCCTTGCAAAGCGCTATCGGCAAATGCCGATTCTCCGATGGTAGTCAGCCCAGAAGGGAACGTAAATTCTTCTAATGCTGTGCAGTCCTGAAATGCATTCCTGCCGATCACTGTCACAGATTCCGGAACATATACCTGATTCAACAGATTACAGAAGGCAAATGCGCCGTCCGAAATTTCTTTCATTCCCTCAGGAAGCGTGACCTCCGTCACTGTTTTCGTATCAGACAAAAAGCCGCTGGCAATGGTTCTGACTTCTTCCGGAATGACAATACTATTGCGAACGCCTGCATATTTCAGCAGAACATTGCCGCAGATGATCCATTCCCCGGTTTGATTGTTCATCCAGCCAGTTTCCCAGAAAGCATCCTTCCCGACAGACCGCAGCCCAGAGGGCAGCGAAAGCTCCTCCAGACAGGGGCAAATGGAAAATGCATAGTCTCCGATCGTTGTCAGACTCTCTGGAAAATACACCGCATCCAGACTGGTACAATGGCTGAATGCATATTCTTCGATGGTGGTGACGGATTCCTCCAGCCACACAATCTCCAGGAGCTTACAATTATAAAAAGCATTCTTTGGAATGACTTGCAGATTTTTTCCCACGATCACTATATACAGGGATTGGCAATTCTGAAAAGCACCTGCTCCCATCTTTTGCAGCGAATCGGGCAAAGTAACAGTACGCAGCGAAGCACACTCTGCAAACGCCATTTCCTCCAGCGTTCTCAGATTGGCATTCAATTCCATCTTACTCAGTTTGGTACAGCCAGAAAACGCATAGGCTCGTATTTGTCGCAGAGAATCCGGCAGGTCTACGTCTGTTAGAGCGGTACATTTTTCAAAACTGCCCTTACCGATATACAGCAGTGTTCCCGGCAGTTCCACCTGTTGCAGTTTATCAAAGTCCTCACATAAATAATCGCACAGGACGGTAACGCCTTCCGGTATGGTCAGCTGTTGGGCATTCCGATCCGCCCATACAGCAACCGTATCACCAAGAACCGCAACATCTCCCTCATAATTTTGCAGCCAGGCAGTGCCTTTCATTAGATCCTCGCCGGCATAGATCACACTATCTCCCCCTGTGATCTCTGTGAGATTGGTGCAGTTGCGAAAGGCATCGTTACGCAGAGTCGTAATACTGGTGGCAATTTCCACCCGTTCCAGATCCTGATTTTCCGCAAAAGCAGCTGTATCAATGGTAGTCACATAATGTCCGTCGATCACCGATGGAATGCGCAAATCCGTCCTGCCTGCTTCTGCACCGGTGATGACCGCATTGCCTGTTTCGTCCACGCTGTAGTAAAAGCCATCATATGCCGGCAGTCCCTCCTCTGCCGATACGAAAATCATCTGAGGTGTGATACGAAACAGCACCAAAACAAAAGCGAAAAACACAGCAAGCAGCTTATTTATCCTTTCCTGAATCATATGTAAATATCCTTTCATCATAATTTCCTTTCACCTGGGCGGCATCATATAAAGATTGCCGAAAAGATGTACGCTAAACCCTATGAGAACAAGTTTTTATAACCGTTCAAGCACACTGTTATTTCCCATTGCGATCTGAGAAGATATCAGAAGCACTTGGTAGGCATCCTGACTGTTAATATCTTCGTTCATGTCAAAATCCGCTGCATACCTCTCATTAATGGTTAATTCCGGCGAAATCCCCATGGCATAATTGGAGTCAATCATAAAAATCTGAAAAGCGTCCTGAGATGTGATATTGCCGTCTCTGTCAAAATCTCCCCGAAGCTGCCCGAAGGCTCTAAAACAGCGCTCATACTTTTGCGCATAAACCTTTGCGGTAGAGCCGACCATTCCATGGATCACTGCAGCTTCATCCATAGTCTGTGCGTCGTCGTAGATCCTGCAAATGGGATTTCGGATCGTCACCTGCTGCAGGCTGGTGCAGCCGTCAAACGCTCCCTGACCCAGCTCTCCGACGGATTCCGGAAGCTCGATGGATTCCAGTGCCGTACAGTTCTGGAACACATAATTATAAATCACCCGCACACTGTCCGGAATCTCCACTGTTTTTAAGCTTCTGCATTCGGAGAACACCGCATTATCCAGCTGTTGCAAAGAAGCTGAAAGCCGGACGGATTCCAGCGATCGGCAGAAGCTGAACGCATGATTTTCCAGTACCTTCACATTGTCCGGAATTGTCACATCCGTCAGAGAAATACACGAATGAAAGGCATATTCCCTGATGGCAGTCAAGCTGTCCGGCATCTCTATCTGTCGTAGATTCTTACAATTATCAAAGGCAAAGGCATCAATCAATGTCAGCGAGGCGGGAAGCCGGACGATCTCTGCGGTTTTACGGTCGGAAAATGCAAAGCCGCCAATCACCCGGACTGTATCCGGCACAATGACTTCCGTTTCATCAGCAGTGTACGCCAGCAGGATTCCCTGACCTACCACAACAAAGGAATCCGTCTGCTCGGACAGCCAGAGTGTTCCCTGGACAATGCCCCATCCAACATCCTCCACCGTATCCGGGATGTACAGGGTTTTCAGCTTTTTGCAGTTACTGAAAGCATAGTCGCCAATCTTTCGCACACTGTCCGGCAGGATCAACGTTGTCAGCTTAGAACAGTCCCGGAAAGCGTGATTTTCGACCGCAGTGACCGGGCAGCCATCAATCGTCTCCGGGATTACGGCTTCTACGATAGAAGCTCGTGCAGATTTGATGGTCACTTCTCCCTTTTCGCTAACTGTATAATAGATATAGTCCTGATATAACATATCTGAACTGCTTGCTCCGGATACAGGCAGAGGCAGCGTGTATGTGAATCCAATCAGCAGCGACAGCAGAATACACAGCAGCAATCTGCCATACCGCCGCCCGGTACACAAGCGCAATGGCTTTCCCTCCCTTCAGAACCCGCCCCATGGAGCTGCACAAGAATGCACTGGGACGAATCCGCATCTTCTGAAAATGTGAAAAATCATTTTATCTATCTTCCAGTATCATCTATCTTTATGATAATTACAATGCATCGATGGAAAATGTTGCATTTTCTCTGAAAAAAACCTCATTTTTGTCTATCTACACAAAAAACGGACTGCCGCATTGTATATCTGCAGCAATCCGTTTGTAAAAATCTTGCCATGGGAAATATATGTATGATTTCCTTACCTTGCGCCGTCTTTACGCAGCACCGCACCGACTGTTTTCAGCAGGATCTTCACATCCGTTGCCACAGAACGCTCACGAATATATTTCAGATCCAACTCAACCCAATCATCAAACATGATGTTGCTTCTGCCGGAACACTGCCAATAACAAGTAATACCGCCTTTGACATCCAGACGATGCTGATGGTAAGGAGAATACTTCTCCACTTCACGGGGCAACGGCGGACGAGGACCAACCAGACTCATGGAACCGCCCAGTACGTTGAAAAACTGGGGAAGCTCGTCCAGACTGGTGCTTCTCAGAAACTTGCCGACTTTGGTAATACGGGGATCATCCTTCATTTTAAAAACAGGCCCATCGGCTTCGTTTTGTTTGGCCAGTGCTTCCAGCTTTTCCTCGGCATCTACACACATGGTACGGAACTTATACATGGTAAAATGCCTGCCGTTTTCCGTCACACGCTCCTGCTTGAAAATGGGACTGTGACGGTCATCGAGAAAAATCGCCAGTGAAATCACTGCCATGGGGATCGCTGCCAAAGCAATGGCAAAAGCAGAGCCGACCACATCCATACAGCGTTTTGCCCATAAATAACTGCGAGATACAGATTCCGCTTGTTCTCTGCGGCGCAGCAGATAAGAATTTCTGACACGTCTTTCTGTCAAGATCATGTCCTGCGGCAGGTAATCATCCTGCTGTAGATAGTTCGTACTTTCCATAAAAATCCCTCCATCTCAAAAGCTGTCAACTATGTTTTTTTCTCCAAAAATGGACGTACTTCTAAAGTACTTGACGGAATTCTCCCTCTGATATCCGTCAAACTATACTAAAATTATAGTACTTTTTATGGATTTTGTCAATAGTCTAAATTTCACAAGAATTGCATTTCTCCCATTCGGTTTTTATACATTCTACCGACAAGTGCCGAATTGCAATGGGAAATGGCACCATTGCAGGAAAAACGCCGGAAATTCCGACTTTTTTCTGTATTTCACGAGAGAACTGTATACAACTCCGGCGCTCCTTCCTTTGTCACGTACTCAGACACCTGTTCTACCCGGACTGTCAGTTCCTTTTGTCCCATCTGAATGGAGATGACATCTCCCACCTTTACATCATAGGATGCACGAGCAATCCTATCGTTTACCAGCACCTTGCCGGCGTCACATGCCTCGTTCGCAACGGTACGCCGCTTAATGAGTCTGGAAACCTTCAGATATTTGTCAAGACGCATATCACGCCTCCTTTTCCGTTTGAAATCGCTTCCACAGTGTGGTCCAATCCTCCTGAGAGATATCCGCCAGCGAGTTGTTTGTCTCCTCTGCATATGCAAACATCCGGACAAAGCGCTCTGTGGTATCGGTCAGTGCCTGCTCTGCCTGTAAGTCCAACAAGTGGCACAAACCGGCACAGCAGAACATCAGATTCCCCAGCGCTTGTTCCATTTTTTCCTTTTCCGAAAAGCAGATGGCCCTTTCCAGTTCCTGCCAGCATTCCTTCATGATCATCATGGATGCCAGATGATTCCAAAAATGAGGATTTTCCTTCGCTGCCCGTTTAAAAGTTTTCTGCGCACGCATCAGCGCCGGAAGCGTTTTTGGAACAGCTCGCAGTGTTTCTGTGCGTGTCGTCTGATTCTTGGATTTCTCCTTAATGGCATCCCAATTTTTCAGCACCTCTTCTGTCGTATCCGCTTGTACCGTGCTGAATACATGAGGATGTCTTGTAATCAGTTTCTGACAGATGTCGGTGCAGACATCTTCCATCGTAAATCTGTCGCTTTCCCGTTCGATCTGTGTATGGAACACTACCTGAAGCAACAGATCCCCCAGCTCTTCCCGAAGCATTTCCGGATCATCCTGATCAATGGCGTCTATCACCTCATAAGTCTCTTCGATGAGATCCATCCGAATCGAGCTGTGGGTCTGCTCCTTATCCCATGGGCAGCCATCTTCACAGCGAAGCAGGCTGACAATCTCTACCAGATCATCCAGGGTATAACGTTCTTTTATTTCATAAGGGATCATAAGCAGTTCCTTTGCATTAGTTTGCGTCTACAAAGCCTACCTTCCGGTAAACCTTCCGGACAATACGGGAGGAATAAGCCAGTGCCTTGGCATCTGATTGGGTGTAACATTCTTTGAGGTATGCTTTATCGGCAATGAGCCGTGCGTATTCCTCCTGCATGGGATGCAGATGATCTGCCACTGCTTCACCTACAGCCAGCTTGAAATCGCCGTAGCCTTTACCCTCGAATTCCCGTTCGATTGCATCGAAATCCTTGCCAGTAACACTGGAATAAATGGTCATCAGGTTATTGATACCGTCCTTGCCCTCTGCATAGCGGACAGAAGCCTCACTGTCGGTGACAGCACGTTTGCATTTCCGAATAATGGTATCTTTATCATCCAGGATCAAAATGCAGGCGTTGGGGTTGGTATCAGATTTGGACATTTTTTTGGTGGGATCCTGCAATGACATGATCTTTGCCCCTAATGGCGGAATGTACGGTTCAGGCAGGGTGAAGAATTCCCCATAGCGCTGATTGAACCGCTGTGCAATATCCCGTGTCAGTTCTAAATGTTGTTTCTGATCGCCGCCCACCGGTACAAGATCCGCATTATACGCCAGAATATCTGCCGCCATGAGAACCGGATAGGTAAACAATCCGGCATTGATGTCATCCGGGTGTTTCTGGCTCTTATCCTTGAACTGCGTCATACGGGAAAGCTCTCCGAACTGTGTGTTGCAGTTCAAAATCCAGTTCAGCTCCGCATGTGTCCGCACGTGGCTCTGGATAAAAAGAATCGATTTTTCCAGATCAATGCCGCATGCCAGCAGCAAGGCATATGCCTGCAAGGTGTTCTGCCGCAGCTTCACCGAGTCCTGCCGGACGGTAATCGCATGCATGTCTACCACGCAGTATATGCAGCGGTATTCGTCCTGAAGAGGTCCCCAGTTCCGGATTGCACCAATATAATTGCCCAGGGTAAATGTTCCTGTGGGCTGAATGCCGCTGAAAATCAGTTTTTTGTTTTCCTGTTCTGCCATATATGGCACTTCCTTTCTGAAGCCTGCTCCAAAAACAAGCAGTATTTCCTGATTATCTGTCTACAGATTGCTGTGCGGACAGATTCTCATTTTGCCTGTCCCGCAGAGCGATCCTTCAGTTGTGCGGAACGCAGTTCACGCATTACCTGCTGATACAGGAAATATACCGCCTGCATATCACTGCTTTCCTCTTTGATCTCTGCCGGGAGAATGGTCTTTTTGTAAACACCCTTTTTTGTCAGCAAAAAGATGTTATGCGGCTCTCCGGTAGGCAGTTCAAAGGAAGTCGTTCTCTCACACTCTGCCAGAATACGGGGTGCATTTGCTGTCAGAATACGACCAGCCTGTACCAGAGACTGATACCGCTGGGATGCGCCTGTGTATGAACTGCCGTTGTTGAAATACAGATTCACTGCACCGTTGATAAATACCACCAGTGTGGAAAGAGAAGTGGGGTTCACCGGGATATCCATGATAACGCCATAAACGCTGTTTTCATTATGGATCATTCCGGCAAACTGCTTTGCAGGGAAATGCAATGCTGCACCTCTCATCATCAGATAGTTTTCGGTCACCAGATAGTGAGTCTGTACCTTACGCTTTTTCTGTGCCATAATTGTATTTTCCTTTCCTAATCTAAGATTTCTCTTGTCATTCTGCCCAGAATCTCGATGCCCTGAACGATCTGTTCATCGGAGGGCGTGGAATAGTTCAGACGGATGCAGGGAGATGTTTCGCTTTCATCCACCAGAAATGCACTGCCCGGAACAACGGCAATTCTATACTGTTCTACAGCCTGTGTACAGAATGCCGGAACATCGCATTCCTCCGGCAGCGTACACCAGAGAAACAGTCCGCCCTCCGGCATTTCCCAGCGAATGCGCTTGGAAAAATGCTGCCGGATGCCATCTGCCATCAGGCTGCACTTCCGACGGTATACCGCCCGCAGGCCATCCAAATAGCTTTCCATATCCGTGGTTTCCAGAAATTCTGCACAGACAATCTGCGCCCAGATATTGGTATGCACATCCGAGACCTGCTTGCACACCGTCATTTTGGAAATGATCTCTTTAGGCGCACTGGTATAGCCCACACGAAGTCCCGGTGCGAGAATCTTGGAAAAGGTACCCGTATAGATCACACGATGCTCGGTGTCCATGCTTTTGATGGAGGGCAGCGGCTCACCGGAAAAGCGGAGATCACCGTAGGGATTGTCCTCTAAAATCACCAGGTCATAGCGGCAAGCCAAATCATACAAGCCCTTGCGTTTTGCCAGAGACATCACTCTGCCTGTGGGATTCTGGAAGTTGGGGATCACATAGACCAGTCTGGGATTGGGATTCGCTTTGATCTTTTCTTCCAACTCTGCCAAATCCATACCGTCCTCTTCCATGGTCACGCCTACTAAGTTTACACCGTAAGAACGAAAGGCATTCAGCGAACCAATAAAGCTGGGAGATTCGCAGAACATGGTATCGCCCCGATTCAAAAGCACTTTACAGCTCAGCTCATTACCCTGCTGTGCGCCGGAGGTGGTGATCAAATCATCGACCGCCGAATGAAAACATTTTTGATCTGCCATACGCGCCTTCAGCAGCTCACGCAGCCGGGGATACCCCTCTGTAATATTGTATTGCAGGGCTAAGATAGGATCCTTTTCCATCAGTCTGGCGGAGATCTGACGGATCTGCTCTACCGGAAAGGCTTCTGGTGCAGGATTGCCTGCTGCAAGAGAGATTACCCCAGGCATACCGGTAAATTTCAGGATCTCACGAATCGCCGACGGCTGCAATGCATCGACATTTTCCGAAAATCTATATTGCATTTTGGTTACTTCCTCTCTGTCATTTAGAATCTACCCTTTATTATAACACATATTTTCCGCCTTCGCAACATAAATTTATGAAGAAATGCACATTTTTTCTCTTGTGGGGAGCAGTTTCAACCCAGGAAAACAGCATTTACCGAACTGAAGGATATTTTCAGGTTGCCGCAAAGTGTTTACCATGCTGTTTTTTTGGACTGTTATGCCTGGAAAGAAAAAAGAGATAGGAGAAATTTATGCTGAAACAACAATCCTTTCAGAAGGGCGCAGTCATTCTGCTGCTTTCCGCTGTGATCGCAAAGCTGCTGGGCGCATGCTTTAAGATCCCACTCACCAATGTGCTGGGCGGCACGGGCATGGGATATTTCAGCAGCGCCTATGGGTTGCTGCTGCCAGTATATGCTCTATCTGTCACCGGATTGTCGGCAGCAGTGGCACAGGCGGTTTCACGGGCAGCTGCGCTTTCCCATTACAACGAGGTGCGGCGTATCCATACAGTAGCACGGCTTTCCTGCGGCATCTTCGGACTGCTGCTCAGCGGCATGATGCTCCTTCTTGCCGAACCCTTTGCTTTTCGCATCGCAGTTCAGCCAAATGCACTGTTTTCCATACTTGCCATTGCTCCAGCATCGCTGTTCGGCTGTCTGACTGCGGTAGAACGGGGATACTGGGAGGGGCTGCAAAACATGACACCCACTGCCATTTCCCAAGCCATTGAAGCGGTAGCAAAACTGGGACTGGGACTGTGGTTCTGTTGGTGGGCTCAAACCCATCCGGAGATCGTCTGCGCATGGGTCCCTCCCGATGTACCTCTTTCGGCATTGACCGCAGCGGCAGCCGTTCTGGGCGTGACCTGTTCTACTCTCATCGGATGGCTGTATTTTCTCATCCGTGGCATGTCCGGAAAACACAAGCTCCCCGCCGGTACAGATACCGCCTCTTCTATGTTTGTGATTCTCCGGCGTCTGCTGTATGTGATGATCCCCGTGGCACTTGGCTCTCTGGTGACCAATCTGACCTCTCTGCTGGATCTGGTCACTATGATGCATTGTCTGGGGCGGGCACAGACTTTCTATCCGGAAGCATTGGCACAACGTTTTGGCACAATCGCTGCAAGCCCGGATTTTCCAGCCTTTGTCTACGGTTCATTTACCGGCATGGCGGTCACGGTATTCAATCTGATACCCTCTGTGACAAATATGCTGGGAAAAAGCGCACTGCCCCGCACGGCAGCTTTATGGGCGACTCATGACAAAGCTGCTGTTGCCGCCCACGCCCGCACTGTGATCTCCGCAGCAGCGCTGATTGCTCTCCCGGCTGCCGGAGGACTGGCAGTGCTGGCAGAACCGGTGATGTTGGTGCTGTACGACGGCAGACCGGAGGAAGCTGTCATTGCTGCCAGCGCACTCCGGTCGCTGCTTCCGGGTATGGTCTGTCTTTGCCTGACTTTTCCCCTTTGCAGTATTTTGCAGGGCTTGGGAAAAGCCGTTCTGCCGGTAAAATATATGCTGGCAGGTGTGATCGTCAAGCTGGCTGGCAATCTGCTGCTGATCTCTCACCCGGCATTCTGCATCACCGGTGCAGGAATCGCCACCAGTGCCTGCTACATACTCCTATTGATCATGATTCTCTGGGGGCTGCGCCGTGTTCTCGGAGAGAAAATAGGTATTGGAGAGGCACTTCTGCCCTTTCTCCTCGCCACAGCCGTCTGTACTTTGACAGCGCTTCTCATCTATCGATGCACGTGTACCTGGAAGCCCTACTACACCGCTGCACTCTGCACAGCAGGCGGTGGGTGCAGCTATGGCGTGATGCTATGGCTGATACGAAGATTTTTCTCTTCAAAAAGAAAGGCATCTCCTAATCCCGTTTCTTGAACACCACCAGTTTGCTGAACAAATAGTTCAAGATTAGGATGACCACCTGGGCTGCAATCTTCACCATGAAGGAACGCCATGTCACAATTTTTCCGTTTACCGTGGCAAAAAAATGATTCCCAAGCTCCATCATGGCAAGCTCCAGAAAATATGTCACAAACCGTGCGCTGTAAAACATGACAAATTCCCGCCAGAACGCCGCCTTGGTATGCGTCCCGCTTTTAAATACATACTTTTTGTTGGTAAAAAATGCAAATGTCACAGCGACGATCCAGGAGATTGTCGTTGCCAGAAAGGTATTGAGCCATCCCGCCACATGGAGCTGATTGAACAGCGCCGTAGGAAGCACTTGAAAAATCAGGGAAACGACTGTAGTCAGACCGCCCACGATAATATACATCCACACGGATTCATGGTCATACCACAGCTTTTGGATGGGCTTTGGCATTCTGGAGATCACCCATGCAATTAATTTTTCCATTTCATATCCTTCCTTTCATGGTATATCAAACGTAAAATATTCGTAAAGTCCTTGATTCTTTTGTGATTTTATGGTATGATGTAGCATACAGACATGGATAACTTGTCAGATTCTTAGGAGGAAACATTGTGGTTTACGTCATACCGATTCTGATATTACTCATTCTTTCTTCGCTATTTTCCAGTACAGAAACTGCCTTTGCCTGTGTAAACAAGATACGCATGAAGCATCTGGCAGACAACGGCGACAAACGTGCCGGGACTGCGCTGAAAGTCGCCAACAAATATGAGCAAGCGCTGACTGCTATCCTGGTGGGTAATAATATCGCCAACATCGGCTCTTCCTCTTTGGCAACGGTTTTATTCACAAGGTATTTCGGCTCGGCTGGTGCAGCCATTTCCACCATCGTGATGACCATTCTGGTACTTACCTTTTGCGAGGTGCTGCCCAAGTCTTACGCCAAATCCCACGCAGACAAATTTGCTCTTGGCTTCGCCGGCATTCTCTCCAAATTTATCATTCTGATGACACCCTTTGTCCTGCTGTTCGATCTGATGTCCCGTGCGTTCCAATCGAAAGATGAAACGCCGTCTGTGACAGAGGATGAACTGAAATATATCATTGATGAGATCGAAGAGGAGGGTGTTCTGGAGGAACAGGAAAGTGATCTGGTGATCTCTGCTCTGCAATTTGACGAGACATTGGTCACCGATATCCTCATTCCACGTGTCCGGATCGCTGCCCTTTCATCAGATGCCACCATTGACGAAGCCAGAGATCTGTTTCTGAACAGTCAGTTCTCCCGGTTTCCCGTCTATGAAAAAAATTTGGACAATATCATCGGCATGATCACCAACAAAGACTTTTTCCGGCTGATATGCGGTCAGTTTCAGACATTGCAGGAGATCACACACGATGTGATCTATGTGCCGGAAACCAAATGCATCAGTGAAGTCCTGAAAGAAATGCAGCGTGCCAAAACGCATCTTGCCATTGTGGTAGATCAATACGGCGGCACAAGAGGCATGGTGACACTGGAGGATATTATTGAAGAACTGGTGGGAGATATCTATGATGAAAGCGACGAGGTTCTTCACGAGCTTCAAAAAATTGAGTCTCATGTCTACACAGTCACCGGATCTGTCAGCATCAGCGACGTCTGCGGCAGGCTGGATGAGGAGGATAAACCAGAAAAGATTCCTGAAACAGATTCTACCACCATCGGCGGATGGGTCATGGAGCTTCTGGGACATATTCCGAAGCCAGGAGAAACTGCTTCCAGCGGGTTATTCCATTTCACGGTGCTGGAATCTGACAATCAGACGGTAAAATTAGTCCAGTTAAACATGACACCGGAAACAAAACCGGAAGAAAAATAGACATAAAACGTCCCCGATGATCTCGGGGGCGTTTTTCCTTTATCGGAGGAATTTCTTCTATTTTTTCTTATACAACAACAGGATCATCGCCACCATTGCAGTCAGTACAATAGCAGCCACTGTCGGGATCCAAGTAAACTGCGCACCGGGCAGATCTGACGTATTCATCCCATAAAAGCTGAACACCATGGTCGGGATCGCCAGAATAATCGTAATGATAGTCAACCGCCACATCACAATATTCAGATTATTGGAGATCACAGAACCGAATGCCTCTACGATCCCTGCCAGAATGCCTGAATAAATGGTTGCCATCTCCTGCGCCTGTTTCAGTTCAATGAGGACATCCTCCAGCAGATCCTGATCTTCCTCATAGAGTTTGACGACTCTGCCTCGAAGAATCTTATTCATGGTCACATCATTGGATTTTAGGGACGTAGAAAGATAGATTAGAGACTTTTCCAGTTCCAGCATCTGGATCAGCTCGTGGTTTTTCATAGCACCATGAAGCTTTCTCTGCATGACTGTGGAGGTCTTGTCGATCTGCTTCAGATAGATCAGGAATGAAGCTGTGATGTTCATCATCAGCCGAAGCACGAACTGTGTCCGGAACTGGGTCTGGATATTCCGCAGTCTGCCTTCTACAACATCGTCGATCACTTTATTCTCCCGCAGAGAAATGGTAAACACGTTCTGTTCCGTGAGAATGATGCCCAGAGGCATGGTGTAGAAGATCAGCGTATCGTCCTTCTGCACATCAGAAACAGCCGTGTCTACGATGATCAGTGTCTGGTTTTCCTCCTGTTCCACACGGGAGGATTCCTCTTCGTCCAGGGAGGATTTCAGAAAATCGCTGTCCAGTCCGTACTTGTCAATGAGCATTTTTCGCTCCTGCGCTGTGGGATCTACCACAGATACCCAGCAGCCGGGCACAATGTCCTCCAACTCGATCAAACGGCTGTCAACGGTTTTATAGTAAGAAATCAAACCGGATACCACCTTTCTGCAAGGCAGTCCGATTCCTTAGCGGCGGCACTGCCCTGTTTTGTTTTGTTGTATGTTTTTCTGCATCTGTTGCAAAGGATATGGGTCAGCGTTCATACCGCACCTCCTCTTTCTTTTTATTACATTCCTATTATACCAGAAAAAAACCAGTTTGACAAGATGATTTCTGTAAAATTCACATAATTTTATGCAAAATTAAGGCAACACCGCACAAAGCCGTCAGGCGTTCTTTGTGCAGTGTTGCCTTAGAACTTGTTCCGTAGCTTTTTCCACACCAATCTCGTTATTTATCCCGAATGCATGGTTTCCTGCAAACGTGCTTTCAAGCCCTCCATAATGATCTCCTTGGCATGGATCGCCTGTTCCTTGGTCGCAGGCTCTACACCATGAAGCGGATATTCTATCCCCAGATTCTCATATTTCACTTCGCCCATGGTATGATAGGGCAACACATCCAGTGCTTTGAGATTATCCAAGCCTCCGATAAAATACCCCAGCTCACGCAGATATTTCTCATTCAGCGTTATGCCTGGCACAACCACATGACGAATCCAGAGAGGAATTTTTTTCATTTTCAGATATTCCGCAAATTCCAGAATATGCTTGTTTTCCTGCTTTGTCAGCTTTTTATGCTCCTCCGGGTCAATGTGCTTGATATCCAGCATCACCAGATCCGTCACCGCCATCAGCCTGTCATATTCCGCCTGCTTTTCCGGTCGGTACATAATGCCTGACGTGTCCAGACAGGTGTGGATTCCTTTCTTCTTTGCTGCCTCAAACAGCGCCGTGAGGAATTCCATCTGCACCAAGGGTTCACCGCCGGTCGCCGTAATACCGCCGCCGTGAAGAAATTCCTTGACGCCGTCATATTCCTCCAGGATAGATTCTACACTGCGCAGATTTTCGCTTCGTCCTTTTGCCCACGTATCCGGATTATGACAATACAGGCAGCGCATGGGACATCCCTGAAAAAAAACCACAAACCGGATACCCGGGCCGTCTACCGTGCCAAAGCTTTCCGTCGAATGCACATATCCTTCCATCATTTTCCTCCTTTTCAAAAAGATACAGCAAAGGGCGCACGAGATGTACGCCCATTGTCTGTTCCCGCATACCGCAGGATCTTTTCAGTTGACAAAATGATGCATTACAGACCAGCGTGGAATGTTCTGTTGATGACATCATCCTGCTGTTCCTTTGTCAGCTTGATAAAGTTAACAGCATAGCCGCTGACACGAATGGTCAACTGCGGATACTTTTCCGGATGCTGCTGTGCATCCAGCAGAGTCTCACGGTTCAGTACGTTTACGTTCAGGTGATGACCGCCTTTTTCCGCATAGCCATCCAGCAGACCTACCAGATTTTCAACTTGTTTTTCGTTTGCCATAATAAAATCCTCCTCTAAAAATATAGTGTGAAATTGTAAAGCTTACGCTTCATCTATCAGTTCAGTTGGCTGACAACATGCCATATTCCCTTTCGAGCAATCCATGCTGCGATAGGTTTTCACATTCATGCCTTCTCCGACCAGATCTTCCTGAGAAACGGTCAGATGACCGCTTCCGTCCTCCATGAGCTTTTCGATCATATCTACCAACTCATCGGATTTATCATGATCTTTCAGTTCGTGCTGTGCCATGACACTGCGCCTCCTTTCTCTGATTGCAAAAGAATTTCAGGAATCCAACACGATTGCTCAACACTCGTCTTACAAGCATTTCGGATCGTGTCAGAACACCCGGCGTTATTCTTTCCCTTCCATAGCCTCCCGGATAGAAGCAATATCAATATCACCTGCAAATACAGCAGTGTCCTTGCCCAATGCATCCGGAATAATGGTAAAGGTATTGGAAATGCCATCCTGTGCGTTTTTCCACGGCAGCTTAGCAACAGAAGCCATAGAAGAAGCTGCACCGTGAGTATCACGACCGTGCATCGGATTTGCACCCGGTGCCAGCGGTTCGCCCTTCTTTCTGCCGTCCGGTGTATTACCGGTCTTCTTGCCGTATACCACGTTGGAAGTAATGGTCAGAATAGAAGTGGTGGGAACACCGCCTCTGTAGCAATAGTTGCTGCGAATCATATCCATGAACTTGTTCAGAATCTCAACTGCAATACTGTCTACACGATCGTCGTTGTTGCCGTATTTGGGGAAATCGCCCTCAATCTCGAAGTCGGTCACTACACCGAACTCGTCACGAATACACTTTACCTTTGCATACTTGATAGCGGACAAAGAGTCAGCAACGACAGACATACCAGCAATACCGGTTGCGAAATAACGCTTGACATCTCTGTCATGGAGCGCCATCTGAAGTGCCTCATAACAATACTTATCGTGCATGTAATGAATGCAGTTCAGGGTATCTACATACAGCTTAGCCAGCCATTCCATCATGTCGATATACTTGCTCATCACATCATCATAATCCAGATAATCGCCTTCTACCGGACGATACTTGGGTCCCACCTGATTGTGTTTGCCGGTCTTGGCGTCGATTCTCTCATCTACACCGCCATTGATCGCATACAGCAGGCATTTTGCCAGGTTTGCACGAGCACCGAAGAACTGCATTTCCTTACCCACACGCATAGAGGATACGCAGCAAGCAATAGCATAGTCATCACCGTGTGTCACACGCATCAGGTCATCGTTCTCATACTGGAAAGAAGAAGTGTTGATAGAGAGCTTTGCACAATAACGCTTGAATGCATCCGGCAGTCTTCTCGACCACAGAACGGTCAGGTTCGGCTCCGGTGCAGTACCCAGGTTCTCCAGGGTATGCAGATAGCGGAAACTGTTCTTGGTTACCAGCGTTCTGCCGTCAATGCCCATACCGCCGATGGATTCCGTTACCCACTGAGGGTCGCCGGAAAACAGTGCGTTGTATTCTGGTGTTCTTGCAAACTTCACCATACGCAGCTTCATAATGAAGTGGTCGATATACTCCTGTGCCTGCTCTTCTGTCAGTGTGCCGTTGTCCAGATCACGCTGGATATAGATATCCAGGAATGTGGAGGTACGTCCAAGGCTCATTGCTGCGCCGTTCTGATCCTTAACAGCACCCAGATATGCAAAATATGTCCACTGGATGGCTTCCTTTGCATTTGTTGCCGGAGCGGAAATATCATAGCCATACTTGAGCGCCATTGCCTTCAGAGCCTTCAGAGCCTTTACCTGCTCTGCCAACTCTTCACGCAGACGAATCTTTTCCTCGGTCATGGTGCCGGAAGTCACGGATTTCTGGTATTCCTTATCCTCGATCAGACGATCCACACCGTAGAGAGCCACACGGCGGTAGTCACCAATGATACGGCCTCTGCCGTAAGCATCCGGCAGACCGGTGATGATGGCATTGTGACGAGCAGAACGCATTTCCGGTGTATATACATCAAAAACGCCTTCGTTATGTGTCTTTCTGTATTCACGGAAAATATAGCTGATTTCTGGATCAACCTTATAGCCGTAGGATTCGCATGCTGTTTCAGCCATACGAATGCCGCCGAAGGGCTGAAGAGAACGCTTCAAGGGCTTATCGGTCTGCAAGCCAACGATGGTTTCCAGGGACTGGTCAATATAGCCGGCTTCGTGGGAATTGACCTTGGATACAATTTTGGTATCCATGTCGATGACGCCGCCGTTCTCACGTTCCTTCTGGAACAGAGCCAGTACCTGTTCCCACAGCTTTTTTGTGGCGTCTGTCGGACCTGCCAGGAAGCTTTCGTCACCCTCATAGGGAGTATAGTTCTTCTGGATGAAGTCACGCACGTCAACGCTGGTTTCCCAGGCACCGCCGACAAAGCCTTCCCATGCCTTTGTTGTTGTTTCTGCCATATGAAAAACTCCTTTTCGCTGAAATATCAGCAGAATTTAGTTTGAACTTATGCAAAATTCCGCCGCACAAAATCCCATTTCAGATTTGTGTAAAATGCCGATTTCTGTAAAGATTGTCCGGCTTCATTTTGTTCTGTCTTAATAATAACATATCTTAATAAGAATGTCAATAGCTTTCGCAATATTTCCCAAAAAAATTTTTTCCGAGACTGGTTTTTTTGTTTTTCCGCAGAAATCAAAGGCAGTTTTCATTAAAAAGAAAAGTGAATCTCCTTTTTTGATTTACTTTTTTAAGGCAACACCGCACAAAGATGGTGCGGCAGATGCGCCGTCAGATTTTTTATCCGATTGGTTAGAAACGGCGCAGACATACGGACGTATGGTAAGGAGTTTCTGTGCAAGATGACGGAAAATAAGCAAGCAGATGACGTGCAAAGCCGCCAGGCGTTCTTTGCGCGGTGTTGCCTTAATGAAATCCAGAAATTTGACAGGGCGCATCGGGCTATGATATAATAAATCCGTTCTGAAATTCATTTGAAATTGTGAGAAAGGAAACATATGATGAAATTTTCCGCCAAAAATCTGTGGGTAAGGCTTTCACAGGGGCTGTTGTTTATCATGATCTGCGGTTGGATCGGCTGGGTCTATGAAACCATTTTTACCTCTATATTATGGGGGGACTTCTGCGGATTCTTCGCCCGGGGACTGCTGCATATTCCGGTATGCCCTATCTACGGCTTTTTTTCGCTTCTGCTCCTTGCAATTTTTCAAATTCCCTGGTTCAGAAAGCTGACCGGCTGGAAACGAATCCTGTCAGCCGCCGTGACTGGCATTATCGTCAGTACGCTTTGTGAGCTTTTGGCAAGCTATCTGATGGAGGCAATACTGGGGGAATTTTTATGGAGCTATGAGGGATGGTTTCTGAACTTTCAGGGACGCATTTCTCTGCCCAGCAGTCTGCTGTTCGGCGGACTGACGCTGCTGCTGCTCACATGGGTTGTACCGCTGTTCCGGAAAATGACCCACCGTCTCCCAAAGGCTGTTACCGCTTTGCTGGGCACTCTCTGCGGCATTGTGATGGTGACAGATCTGGCGATCACCCTGCTGTAAAAAAATTTTTCCCATTTTTCGGGAGGTTTTATCAAAACGCCCTTGCAAAACTTCCCGTTCTATGGTATGATAATAATATATCAGCAGAAACCGGATTTTCCCCGGAAAAAGCTGCTGTATTGTCCTGAAAATTTGAATGCAAAGGAGCTTTCTGACTATGCAGTACGGTTATTTTGACCTCAAAAACAAAGAATATGTCATTGACCATCCGGACACCCCTGCACCCTGGGTGAATTATCTGGGTTCCCCGGAATACGGTGCCATGATCTCCAACAATGCTGCCGGTTACAGCTTTGTAAAATCCGGCGCAAACGGCAGAATCAGCCGCTATCGCTTTAACTCTATGATGGCACTTCCCGGCAGATACATCTATCTCCGGGACAATGACACGGCGGATTATTGGTCTGCTTCTTGGCAGCCGGTGGGAAAACCGCTGAATACTTATAAGAGTATATGCCGTCACGGCACAGCATATACTGTACTTTCTGCGGCGTATGCCGGTATCCGTTCCGATGTTACATATTATGTCCCCATTGGTGCAACTTATGAGGTATGGCGTGCAGTAATCACCAATGACAGCACCAAACCCCGGAATCTGTCTGCTTTTGGTTTTGTCGAATTTACCAACGACAACAACTATGAACAGGATCAGGTCAATCTCCAGTATACTTTATTTATTACACGCACCAGCTTTGAAGAAAATAAAATTCTCCAGCACATCAATGAAAACAGCGGCAAGGATGAGACCGGTTCTAATCATCAGGAGCGTTTCTTCGGTATGGTAGGCGCACCGATCACCGGTTATAACGGCAATCTGGACAGCTTTATCGGTCCGTACCGCACCTATTCCAATCCCATTGCCGTCGAACGGGGCAAATGTAACGGTGAGATGAACTACAACTCCAATTCCTGCGGCGCACTCCAGAGCGAAATCGTACTCCAGCCAGGCGAGTCCAAGGAGCTGATTTATATTCTGGGTCAGAAGAACAATGCCGAGGCAAATGCCATCCTTTCTGCATACGAAAAAGCCGGCAAGGTAGACGAAGAGATCGCTGCGCTGAAATCCTTTTGGCACGGCAAGCTGGACAACTTTCAGGTCGATACACCTTCGGAATCCTTTAACAACATGATCAATGTCTGGAACGCTTACCAGTGCTTTATCACCTTTATCTGGTCACGTGCCGCTTCCTTTGTATACTGCGGTCTGCGTAACGGCTACGGCTATCGGGATACCGTTCAAGATATTCAGGGAATTATCCATCTGGATCCCGACCTTGCCGCAGATAAGATCCGCTTTATGCTGTCTGCACAGGTAGACAACGGCGGCGGTCTGCCTTTGGTAAAATTTGATCACAATGCCGGTCATGAGAATACACCGGACGATCCGGAATACGTGAAGGAAACCGGACACCCGTCCTACCGTGCCGACGATGCCCTGTGGCTGTTTCCCACCATCCGCAAGTATGTAGGCGAATCCGGTAATAAAGCATTCTATGATGAAGTCATCGTTTATGCCAACGGCGGTGAGGATACCGTTTATGATCATCTAAAGCGTGCCATCCGCTTCTCGATGGAGCGTCTGGGCGATCACAATATGCCTGCCGGTCTACACGCAGACTGGAATGACTGTCTTCGACTCGGCAAAAAGGGAGAATCCACTTTTGTGGCATTTCAGCTGTATTATGCCATGTCCATGATGCGTGAGTTGGCAGCAGAGCGCAGTGACAGCGACTACATTTCTTATCTGGATCGCACGCAAAAGGCGCTGAGTGACGCCCTGGAGCAATGCTGGGATGAAGATCGCTTTATCCGCGGCATCCGTGAGGACGGCGTTGTGGTAGGTGCGAAAAAAGATCCCGAAGCTTCCATGTGGCTGAATCCCCAGAGCTGGAGTATCATTTCTGGCTTTGCTTCCCAGCAGCAGGGCGTCCAGGCTATGCAGTCTGTGGCTGACATTCTGGATACACCTTATGGTGCAAAACTGTTGGATCCGCCTTATGTGGACAACTATTTCGATGGTGCACTGATGCATATTTTCAATCCAGACACCAAGGAAAACGGCGGTATTTTCTCACAGTCCCAAGGCTGGCTGATCCTGGCAGAGAGTCTCCTGGGTCACGGCAACGCTGCATTCCGCTATTTTGAAGAAAGCTCACCAGCCACTATGAACGACAAGGCAGAACAGCGTGTGCTGGAGCCCTATGTCCACGGACAGTTCACGGAGTCCACCGCTTCTCCTTATGCAGGACGTTCTCACGTACACTGGCTGACCGGTACGGCTTCTACTGTCATGGTTGGCTGTGTCGAGGGCATTTGCGGCATGCGTCCGGATGCAGATGGTCTGCATATTTCCCCCTCTGTTCCGGCAGCGTGGGATGGCTTTACCATGAAAAAGAACTTCCGGAGCAAACATCTCTTGATTACGGTAAAAAATCCGGGTCACGTACAGAGCGGTGTGGTTTCTCTGACATTGAACGGCAAAAAACTGGAAGGCGACTACGTTCCGGCTTCTGCTCTGGCTGACGAGAACACCATAGAAGTTGTTCTGGGGGGGTAATTCTATGATCATCCGGAAACGTTTCCTGCCTTTCCTGCTTTCCGGTACGATGATCTTCGGCGCAGCAAAGCTAAGCGGTCAGTCTGTCATCCATGCGGATTGTGATGCCGATGGTGTCATTGATGCCAGAGATGTGCTGTATCTGTTATCTCAGGTGAACCAATAAAACCAGAATCCATTTTTACAGACGCAGACTGCCAGATAGCTTTTGCTGTTTTATGGGGTTGAAAGCATCTCGTCAATTCCCGTACTACCACATGCTCCGTACAATATTGCCATAAAAAATCTCTTTTTTTCTTTTCCTCAACAGTGTTCGACATCATTCGACAAATCCATATGCTATACTATATATGGCAGCTGATTCAGCTGACTATTCTATTTCTTTTTTTGTTCTACAGCACCTCACTCTTCAGCTGGTTCTCAAGCAGGCTGATGGAATGAGGTGTTTTTTCTTCCTTGTTTTGCCATATATCCAAATGAACAAGATTCAACACAAAATCTCGTGTAAATCACATATTGCATTCTGGGCAGTGAAAAGATATAATAGGAGAAATGATAGGAATACGACAGAAAGGTATAGATATGAAAACAAAACATGTTTTGCTCTATATGACGGTTCTGTGTCTGCTGACCGGCTGCGGAAGCCGGAGGATTTCCGACATGTCAAACAGCAGCATCGGAACCACTTTGCCGACATCATCAACGGATGCTGCCACCCCTGTTACAACCACCAGTGCTGCCGCCCAAAAGGCACCTGAGGATCTTGTGATGGAATGCCTGAAATCTACCGAGGTTTACGAAGAGATCGCCCTCTCTGATTTTATTACCGAAACCAATGCGGAACTCATCGACGGCTCGGTTTTCCTGGACACCACCGAAACAGGTACACATAAGGTGAATGTTCCCTGCTTGTATCAAGGGCAAGTATACACGAAAACGCTCCGATACACCGTAGAAGATACCACGCCGCCGATCATTCTCAGCGGCGGCTGGTCTGCAAATCATCTATGCGGAACAACATTTGATCTGGGCGACTATGTGGGGTTTGCAGACAACTATGATAAAACGCCGACACTCACCTATTCGGGTGAAATCGATCCGGATTCTGTTGGCACTTACCCGATCACGGCTACCATACAAGACAGCTCTGGAAATTCGGAATCGTGGGAGCTGACGGTAAATGTCGTAAATGAACTGCCTCCATACGAGGACAACAATCCCCGTGTGGATTTCAGCGATTTTATCGCCCAATATGACAACGGAAACGTCCGCTTTGGCATAGATGTTTCTGCATGGCAGGCAGATATCGACTTTGATGCAGTCCGTGATGCCGGCTGCAGCTTTGTGATCATCCGCATCGGCACTTACTATGATGCAATCAAAATGGATGATTATTTCCGTATCAATCTGGAACATGCGGCGGCGGCAGGACTTGATGTTGGAATTTATTATTACACCACAGACAGAAGCGTTGACGGCATAAAAGAACATGCCAGATGGATTACCGATCAACTGGACGGTCAGGAACTGGACTTTCCCATTGTCTTTGACTGGGAGGATTTCAGCAGCTTCCAGGAATACGGCATGAGCATCCGTGATCTCAATGACCTCTATGAGGTATTTGCGGACGAAATGGAAAGTTATGGCTATTCCGCCATGCTTTACAGCAGCAAGAATTTTCTCAACAATTTCTGGAGTGAAAAAACAAAGGCATCTCATCCTGTCTGGCTTGCCCACTACACGGATGAGACGGATTATGCCGGCAATTTTTCCATCTGGCAGGCGAGCGCTTATGGACGCATTCCTGGTATTGCCGGCGATGTAGATATGGATATTCAGTATCTGGATATGCCAATGGATTGATTCGAGTGAAAATAAAAAATCTCCTACAGCAAACCGCTGCAGGAGATTTTCGTTTTACCCGGCTATACCGATTCAGAGAAATGCCTCTGCCGAATAGCCGGTTTTAGGGAGGGAAACTTGTTCTTTGCTTACTGCATCTTGTAGGCGTCGATCATCTTCTTGACCATCTGACCGCCAATAGAACCTGCCTCACGAGAAGTCAGGTCACCGTTGTAACCCTGCTTCAGAGTTACACCGACCTCACTGGCAGACTCCATCTTAAAACGTTCCATTGCTTCTTTACCCTTCTGCGTAAATTCACCCTTCATGGCTCATTCTCCTTTTCTTTTTTTAAGAATCTGTCTTCGCAAGAACATGCGCACGCATTTCTTGTCAGGACAGGTTCTGATCTGCTGCGGCGTATCGAAACCATTGCTTCAAACTGTTTTCTTTCCTGCGCCGCAATAGTATTATATCGCAAAACAAAATAACTATCACAGGTACTTTTTTTCTGTTTTCATACAAGGCTTTGCCGAAAAAGGAAAATGCTGCCTTTGGAACGTATGTGTGCCTTGAATCAATGGAAGATAATGGGCGAATTCCTTATTTCCGGTGTGCTGCATGTCAGTGACATGGACAAGACCGATGGCTGCTGCTTTGGCTGACGCAATCGAATGAGGGAAATAGGAACAAAATCATTTAGGCTAACCCGCACAAAGATGGTGCATCAGATGCGCCGTCAGATTTTTCGTTAAATCAGAACTTGTTCTCATCGGATATTGCACCTGTCTTTTCGGCAAATTTTGCCGATTGCTGCGTGGAAAAAGCTCACCATACGGCAGGTTGCTTTCGCTTTTTTGCCTTGCCCTCGTCATAATGTTGCTCGAAAATCCATGCACAAATCCGATGAGAACAAGTTCTAAAACCAAAAGCGGAGGGAATACTTGGTGTATTCACGAGCATTTTGGTGAAATATGACGGAAAACAGACAACGCAGATGACGTGCAAAGCCCATAGGCGCTCTTTGTGCGGGTTTGCCTTTATTGAAGTAATTCTCGTTTCATCAGGCACAAATCAAATACATTGAGTCTGCCATCCTGGCGTAAATCTCCTGCTTCCCAGTTATCCAAATGAACATCCGGTACTGCCAGCAACCATTTCTGAAGCAATACAGCATCTGCTATATCCAGCTTTCCGTCAGCGTTTACATCGCCACGTATTTCTGTATCTTTGGAGGCAGGCTCTATCACGAACTTCTGTCCTGTGCCGCCCCAGTATTCCCACTGACATAGATTTGCCCCGTCATCCGTGCTAATATTATAGACATCAACGCACCGTTTTCCACCAGATGACAAAGTCAGTATGGAATACGAACCGTCCTTATTTGCGATCAAACTGAATTTTTGTGAGTCATCGCCTGAATAATCCAAAAACGCAACGTTTGCGCCGTCTTCAGAAGCATGATTTTCCACCGTAAGAGCCTTTCCGTCCACGGTGGTTATGGTATAATTGCCATCGTCAAGACGGGTGAATGTGAGGCTCTGGAATTCGCCCTGAACTGCATTGCCGGCGTTTTCAGTGACAAATAAGCCGCTGTTGACATTTCTTACGGTATAGTTGCTGCTGTTCACCTGCGGATAAACCGGCTGTATGCTCCAGAGCTGACAATCACCGCCCCAATATTCCCATTGATCAATATTTGCGCCGGATTCTGTTGACATTTCAAACACATCAAGCCCCGATTGATCATCAGAGCATTTGGATACAATTCCATAACGGCTACCGTCACGGATCAGTTTCCACAGTTGATTATCACTGCCTGTAAACGTCTGCAATTCCACATTCAGACCATTCGTTCCGCTGTTTTCGGAAACCGAAACGCACTTGCTCTCATCTACCATGGAGACAATGCGGCAGTAACCGTCATCTTCGGCAATGATTCGCCATTCCTGCGGACTTCCGCCAAGTTTGCTCCACTGCTGAATATTTGTCCCGTCGGCAGGATTTCCGTTTTCGAGGTCGAGCAGCATATTGCTGCCAATATTTCTGATTGTATAGGAAACGCCGCTGAACAGTTCCGTATCGCCGATCTTAACCGATGAGCCGTACCCTTGTGCAGAATCTGCATGGTAAACAAGCTGGCTGTTTTTTTGGATAAGATCGACCGTATCTTCTGCGGCATCATACGCCGTTTTTTTGCTGCCCCAGATGCAGGTATTATTGCCGGTTGCAGTGAAAGTCATGCGCTGTGTCATTTCTGCGGATTCGTCTGCCTGTACAAGAAATGCGCCCTTATATGTCACGCCGCCAATGGATACGCTCATATACGGCGTTCCGTTCTGCATTTGCCATGTACCCGATATATCCCCCGATATTGTGCCGTCTGCATGCAGTTTGATATTTTTAGGCTTCTCAACATCTGCGCTTTTTTCATTTTCAAATTTCTGATTCAGCGTATGGAAAATAAACTCATAATCCCCGATAACCGCTGTTTCGCTGTGACCGTATGCGGAAAGGGTTTCTCCGGCGTATTCATAAGGAGCAGCTGTAATCCAGCCATCCTCATTCATAATAAGTTGATGTACACGAACCTCATGGAATCCATATGGATCGTCAAATTTTGTATGATAGATAACATACAGTTTACCGTCGTCATCCATCAGTGCAGAATTATGTCCCTGTGCCTTGAACGGACGGTCGTTGCAATTCCACTGATAGTTGCTCATCAGCCGTTCTCCGATTGTACCGCCAATATTGTCACCGCCTCTGGGATAAATCGCACTGTTTCCGTTCTGATCCACAAACGGACCTGTCGGCGATTCGCTGCGGAAAATCCGCATATTGTATCCGCCGTTGGAATTGAAATATCCATATGACAGGAAGAGATAATAATACCCCTTGCCGCTGTCTGGAGACTTCATGTATCGGATATACGGTCCCTCTCCGGATACATAATTTCCGCCGGCGATTTTTTTACCCATGTATGCGTCGGATTCATTCGCTTTTGTCTCATACTGCACATGGTAGTCACGCAGTCCTGTATTCTCGTCCAGTTCCAACATATAGATTCCACCGAACCATGAGCCGTAGACCATATGCAGATTGCCGCTTTCATCATAAAATACCGCAGGATCTATGGCATTCGTTCCATAAGCCGCATTCCATGAGCCGTTTGAAAGATATCTGCTGATATCGGGATTATTTCCGAGGACTTTAGGTACGTCGGTCTGGTTGACATGATTCACGGAATTATTGGTAAATCCGGAATATACAATAGAACCCTGATACGTGTAAGGACCGTCTATCTGATCAGAGGTGCAAAGGACTATGGAAGAATTCCAGACCTGACCGTTTATAGAGAGATACATGCAATATTTTTTCATTGACGGATTATAGATAATATCAGGTGCCCACATATTTCCAGCCAGATCGTAACCGCTCGTAGTATTTGACCATTTTTCCGGAATGGCGAGATCGGTATAGATATTTGGAAAAAATGTGGTGTTAGTAGAGCCAAGATTGGAATTAGCCGCAGCTGTCCAGTTTTCAAGGTCATTGGAACGTGCTGCCCCAAGATGCGAACCAATGATGTAATAGCTGCCGTCTTCCAGCTTTACAATAGACGGATCATGCACCGATGCTCTGGTAAAGTTTGCTGCGTCTGCCGTGATGACAGCGGCAGTATTTGCGAGAAGCAAACAGCTCGCCGTCAGTGTCGAAATGCATTTTTTCCATTTCATTGTAATTCCTCCATCATGCATTGATAAAAATCATTTACGGATTGAACGTACTATAATTATAACATGATTATAACACAATAAGCATTTTATTTTAATGACGGATGTGCTCATTTTTATGACTTTTTGTGGCATTTTTTAGTTCTAATATGAGAACTTGTTCTCACTCCTCCAAAATCCGACAGAACATCGGATTTTTGGAGGAATGCCTGTGATGCTCTTCTGTCAAATGGTGCAAAATAAATGCATTTTGGACGAAAATATCATTTGAATCGATTGCTGCAAGATGTACCATATCATGAGTCCCATATGACATTTGAATGAAATGCCGAAATAAAAACGAATTTGTTCATATAATGTCATTGACTTTGTCAGGACGATATGGTATAATAGAAAATATCGAGGTGTAACTCAGTTTGGTAGAGTGCTTGCTTTGGGAGCAAGATGCCGCAGGTTCGAATCCTGTCACCTCGACCATATCAGCACCGTAATTTTTGACACAGTCGAATTACGGTGCATTTTTGTGAAATATGACAGAAAATAGGCAAGCAGTTGACGTGCAATCTTTGTGTGGGTTTGCCTGAATAAATAAAGAAGAAAGAAGAGGATACGATGAAGAAAAGAAGCTATGCCGCATTGACGGCGGCAGCCCTGCTGTGCAGCACCTTGCCTGTGTTGCCGGCAAAGGAGGTCTCGGCGGCGGAAACAGCCTATCCGGCGCAGTATTTCCGTCTGGGTATGGCGGATACGGATGCCAATGTCACGGCTTCCGGCACAACTCTTGTACCGTCTGCCATGAAGGGCACCGCTGCGGAAAAATGGTCGCTCAACTGGGTGAGTGACGGTGTGTTTGAGATCGTCAATGCCGCTGATGGTCTGCTGCTGACGGCAGAGGGTTCGGGTGTGGCACTGGAAAAAGACACGGACAGCGAAAATCAACGCTGGGAGATCAAGGGTGTGGCACAGGACTTTGACGGCTATGATCTCTATTACCGTGTCACCGGCACGAACGGCACTTCACTGACCTACACGGAAAATGCCGGCTTTTCCCTGGCGGACTATACCGGAGATACATACCAGCAATTCAAGCTCAATCTGGACGGTCTGGAGGGCTGGGCTGCCAATGCGAACACCTCTGCCGGAGAGAAAGCCGGTACGATTGGCGGTCTGCTTGGTGAAGTTGTGTATGTGGACAATGCGGATGACCTCGAAAAGCAGCTGAACACTGACAAGGCGCAGACCATTGTCATCACAAGTGACATTGACATGCAGAAAAAGGGAAATACCCGTGTCCGTGACAACAAGACCATTGTCGGCTGCTACGGGAGCCATACGATCTATGACAGCCAGTTCCGGACAAATGATGCCTATGGTGCGGAGGACGATTCCCCCTCGGATAACATCATTTTCCGCAATTTGAAAATGGTTGCCAAGAACGTTCCCAACCGCATTTTGATTAACATCTGGTCATCAAGGCAGATCTGGATCGACCATATTTATTTTGAGTCGCAGCTGACCTATGACCGCACCGGAGACGGGCAGGACGAAGTGGGCAAGTTCATCTGGATCAACACGCCCTATGACAGTTACATGGATGCCAAGGACCGCCTGCGCAGTCCGGATTATGTGACGATCTCGTATTGTCACTTGAAAAATCGTTACTGGACGGTCGCTTACGGCACACAAAATGATGAGCTGACCCGTGACAGGACGACACTGCTCTATAACTGGTGGGATGAGAATGTGCGCCGCTGTCCGCAGCTTGGCAATGGTGCGGCACATATCTATAATAACTACTACTCCGCCTACGGTACGGGAGCAAATGGCTCCGCAACAAGCGGTATCATCGGCGGCGACGGGTCGGATATGGTATCGGAGAACAACTATTTTAACGGCTACAATATGCAGCAGGCATTCATGATGGGCGGCGGCAAAGACCCATGCCGGGATGCCGGTTCGTATCTGTCGGAGGGGCTGGATGCGGCGCCGGCTGCGGTGAAGTTTACCCCGCAGACAACATCGAGCTGGTATCCCAACAAAACCAGCTATGGCTATTCGCTCCTCGATGCCTATAACACGAAAAACACCGACACCAAGGCATTCTGCACGGCGTATTCCGGTGATCAGATGAAAGCGAATAGCATGAAATATATCACGGATGCAGAATTTACAGACTGGATTACAACTGCCTATCCCTCGCCGTTTTTGCGTCATGTGGATTTTTCAGCAGTCGTTCCGGCAGTGTTCACAAGCGGTTCGGTATATCGGCTGAAAAATGTCAATTCCGGGCTGTATATGCAGGTAGAGGGTGCTGCTGCGGAAAACGGTACCAATGTGCAGCAGTGGGGCACGGCGGACGGTGTCACGCATGACCTCTGGAAGCTGATCGACGAGGGAGAGGGCTATTACAGCCTGATCTCCGCAGTCGGTGACGGCGGAACATATGCGCTCGACATTGCCGGAAAGAAAACCGCTGATGGCACAAATGCGGACATTTACCAGTACAACGGCGGCGACAATCAAAAATTTATGCTCACGGCAAATCCGGATGGTTCGTATAAACTCCGGACGAAGATCACGGGCGGAAAGTCTGCCATGGAAATTGCTGATGCCGGGACAGGTTCGGGCGACAATGTACAGCAGTGGACAATCAACGGAAATGCCTGTCAGGACTGGTTTTTAGAAGCAGCGGATGATCCGGGCTGCCGTATGGACACAGAGCTGGCATATGAATTTGAAAACGCCAATTCCGGCATGGTGATGGACATTACCGGCGGGGAAATGGCAGAAGCCACCAATGTGCAGCAGTGGACAACAGGGCATTTTGCCTCGCAGAAATGGAAACTCGAAGCATTTTCTGGCAGCGGAAATTACTACTATATCCGGAGCATGGCAGATGAGAATTATGTACTCAAAGCCATGAGTGGGGAAAGCGGCGGCAACCTTGCTATTGTACCGTATTCCTCCAAGGATTCTGCGATGCTATTCAAATTCTCGAAAAATCCAGACGGCAGCTATCTCATCCGGACGAGAGTTTCCCGTGATGCGGCAGTGGTGGAAATTGCCAATGCCGGAACGGGTTCGGGCGACAATGTGCAGCAGTGGGAACTGAACGGAAATGCCTGTCAGAAGTGGGTACTGAACACAGAAAAGCTACCCAAAGCGATCAAGGGCGATGTCAATGCCGATGGCACATTCGATGTTGCAGATGTTGTACTTTTGCAGAAATGGCTGCTTGCTGTTCCGGAGACGCATCTTGCGGACTGGAAGGCGGGAGACCTTGATGAAGATGAAAGGCTGGATATTTTTGATCTGGCAATGATAAAACGTTTGTTGATCAACGGCTGATATTTGTGTGAAGAAATGCTGTGTACGTTTATTCGTATGCAGCTTTTCATGATAAGGAAACCAATCCTCATGTGCATATCATCATATATTCCACAAATGAGCGTGAAGGATTTCTGAGAATCATGGCATCGAAAAAATCCGCAGCGGCTTTGCAAATGATATTTATCAGGATGAATTGCATCATCTGTATCAGCAGCAAACAGATTTGCGGAATGAGTAAACCCGCTTCCACAAAACTGAAACATCCCCCTCTGTACAAAACAGCGTAAAAGTGGTAAAATAGAAGCATAGAAAACGCTGTGCGAACAGCACTCGGAGGGTGAAATCAAAAATGCGGAAAATTGAGTATGTTACGCAATGAAAGACTGATCACACCAAGCGGATTATCGCTTGTCGGACAGGTGCTCGGGTATCGGAGTGTCGATGCATCAACAGATTCTTGACGGAAATGTCGATATGTTTCTGTCCTGCGGCTATGAGCCGTCATCGCTGGAAAACGGCTGTGTTCCTGTGGATATTGATGTTTCCCCATTTGACAATTCCGGCAGTCATAAAGCTGGCGTTTCACGCACCGACAAGAATTCTGACGGCTATGCACTGATTCTGAAACGCACGATGATCGCTTACAATATTTTGCGTATCATCGGAACAGCGGCGATGAAAGGCAATGATATGCCCATCCGCCGCAGCACGATCAAACGCAGAAGAATCCGGACTGTGATTGACAATCTGATTCTGATTGCAGGACATCTGACAGATCATGCCCGAAAACTGCGCATTACTCTCAGGCACTGTAACGGCTGGATTTGTACCTTTCTTAGAGACGCTGAATCATTTTGAGTTTTGCGGAATCAGGTTTTTATCAATCCTTATCGTAGAATCTCTGCTCTTTTCTGCTTTTACGAGGTGGAATCACTGTAATCATACCGTTTTCTTCGGCAAATTCTACGATTTCGCCAGAATCATATCCGCAATCAGCAAGTAAGTATTCTGCATCCATCCCCGTTATTAGATCGACAGCTTTTTTGCAATCAGCTCTGGTACCCTCCGTGATAAATATTCTGCCCGGCATACCATTCGCATCCACGGCAAGGTGAATTTTTGTGTTGAGCCCCCTTTTGTTTTGCTCATTTCTTGATTCCCGCCTTTTGCACCTGCTGCGTGCGGATGCACTTTGCAATGACTCGCATCAATCATAAGCCACTCGAAATCAGGCTGATCTATGAGCTTTTCGAGAATTTTCTCCCATATTCCTGCATCTCTCCATCGACGAAAGCGCTGATGAACAGTTCCCCACTTCTCGTAGGATGGTGGGAGATCTCGCCAAGGTGCTCCTGTGCGCAGAATCCAGAAAACGGTGTTTATCAATAAACGATTATCTTTTGCGATTCCGCCCCATTGTCCGCGCTGTCCGGGTAAAATTGGCTCTAAAATCGCCCATGCTTCATCTGAAATATCATGTCTATGTTGACTATTATTTGCCATCATAGTTGCTCCTCTCGGTATTGGTGGTATCTATTTTAGCACATTTATGGAATTATGTCAATCTCGGGTAGACACTATCTAACGAAGGCGTTCATGTTGACAACATGGAGGGCGTGATCATGCTGCGGACAACAATGTCTCCGAACGTCTATTTTCAGCAGCTTGGCAGAGCATTGTCGAGAACTACAAGAAAAATCCGAAAGCATTTACTGTATATACCGACCCTAAAACCGCATCTGCACGGAATTTCAAAGTAGAAAGCGATCATATATGGTATGATTATAATAACAGCAGGAATGTAAAAGAAGTGCTGCATACGAATAAACGTACACAGCATTTCTTCACACAAATATCAGCCGTTGATCAACAAACGTTTTATCATTGCCAGATCAAAAATATCCAACCTTTCATCTTCATCAAGGTCTCCTGCCTTCCAGTCCGCAAGATGCGTCTCCGGAACAGCAAGCAGCCACTTCTGGAGCAGAACAACATCAGCAACCGAGAACTCTCCGTCACTGTTGACATCCCCTTTGACTACAGTCGAAGTTGGAAGATAAGTACTCCAATCAGGCAGTTCATCGAGGGTAATCACATATTCACTCTGATAGTTTTTCTGTAGTATTTCTGTTTCGGTAAACTCATCAGAAAACTGTCCGTCTTTCGTAATGAATCCACCATTCCATGTGTTAAACCAAGCCCATTTTGCATTTGTCGAAATTGCATTGTCAATATCAAATATTGTACCATTTTCTGTTAATGCGATTATTTTGTTTCCACCGGAATAATCCAAAATTTCCGAAAACTTTGCAGTATGTGCCGTATACGCATGAGTGTCTGTGTAAATATCCTCACCAATAATATCCACATATTCCTCTCCCGGATACCAGTCAGCAGATTGACCGTTCCATACCCAGATTAGATTATTACAGCCATACACATCTGTGAGCTGCTCATAAAGATATTTCCAGAACGACTTATATGCATTCGCACCTTTAGCTCCCCACCAGAACCAACCGCCGGAAGCCTCATGGAGTGGTCTCCACAACACTGGAACACCAGCATCCTGCAATCGATTTATCTGCTTTGCAATTTCTGCAATATCTGCATCTATCAATGCTTTACCTTCCGGATCACTGCCATCCATTACAGCAGCAATATCGAATGTCGTATTAACAGTACTAAATCCACTCCACCAACGTGGAGTGCCATTATCAGCCGGACCTTCTTTTATGTATTTATCCGGTGCATTCCAATGCCAACAGAATGTAACGATACCACCTTTTTCATGAAACTCAATTGCACGCTCTACTGCCTGAGAACGTGAACCTTTTTCTGTACGTGAGGGGCAGTAATCCATCATATCCAGTCCAAGTATGGCAGGGAATTTTCCGGTAACATCATATATTGCTTTGAATTCATCGCTATCCAATCCATTGTCTGCTACCTGACCTGAAAGAATCTGCTTTCCATAGCCCTCACAAAGATAAGAAAACAGTGCTTGTGTTTCTGCATTTGCATTCGGATTGATGAGGGTATTGCTTACCTCATAAACAGAATCCGGAATTGCTTCTGCAGCTTCAATTCTGATGCAATCGACCGTCATCCAGCCCCACGATTTTGTGATGGAAATTTCATGTATTCCTGATGTCATCATGATGCTGCTCAAAACAGCACCAGAAAAGGCGTTCCCTTTGCTTTCAAAAGTTCCGGTAAAGTCACCATCTATCAGCACATTATTGACTTTATCACCGCCGATCCCCTTAGACGTAACGATGATATTGTAAAAGCCGTCTGTCGGGATCTCTACCGTGAAAGTAATCACATCGGTATCATCTGCAAAATTTCCAATCACTTTTCCGCCGGATACATCTGCTTCATCATAACTTTGCAATGTTCCGCTAATTGCAGCATCCTCTGCTTCATATAGCGTGCCATTTTCAGCACAAACAGGGATTGCTGATGCTTCCAGAAGCATTGACAGTCCGACTGTCAATGCTATTAGTTTTCTTTTCATAGATAGTTTCTCCTTTTACTGGCGATGATTTCCGATACTCCATGTCATTTCTGTCCAAGACAGAAGAGTATATATAGATATTGTTATTATACCACAAAAAAATCTGTCAGTATCGCCATTTTAGAACTTTTTTGTCCCAATTGGAAGAAAATATCAGAGCCGGTAGCATTTGCTTTACTTTGCATTCTTTCTGTATTCCTTTGGCAACACTTGATAACGGTCTTTAAAAGCAGAAGTAAACTTACTCTGGCTTTGATAGCCAACCTGCTCACTGATCTGAGCCATATTCAAATCTGTTTCCAAAAGGAGTCTGGCAGCCAATTCCATACGATATTCTTTGATATATGCAGCAATGGAATTACCATAAACTGATTTAAATACATCTTTCAAAGTAGTAGGGTTGATTAAAAATTGTCGTGCCAATATTTCAATGCTGAAACGCTGACTTATGTTCTCTATCAAAAAGTCGTGTACCTTTCGGACTACCTCTACTTGCTTCGATTGATATTCTGTCAATCGACTGCACTGACTGAGTTCCATTTTACTAAGATAAAAAAGCAATTCTATACATTTTATTTTTTGATAGGAAAGAGATAGGCTGTCCGGCTGTTCGTAGAGAGCTGAGAAAATGGCATCTGTCTGTGCATCACCGCCAAAAGAAGCAGATTTATTGTTTAGCCAGAATTTATCATAAAACATTTTTTGGCAAATTCCAGTCCCTTCCAACAGTTCAGGAGGATTATCAGCAAGTTCTTGAAAGTCAAAACATAAAGTCAGACCTTCACAATATTCAGTGGGGAGAGAAATTGTAGAGTGAGCGCATGTGTCAAGGGTAGTTAGTGAGAAGTTTCCAGGACCCAGATAAACATGGGTTCCGTTTCCAAATTTCCAATCAATCCGTCCAGCACGGCAATAGTTGATTTCCATAACATGGCTCAGTTCAGGATGATGTATAGAAAATCTTGGCTCTTTAATTGTAATGAAATACAGTTCGATACCGGGAAAAGGTCAACCTTTTCCATATGATTGTCAGAAATTGTCCTCAATGTATTTTTAATCTGATGTAATTCTTTATCCATAATCATCACCCCTCTACACTCTTGCGTCAATTTCGCAGCAATAATCCTTTTTCACATCGTGGATGTACAATTTAAGTATACCACATAGTCCTGATTAAGTCAACGACATTATATGAACAAATCCGTTATATATTCGCTCAAACGCCGTATCTATGGGCTTTATCATCATCGGTGGTAGAAAGATATATTATCGAAATCCGGTTTTCTTCTACCAGATTTTCTACCAAAATCGCTCATTTTTCGTTCTCTTTTTCTCGCTATAAATTTTTCGATATTATATTTTATAATCTTGATGTTTGCGATTCTCCTGTCA
>CANQWA010000006.1 GCA_947627445.1 uncultured Ruminococcus sp.
AAAACGCCGTAAATACGGGCTATTTCCCATATCACGGCAGGTTAGAAAATGTGAAAAATTTAATTCAATTCCCGTACGGGTCACCACACGTAAGGCTCTCAAATGACGATATATCGTCGTTTGGGAGTTTTCTTTTTATCCATATAAGGCATCTGTCCTTTACTTGTCTTTTACACAGCTTTTGGCTGTCCTTTGGCGTCATCGGGCTTGTGAAAATCAAATACCGAAGCGATTGCTTCCCCGATGAACCAGAAATATGGTGTGTTGTTCATCAGTATGCCATTCCACTTCACGAACCGGCAGTCATTATTTTGTCGCAGATATCTCCTGCTCCTTCTGGAGTGTTTTGTTTTGAATGAAAATATTCATTTTGGAAATCATATGATTTTCACCAAATTACAAAAAGTGCTGGAATCATGCGATTCTTGTTTAGATGAGAGCTGGTTTGCATGTTCGCCTTTCCTTCTGCATACCTTGTTTATGAAGATATGTCCACATATCTATCAGACTTTTTCAGAAAGAAGGATTGTCCTATGCCCGGTCTGACATCCAAACAAGCCCGTGACCGTCTTCGCCGTGATGGCGAAAATCAACTCACTGCTCCGGAAAAGATCCATCCCCTCCGTATGTTCTTGGGTCAATTCCGTGATGTCATGGTTCTCATCCTCCTGGCAGCCACAGCCGTTTCCGCTCTCCTGGGAGAATTGACGGATGCAGTTACCATTATTCTCATTGTCCTCCTGAACGCCATCCTGGGTTTTCTCCAGGAATACCGCACGGAACAAACCCTGGAATCCCTCCGTAAACTCACTGCACCCATCGCTTCAGTCTGCCGTGACGGAACATGGCAAACCATTCCAGCACAGGAATTGGTCTGCGGTGACTGTATCCGTCTGGAAGCCGGCGATAATGTGCCGGCAGATGCCGCTCTGATTTTTGCTGCCGGAGTCAGTGCCAATGAATCTATTCTCACTGGTGAATCCGAAGCCATCCCCAAAAAAGCCGGTGACAAAACAGACACCTGCAACGATCTTCACAAAAACAATATCGTTTATGCCGGTACTGCTATTCTTCGTGGAAGCGCCGAAGCCATTGTCATTGCCACAGCAGCCAATACCCAGATGGGGCAAATTTCCACCATGCTGTCAGAGGTACAGCAGGATATGACACCTCTGCAAAAGCGTCTTGCCGGATTGGGAAAAGTAGTAGCGTTGCTCTGCCTCGGCGTATGCGGTGTGGTGTTTCTGGCAGGAGTGCTCCGGGGAGAACCGGTATTTGACATGCTTATGACAGGCATTACCATTGCCATTGCGGCTATTCCGGAGGGATTGCCTGCTACGGTAACAATTGCCCTGGCACTGGCAGTGAGCCGCATGATGAAGCACGGCGCACTGGTGAATCGTTTACACAGTGTGGAAACTTTGGGCTGTGCCAGTGTGATTTGTTCGGACAAAACGGGAACCATCACAGAAAATCGTATGACAGTGACCAGAATCGTTGCCGGCGGTGAGGATTTTTCTGTGACAGGAACGGGACTGCAAATTGCCGGTGCAATCCAGCAGGATGGACATACGATCAATCCAATTTCCAAGCCGGCATTGCGGGAGTTGCTGACCTGCGGCTGTCTTTGCAGCACAGCAGAGCTGGAAACCGATGTCTCGCAAAAATCACAGCGGCTTCGGGGTCTGCGCACGGAATCCGGTACATGGCGTGCAACAGGCGATCCCACAGAGGCAGCGCTGTTGATTGCCGGAGAAAAAGGCGGTATTTCCCGGAAACAGCTATTGCGTTCTCATCCTGTGCAGCATATGGAAGCATTTGACAGTGAAACACGGCGCATGGGTGTGACAGTTTCTGAGGGAGCCGGAAAGTGTACCTATTGGAAGGGTGCAGCCGACCGGATCCTGCCCATGTGCAGCTTTCAGATGCAGAAGGGCGATACAGTCTCTATGACAGAACGGGACAAACGAATGGTACTCCAGCAGGTGACGCAGATGTCAGATGAAGCTCTGCGTGTGCTGGCTTTTGCCAAGGAAAATGAAAACGGAAGCTGTGTGTTTCTGGGGTTGGCAGGTATGATGGATCCCCCGCGGGAATCAGCAAAAACAGCCATCCGCACTTGTGCCAGAGCTCAAATCCGCACGGTAATGATTACTGGTGACCATAAAAATACCGCAGCAGCCATTGCCAAACAGGCAGGACTGCTGCGGGGAAAAAGTGCCATGACCGGTGATGAATTGGATGCTCTCAGTGACAGCCAGCTGGATGCATGTCTGGACGATTACAGTGTATTTGCCCGTGTGAATCCGGCACATAAACTGCGTCTGGTACGCGCCTATCGCCGCAGGGGAGAAATCGTTGCCATGACTGGTGACGGTGTAAACGATGCTCCTGCCATTAAGGAGGCAGATGTGGGTGTTGCTATGGGAAAAAACGGCACGGATGTGGCTCGTCAGGCGGCAGATGTCGTACTGACTGACGATAATTTTGCTACGCTGGTGAAAGCAGTGGAACAAGGGCGGTGTGTATACGCCAATATCCGGAAGTTTGTCCGTTATCTGCTTTCTTGCAATATTGGTGAGGTATTGACCATGTTTCTGGGAATTCTCATGGGTATGCCTGTAGTGCTTTTGCCTACACAGCTATTGCTGGTAAATCTGGTGACAGACGGGCTGCCTGCCATTGCGCTGGGGCTGGAGCCGCCCGAACCGGAAGCCATGCAAAAGCCGCCGAGAAAGCCAGACGAGAGTTTTTTCTCTGACGGGCTGATGGGAAGGATTTTCTTCCGGGGAATTATGATCGGCGTGTGTACATTGGGTGCATTTACATCAATTCTGCGTCTTGGCGGGTCATTGGAGGCTGCACGGACAGGAGCACTTTGCACCTTGATTTTGTCACAGCTCATTCATGTGTTTGAGTGCAAATCCGAACGGCGGACACTATTTTCCATGCGTTATGGGAACAATCTGTGGCTGGTGGGAGCTGTGTTGTTTTCCCTGGCAGTTCTGGCAGCGGCAGTGTCTGTACCAGTGTTACAGGTGATATTCACTACCGTGATGCTGAATCATCAGCAGATGGCAATAGCAGCAGGATTTTCACTGGCTGTGCCGGTTTGCAGTTCGATTTTCGGATTGTTTACGGCGAAAAAGCGGGAGAATGCTTCCGTCCGGTTTGCTGGGCAAGAGAATTGAACCGGCATTCATCAGAAATCTGCCGGAAAGACGCGTATATCTTTTGATTAAGACAGATTGAAAGTTCTGTATCCATTCTCTTATGAGAACTTGTTCTCATACAAAAAGCACTGCATAAATTCATATCATGCAGTGCTTATCTTTTTTTATGATAGAACTCAAGCAATCGGCAGATCTGCCAGGTTGTCGATCAGATATTGTAAGATTACAGTAACGTCAACCACGTCGATCACATTGTCTCTCTGGCAATCCGCATTCGCCAGCTGTGAGTAGTTGAGAAATACGCAACCGTTGAGATACTTCTGCAACAGAACTGCATCAGTTGCATCTACCTCGCCGTCACAGTTCACATCACCATAGATGGATGAATATGCCGCATTGGGTGAACCCACGATTGCGGTCAGTTCTCTGTCCTCTGTGATAGTCGTGGTCGTTGCTTCTGCCTTCTGTGTCACTGTAGTCAGCGTTGTTGTCTGCACAGAAGCATCTGCCGAAGCAGTGGTAACTGCCGCAGTCGTTGTTGTTGCCGCAGTAGTAGTGGTGGTTGCCTTTGTGGTAGTTGCAGCAGTTGTTGTCGTTGCATCCGCTGCCTTTACCAGATAATCCATGGAACAATAACCGGTCACACCGTTGTATGTCACCAGTGCCCAACTGCCGTTTCCGGAAGAAACTGTCACAGTTGTACCGTTAGGAATAGAACCGACCTTAGAAGCGGATGTGGCAGGCATACTGCGCATATTCAGAGAAGATGCATGGACAGTATATTTTCCTGCATAGCTGTCAGAAAAATCGGATACATCCACAGTTTGCTGTGGCGCGGTGGTTGTTTTAGAACCGCTGGTCACAGACGAGCCTGCCCAACCCTTTGTCACAACAGCATTATATGCGGCGTTCAGACGGCTGGTGTAATAGCCGGAACTGTTTCCACGATCTACCAGAGCTGTTTGGTGCAGCTTGTCCAGTGTAATGGAAGAATAAGAACCTTTGCCTTTTGCCGAAGAAAGGATTCTTGCTGCTACGCCGCTGCCGCGGTTGTACAATGTTGCAAAATAAACCAGTACACCGGCATCGGTCAGACCGTAATTTTTTCCGGCATTAATATAGCCTTGTACATCACTGTATGCCAGTGCGTCCTGTTTGCTCTTGCCAGCGTTGGTGCTGAGCAGCTTGCCCGCTGCACTTCCTTCAGAAGAAGAGAACACTCTTGTCTCCCAACTGGAGGCAGACATTACTTCATTGTAAAATGTTTTGCCCAGAATATTTTTTGCCGAGGTCTTGTCCGCTTCTGCCACGCTGCGCATCAGCTGCAGGGCACGTGTGGCATGCCATTGCAGAATGCCTACGCTCACTGCGCCGTTGTCGTTGAGATTAATTGAATTGTATGTACCCTCACTCTTTGTGAGAAGTTGTACCGAAAGGGTGATCATTTCGTCCATAGTCACTGCCGAAGCCTTGGCAGGTGCCGCAAATGCGGAAACCACCAGGGTTAGAAATGTCAGACAGGACAAAACAACTGCTGTCATTTTTTTACGCATAAGTATAACTCCTTTTTTGTTTTCCAATCCGGAAGGGTGTTATTCACCTGTGACGCTTTCTCTTTTTTTCCATTATATCATGAAAGTAACCATTTTGCAAGACTTTTTCCCGCTTTTTTGATAAAATGATCAATTTTTTCAACATAGATAGATTCTATTTTTCAACATGAACAATTTCAATAAGAAATCCAAGTACTATTTTGTAATCTTTTGTTGAATTTTGCCACGCTGTCAAAAAAATGCAAAATTCAAATCCTATTTTTGTTGATTTTTCTGCCAAAAAGGGAAAAAAGCGGCAGCATTTCGGCAGAAAATTCTTTCAAAATCTAAAAATACATAATTTATTCAAATATTTGGTGAAAAAAGCTATTGAAACTCCAGTAAAAATCAGGTATAATAATAAGAACTCGCATTCTTTAGAATGGAATCAAACATGAGATACAGCGAAACGGCGGGCTGTATCGTTCGCTGGTGTGACGATCCGGAGGATAAACAGAGCCTCTTGTCGGTATGCCCTGGAGAATGTGAAAAAATTGATTCGCCGCAGCGAGGAGGATAACATGGCTGTAAAAAAGGCAAATCCCCGGAGAGAAGAACTCAAGCAGAAATTTATTGATAAGCTGCAGCTGGAGTGCAGCGTCTCTCCTGATGAAGCGTCCGACAAACAGATTTATCAGGTGCTTTCTGCTCTGATGGTAGAACAGCTGAAATTAAAGCGTCAGCGGTTCATCAACAAGACTCATTCCATCGGCGGAAAGAATGTGTATTATCTGTCCATGGAATTTCTCATGGGACGCTCTCTGAAGACAACATTGTATAACCTGGAACTGGCAGATGATGTAAGAGCGATTCTGAAGGATTATCACATCAATCTGGACAATATTTTTGAATGTGAGCCGGATGCCGGTCTGGGCAACGGCGGTCTGGGCCGTCTGGCTGCCTGCTATCTGGATGCTATGGCAACACAGGCGATTCCGGCAAAGGGACACTCTATCTGTTATGAATACGGTATTTTCCAGCAGCAGTTGGAGGATGGCTGGCAGACGGAAAAGCCGGACAACTGGCTGCCTGGCGGCAGCGTATGGCTGGATCGTAAGCCGGATGAGGCGATTGAAGTACACTTTGAGGGAAATGTACAGGAATACTGGCAGGATTCCTACCACTATCTATCCCATGTAAATTATAATACCGTGATTGCCATGCCTTACGATATGTATGTATCCGGGTATGGCAGCGAGGGCGTTTCTACGCTTCGTCTGTGGAAGGCAGAAGCTCCCAGCTTTGATATGAAAGAATTCAATGCAGGTAACTATGCACAGGCATTGAACCGCAACTCTATGGCAAATGCCATCTCCAAGGTACTCTATCCCAATGATAACCACCTGGAGGGCAAGTCCCTGCGTCTGCGTCAGCAGTACTTTCTCTGTGCAGCAGCAGTGGGCGATATTGTCAACCACCATATGAATGTTTACGGCACGCTGGAAAATCTCCATGAAAAGGTAGCAATTCATATCAATGACACCCATCCAACCATGGCGATCCCAGAGTTGATGCGTGTTCTTCTGGATGACTGCGGCTATACATGGGAGCGTGCATGGCATATTGTGACCAATACCTTTGCTTATACCAACCACACTGTTATGGCAGAGGCACTGGAAAAGTGGGATGTCAATCTGATGAAGCAGATTGTGCCGCGTATTTTTCAGATCATTGTGGAAATCAACAACCGTTATTGTGCAGGTCTTATGGAGCGCAATGGCGGCGACAGTGCCATGACCACACGGATGTCCATTATCAAGGACAATCAGGTGCATATGGCAACACTATGCGTGATGGCTTCTCACAGCGTCAACGGCGTTTCCAAGCTGCACTCTGAAATCATCAAGGAAAGTGTATTCCATGAGGAATATCTGGATACTCCCAACAAGTTCAAAAATGTCACCAACGGTATTGCTTACCGCAGATGGCTGTATCAGTCCAATCCGGGTCTGACCGCTCTGCTGCGGGAAAAGATTGGCGACGGCTTTCTTAAAGACGGCAGTGAGCTGAAAAAGTTGGATGTTTTTGCCAATGACAAGGCAGTGTTGGAACAGCTGCGTAAAGTGAAGAAGGAGAACAAAGAACGCTTTGCCAAGTATGTGAAGAAGCGGAGCGGTTTCTCTCTGGATACCAACAGCATTTTCGATGCACAGGTAAAGCGTCTCCACGAATACAAGCGGCAGCATCTGAATGTGATGCACATTCTGGCACAGTACAACGCTCTGCTGGAGAATCCGAATATGTCCTTTGAGCCGAAAACCTATATTTTCGCCGCAAAGGCAGCACCGGGCTATTATCTGGCAAAGCAGATCATCAAGATGATATGGGCGCTGTCTGAGGAGATCCGCAAGAATCCGAGAATCTCTGAAAAGTTGTCTGTTTACTTCCTGGAGAACTATTGCGTGACGATGTCCGAACTGCTGATGCCGGCGTGTGATATTTCGGAGCAGATTTCTCTGGCAGGTACAGAGGCATCCGGTACCGGTAACATGAAGCTGATGCTCAACGGCGCAGTAACACTGGGCACACTGGACGGTGCAAACATTGAGATTGGCGACGCAGTGGGCGATGACAACATTCTGATCTTTGGTATGAAGACAGAAGAAGTCAATACCCTGAAGGCATGTGGTTATCATCCGGAGGAATATTATCAGAACAATCCCATTATCCGCAGCTGTATCGACCGTATGTATGCAGGTATCAACGGCTGTAAGTTCGGCGAAGTGGCTGATTCTCTGCGTACCGTGGATCCGTATATGGTTCTGGCTGACTTTGACAGCTATTGTCAGGTTCAAGCACACAGCTCTGAGCTGTATGCAGATACGGACACATGGACAAAAATGTCCCTGCATAATATTGCAGGCGCAGGTATCTTCTCTGCGGATCGTGCCGTAAATGAATACGCAAAGGACATCTGGGGCATTCGCTAACCGATTTTCTGAAAAGACCAACGGGCAGAGCAGGCAGCAGCCAGGTTCTGCCCGTTTTAAAATCTGCTTTGCATCCTCAAACCACTGTCATTTCGGTAGATTCAGGTGAGCACTGCGTCAAAAAAGTCTTGTCAGACACAGAGTCTGCCTGAGACTTTTTTCCTTGTTCTCACCAAAATCTGCTGGGATATCCATTGTTTTTCAGATGTCAGGCAGGTTCTTAATAGTCTTGTGTCCGGTTTTGGTGACGGATGTTTTTTTTCAGGCTGCCGCTGTCTGGACGGACACATACGAAAGGAGAATCCGAAATTATGTCATACCTATATAACAGTTGGGACAGAGAATACAAATCGCCCTTTGGCTCGATCCGCCGCCGGCAGGAATGCCGTTTTACCATTCGTCTGCCTTCAGAAACACAGTTGGATTATCCACCGGTACTGGTGGTATTCCGGACTGGTTTTAAAGAACGATTCGTGCAGATGAATGTTTCCGGCAAGGAAAACGGCTGTCTGCTGTATACAGCGACATTTGCTCCGAAATATGCCGGGGTGCATTACTATTATTTTGCCTATACCAGCGGTGGTGTCCGCCATTATATCAAGCGAGGCGATGCCTGTCACGGTATGCTGGACTTTGGTGAGATGTTTCAGCTGACGGTACATGCTAAACACTATCAGACGCCAAAGTTCCTCAAGGGCGGTATTATGTATCAGATCTTTCCAGATCGTTTTTGCAGCAGCGGAAAGCAGCATGAGAATATTCCCTCAGACCGTGTGATGCGTCCATGGGGAGAACTCCCCTATTACAAGCCAGATCAAAACGGTCATGTGTGGAACAACGACTATTTCGGCGGCGATCTGGATGGCATCCGGAGCAAACTGGAATATCTGGCATCCTTGGGCGTGACTTGCATCTATCTAAACCCAATCTTTGAATCCCATGAGAATCACCGTTATAATACGGCGAATTACCGCCGGGTCGATCCTCTGCTGGGCACCAATGCGGATTTCAAAGCACTGTGTGACGATGCAAAAAAATACGGCATATCCGTGATTCTGGACGGCGTATTCTCCCATACCGGTGCGGACAGTATTTATTTCAACAAATTCGGGCGATATGATAACCTGGGTGCCTATCAGTCCGAGGATAGTCCGTACTATTCCTGGTATCACTTCTGGGGCAACAAGGAATATGAGTCCTGGTGGGGCATTGATACTTTGCCGAATGTGGATGAGAATAATCCCTCTTATACTAAGTATATTTGCGGTGAAGGCGGCGTACTGGACTACTGGATGGAACTGGGTGCCGCAGGATATCGTCTGGACGTGGCAGATGAACTGCCGGATGAATTTCTGGATAATCTCCGTGCCTGCGTGAAGAATAGAGACCCAGAGAAAATTGTCATAGGCGAGGTCTGGGAAGATGCATCCAACAAGGAAGCGTATGGTGTGAAGCGGCGTTATCTGCTGGGCGATCAGCTGGATAGTGTGATGAATTATCCCTTCCGTGAAGCAATCATTGCCTATATCAAGGGTGAACCGGTAGATCGGTTTCGTGACCGGATCATGGGTATCCTGGAGAATTATCCCAAGTGTACGGTGGATGTGCTAATGAATTTTGTGTCTACCCATGACATCGAGAGAGCAATTAACCGTTTCGGCGGTCAGCCTTGTGACGACAAGAGCAAGGACTGGATGGCTTTCAACGAGCTGACACCGCAGGAATATGACCGTGGTAAGACAATGCTGAAATGCGCCATGGTATTGCAATATTTTCTGCCGGGTGTACCCAGCATCTATTACGGGGATGAAGTCGGCTTGCAAGGCTGGAAAGACCCCTTTAACCGTCGCTGTTTTCCTTGGGGAAACGAGGACACGGATCTTTTGGAATACACCAGACAGCTTGGAAAGATTCGACGGCAGTGCGGCGTGTTTGCAGAAGGTGAGATGGAATTTGTCATCCTGGAGGACAACATTGTGGGCTTCTCCCGGTATGATGCCAGAACAGGCGACAGCGTGATCGTGCTGCTGAACCGCAGCGGTGACACCGGTCTGGTTTCTCTGCGGGATAAGGATTTGTCCCAATATTCGTTCAGCACGGTAATCAGCGGCATTTGTGATGGAGATGCCATCATTCTGCCGGCTTACAGTTATGCCGTGGTGCATGCAGTCCGTCAGGTAGATCATACAGAGACAAGAGTATATCTGTAACCATACGGCAAAGGTGAGAAACCTTTTGCTTCTGAAAGAGCGAACAGCTTCGGTTGTTTGCTCTTTTTTGATGATTGATTCAGTATACTTTAAAATATAAGGTTTTTTGATAGAAAACATAATTTTATCAATTTTTGTGAGAAATTGCTTTACAAAGTGCGGCAGATGTGATATAATATATCAGTCGCTTCGAGGTGTGGCTCAGTTTGGTAGAGCACTACGTTCGGGACGTAGGGGCCGCAAGTTCGAATCTTGTCACCTCGACCAGATAATACCGTCACTGATTTTTTCGTGACGGTATTTTTTTTTGGATTTTGTTTTGTCTATGCAGGTGCAGTATCCTATGAGAACAAATTCTAAAAATAGGCAAATCGGTGAAAGCTAAGGAGATATATCCAAACCAGCACTTTAGAATTTGGCTAAAGTGCTGAATTTGTTGTCGAAAAAGAAAAAAACCAGAAAATTCGGTTGAAAGTTTTGTGCAGATGTGTTATAATGCAAAATGAGGTTTTGTGTCAAAACAATATGAACCAAACCAATATGAAAGAAAGGATGGAATAAACCATATGGAACAAACCAAAAAGAACTGGGCACTGCGGGCTTGCAGCATGATCCTGGCAATCATACTGCTGTTATTTAGCCTGCCATTCAGCAATACCACCATCGGCGCATTTGCTGCTGCGAAGAGACCCGGACAGACAGCAGATGTGTTGACGAATGCAGTGGTACAATTTGTGGACAGCGGCTATGTACAGACGGACGAGGTGAAATCCGGTGAGATCTTTTACCTCTATCTCTCCTTGTCCGGAAACAATGTCAATCAGGGAAACCTGCCCACAACGTACACCTTTGAGATCACAGACGACAATCTGTTGTTTACACAGTTTGCCGGAAACGGTCTGAAAAACGGTGCAAAGTACAACGGCTTTACCATGCATGTCGAAAACGGCAGACGCTGGCTGACCTATGATGTAAAGAATGGTCAGACCAAGCTGGTGTATCTGGCAGTGAAGTTTGCCAATGGTAAGACCCCGGACGGCGAGCAGGCTTCTGTGAAGATGACAGCTTCCGGTTCCAGCCAGTCCAAATCTGCCAGTGTGACTGCGGAATCTAAGACGCAGTGGACGACTGAAAAGAATGCGCTTCAGGCTAATGTAGAGCCGGGCAAGGATGCATCCTTTACCATTTCTGCCAAGCCTGATCCGGAGCATGCTGCGGATACTGCCGGAAAATGGTGGGTAGAATCTGTCACGCTGACAGATACCATTACATTGCCGGACGGCATCATTTGGGATCCTGCGCCTACAGCATCCAACTTTAAGGATTATATTAGTTTTACCGGTGCAGATTCTGTCGAGTTTGTTTCTGCAGACGGTCATACCATGACAGTGAAACTAACCAAGAAAAGTACCAACACTGCTGCGGAAATGGCACCGCTGTCGGTGAATGCGACCCTCAAGGGCAGCAAGCTGAATACGACCAATTATACCAAAGCAGGCAGCATCCAAAACACAGTTACCGGCACAGCCAGAGGTGTGGGCGGATCCACAGACGAGCCCATCGGCAGTGACAATGCTTCCGTCACAGTCGATCTTCCTCCTGAGCCTGTACCGGCTGACATCAGTCTGTCAAAGTCAGTTGCAGGCGGTGAGGGTGAGTATTGGAAAGAGTACCAATTTCTGCAAAAGGGCGATTATGCCATCTTTACCATCACTGTGACAAACAACGGCGATTTTCTGCCCGATCAGGATGTGGTTCTCACCGAGACACCGGGAACCGGTCTGGAATACGCCGCACAAAGCGGCAGCGGCGTCCGGAATGACTTTGACGCCAGCGGCAAGTTGACCATTCCGGCAGGCGATCTGCCCAAGGGTGTGACCAAGACTTTTACCTATGTTGCAAGGGTAACATATGATACAGCAACGCTGAACGAGACGACCTTGCGGAATACCGTAGATGACAACCTGGATCATTCTGCATCCAGTTACGTCAAGGTGAGCAAGCCTTCTATCAGCTTTGTGATTTCCAAGTCTGTGGCTATCTCGGACGGTGTCTCTTCCAAAACCAACTACGACCCGGGCGATACACTGCGGTATACCATTACCATCACCAATAACGGACAGGTGGATATCACGAATCTGGAACTGAAGGATGTTTTCGGCGATAGCTGGAAACAACTGGAATCTGCAAGCGGTGATTTGACCTTTACAAGCGGCACTGCTACAAAAACAATTTCTTCTTTGGCAAAGGGCAGCAGTGTTTCCTTCACCTATGAAGTTCAAGTAAAAGAAGACGCAACCGGCAACATCACCAACACAGCTACTGCTACATATGGCGGCAAGGAAGAATCTGCCACTGCTACTGCAAAGCAGAATGCATTTGACTGGAGCAAGCGCGGCTTTGTCAAGACTGCCAACTCAGGAACAGTCATGGCAGGCGGAACGGTTTCCTATACCCTGAAATATGTGAACAGCTCTGATGGAACACACAGCTTTGCGGACAATGCGCTAGTTTTTACAGATCCGACACCTAACGGACTGACATTTCAATCGGCTACTGTCAACGGCAGCGAAGTATTATCTGCAAGCGGCGCAAAAAGCGCAGACGGAAATTATACATTAACCAACGATGGCACGAATACAACGGTGAAATACACCGGCAGTGTAAGTGCCAATGGGACAATTTCTGTGGTGCTGACATATCAGGTGGATGCAGTTGCCAGCGATTCGATCAGCAATACAGCAACGCTTAATTTAAGTACACCGGATCCAGACGGTAAGGAGGATAAAACAAGTACTGCCGAAATTCAAGTTTCTTCCCTCGCTTTCTCGGTAGACAAATTTGCCTATGCGGACAATGAGAAGAGCTTTGTGGAAAGCAGCACAGATCTGAATGCTCTGCTAAAGTCCTTTGAAACGAACGGCACGGAGAAGATTGACGAGAAAATTGGCGAAGAGACATATGGCAATGTGATTGCCGGTCAGCGTGTGACGTTTTATATCAAGATTCAGAATACTGGCAAGGAAACCATCACAAAGCTGAATATTACAGATACATTGGAAAAGGGATATTCTGCGCTGGCAAGCAGAGATGCAAAGGTGTATATCACAGAGGTTAGCAACGGCACTACTTTAAAATGGAAAGACGGTCATGATATCTCTGAAAGCATTGGCACAGTAGGTCAGTGGAATTCATCTATTGATGCAATAGAGGGCAACGAATACTTCGGCAATATATCGGAATTTTCAATGCCGACGGGAGAATATATTGTCCTGGCATATCAACTCATAGAACCCGCAGATTTCAGCGAAGGCAACAATACAGCAACTGTAACAGCCTCATCCGCAAAAACTCCTGCTGGATTAGAGGTTGAAGATTCTGTACAGTATCAATCCTCCCTGCCCAATATGATTGTGGAAAAGGGTCTGAATTATAGTTGGAGTTCGGGTGACAGAATAACGCCCAAAGAAAAATCGGTGGATATTGCATGGCAGGGATCTTATGAAGCGACCAAGGAATATCTGTTGTCACAGGAGTTTCAATATATACTGGGCGTGACAAATCTTTCTACCGTACAATATTTGTACACGGATGACATCCACATTGTCGATCAACTGCCGGATGGTACAACTTTTGTCAGATTGGGACAGAACGAAGGGTCTAATAAAGTAAGCATGGGTGGCGACACGCCAATATATGCTGCCACTGGTGATTCAGCACAGACAGTTCCTAATGAGGAAGTCTACACAATATATGATAAAACTGCGAATACGGTAGAAATTAAGTTTAAGAAGAACATCGGCTTCAACACAAAGGATTCGTCCAACGAATTCGTCAATCTGTGTTTCTACTTTGTGGTAAAGCTCACGGACGAAAAGGCATCCCAGATTGCTACCGCCCTGGAAGAATATCAGGAGGATCTGGATGCCGGTAAGAACGTAGATTTCAACGACTACGCACTGGGCGTGAACATTCTGGATAACCAACTGACTGTAACTTCTGAAAAGAAGGTACAGATCAATTCCGGTGCTCTGGGAAATGAAGCTTCCGACCATGCGACTCTTACCCTGGAACCGCCTTTCAAGCAGATTGCGCCCGGTCTGACGAAGGAAGCCAATAAAAACGAGTTTGCTTTCTGCGGTGAATCCATGAGTGCCACACCTCTGTGGACCATCACCGTACAGAATGCCGATATCGAAGACAGCGATGATATGGGTGCATTCACGATCACAGACACCCTGTCCGGCGGTCTGCAATACTGTGATACGGCGGAATTTAACGAAGAGAATCCCGATGGATTTTTGAGTGCGAACTACTATATCATCAAAAACAGCAGCGGCGGCGTTGTCGAAAAGAAAGCACTGGACAATTCTATGGTGACCGCAAACGGACAGAAGATCACCTTCCAATTCTCCAAACTGGAGAAAGGGCAGACGCTGGAGATTCACTTCGCCACCTGCTGCGGCGGAGAGGAGATTCCTGTCAAGAGTTATTTCAACCACTGTGTACTGGATACGACGGAGACGATTCGTCCTGACCGTGTTCAGAACGGCGATCTGGTAGACGGCAATCTGGAAGCCACCGCCAGCTATTCCAACGGCGGTGTTGAGACGGTTTCTTATAAGACGATTGCGTATGTGGGCAAATCCGATTCCGTCAACATTAACGGTTATCGTGACGGCAGCACATTTACCGGTTCTGTTCTGAATGCACCGGATGTTTCCGGCGGGTCAGCCAATGGGCTGGCTGCCAAAGTCCGCGGCAATCTGACAGACAGCTATGGTTGGGGCGACCAAGTGGGTGATAACTACATTCTGGGCTTACAGGGTCAACCTGTGGAATACACCCTGAATGTCCAGAATACATCCGGCGATCATGATATCATGAACTTCGTGGTCATCGACCGTCTCCCCTTTGAGAACGGTGATGTGGGCGTGGTTTCCGGTTATGACCGGTATTCTGCATTTACGGTATATCTGCGCAACACCAGTTTCAGCTATGATTACAGCGGAGGCGCATCTTTGAATGCAGAGAAAGTCCAGGTGTACTATTCCACCGATAAGAACACGCTTCTGAATGAGTATTCCAGCGACTGGACGACAGGAACCGGCGGCGATATGAACTGGAAGCTGCTGACGGATGCGGTAGATCTCAAGACGATTCGTGACCTGAAATTTGTGTTCCCCAGCGATTTTGAGATTGAGGCAGGCGAAAATGTAAAAATTACCTTCCAGGGAATCATCCCGGATTATGTGGAAGCCACCGGCGAGGAAAACATCGCATGGAACAGCTTTTCCTACGGCTATCAGTATTATCAGACCGATGCCAGCGGCAATCTGGTTCTCGATCCCAGTACCAACCAGCCAACACTGGCGGATGTTCCTATGGTTGCAGAACCTGCAAAGGTCGGCGTATGGGTTCCCACTGTGGATGCAAAGTACAGCATTCAGGTTACCAAGACGTATTTGAGCGAATCCGGCGATACCCAGACTTTCTATTTCGGTCTGTTCACCAAGAATGGCGACAAGTATGATCTGTACGGCGGTACACCCAAGGCTGTCAGTGTGACAGACGGCGATAGCAAGACTGTCACCTTTAGCAAAGTTGCCCTGCCTGCCGTTGGGAATCTGTATGTGTTTGAGACGGATGCGGCAGGCAATATCTTGACAGACAGCACAGCGAAATATGTGATTTCTTCCGGGAAAAACGGCGCAGCTCCAGCCGGCGGAAACGGTGTGGAACTGACATCGGCAGATTTTGTGAAGAATACTGCTTCTGTGACATTCCAAAACGAAGTCAGCTATGGTAAGATCACTGTCCATAAGACATTTACCAGTGATTATGGCGCAAATTCTGTGGACACCTTCTATTTTGCTGTTTTTGACGAGGACGAGGAGATTATTTCTGACGTAAAATCCGTCACTCTGTCCGGCGACAGTGGAAAGGATACGGTTGAATTTGATGGTCTGCCCCTGAATAAGGATTACACCGTTTATGAGACAAATGCCAAGGGAGAACCTCTGACAGAGGCAACTGCAAAATATACCGTAGGATATGAGAACAACGAGATCACAGGTTTGACAAAGGACGGCGCATCTGTTGATATTACCAACACCGAAGAGGTGAACTATCAGATCGAAGTGACCAAGTCTGTCACCGGCAGCAAATTGACAGATCAGGTATTCTATGTGGGCTTGTTCACAGACGCTGCGGGCGCAAATCGTGTGGGCAACATTCAGGAGATTCACGGCGGCGAGACTGTCACCTTCTCCGGTCTGAAAGCAGATACGGGATACTATGTATTCGAGACAGATGCATCGGGCAATATTTATGACAACGATAGCAGCAAGCCTGACGGCTATGTGATCGAATACAGCAACCAGGATGAAACAACATTGGAATTCAGTCCGATTGGCTTCTACAACGAGGACGGCTCTGCGTATACACCGGAGAGCAAAGATGACACTGTTCTGTCCGCTTCCCTGCTGAACCGTGAAGAGACTGCCGCAGTCAATGGCAGCATCACTGTCACAAAGACTGTGGAGAAAGACGGCGCAGCTGTATCTGCATGGGAAGGCAGTTTCTATGTGGGACTGTATACCGGTGCGAAAGACGAAAATGGCAACGTAACCGACCTGAAGCTGTTTGAAGATTCCGTTGCAGAACTGACAGCAGCAGATCCCACTGCTGTATTTGAAAATATTCCTGCCAAGTCTGACGCAGATAAGAGTGCCGGTACATACTACATTTTGGAATGTGACAAGAACGGCACACCTTATACAAACGGTATTGTGACCGGCGCTGATGATGACGTATATACTGCTTATTATGCAGTAGAAGGCACAGAGGGCAACGATCCTATGGCGATTGTCACTTTGGATGGCTGTTATACTGCCGCTCCACCTGCTGCTAATGTGGATGTGATCAACCGCAGCAACAATACCGCTGTGCGCATTGAAAAGATTGACGGGGACACCATCGGTCCGGAAGATACAAACGTATACTTGAAGGATTGCTTGGTTCGTGTCTATACCGAACTGCGGTACAGAGCGATTTTAGGCATGGACAGCAACACGTCTCTGTCTGTTCCCTCCAATGCAGACCTGACGGTTCTGAACAGCGAGGAATATGCAGACGACATTGTTCTGGAGACAAAAACAGCCGAAAACGGCATAGCTGCTCTGAGTAAGCAGGAAATTGCGTCCCTGATACCAGGTGTAGACTATGTACTGGTAGAGGTACAGGCGCCTGCAAATTATGCCCTGGCAGAGCCGATTCCCTTCACGGTAGGTGAAGACGGCTATCTGATATCCGAAGCCAAGTATTCAAATGATACGATCACAGTCGACCATGTAGTTGTAGATACCGCAGAAAATACATCCATCCTGCGTCTCTATGACCTGCACCAGGATTCTGACGGCACTACCATCACCATCAGCAAGCAGGGTATCACAGAGGATGAAGAACTGCCTGGCGCTTCTCTGGAAGTCATCGCAGATGATGATGTGCTCACAGATGAGGTGCTTGCCTCCATCACACTGACACGCGGTGAAACCAACCTGACCAAGGATACAGATTATACCATTACCAAGGATGCAACGGAAAAAACTGTCATCATTGCATTTGTTTCCGGTGATACGGCAACCCAGATTCACGGACTGCCGGACGGCTCATACATCCTGCGGGAGACTGCATCAGCTGACGGCTATACACGGATTAGCGACTTTACCTTTGACATCAACGGCGGCAAGCTTTTTGCAGACTCTACAACCGAAGTCACTGCAGATGCGGACAATCATCAGCTGACTGCTGTAGACGCTCTGTCTGGCATCGTGATCACGAAAATGGATATTGCGGGCAAGACAGAAGTATCCGGCGCAGAACTGACACTCACCGGAGAGGACGTGGACTGGACAGGATTCATGACCCTTACTCAGAACACCGGTCTGACCGCTGTGACAGATGATTCCGGCAAACAAATTGGCGTGAGATGGATCTCCGGGACGAATGCCAAGACGATTTACGGACTGCCGGACGGCACATATACCCTGGAAGAAACCGGGGACTTGTTTGAATACGAGGGCAATGTCTATACCATCGTGGAAGATGACATGCACTTTACGGTAGACAACGGTGTGATTACAGGCACTACCGGTACACAGAACGACCGCACTTCCACAAACGGCTACTTCTATTACAACGGCGAGACAAATACAAACCGCATTGAGGTTTGTGATGCCGTTGTCCAGAATAACACCGTATCTGTCAACATTTCCAAGCAGGACATTGGCGGAACAGAGGTTTCCGGTGCAAGTCTGCGTGTATATTCCACTGAAACAGTTGCAGTTACGGATGAATACGGCAACGATGTGACTGATGCAGAGGGGAATGTTCAGACCACTGTCACAGAGGTCGATGCAGACAACTGGGAATCTGACGGAAAAACTGCACACACTGTTACTGGACTTGTACCGGATAAGACATATGTGCTGGAAGAAGTCGGCGCACCCAATGGTTATGCTTACGCAGAGGACATCACATTCCGCGTCGACAAGGACGGCAATGTTACCGTGGATCATGGCGGCCTCAGCGAGGACGGTTCGACGATTATTATGAAGGATGAGGCGTTGGTACTGAGCATCAATAAGGTGGATATTACCAGCCAGGATGAAGTACCCGGCGCACACCTCCAGATCCAAGACAAAGACGGCAACGTTATTGAAGAATGGGATTCCGGCACAGATCCGCATGTTGTTGACACCAGCAAACTGATTGCAGGTGAAACGTATACTCTCCACGAGGACGGCGCACCGGCAGGCTATGACTATGCAGATGATATTACATTTGTCATTGAAAAGAACGGTTCCATTTCCATTGACGGAGCAGTTCAGGACGGCAATCTGGTTGTCATGGCGGATGCACCGCTGAATACAGTTTTGATCAGTAAGCAGAAAATGACCGGAAGCGATGAACTGCCTGGCGCACATCTTCAGATGATTGACAAGGATGGCAACATTGTAGAAGAATGGGATTCTGGTACAGAGGCGCATCAGCTGAAAGCAACCCTGACACCAGGTGAGACTTATATCCTTCACGAGGACGGCGCACCGGCAGGCTACTGCTATGCAGAAGATGTGACGATCCAGGTAAACGAAGACGGCACAGTAAACTCTCCTGTGATCATGCGGGATAAGGAAACTGAAGTTTCCCTTAGCAAACAGTCTGTTACCGGAGAGGGTGAGCTGGAAGGCGCAGAACTGGCACTGTATATGATCAAAGATGCAAACGGCGTGGATATTGTCAAGACACCGGTAGATAGCTGGACATCTGGCAAAACGCCTCATGTGATCACCGGTAAGCTCATCGCAGGTGCAACCTATGAAATGGAAGAAACCAGAGCTCCTAATGGTTATCAGATTGCCGAATCCATTCAGTTTACAGTAGAAAAAGACGGCACGATTACCGGCGAAACCGTCATGTACGACACAGAACAGGGACAGCTTGCCATCAGTAAGGAAATCATGGGCCTGGGCAGTGAATTGTCCGGCGCAACTCTGCGCATTCTGGATGAAGAAGGCATTGAAAAAGATCAATGGATCTCCGGCGGCAAACCTCATGTGGTGACGCTGGATGCCGGTACCTATACCTTAGAAGAGATCACTGCACCAGATGGTTATCTCAAGGCAGAATCCATTACTTTTGTGGTAGACAGCGAAGGCAATGCTACGGTCGATGGTAAGGATGCTAAGGGCATGATCACCATGCAGGACGATTACGCCAAGATACAGATTTCCAAGGTAGGTAAAGACGGTGATGCAGCCGCAGAGCTGCCCGGCGCAGGTATGAAGTTGACCTATACCGGTAGCGGCAAACTGGATCAGGTAACTGCCAAAAATGCGGAAATCACCAAAGATGGAAATGACATCACATGGACTTCCGGCAGTACGGCTGTACTTCTGGAAAAACTCCCTGACGGCAGCTATGTTCTGGAAGAGACATTTGTACCCAGTGATGATTATACCATTGCGACAGACATTCGCTTTGAATTGAAGGATGGTATCGTGACGAATGTTGTCATGGAGGATGAAAACAGCTCTTACAACGGGAATATCATTCAGATGTTCGATGCTTATAAGAAGACTGTATCTACCACAGGAAGCACCAGTACGACACAGTCCACCACAACATCTACAACGTCCGCAGGTTCTACAGCATCTACAGCGTCTGCCGCATCCACTGCTTCTCCGGGTTCTGTCACAGGAGTTTCCAGCTCGACAGAGCAGAGCAGCGGCGAAACGACAGATACGACTGTGACAACGGCTACGACTGCCACAACCGAAACGACCGTTACAACGGCAGCGACAACAACAACCATAAAGACCACGACAACCACGACGACAACCACAACAACGGCAGCGACAACAACAACGACTGTAATTACCACTGTGACAACCACCACAATGATTCAGAAGGGTGTTGTGATCCGGAAGTGTGATGTGGCAGGCAATGAGATCGGCGGCGCTTCTCTGAAGGTAGAAGATCTAAACGGCAACCTCATGGACTCCTGGATCTCTGTAGAGGGACAGTCTCACTCCATCACCAACGTACAGGTAGGCATGGTCTATCGCCTGACCGAGACACTTGCACCGGCAGACTTTGCGATAGCTGCACCGGTATTCTTCCGGTTAGAATCAGATGATACGGTAACAATCCTGATCTATGGTCTGACAGAGGACGGAGAATTTGATCTGATCAACGGTCAGCCTTATGTGCTCCGCACCTATGCGCAATCAGACAATGTTGTAACCATGATCGACGAATATACCGGCAGCAGTATAGTGACTTCCTCTACCTCGCAGACAACTGTCACAACCAAAACAACTACCACAAAGAAAACGACTGCGTCTACTACCACAGGCAGAAATTCGTCTGTCAACAATGGAAACCACACACCGTCTCCGCATGAGACCACGGAAACCACCGTTGTTTCCGGAGACAGTTCCAACGGCACAAGCCAGAATGGCGGTACGACCGCCGGCGGTCCGGGCACAACAGTTACCGTCAGCGTCACCACCAACAGGGCATCTTCTTCCGGCAATACCAATGTGAATGTATCGCCGAAAACAGATGACCCCATTGTGGCAATTCTGATCCCGGCAAGTGCAGCACTGCTTGGCATTCTGTATGCTTGCGGGAAACGCCGAAAAAAGTAACGCCATAAGAGACTGGCAAAAATCTTTTGATATCATATAAAAAACCGCATCTGTGGAAAGTACGCCACGGATGCGGTTTTTTGCCAAGAAAAATCTGTCAAAAACATCACGGAATTCTCCCACTTGACATCTGACCCGAAAACAGGTATAATAAAAACACAGAGCAGAAAATCTGTTCCAAAAATCAAACGATCAGAGATAAAACCGAATACACTGAAAGGAATGAAATCATGAAGAAATTCTGGAAAAAAGCCACTGCGCTTCTCTGCGCTGCGGCAGCCGCTGTGCAGATGGCATCTTTCTCTGCCTTTGCGATGGAACCAGACAACATCCAGGTTCTGGCACTGGGTGATGATTGCCTTGTGCCGGCTGAAAACGGCTCTGCTGCCGATATCCTGGCGGCATATTATGGCGGTGTTGCCGTCAACCGTGCAGAAACCGGTTTGAAAGCATCCGATTTGCTGTCTGACATGAAAACCGATACCGCTCTTCAGAAGGATATCAAACAATCAGACGTGATTCTGGTGTCCATTGGCGTCAACGACCTGATCGCTCCCATTCTCTATGAAAACACCGACCTGATTGATGGCAGCAAATACAGCACCCTGGCAGACCTGACAAATGGGCTCACCCGGGAAAATGCATTTCTGGTAGACGCCCGGCTGTACAATATTATGCCTGGTGTTGTGCAGGAAACTGCCAAAAATATCACCAGCGTCATGACAGAAGTCTATCGGCTAAACCCTTATGCCAATATTGTGATCCAGACCATCAACAACCCTTTGGCAGTAGACTTTAATGTGATGCAGAATGAATGGGGCATCAGTCAGAACCGTACTGCCGCAGTAGGTGAACTTTATGGCTATATCAATGTCTATTTGCAGGGCGGTACCACCAATGGCGGCACAGAGATTCCTGAGGGACTGAACCAGACCATTCAGAGCTTGCCCAATGTCAGCATTGCCGATTTCTATGCATCCTATATCGGCGGACGGGGAGAATATTCTATGGGACTCATCCTGTCGGATATTGAACATATGAACATGCACTTCACACCTGTGGGACAGGTGCTTCTGGCAGCCGCTGCCATTGCATCAGACCCGCTTTTGGCAGAGGGAGACGGCAAAGTCATTGCCAATGCCTATGCAGAGACCGGTATGGACACTCTTCTCGCCGCAGACCGGGCTTCTATGGATCAGATTATCCAGAACTGTACCGGTAACCAGCGCAAGACCTATGAGTTGGGTGATGTGAATGAAAACGGTCAGATTGACACAACGGATGCGTTTCGGACATTGATGGCAAGTTCCTATGCGTCTATCGGTGCAAAATCCACTCTGACACCGGGAAGCCGGCGCGCAGCCGATGCGGACGGAGACAATGCAATTACCATGAATGATGCTTATCTGTGGCTGATGTACACTTCTATGATCGCGATGAACGTAGAAGTTGATTTGGAGACTTATCTGGAGGAAAACGGCAGAGGGTTGTCCGTTTAGAGAAATTTTCGGGAATACCAACGGGTTTCTGTGAGAACAAGTTCTATCCGCCTACGCATCTGATGCGTGGGCGGATTTTTTTTCGGCTGCCCTTTGTGGAAAGAAATTGAAAAATGTGAAGTCTGTGTGGTGCTGCATTTTACGATGTTTTCCATCGATTATCATATAATTATCACATAAAAGCGTATAATAATAATTACAAAAACAAAAACAATAACAAGGCTGGCGGCAAGAGACCGCTGGAATCGGAAAGGAAGGTTACTATGAACGACTTTGAGAACAACAATCAGAACGGGTTGAACGTTTCCGGCGAGGAACAGACACCTGAAAATACGTTTCCCGGAAATTCCGGCACATCCTATTCCGGCGCTGACAACAGCACCTCTTATTCTCATACAAATGATCCGAATATGCCGGATACCGGCAGCAATCCTTACAGCTATCAGAACAGCTTTTACCGCACTGCACCCAGTCAGAATCATACTTCCGGGTACCGCGAATTGCAGCAGCCCCCCATTTCCGGCGGAAACGGTTACTCCTATGCGAACTATTACTCCAATTTCAATCATTCTGCTTCCGGCGGTCCGAAGGATCATAAGACTCAGAAAAAGCACACCGGACTGAAGGTAGCAGCATGTATTATGGCGGTGCTTCTGGTATCCGGCGGTTCTATTGGTATCTATGAGGGCATCCGCACCACCATCGGCTCGAATTCTGAAAAGCCGATTCTGGCAGAATCCGCAGGCAAATCCAAGAGTTCTGGTGAAAACAAGGCTACCACTCAGACAAACAAGAACACCAGCAATGCAGAAAGCTGGATTGAGTTGGCAGCAGGGGATGATGCCATGTCCGTAGCGGATATTGTGAAAAAAGTAACCCCCTCTGTAGTAGGCGTGCAAGCGACATTCTCTATGGAGGCAAGCCCGAATGATTATTATGGCAACTTCTTTGGCTTCGGCGGTTTCGGCGGCAACCAGGGCAGTACTACACAGCAGGCGACTGGTGTAGGCACAGGCATTGTCATGAGTGAGGACGGCTATATTGTGACCAACGCCCATGTGATCTATGATGACGATTCCGGTTTCGGCGAGGCGGACGCTGTGCAGGTGCAGATGTACGATCAGGAGACCACCTATGATGCCAGCATTGTAGCATATGACAAAGAAGCGGACATTGCAGTACTCCAGATTCATGCAGAAGATCTGGTTCCTGCGGAATTCGGCGACAGTTCCTCTTGTGAGGTAGGCGAGATGGTGGTTGCTATCGGCAATCCTCTGGGGTTGGAATTCCAGAACACCGTGACCTGCGGCATTATTTCCGCACTGAACCGCCGTGTGACCATCAATGACAATGCTATGACGCTGATTCAGACAGATACCGCCATCAACAGCGGTAACTCCGGCGGTCCGCTGATCAATAGTGCAGGACAGGTCATTGGCATTAACTCTGCCAAAATGTCCTCTTCTTATTCCTCTAACAGTGCGTCTGTTGAAGGGATAGGCTTTGCGATTCCCATGACAGAGGCGAAGGAGATCATTGACGACCTGATCAATTATGGCTATGTGACCGGCCGTCCGCAGCTGGGTATTTCCTGTCAGGATGTATCGGAGTCGGTTTCTCAAGCGTATCAGATTCCGGTAGGCGTGTATGTCATCAGTGTGACAGAAGGCGGTGCAGCAGATCAGGCTGGTCTGAGACCGGCTGATGTCATCACAGCCATTCAGGGCGAGACGGTTACTACGACAGAAGAACTGAACAATGTGAAGAATCAGTACAATGCTGGGGATACGGTGACACTGACGGTTGTTCGCAGCGGTGAAAAGCAGGAAATGAAAATTGATGTGGCACTGGAAGAAGTAACCAGGGACACGGAGTAATTTTTTTCTGACATCATGTTATTTTTCATACATTCTCCTTATTCAAGAACCAGTCTTTATCAGAAATCTGCCGGAAAGACGTGCATATCTTCTTGTGAAGACGGGTTCCAAGATTCAGGCGGCATCGGAAACGGTGCTGCTTGAATTTTTTTGTGTGTGAAAATAAGGAAAACATCCGGATCGGGCCGCCTTTTAGAACTTGTTCTTACAGTATTGCCTTAAAAGACGAAAAGTCTGCTGGCAAGAAGGGCGTTGAGCGGCAGTGTCAACACACCCTGTTCCGATCATTTTGACGCTTTGTGTTTTTTATATAAAATAGTATATCCGGTTCGTTGCCGTCCAATCACCCAAATCTCTCATCCCGCATAAAATAAAACAAGGCAGATACCCGAACCGATAAACATGTGGAAACCTGTGGAGAGTACCGGGTATCCGCCGGAAGAGGTATGTGATGAGTGATACTTGCTGCTTTGCAATAGCGGTAAGTATATGAAGCGGAGGTTGTGGATATGCAATCTGAAAAAGTGATCATAGTAGCAGGCGGCGACTTGAGAATGTGCTGCGCCGCAGAACGTCTGGCAAAGCAGACTGGTTGGCAGGTTCAAGCGGCAGGCTTTTCCAAAGCACCAGCAGTCACCGAAACGGTCATCGTATGCAGCGATCATCTGGAAAACGCTGTACCCTGTGATGTGCTGGTCCTGCCCATCGGTGCAGGCAAAAAAGCCGATGAGGTAGAAACACCCTTCGGCACAGCCCCTCTTCCCCTGACAAAGCTGCTGGCACTGACAAAGCCCGGCGGTCTGGTCATGGGCGGACAACTGAAACCGGAATGGATACAGAAGTGCCGGGATGCCGGAATGGAAACAGCCGATTATCTGAAACGGGAAGAGTTGTGCATCGCTAATGCAGTTCCCACCGCAGAAGGTGCGATTCAAATTGCGATGGAAGAGACCATGCATACACTTTACGGCAGCAAAGCCGTGATCACCGGCTGCGGCAGGATTGGCATGGCATTGGGACTGCGTCTGAAAGCTTTGGGTATGGAAACTGTCATCTGTGCCAGACGGTGTGCATCCAGAGCGATGGCAGAAGCCGCTGGATGCCGCAGTGTTCCGATGGAGCAGCTGACAAAGGAAGTCGCTGACTGTCACGTGGTGTTCAACACCATTCCAGCACCAGTGTTGACAGAAACCGTGCTGAAAGCCCTGCCAGCCGAAGCGGTAGTCATTGATCTGGCGTCACGTCCGGGAGGAACAGACTTTGACGCAGCCAAAAAACTCGGCACTCGTGTGGTGTGGGCATTATCACTTCCGCCGAAAATGTGGGGTTGACACATCTTGGATGCGTTAGAAAAAAACGAAAAAACGCCTTTAAACTGCCTGAAAAAAAGGAAAAAACATGCAGAATTGTGAAAATGCTACAAAAATGGGGATAATATTAGGCGAAGAATTTCAAAAAAATCGGGCGAATACACTTGACAAGGGCGAAATAATGTGTTAAAATAAATGCGTGAATTGTTCACGGGGTGTCTGAAGGCAGCCTGTGAGCAGTGAAACGCCGGTAAAAGCTGCCGGAGCGATCGAACAGATTGCTTGCCCGGAATAGCGGTTGGGACGGCACATAGAATTACGTACCGGTAAGCAATATTATAAAAAGAAAAGAGAGGTAAAAGAAACATGAAGAAGACATTCCACAAGCTTCTTGCTGCGACCGTCGCAATTCCGGTTGCACTGGGTCAGGTTCTTTCCATGGGCGCAGTTGCAGACAATGCACCGAGCTTCACTGTTACCACAAAAGATCTGCTGCATGTCAATGCAGAGACTGGTTTCCCCACGGAAGAAGTAACAGCAGATACCACTACATTCTCTTTCGAGCAGGTTTCTACCTGGAATGAGTATGTACAGGAAAGAATCGACAAGATCGATGGCAAGACCCTGAACGTAAACGCAAAAGAGATCGTTGGTTCTCTGAATGCTACCAGCTACTATGCAGGACTGATTAAGGACTTCGTAGAGGCTTCTGAGAATCCGACTGCTAAGGTTGACGGCGAAACAATCACCATCGAGGGCACAGCTGATTTCTCTGCTTATCTGGCTCCTGAGCTGGAAGAGAAGTTTGCTTCCAAAGAAGGTTATGAAGATGTAACCATCAACACCGATATTCTGAAGGATATCACCTACACAGCAACCATCACAACAGATCTGGACAACAAGTCCGCTTCTGCTGACTTTGGCTTTAAGGCTGACGGCAAAGACTACACAGTAGCTACTGCTGCTGAATTTCTGACTGCTGTTTACGAGAACCTGTCCGCTCAGGTTGACGCTGCAGTAGATCAGAAGGTGAAAGATCTGGCTGCTGAATATCACATGACAGAACAGGAAGTTCTGGATAATGCGGATTTCGATATTGATGGCGATAAAGCTGCTCTCAAGGAAGTCACCGATAAGCTGGCTACCAAGATCAAACAGCTGACAGATAACCTGTCCAAGGTTCAGACATTAAATATTGAATCCAACACATACGATTCTGCAGACGCTGCTCTGGCTGCTGCAAAGGATTATGCAACCAAGAACAGTATTATTGGTGCAAGCTACATTCCTTCCAGCGTAGATGCTGGAATCGCTAAGATCGGCAATACATTTGATTCTGCTGTAGCATCCTTCAACACCAGTCTGGAAGAAGCTGATGTAAACGTACAGATCGCAGTAAGCGCAAGCGACATTGCTTCTGTTCTGAAGAGCGCATCTTCTGTTACAGCTGGCGCAAAAGACGGCGTTGTAACCGCTGAGCTGATAGTAGAAGATACAGAAAAGGCTGATGTAGAGGCTTATGTAGAAGATCAGGTAGCTGCTCTGGATATCGACAAGGAAGTTGAGTCTGTTGAGACAGAAAAAGTTGTTACCGTTATGATGGATCTTGCCAATGCAACTGCTTCTCTGGATGTTGTTCGTAACGTAACAGTTACTTTGAAGGACATCGATGTAACGACAACGACAACAACGGGTTCTACTCCAATTGCAACTGGCACAACAACGACTGTCAGCGGCGAAACCGGTGAAAACCCTGGTTCTGAAACAACTACCAGCGATACAGGTGACAACCCTGGTTCTGAAACAACTACCAGCGATACAGATGACAACCCTGGTTCTGAAACAACTACCAGCGATACAGGTGACAACCCTGGTTCTGAAACAACTACCACTGAGAGCAGTGAAACAGGCAGCAACACCGGTTCTGAAACAACTGGCACAACTGAAACGACAGAATCTCTGCCGCCGGCAACCGATGTAAAGGCTGTTGAAGTTGAGCTGTATGATAACGAAGCATCCAACGGCGTATACTTTGCGCACGAAGAGTCCTATAATGCAGCTGATCTGATCAAGTCGGTTACTCTGGTTCTGAACAGTGTAGACGAAAACGGTGACAATGAGGTCGTTGAAGTTGAAAATCCGGCTGTTGCCATTGGCTTCCTGACCACACCTGGTGAGGACTATGCATCTGCAGCTGACGAAGGCTACTTCATGGGCGAGATCAGCGTATACTATCTGCCGGACAGCGAAAAGACTCCTCTGGATGTACATCCGGTTGTAGGCGTTGCCAAGAAGGGTGATACAACTCTGGACGGCGCTGTTGATGAAAGTGACGCATGGTGGACATTGATGTACAACTCCCACATTTCTGCTGGTCTGACGGATTATACATTCACCAATCAGGAAGACTATGATGCTGAAGTAAATGTCCTGCTGGAAAAGCTGGCGTACCTTGTATCGGATATTGATACAGAGCGCAAGACTGGTAAGGATGAACTGGGCAGTACTGAGAACACCATTAGCCAATCAGCTGATGCATTTGTTATTTTGATGGCATCTTCTGTTATTCGTCAGGGTCAGGCTAAGGATGATGATCCGGACTTCTGGCAGGTTGTTAGAGAGTTCATGGATGGCAACAATTAAGTAAAGCGATAAAGACTTTACGTTAACCTCGTGTCCGATTCAGGACAAAATCAACCATTACGCTTGTATATGCAGTGGTACGAGGTGCATATCGTACCACATGCATATCACATATAATTTACATCTGAAAGGAAATAAGAAAAATGAAGACTACATTTAAGAAGACCTTTGCTGCTATGTCCGCTGCAGCTGTTGTAGCTGCTTCCGCTGTTGCTTTTGCTGTTCCGGCAAGTGCAGCTTCTGATGCTGTATGCCGCGTTGGTAATGTAGAAGTTACTCTGTCTGAGCTGGCAGCTGCAAATTATCAGGTAACTGTTCCGATCATCCTGGACAACAACCCTGGTGTAAACAATCTGGGTGTACGTTTTGGTTATGATGAGAGCCAGCTGTCCTTTGTTTCCGAATCTGCTGTTTCTGGTATGGACGCTTCTCTGCACGTAGCTCCGACTCTGTGGTTTGCTTTCATGGATCAGAAACTGGTTACTGCTTCTGAAGTAGGTTCCATGACATTTGAGCTGCCGTCAACTGCAGCTGTAGGCGATGTATACACCATCGAAGGCTTCACCACTGACGCTAACGGCGCTCCTGCTGTACTGGGTATCAACGGTGAGAACGTAGGTCTGGCTGATGTTCAGAGCGGTACCATCACCATCATTGCAGATCCGACAGAAGCTCCGACAGAAGCTCCGACAACAGAGGCTCCGACAACTGCAGCTCCGGTTGTAACCACAACTGCAGCTCCGGTTGCTACTCCGACTACTGGCTCTCCGAAGACTGGCGATGCTCTGCCGGTTGCTGGCGTAGCTGTAGCAGTAGCTGTTATCGGCGGCGTTGCTCTGGTTTCCAAGAAGAGAAAGTAAGAGCTGACCCTACGTCATAAAGACGTTTTGCGCAACTGAATTCATGGATACGTTTCATGCGTATCATACGGCACTCCCGGTAAAACCGGGAGTGCTTTTTTTGTGGAATTGGTTAAAAACAATGCGGTGATTTCCGTGTATACATGATGTCAAAAAGCCCGGCGTATACTGATATGAGGTGATCTTATGACAGCCATATACGCCCGGCAATCCGTAGAGCGCAAAGCTTCAATATCCATTGATATGCAGACAGAAACCTGTATCCGTCTGTTGCCGCCAAATCAGGCATATCGTGTCTATTCAGACCGGGGTTTCAGCGGAACCAACACCCATCGCCCGGCATTTCAGCAGCTATTAGAGGACATTAAAGCCGGTGAGATTGGAGAGGTCTACGTCTACAAGCTGGATCGTATCTCTCGTTCGCTCTGTGATTTTGCAGCAATGATGCAAATGTTTCGGGAGCACGGCGTCACGTTGCGCTCTTGCCGGGAAAGCTTTGATACGCAAACGGAGATTGGTGTGATGATTCTCAATCTGTTGATGATGTTTGCAGAAATGGAACAGAAAACGATTGCCGGACGTGTCCGTGACAATTATTATGCCCGTGCGAAGCAGCAGCTGGCACTGGGGGGGATTGCGCCCTATGGTTTCACCTATTGCACGGTGGAAAAGGGAAGGAGACCGACGAAGGCATTACAGGAAATTCCCGAGGAAGCGGAGATTGTGCGGCGTTTTTATACCCAATATGGCGTTCAGGGGTGGAACATTGAACAGATCGTTCACCATGCCAATCAAAACGGCTGGAAGACCAGAAGGAAAGCCAACTGGTCGAACAGCGGGGTTTTGCGGCTTCTACGCAGTCCGGTTTATGTGCGGGGAAGCCTGGATGTGCTGCGTTATTTCCTGCGGCAGGGCGCAAAGCTGGTGCATTCGCCGGAGCAATACTGCTGCGGAAATGGGTGTTTGACTTTTGTTAGCGGCGAGACGCACATTGCCGCTGGATTGCATCAGGGAATCATTGTGCCTGCCCTGTGGCTGGCAGTACAGCAGAGGTTGGATCATCGAGGGGGCAGTAAAAATGGCGGTACAGGGATGCGTTCTTGGCTGCAAGGCTGTGTGATCTGCGGGTATTGCGGCGAAAGCTGCTATGTGCGGGGGAACGGAAAGGGGGACGCCTATACCTACTTTGTCTGCCGGGGAAAGCGGCTGGGTATTTGCAATGGATTACAAGGGTTGCGTGTCAGTCGGGTGGAACGGGAAGTGGAAAAGGTTCTGATGCAGCAGGCGGTGCGCGTGTTGCCCTATGGGTCGGTGAAAAGGGAGGAAAAGCCCGATCCAGCTGCGTTGGAACTGGAGCGAATCGAAGAAAAAATGCGGAAAATTCTGCGGGAAATCGGAGAAAATGACAGCTGGGAGGATTTGATGCGGCAGGAGCTGGAGATGTTGGGGAGGGAAAGGGAGCGTTTGATGCGGGAAATTCGCCGGCAAAAAGGATCTTTTCCACAAAGTCCGGAGAAATTGTGGAAAGTATGGTGGAGTTCAGCGGATATATCCCAAAGGCGGCAGGCGGCTGGTGTGTTGGTGGAGAAGGTTTGTTTGTGGAATGACCGAGCGGAAGTATTTTTCCGGTGAGAAAAAAAGAAGCAGTCTCTTGTAAAAGAGGATCTGCTTCTTTTTTTAGGGTGTGTTGAGAGTCGGTTGCTTTTCAAGTGGATGGACGATAACGGCCAAAAACATCGGAACAATTACCCCACGCCGAAAATGGATATAACAGTTTATCGGAAACAAACTACCGCTTGCCGTCCTAATTGCTCATACCGTTTTTCCACCAATTCTCTCGGATAGGAACAAAACCCCTTTCCGTTATAGGGATCCAGAAAATAATAAACCTCCGCATCATATCCCACCAGCACAAGGCAATGCTCATGCCGAATCCATGTGAACCATTCATCTTTTTCGGGAATATACCAGGATGTTCCTGTTTCTGGTTCCATCATCTCGATGGTGCCCCATATCGCCACGGGGATATCCTGGTCAATATACGTGGTTAATAGTTGAGAAAAAAGCTTTCCCGTCAGATCATACACGGTTATATCTGCATCTGCCATCCGCTCTATAGCAGCTTGGATCACCGGTGCATAACAGCCGTAACCATGGGGTGAATAGGGGTCGCCGATAAATGCATCATAAGGACTTTTTCCGCAGAGAACATCCCCTGATTCAACCAGATCACAGGTGGATATTCCATTGTCTGCAAATGATTCCAGCGTGATATCAACCCCCAAATTCTGCATTAGCATCACGGCACTGGCAATTTCACAGCCTGTGGGAAGTCCTTCCTGGCTGACGTAGGGGACGTCCGAGATCTGATGGCTGAGAAGCTTTTCCGGCTGGGTTTCCTCGATGGGGTCGGCGTCAATGGTCAGAGATTCGGTGGGAGAGATGATGTGATTTGTGGTAGATGCCGAAGATGGATGTTTGGCGATATAGGTGGTGTTTATCAGAGATGCTGCAGTCAGCAGTGCAGCTGCGGTTAAGATACATGTTGTGGTTTTCATGGTGCGGTTCCTCCTTTTGGCAATAAAACACATTTAAGAGAGATTTTGTGACTGGTAGAATGTTTTCAGGCTGCCGCTGTGCTTTCTGGTTTTTTGCTTTTGGGTGTCAACGCCGCATCTTCCCTCCGGGGAAGATTGCACCCATCACTGCCGGTTCGATCATCGCAGATACCATCTGCAATATTCTCGAGGAGAGGAGACTCGTTCATGATCGATCTGACAGGTGAGCGGATTGGATTTCTGGTCACAGGTTCGTTCTGTACCTTTTCTGCCGCCTTTACACAAGCAGTTCTCCTCCGTGACTGCGGAGCAGAACTGACACCGATTTTTTCCGAACATGCATCATCTATCGACACCCGCTTCGGCAAAGCTGCAGATCGGGTGGCAGAACTGGAGAAAATCTGCGGCAAATCGGCGATCTGTACCATCGCCGATGCAGAACCCTTAGGACCCAAAGATATGCTGGATTTGTTGGTGGTCGCCCCCTGTACTGCCAATACAGCCGCAAAGCTGGCACAGGGCATTACCGATACCACCGCAACTATGGCAGTCAAATCCATGCTGCGCCGGCAAAAGCCAATTGTTCTTGCCATTGCCACCAATGACGGACTGCGTGCATCGGCAAAAAACATTGGACTTTTGCTGAATACCAAAAATTACTATTTTGTTCCCTTGGGGCAGGATGCACCAGAGAAAAAACCGGCGTCTCTGGTAGCAGATTTTAAAAAGCTTCCAGAAACGGTGGAAGCAGCGCTGGACGGACGTCAAATTCAGCCAATTTTCATATAGCCCTCGGAAATCTGTAAAAAAGTTGTGCTATACTGTTTCTGAAAAGGAGAGATAGCTATGGCACTGATTATATTGAAACAGGCAATGATTATGCTGCTGCTCAATGCAGTAGGAATCATTGCCTTTCGCTGTGGTATTGTGGATAAAGTCGGCGGCAGACAGTTCTCCAACTTTATTCTGGAGATCGTCACCCCGGTGCTGGTGGTAAACGCCTATGCTGAAGTAGAATACGAATCCCGGCTGGTAGTCAATCTGTTGTGGACATTTTTGCTGGCAGCGGTTTCCTATATGATTTCCATTGCAGCTGTCCACCTGTTGATCCGCCGGAAGGAGAGTGGAGAGACTGCCATCGAACGTTTTTCTGCCATCTACAGCAACTGCGGCTTTATGGGTATTCCTCTGGCGAGTGCACTGCTGGGCACAGAGGGTGTGTTTTATGCGTCGGCATTTCTGACCGTATTTTTCTGTTTTGCCTGGACACACGGTATTATGCTGCTGACAGGACAAAGCGACTGTAAGGCATTGGTGAAAAAGCTCTGCTCACCCACCATGATCGGCATTGCCATCGGTCTGCTGCTGTTTTTCTGCCGGATCAGGCTGCCGGAGCTTTTGCAGACGACTTTGGATCATGTTGCCGGTTTGAATACGCCTATGGCAATGGTGGCGTCCGGTATCAGTGTCGCTCAGGCGAATCTGTTTCAGGCGTTGCGAAATCCCAGAGTGTATTACGTCAGCGCCGTCAAGCTGCTGATTTTGCCGTTGATCCTGGGGGCGGTGTTTTTGCCTTTATCCTTGATTCCCGTGGAAATACGGACGGTGGTTCTGGTGCTTGCGGCTGCACCTTCTGCGGCAATGTGTACGCTTCAGTGCCAGAAGCACGGAAAAAATGATCTGTATGCATCTTATATTTTTGCCGTGACGACCATCCTATCCATGGGGACAATGCCTTTAATTGTGAAGCTGTTTACCATGATCTCATAGAAATCTGTCTTTACAAGAAAATGCACCCATCTTTCCGGCAGATTTCTGAGAAAAACCGGTTCCAACCAAAAATTTCAGGCAATACCTTTGCGGTGTTGCCTGATTTTGCTTGAAAACCGGTTTTCTCAAAAAGTCTTTACGATCTCTGTTCCCGGATAATAATGCGCCAATATTTCTTGCCAATCTGCACCGTCCTTTGCCATCGCATTTGCACCGTATTGGCTCATTCCCACGCCATGACCATAGCCTTTTGTGGTAAACACAAAGCTGTCATTTTCATACGCCACAGAAATTGCTGCTGACCGCAGCCCCAGCATCTGCCGGAGTTCTTGCCCAGTCACTTCCTGTCCGCCGATTTCTGCCGTTAGGATTGTTCCAGCATCGGATGATTTTCCTAATTTCACCCATTGTTCCGGATTGTCCTCCCATTTTGTATCCGTCAAAACCGCTTCTGCTGCTGCTTGCAATTCCTGTTGTGACAGGGTGACTGTTTCCAGATATCGGGGTGCTGCCATGTCTGCGCTGCTTTCGACGGAAACCAGATAATCCACTGCACTGCCCCAGACGGTTTCAGCATCTTCTGTTTTACCGCTGCTCATAGAGCAGAATGCCGCAATGATGGGTTCACCCTCGTATTGTAAGATATAGGGCAGTACTTCGTCTACGGCGTCACAGATTTTGGCGTAGGCTGTTTCAAAGCTGTCACCGTAATATTGGCGTGCCTGATTTTCTGTGAAAAACGCCTGGTATTGGGTGCTGTCGTTGGAAAAGTCGCCGCCGCACAGTTCAGGGGTGGGAGAGGATTGTTCCAGGCGATGCTGACGTTCGGCGTAGGTATGCGCTGCTACAGCTTGCGCTTTCAGGGCTTCGGATTCAAAGGTTGCGGGCATTTCGGCACAGACTGCACCGATGACATATTCACGGACGGTGATTTCTGTTGTTTTGCCGCTGGTGATGTCCAACATTTGATAGCTTTCACAAAAATCGGATTGTTCCGGTTGTTCTGGTCGTTTTTGGACAGGAGTGGCGGCTTGGACAGTGCCGGTGGCAACGGCGGAAGGGCTGGCGGAGGGAGCTTGTCCAGTGAAGTGTGCCGGGATTATGGTCAGCAGGAACAGGATGGCGGTAAAGCCACTCAGGATGATCAGGTATTTTTTCATGTCAAAAATCCTTCTTTCTAAAAATTTGCAGCAATAGCAACTTGAAAATTCCCATTTTTAGTTAGAACCAATTCTACCTTTTTTCCAAAAAACAACCAGAAGCACACCCGAATCAAATTGTTTCATCCACAAAAGCGTTTACAAACCAATCTATTGACAGCGGCTGCATTTTCGTGTATAATAATAAGTATAAGTTTGATTATCTAACATTCAAAATAAGGAGGCAATCACATGATGTACAACCAGAGCATGGACGAATCGGATATTACTAATTTATGCAAAGAACTGGTAGAATATTCCCAGATCCCCGCTAAGGACTATGAGCGCTTCGACGTCAAACGAGGACTTCGCAATGCAGACGGTTCCGGCGTGGTTGCCGGTATCACACGAATCTGTAATGTACACGGCTATGTGATGAACGAGGGTGAACGTCAGCCCATTCCCGGTCAGCTCATCTACCGTGGCTATGATATCAACGACCTCATCGAAAATGCAGAACGTGAGGATCGCTACGTTTTTGAAGAATGCGCCTATCTGCTGCTCTTCGGTAAGCTGCCGGATTCGGTGGATCTGGAGCGTATGACCCGTACTTTGGGCGTACGCCGAGAGCTGCCTCCAGGATTTCTGGTGGATTCCATCATGCAGTCTCCCTCCAACAACCTGATGAACAAACTGGCAAGAAGCATCCTCTCCCTCTATTCCTACTCGGATATCCACGAGGATACTACGATGGAAGAGGAAATGAACGTTGCCCTGGATCTCATTGCAAAGATGCCCATTCTCATGGACGGCGCATACCAGGCAAAACGCCATAAATTCGACAACGCCAGTCTGATCATGCATCCCTTGCGCCCCGAGGAAAATACGGCACAGTCCATTCTCTCCCTGATCCGCACCGATCGCTCTTACACCAAGGCAGAGGCGCAGTTACTGGATACATTGCTGACCCTCCATGCAGATCATGGTGGGGGAAATAATTCCACTTTTGCCTGCCGTGTGGCAACTTCTTCGGGAACCGACCCCTTTGCCGCATATACCTCTGCCATCAATTCCCTGAAAGGACCCCGCCACGGCGGTGCCAATATCAAAGTGATCCAGATGCTGGACGATATCAAAGCCCATGTACAGCACTGGGACAATGAAGGAGAAGTGGCAGATTATCTCACAAAGATTCTGAAAAAAGAAGCAAACGACGGTTCTGGTCTGATCTATGGCATGGGACACGCTGTATACACTTTATCCGACCCCCGTGCCGTGATTTTAAAGCGTAAAGCCATGGCACTGGCGGCAGGCAAGGAGATTGAGCAGGAATTCAGGCTTCTGGATACCATTGAAAAACTGACGCCTGAGCTGATGCGGTCTGTCCGGGGCATCGACAAGGTGGTCTGCGCCAATGTGGATATGTATTCCGGTCTGGTGTATCGTATGCTGGGCATCCCTGACGAACTGTTTACGCCCCTGTTTGCCGCAGCACGTATGGTAGGCTGGTCTGCCCACCGGATGGAAGAAATTCTCACCGGCAAGCGTATCATTCGCCCGGCGTATAAGGCGATTGCAAAGTCCAAGGAGTATGTTCCCTTATGCGATCGGGTTTGAGGAACGTTTCAAAGTGGATGCGGCGGCGGCTGAGACTGCCAGCCGCATTTTGCCTGCTTATCTGTTGTGTGCTGCTGTGCGGCTGTACACCGGTGGCTTCAGTAGATTCCATGCTGAAACCGCCCAGCCTCAGCGCAGAACAGCAGCAGATCTACCTGGCGCTTCAGGATGCAGTGGGAAACAGCATCACCCTCCAATATCCCCGTGCCGGCAACTATCTTTCTGCCTTTACAGTGGTGGATCTGGATGCGGACGGCGAGGATGAGGCGCTGGTGTTCTATAAGAAAACCAGCCTTGCCGCAGCAGAAAATGGTCTGCGGCTGGGTGTCCTGGATCAGGTGAACGGTGCATGGATGTGCGTCTGTGATCGTCCGGCAGACGGGGCAGAGATCGAACGTGTGGTGATCTCTCCCATGGGAAATATGGCACAGAACCGGATCTTTATCGGCTACAGCAGTGTGGATCAGTCAGACAAGGCGCTGGTTGTGTACAGCTACAGCCAAGGCGTTCTGGATCAGCTGTTTCTGTCTGCCTATACCATGTTTGATGTGGCAGATTTGGATGGCGACCGGTTACAAGAGCTTTTGGTACTCAGCAAAGCAACAGAAAATGCAGAGGCCCAGGCTTCTGTGTTCCGGATGGTAAATGTCACCGTCAGTGACGCAGGGCATCTGGCGCTTCGTGCAGGATTTACAGAATATGCACAGATCACCTATGGCGGTTTGCCTGACGGCAGCGTGGGCATTTATATTGACGGCAATTCTGGTGTGGCATCTCTGCAAACAGAGGTGCTGTCCATCCGGGAGGGGGTGCTTGGCTATGCTTTGCCCGATGCGGATACCATGGCATTGACCAGCCGTTCTGTGGGCTATCTTTCCATGGATGTGGACAGCGATGGCACGGTGGAGATTCCGGTGCAAGAGCCTTTTCCGGGGTACAGCAGCGATTCCTCTGAGCAGGTGCGGCTGACACGGTGGCTCAGCGTTTCCGGATCGTCTCTCACGGAAAAGGAACGAGGATATTTCAGCCTGAACGACGGTTGTATGTTCTTGCTGCCCATGGAGTGGTACGGCACAGTCACGGCAATACAAGAGCCGTTGACAGGGGATATTGTGTTCTGCCGCTATGACGGAGAAATTTCGGAGAATATGACAGAGCTTCTCCGGTATGCCGTGGTACAGGACGAGGAAGAACAACAGGTACGGCAGACAGAGGGGTATCAATTGTTGCGTACCAGAGGAAATGCAGCCTATCTCATACGGGTTGCCCAGTCTGATGATGCTCTGGCAATGTCCTGGGAGGATCTGATGGTAAGATTTCTATTTATCAACAACAGGTAATGCGGGTGAAAGGAGAGAAAAGCATATGAAACGGATTCTGGTTTGTGAGGATGAGGATGTGATCCGGGATTTTGTGGTGATCAATCTCCGGCGTGCCGGCTACGATGTGGTAGACGTGGCATGCGGCGAGGATGCACTGCGTGTCTTTGAAGAAGAACGGGGCGGTTTTGATATTGTGTTGCTGGACATTATGATGCCCGGTATTGACGGCTTTACCGTCTGCAAAAAGCTGCGGGAAAAAAGCTCTACCATTGGCATTATCATGCTCACCGCAAGAACCCAGGAAATGGACAAGGTCAGCGGTCTTATGTTTGGCGCAGACGACTATATCACAAAGCCCTTTTCCCCCTCCGAATTGACAGCTCGGGTAGATGCCATTTACCGCCGGGTATGCATGAGCTTTATCAAGGACGAACAGTCTACTACCATTGAAAGCGGGCCCTTCACCTTGAATCTCAAGAGCCGCACGGTAACTAAAAACGGGCAGCTTATCGACCTGACACAAGTGGAATATCAGATCATGGAGTATTTCCTGAACAATCAGAATACAGCCCTGGATCGTGCCAGCATCCTGAATCACATCTGGGGAGATGGCTATTTCGGCGATGACAAGATTGTAGACGTGAATATCCGCCGTATTCGTATGAAAATCGAAGAAGAACCCAGTAAGCCCCATTATATCACCACCATCTGGGGCTATGGTTATAAGTGGAATGACAAGTAAATCCAGAAAAAACAAAAAACTACAGGCACGGGGCTCCATCACCCGCCGCTGGGTGCTGAACAGTCTGGGGTTGATCTCTCTGGTGCTGCTGGTGCTGGATCTCGCCTTTATCTACGTGATCCAGAACTATTATTATAGTGCATCCCAACAGTATCTCACCACTAAGATCAGCTCAGTCACAGGCGTCCTCAGCCGCTATGCGCAAGACACCGATACCAGCTTTGCCTCTGAAATGCGCAATACCATCGAAAATTTTTCCGATAAGGACAAAATGGAACTGATGGCGATCAATTCCCGTGGCAGAGTGGTACTGACTTCCTCCGGCTTTACCCCAGGAGATGTCCCTATGCCGGACTATGAGAGCGTCATGAACGGCGGCGATGGTGTTTGGATCGGCAAGGCGGGGGACGAAACGATTATGGCGATCACCGTGGATATTTCCGAAATGAACACGGAATACAACGCCATCCGTGTGGTGACCTCTTTGGAACAGATACGGGACACCCTACAGGTCTATATCATTGGCGTATCGGCAGTTTGTATTGGCATTCTGCTGCTGCTGGTCGTGACGGGCGTGTATTTCATCCGTTCTATTGTGCGTCCCATCAAACAGATCAATGCCACTGCCCAGAAATTCTCTAAGGGGGATTTTTCCGTGCGCATCGACGGGGGCAGCAACGACGAGATCGGCGAACTTTGTGCTTCTATCAATCAGATGGCAGACGAGCTTTCCAACACAGAGAACATGAAAAACGAATTTATTTCCTCGGTTTCCCATGAGCTGCGCACGCCTCTAACGGCAATTAAGGGCTGGGCGGAGACGATGTGTATGGAAAACGATCCTGCCACCCTGCAAAAGGGTGTTCGTGTCATTGTCAATGAGGCGGAGCGCCTGTCGGAAATGGTAGAAGAGCTATTGGATTTTTCCCGGATGCAGAGCGGTAAATTTTCCCTGCAATGCGCCACTATGGATGTGCTGGCAGAATTGGGAGATGCCGTATTGATCTACAGTGAAAAGGCACGGCGGGAAAATATCCGTATGATCTATCACGAGCCGGATATGCTCTCCTTTATTTACGGGGATAAAAATCGGATTCGGCAGGTGTTTATCAATGTCATTGACAATGCCATTAAGTACTCCAACTCCGGCAGCACCATTACGATCAGTGTGGAAGAAGTAGGCGCTATGATACAGGTAACCATTTCGGACAATGGCGTAGGCATCAGCGAGGCAGATCTGCCTCGGGTCAAGACCAAGTTCTTCAAGGCGAATCACACACGCCGGGGATCGGGCATTGGTCTGGCGGTGGCAGACGAGATCATTGCCATGCACGGCGGACGTCTGGATATCACCAGCGAGCTGAACGTGGGAACCAATGTGACAATCACGCTGCCTGTTGATAATCAGATGCGAAAGTGAGAACAAGTTCTAAGCTCTAAGGACGAAAGGAACATCTATGGCAAAGCAACCTTTAGAAAATCCAAAGCATATGACAAAGATCGGCGGACAGGCGCTGATCGAAGGTGTGATGATGAAAGGCGCTGATACCGGCGCAATGGCTTGTCGTCTGCCCAGCGGTGAAATTGATGTGGAGACCTGGGATGAGAACAACGGTAAGAACACCCCTTGGTATCGGAAATGCCCCTTTATCCGCGGCAGCTTCAACTTTGTCCTTTCCATGAAGGACGGCTATCGCTGTCTGATGAAATCGGCGGAGAAGCAAGTGCCGCCGGAGGGGGAAGAAGAGGAAGAGGAAGAAGAAATGAGCCGCTTGGAGCAGTGGCTGGAGGATAAGTTGGGAGATAAGTTGTTCGGCATTATCATGAGCATCGGCATGGTAGTGGGAATTGTAATTGCTGTGGGATTGTTTGTGTTTCTGCCGAAATTCCTGGTAGGTCAGCTTATCATCCATACGCCCATTGCAGATGATAGCCGGTTTGTTCGTTCTCTCCTAGAGGGCGTGCTGAAAATTGCCATCTTCATCGGCTATATGGCATGTACGGGACTATCAAAAGATATGCGCCGTACCTATGAATACCACGGTGCAGAGCATAAGACCATTGCTTGCTATGAGGCGGGGGAAGAACTGACCGTGGAGAATGTGAAAAAGCACACCCGGTTTCATCCCAGATGCGGGACAAGCTTTATTTTTATTACTCTGATTGTCAGCATTCTGGTGATGTGCATTGTGCCGGTGTATCAGGTACTGCCCCGTGTGATCATTAGCCTTCTGCTGCTGCCTGTGATTGTGGGCATCTCTTATGAATGCATTCGCTTTGCCGGCAGAAGCAACAATTGGCTGACAAGGGCATTGTCCTTTCCAGGCTTGCAGGTACAGCGGATTACCACACGAGAGCCAGATGATTCCCAGATCGAATGCGCCATTGCGGCATTGAAGCCCTGTATTCCTGAGGACTTAGAGGACGACAAGTGGTAACGCCGACACAGGCACAGCGTATGACACAGCAAAAGCTCGCCGCCGCTGGCATTCAATCGGCAGCATGGGAAAGCCGTTTATTGACGGAGTTTGTGCTGGGGCTGTCTCATCCCACGCTGATTTTGCCGGAGCTGCCTATGACAGAGGAAGATTTTTCCCGGTTGAAACAGTTGGCACAGCGCCGTTGTGAAAGATTTCCTCTGCAATATCTGCTGGGAACGTGGGAATTCTTCGGATTGGAATTCGTTGTGGAAGAGGGCGTGCTGATCCCCCGGCAGGACACAGAAATTCTGGTGGAGACGGTGCTGGAGTTGCGGCAAAATGCCAAAGAGACAAGATTGTTGGATTTATGCAGCGGCTCGGGGTGTATTCCGGCGGCGATCACTTCGCATCTCCGGAATGTGACCGGGGATGTGCTGGAGCTTTCAGAACAGGCGATGCCCTGTCTCCGGAAAAACTTGCATCGTCATGCACCGCAGTTCACCATCTGGCAAGGAGATGTGCTCTCTCCGCCGGAAGCGCTGAAACAGAAGCGGTATGACATCATCACCTGTAATCCTCCCTATCTCACTGGAATGGATATGGGTTCTCTCCAGGAAGAAGTCCGCTATGAACCGGAAATGGCATTGTACGGCGGCGAGGACGGGCTGACATTTTATCGTCGCCTTACACCCCTCTGGAAGCCGGGTCTGGCAAAGGGCGGCTGGCTGGTGTATGAAGTCGGCGTGGGACAGGCGCAGGATGTACAGGCGATCCTGGAAGAAAATGACTTCACCGATTGCTGTATCGTCAAAGACCTCGCCGGAATTCAACGTGTGGTTCTGGGAAGAACGTGACCAAAAACATGCCGGTAAAAACCCGGCAGAAAGGATCAATACTTATGGCAAAAGCAGATAAAAAGAAAGCATCTACCTTCGCTATGCCGGAAAGTGAAGAGGAAAAGAAAAAGGCACTGGAAAACGCCATTTCCATGATCACCAAAACCTATGGAAGCGGTGCGATCATGCGTCTTGGCGAGAGCCAGACCCATCTGAATGTAGAAGCCATTCCTACCGGATCTATGATGCTGGATATGGCACTGGGTATCGGCGGCGTTCCACGGGGGCGTATCGTGGAACTGTACGGACCGGAAAGCTCCGGTAAAACCACGGTTGCCCTGCATATTATTGCGGAAGCGCAGAAAAAGGGCGGCGAGGCGGCATTTATTGACGTGGAGCATGCTCTCGACCCCATGTATGCCAAGGCACTGGGTGTGGATACGGACAATCTGCTTGTGTCACAGCCAGACAGCGGTGAGCAGGCACTGGAGATCGCCGAAGCACTGGTACGTTCCGGGGCGATTGACGTACTGGTGGTAGACTCTGTGGCTGCACTGACCACCAAAGCGGAGATCGACGGCGAAATGGGTGACAGCCATGTGGGACAGCTGGCACGGCTCATGTCCCAGGCAATGCGGAAGCTGACAGCAGTGATTTCCAAGTCCAAGTGTGTGGCTGTGTTCATCAACCAGATTCGTGAAAAGATTGGTGTGATATACGGCAATCCGGAGACAACGCCCGGCGGCCGCGCTTTGAAATTCTATGCATCTGTTCGTATGGATGTGCGCAAGGGAGAGCCCATCAAAGAAAATGGTTCCATCATTGGTAATCGCACCAGAGTTAAGATCAGTAAGAACAAGGTCGCTCCGCCCTTCCGGGAGTGCGAGTTTGATATTATGTACGGCACAGGTATTTCCCGTACCGGCGAAGTGCTGGATGCTGCTGTAGAACTGGATATTATCAAAAAAGGCGGCTCGTGGTTCAGTTATAACGGGGACAAACTGGGGCAGGGCAGAGATCATGTGAAAAAGCTGCTGGGGGATAATCCAGCGTTGATGCAGAAGATCGAAGAGGAAATCCTCGCCCGTCAGGAAGAATTGACAGGAATGCCCAAGAAGGAGAAGAAAAAGAGCAAACTGGAAGAAGCCGCTGAAAAGGCTGCGGGAAAATCCGTAGAGCAAACTGCACAGACAGTTGATGCCGATCTGGAGGTCAACGCAGAGGACGACTTTGAAGAATTTGATCCTACCTGATGCGTATGACACTGACAACCGTAAAGCCCTATAAGGGCACAACATGGCAGCTGGAACTGGACAATTCCGGTGAGCTGTATTTTGTTCAGGCAGAAATCGTGCAGCAGTTCGGGCTGCAAAAAGACATGACTATTTCTGAAGAGGAATGGGAGCAGGTGCAGCAGGCAGAACTTGTCCGAAAAGCCTATAGCAGGGCATGTTTCCTGCTGGATTATCGAGGCTATAGCTATCAAGAAATGTTCCGTAAGCTGGAGCAGAATTATCCGGAATCTGTCTGCTATGAGGTGACAGACCGTCTGGCGGAAAACGGTTTGATTAACGACCGGAAATATGCGGAACAGGCTGCGCATCATTATGTGGCAGTCAAGCATTTCGGGTTCCGCCGGGCAAGGATGGAAATGCGCCGCCGAGGATTATTGGATGTGCATATTGAAGAAGCGCTTGCACCGTATGCAGAGCAGACAAAAGCGCTGCTGCTGGAGTTAATCGGGAAAAAATACCGGAAGTATTTTGAAAACCCGGAGGACAGGCGTATGATGGAAAAGGGGAAAGCCGCATTAGTGCGGCAGGGCTACAGCTTTTCGCAGATTCATGCAGCTGTGGCGGAATATCTGGAAGAATCAGATAAATAAAATTTTAGATGGGATTTGAAAATGATGAAAAGATGCGGCGGCAGCATTTTGCTGTTTTTGGCGGCAGCGTTTTGTCTTGCCGGATGTTCCAGGATTGAGACACCGGAAGATTCGATGGTACAGCCGGTGATGGCTGAGATGTCAGGATATACAGACATGCAGACGACTGAGACAACTGAAACAACGCTGGCAGTATCCGATGTACTGACACTTACCACAGAAATGACCACCACCACAACTATGACGACGACAGAAAATCTGGACAGACCTTTTATTGAAGAAAACAGCAGCATTGACCCGGAAAAGCCCATGGTGGCACTGACCTTTGACGACGGTCCAGGCAAGTATACAGATTCTATTTTAGATACCTTAGAGGCGTACAGTGCCCATGCCACATTTTTTGTGATTGGCAGCAATGTCACCGAATCCAGATACGATGTCCTGCGCCGTGCAGTCTCTCTGAACTGTGAGATCGGCAGCCATACATACGATCATACAGATCTGGTGAAACTGAACGAAACAGATCTGCTGAACAATGTGAAGGCAGCAGACCAGTCGGTGCTGGATGCTATTGGACGGTATCCCTATTGGCTGCGTCCGCCCTACGGTTCCTTTGATGATACCGTCAGAAGTACCATCGGCAAGCCGTTGACTTATTGGTCAGTGGATACCAAAGACTGGAGTACAAAGGATACCAATGCGACCATACAGGCGGCAACAACCAAAGTTGAGGACGGTGATATCGTGTTGATGCATGACATTTACGCCTCAACCGCAGACGCCGTCAAACAGATCGTTCCGGATCTGCTGAATCAGGGGTATCAGTTGGTGACAGTCAGTGAACTGCTGTATTACCGTGGTGTGGAAATTGAGGATGGAATGATCGTTTTTTCCATGCATCCAGCTAAGTATGACTACCGCCTTCCACCGAGCGAAACAGAACCGGCAGGCAGTGAAGAAGCAAGCTCTTAACACAGATCAGCAGATCTGTTTACAGATACGAAAAACCAAGACGCAGCGGCAAGATGCTTCAAAGGATATGCAGTCTTGCTTCTGACAGAGGAGGAAATATTATGCCAATTCGAGTAGGACTGGTTTCTCTGGGATGTTCTAAAAATTTGGTAGATTCCGAACGAATTTTATCCAAGCTGCGAACCCACGGCTATCAGTTGGTGACTGAGCCAGGAGAGGCGGAGATCGCCATTGTCAACACTTGCGGTTTTATCCAGTCTGCCAAGGAAGAAGCCATCGAGACCATACTGGAGCTGGGCGCACTAAAACAGGAGGGGTCGCTGAAAAAGATCATTCTCACCGGCTGCCTCACAGAGCGCTATCGAGAGGAAGCCGCTGATCTGTTTACTGAAGCAGATGCCGTCATTGGCATTGCGGACAACCGGGATATTGTGGATATTCTGGATCATGTACTGGCAGGTGAGCGTGTCATTCGGTTCGGCAAAAAAGAGGATATCGAAATGACAGGGGATCGTATCATATCCACACTGCCCTTTTTTGCCTATCTAAAAATTGCCGAGGGCTGTTCCAACTGCTGTACATACTGTGCCATTCCCCAGATTCGGGGACCTTACCGCAGTGTTCCCATGGAGGCAATACTGGAGGAAGCCCGATGGCTGGCAGAGCATCATGTGACGGAATTGAATGTGGTGGCACAGGATACCACACGCTACGGCGATGACCTTTACGGGGAATCCAGACTGCCGGAGTTGTTGCGGAAGCTGTGTCATATTCCGGGTATTCGCTGGGTGCGTGTGCTGTACTGCTATCCGGAGCGAATCACTGAGGCACTATTGGACGTATTGGTAGAAGAACCTAACATGGTGCCCTATCTGGACATGCCTATCCAGCATTGTGATGATGACATTCTGCGGCGAATGAACCGTCCAGGCAGCGAAAAGATGCTTCGGGATCTCATTGCGCATATTCGGGAGCGTGTACCGGAAATAACCTTGCGGACCACGCTGATCACAGGTTTTCCCGGGGAGACGAAGGAGCAGTTTAACCGGCTGGGGGATTTTGTTCAAGACATGCAGTTTGATCACCTGGGCTGCTTTGCCTATTCTGAGGAGGAGGGCACAAAGGCGGCAGAAATGGAAGATCAGATCGATGAGGAAGTTCGTACCCACCGTGCAGATATCATCATGGAGCAGCAGGCTGAGGTAAATGCTGCCAAGAATGCGGCAAAGGTGGGCAGTCGTCTGACAGCAGTAATCGAAGGGTATGACCGGTATGCCGGATGTTATTTTGGACGCACGGCAGCTGATGCACCGGACATTGACGGTAAAATTTTTATCAAGAGTGACAATCGCCTGAAACTGGGTCAGTATATTACCGTGGAGGTATTTGACACCATGGATTATGACCTGCTGGCGGAGGAGGTAAGCGATGAATCTGCCAAATAAGCTGACGCTGCTGCGTGTAATCCTGATTCCGGTTTTTTTGGTGTTTGTGTATGTAAAGGTGATCCCGTTCCATTATCTTCTGGCGCTGGTGATATTTGCCGCCGCTTCCCTGACGGATATGCTGGATGGAAAAATTGCCAGGAAACAGGGTCTTGTGACCAATTTCGGAAAATTTCTGGATCCGCTGGCAGATAAAGTGCTGGTGGTGACAGCATTGACAGTGTTTGTAGAGTTGAAGGATTTCCGCATGTCGGCGATTCCACTGGTGATCATTGTGGCAAGAGAGTTCATGGTTTCCGGCCTGCGGTTGTTGGCGGCAGAGGAAGGTGTTGTGATTGCCGCTGGCATCTGGGGAAAGCTGAAAACGGCGTTTACCATGGTGACGATTGTGGGAATTCTGGCGTATCTGGTTCTGGTGCAGGATCTTGGCGTAGAACTGCCCGAATTGGTGCGGACTGTGGTGCTGGAAGGGCTAATTTGGATCTCTACGCTTCTGACGATCATTTCGGGGCTGGTGTATCTGAAGGGTTGTTGGAAGTACATTGATAGTGATAAGTGATGGATTCACGGGGAAAATATGAAAGCCGCCTGCTTTTCGGGCGGCTTTTTTAAGGAATTTTGCATCAAAAAGCACCCGAAGCGATTCCAAAACCGCCTCGGGTGCATATTTTTATCGGATGTTACAGGAGGAATTAGTACATACCACCCATACCGCCTGCTGCCGGAGCAGCCGGCTCTTCCTTCGGAATATTGGCAACAGCACTTTCTGTGGTCAGAACCATAGCCGCAATCGAAGCTGCATTCTGTAATGCACTTCTGGTCACCTTGGTCGGATCGACAATACCGCTGCTCATCATATCGCAGTAAACTTCGTTGTACGCATCAAAACCATAACCGATCTTGTCGCTGTTCTTCACCTTGTCGGCGATAATGCTGCCTTCCAGACCTGCATTGGTTGCGATCTGGCGGAGAGGAGCTTCCAGCGCACGGAGTACAATTTCTGCACCGGTCTTTTCATCTCCGGACAGTTCCGGAATAATTGCTTCAACTGCCGGAATGGCATTAATCAGTGCTGTGCCGCCGCCAGCTACGATGCCTTCTTCCACTGCTGCCTTGGTCGCAGAAAGTGCATCTTCAATGCGAAGTTTTTTCTCCTTCATTTCGACTTCGGTAGCAGCGCCAACCTTGATTACAGCAACACCGCCGGACAGTTTGCCGATGCGCTCTTGCATCTTCTCACGGTCGAAATCGGAGGTGGAAGCAGCGATCTGGTTCTTGATTTCGGCAATTCTCTCAGCGATGGCATCAGAAGTACCGGCACCGCCGACCAGAATGGTATTTTCCTTGTCGATAACGACCTGACTTACCTGACCTAGCATATCCAGGTTGGCATCGCTCAGTTCCATGCCCAGATCAGAAGACAGAACAGTACCGCCGGTGAGAATCGCAATATCCTGGAGCATTTCCTTTCTTCTGTCGCCAAAGCCCGGGGCCTTGACGGCGGCGCACTTGAATGTGCCGCGGAGATTGTTCAGGATGATGGTAGTCAGTGCTTCGCCTTCAATATCTTCAGCGATGATCAGCAGCTTCTTGCCCATCTTTACGATCTGCTCCAGCATGGGAAGGATGTCCTGAATGTTGTTGATGGTTTTATCGGTAACGAATACCAGCGCATCGTCATAAACCACCTTCATCTTCTCGCGGTCGGTAATCATATACGGAGACATATAGCCCCGGTCAAACTGCATACCTTCAACTACTTCGCTGTAGGTTTCAGCAGTCTTGCCTTCTTCAATCGTGATCACACCATCGGTAGAAACCTTTTCCATTGCTTCAGCGATGAGAGTGCCTACAGTTTCATCCGCAGAGGAAATGGTCGCAACACGTGCAATGTCCTCAGAGCCGCTTAGTTCCTTAGAATTTGTCTTAATGTTCTCCACGGCAGCGTCTACAGCCTTGGCAATACCCTTGCGCAATACCATGGGATTTGCACCGGCGGCAATATTCTTCACGCCCTCGTGAATGATTGCTTGCGCCAGTACGGTTGCAGTTGTTGTACCATCACCGGCAGCATCGTTTGTTTTCGTAGCGACCTCACGAACCAGTTGTGCGCCCATGTTCTCGAAGGCGTCTTCCAACTCGATGTCTTTTGCAATGGTCACGCCATCGTTTGTTACCAGAGGGGCACCGAATTCACGATCCAAAACCACATTTCTGCCCTTTGGACCCAGTGTGATCTTAACGGTATCTGCCAGCTTGTCAATGCCGGCGATCAGACTGTTTCTTGCGTCTGCATTATATTTGATATCTTTTGCCATAATCAAAAACTCCCTTTCCTTGAAACCTGTCGATACGCTCTCTTACAAGTGCTTGGAATTGTGTCAACAAGCCCTGATTTGTTCCTTTCAGATGAGAACTGCTGTTATTAGAATGTAGAGATCCGGGTGGTTATTCTGTAATCGCCAGAATCTCAGTCTCGTATACCAGGGTGTATTCCTCACCGTTCGTCTTCAATTTCTGACCGGCGTTAGGATTCAACAGCACCTTGTCGCCAACCTTGACCTGCATAGGGATACGAGTACCATCGGTTGCAAATTTGCCTTCGCCGCATGCCACAACTGTGCCTTTTAAGGGAACACCTGCGGGATTTTTGGATGCCAGTACCAGACCACCTGCGGTTTTTTCTTCCTGTTCCTTTTCTGCCAGAATCAGAACTCTGTCTGCTAAAGGTTTTAATGTCATCGTTCATTCCTCCTGCAAATAAATTTCACTTAGAACAAGCTTTTGTCACTTGATCCATAAGTCTGTTAGCACTCAAACTTCCTGAGTGCTAATATCTATTTTACCAGCTTTTCAGAAAAAATCAAGAGCTTTTCGGCGAAATTTTGCATTTTTATACACATGCACAAATCAAGCAGAGATATTTGGAAAAAATCATGCAGAATCACAAATTTTTCCGGTGCCGATGCGAAATGCAGAAAATGTATTTTCAGAGGGTTTTCAGTATGGCTTCACGAAATCAACACATTGGAAGGGTATGATATAACTGTACTCCGGATGGAGTAACATCCTCTGGCCGTTTTGTACACCACCCCGATGCAAAACGGACATCCCCAACAATCCCTATATCCAAACAAGAAACGCCTCTCACCCCGGGGCGTTTTTTGTTTTTGGACTTTGTGATTGGAGAGTTTTTTCAGAGCGCCGCACAAGTACCTGGGACATTGTATTTTTTCCTTTACATTTCTTTGGAATTGTGGTATACTTAAAGAAGCACGGATGAAATCCCGCTTGACGGCTCTGTTGCAAAATGGCGCATAGATTTCCTTTAGCCGAAAGATATGGATATTTTGCCATGGAAGCGAGTATAACATCTCCGACATTTCCGGGAAAGAGGTGACCTCCCATATTTACTCAGATCAAAAGCCTTGGATTATTTGGTTTGAATGCATTTCCGGTGGATGTAGAAGTCAGCATGACCCGCGGCGCACCCCAATTTGATATCGTGGGATTGCCGGATGCTTCCGTTCGGGAAAGCCGTGAACGCATCCGTTCTGCCATGAGCGCCATGGGGGTACAGTTCCCTGTGAGCAGCATCACAGTCAATCTTGCACCAGCAGATGTGAAAAAAATTGGCACCATGCACGATCTTGCCATTCTGCTGGGACTTCTTGTCTGCACCGGACAGCTCGCCCCACAACCGGAGACACGATATTTTATCGGAGAAGTCTCTCTTTCCGGACAGATACGTGCTGTCAACGGCGTTTTGTCTATGGCGCTTCTGGCAGCTGCTTCCGGTGCAAAGGAGCTGTATGTGCCGGCAGACAATGCCGCAGAAGCTTCTGCCGCCGGGATTCCTGTTTACGGTGTGTCGGATACCTCAGAACTTTTGGCACATTTGGCACAGGTCCGCAGAATATTACCTCAACCGCCCTATGTGCCGCCCCAAGAAGCTTTTGACGACGTTTTGGATTTTGCGGAGGTCAAAGGACAACGAAGCGCCAGATATGCACTGGAGATTGCTGCGGCAGGCGGGCATAATGCCCTGATGATTGGTAGTCCCGGCAGCGGAAAGAGCATGTTAGCCAAACGGCTTCCCTCGATCTTACCGGAGATGACCAGGACAGAATCCCTGGAAACCACCCAAATCTACTCTGTTGCAGGACTTTTGGATGTCAGACAACCCTTGATGACAAAGCGTCCCTTCCGCTCACCCCATCACACCATTTCCAGTGTGGGTCTGGTGGGCGGCGGTTCTATACCGCATCCCGGAGAGATTTCTCTTTCGCATAACGGGTTGCTTTTTCTGGATGAACTGCCAGAATTCGACCGGCGCACACTGGAGATTTTACGGCAGCCTCTGGAAGAACGGAGGGTCACCATTACCCGTGCTTCCGGGACGATTACTTATCCCTGTTCTTTTATGCTGATCGGGGCAATGAATCCTTGTCCTTGCGGTTATTTCGGACATCCCCGCCGTAAATGTAGCTGTTCTGACAAACAAGTCCGACAATATCTGGGAAAAATCTCCGGACCACTGCTGGATCGGTTTGATCTGCATGTGGAGGTTGAGCCGGTTTCCTTCGATGATCTTTCCGAAGGAATGAGAGCGGAGGCTTCTCAGGAGATCCGGAAGCGCGTGCAGGCAGCACGTGCTGTTCAGAATGAACGGTTCAGAGGGACGGATATCTGGAATAATGCGGGGATACCGGGTGGAAAGGTACAGGAGTTTTGTCCAATGAGTGACGATGCCGGGGTATTGCTGCGGTCGGTATTTGATCGGTTGGGATTGAGTGCCAGAGCGTATGACAGGATTCTCAGAGTGGCGAGGACGATAGCGGATTTGGATCATTGTGAAGTGATGCAGAAGCGGCATATTGCAGCGGCAGCACAGTTCCGCAGCCTCGACCGCAAGTATTGGACAAAATAAGAACAAGTTCTAAGGTTTTACATACAGGAAAAATCGGTGTTGACTGGAAAACATCTTCAGTCACCTCGACTCAGACCACAAACCCAAACGGTTTTCCATATAGATCAAGAAAGGACACTCCATGACAAGAACCTACACCCCCTCCAGACGGCGGAAACAGAAAAAAGAATCCCCCCTTCTCCTATACTGGAGGCGTCTGGATAAATCATTGATCTTAGCAGCGCTGCTTTGCTCCGGGCTGAGTATTCTGCTGCTTTATTCCATCTGGCAGAACAACATCAGCGATGCTGTAAATGCCAGTCAATACCGCACCCAACTGTTCTCCTGTCTCTTGGGCATGATCAGCATGGGCGTTCTCGCTGTCGTAGATTATCATAAAATCGCACGGCTGTGGTATCTCTACGCCCCTGTGGTGCTCCTCCTCACGATACTGACATTTACCCCGCTGGGGCACAAACGTGCTGGAGCAGATGACCAGGCGTGGCTGAATCTGGGCTTTATCATGTTCCAGCCCTCAGAGGTACTGAAGTTGGCGTTCATTCTTTCCTTTGCTCTTCATCTTGCAAAGGTGGAAGAAAACATGAATCATCCTCTCCACATGCTTTTGTTGATCATACACGGCGCTGTTCCGATGGGATTGGTGGCATTACAGGGAGACTATGGTACAGCCATTGTCTTTGCCGTGGTATTTATCGCCATGCTCTTTGCCGCAAAAATTTCTTGGAAATATATCTTGGGCTTTCTCATTGCCATTCCAGCAGCACTGGTTGTTGCATGGAATTTTGTGTTGGGCGATATTCATAAAAAGCGCATCTTGGTACTGCTTCATCCCGGAACAGACCCGGAAAATTTGGAATATCAGCAAGATCGTGGTCTGGCAGCCCTCTCCAATGGGAAGATATTCGGTGTGGGATTGTTCTCCGGTAAGGATTCCTATGTCTATGTACCGGAGATCCATAATGACTTTCTGTTTGTCCAGGTGGGGCAGGCGTTGGGCTTTGTGGGCGCAACGACTGTGATACTGGTACTGGCGTTTCTTTGTCTGAAGATTTTGTACAACGGCTTTCACTCCCGGGATAAAATGGGAATGCTGCTCTGTACCGGTGTATTTGCCCTGCTGTTTTCCCACTGTGTTATGAATATTGGTATGGTGCTGAAGGTCATGCCAGTTATCGGTGTACCGTTGCCCTTTATCAGTGCCGGCGGTACGGCGACTGTCAGTATGTATATTGCCCTTGGTTTAGTCATCAGCGTCTATGGGCACAATGAGAAAAAATATCAGGTTTATTAAGGCAAACCCGCACAAAGATGGTTCGGTGCTGCCTAAACCGTATGAGTTCCATAAACCGACAAACCTGCACAAATTTCCCTTGGGATTTTGTGCAGGTTTTACGTATTTTCAGTTTTCTCAAAAGTTTATTCCATTTTTCCTTTTTTTATGTTATAATATGTTGTATAGAGAAAGATAGTGCAAACGACAAAAACTTTTGACGTTCGCTATGATATACCGGCTGGATATTCCCTGGTCCAGAACAAAAAAGGTGATGTACATGAACAAATACAAAAAACTGGTTTCCAATACCCTGATCTTTGCTATTGGCTCATTTGGCTCAAAAATTCTTCTTCTGCTGCTGACCCGCCTCTATACCGGAAACATCAACCCCGGCGACAACAGCACGAAGGAACTGCTGGAACTGACGGCTAATTTTCTCATACCCATTATCACATTTTCCATTGCTGATGCCGTCATCCGGTACGGTCTGGACAAAAACTTTGATAACCGGAAGGTGTTTACCTCCGCTTGTGTCACCGAAGCATTCGGCGTCTTACTGTTGCTATTGCTATCGCCTTTGCTTCTGCTGCTGCCCTATACAGATGGCTATGTGATCCTGCTGGTGATCTACTGTATGACCTCAGGTTTCCGGCAAATTGCTGCCCAGTTTGTCCGTGCCAGAGGTCTGGTGCGGCTGTTTGCGCTGGATGGTATCTTTGCAACCCTGACTCTCTTTCTGTTGAATGTTATCTTTATCGCCGGGCTGCATATGGGTGTTACCGGCTTTATGCTTTCAGTGATTCTGTCTGATCTGATCTCGGGGCTGTTTCTTTGGAGTGTGGCAGGCTTGCAGAGATTTTTTCGCCCCCGGTACATGGACAAGAAAATGCTCCGCACCATGCTGCGATTCTCTGTGCCGCTGATCCCTTCCGCATTGCTCTGGTTAGTCACAGGTTTTTCCGACCGGCTGTTTATCCGGTACATGCCCGGACCCAACTCGCTGGTTGGCGAGACCGCAGCCGGTATCTACGGCGTTTCCACCAAGATTCCCAACCTGATTTCTACGATTTCCACTATTTTCTTTCAGGCGTGGAACATGTCTGCCATCGAAGAAAACGATTCCAAAGACCGCAGCCGGTTCTACCATCGGGTTTTTGATGCATACCAGTCCTTTATGTTTATTGCCAGCGCCGGACTGATCGTCTTTGTGCGCATCCTGTCCGATATTCTCATCAATTCAGATGTGTACCCGGAATACGCTACGGCATTCCGCTATACACCCGTGCTGATCGTGGGCGTGCTGATGATGTGCTTCAACCAGTTCCTTAGCAGTGTTTACTCTGCCACTCAGCATACCACCCATTCCTTCTGGACGGCATTGGCGGCTGCCATCGTGAATATTCTCCTGAATATCGTCATGATCCACTTCTGGGGCATCATGGGTGCTGCTGTGGCAACCTTTTTCAGCTATTTTGTCTGCTACTGCATCCGTATTGTAGATGCCCGGAAATATGTGCCCTTTCCGGTGAATCACGCCAAATTCATTGCGAATACGGGAATGCTGTTCCTGCTGGGTATTGTGGTGGTGGATGCACCGATCCTATGGATACCGATGTTAGTGGTGGGATTTGTGTTTATGTTGTTCTATAATTTCAGCGCAGTGATTCAGACGCTTTCCCGGCTGAAAAGAAGAAAATAAAAAAATAAGTTTTATATGTTAGCCCAGTATTATATTAGGAGGTCATTTTTATGTCAACACCACACAATGCTGCATCTCCGGGGGATATTGCCAGAACCGTTCTCATGCCTGGTGATCCTCTGCGTGCCAAGTTTATTGCTGAACATTTTCTGGAAAATCCGGTCTGTTACAATACGGTTCGCGGGATGTACGGCTACACCGGAATTTATCAGGGAGTTCCGGTTTCCGTGCAGGGCAGCGGCATGGGAATGCCCTCTATCGGTATCTATTCCTATGAGTTGTATCATGAGTACGGCGTAGAGAAGATTTTCCGTGTGGGAACAGCCGGCGGCGTTGCCGATCATATTCATCTGCGGGATGTGATTTTGGGACAGGCTGCTTGTACGGATTCTAATTATGCAGAACAGTATCATCTTTCCGGGACGTATGCGCCTATTGCGTCGTATGCGCTGTTGGAGGCTGCGGTGAATGCTGCGAAGAAGCTGGAGATTCCGGTGCATGTGGGGAATCTGCTTTCAACGGATGTGTTCTATCATGATGGCGACCCACTGCCAAAGTGGGCGAAAATGGGAGTTCTGGCGACGGAGATGGAAGCAGCGGCGCTGTATATGAATGCGGCGGCGGCTGGAAAGCAAGCGCTTTGTATTGTGACGGTTTCAGATTGCCCGCTCCGGCGAGAGTCTACTACGCCGGAGGAACGGCAGACGACTTTTACGCAGATGATGCAGATTGCGCTGGAAGCGGCGATTACGGCAAAGTAAAAGCAACACCTTGTCAGAAACAAAAATCCAAAAACACGTAAAGCCCTGTTCTCCTCACGCTTGAGAACAGGGCTTCTATCTTCTATTTGACAATTGCCAGCGTCAAATAAAGTATACGTTGGTAAAATTAGTTGATAATGGTAACCTCAGTTTCCTTGTCAAACAAGTGAATTTTGTTCGGGTCAAGAGCAACTTTGATCTGATCCTGCGGACGAGCAGTGGATCTCGGATCTACACGGGCAGTCAAGGAATTGCCGGCACATACCAGATACAGATATGTCTCAGCACCCATCATTTCAGTGATCTCAACAGAGCAGTCTGCAACACCGGTAGTTGCATTGGATAAGAACATGGGATCATCGTGAATTGCTTCTGGACGAATGCCCAGAATTACTTCTTTATCCACATATGCAGCCAGATCCGGAGTCACCTTTGCAGCCGGAATCTCGATCTGATACTTCTCGGCTCTGGAGGTCTTGGTAGCTTCTGCGCCGAACTCTACATAGTAGTTGTCAGCTCTCTTCAGAACAGCATCAATAAAGTTCATCTGCGGTGAACCCAAGAAGCCTGCAACGAACTTGTTGCCCGGGCGCTCATACAAAGCCTGCGGTGTGTCGATCTGCTGGATGATACCATCTTTCATCACGACGATACGGTCACCCATGGTCATAGCCTCGGTCTGGTCGTGTGTTACATAGATAAAGGTTGTACCCAGCTTCTTGTGGAGTTTGGCAATCTCCGTTCTCATCTGCGCACGGAGCTTTGCATCCAGGTTGGACAGCGGCTCGTCAAGCAGGAATACCTGCGGATTACGAACGATAGCACGACCCAGCGCTACACGCTGTCTCTGACCGCCAGACATTGCCTTCGGCTTACGATCCAGCAGGTGGCTCAGATCCAGAATCTTAGCAGCCTCTTCTACCTTGCGTGCAATCTCATCCTTCGGTACCTTACGCAGTTTCAGACCGAATGCCATGTTGTCAAATACGGTCATGTGCGGATACAGAGCATAGTTCTGGAATACCATTGCGATGTCTCTGTCTTTGGGTGCGATGTCATTTACCAGACGGTCGCCGATATACAGTTCACCCTCAGAAATTTCTTCCAGACCTGCGATCATACGCAAGGTGGTAGACTTACCACAGCCAGAAGGACCTACCAGTACGATAAACTCCTTATCCTTAATCTCAAGATTGACATCCTTTACGGCAACAACATTGCCCGGATATTTTTTGTAAATATGTCGAAGCGATAGACTTGCCATTGTAACAGTTCCTCCTAATAAATAGATTTTTCCCGGATTGGTACAGCTTGGTACAAGCTTCAGTGCTGCCATTCCGGTTGCAATATAATCATACCAAATTTTTAAACATTTTTCAAGTCGTTATTTGCCCAAAATTCTGTATGCACATTTATCCATTATGACGAAACTTCCCGGCAATTTTGCAACAGTTCCGCAAATTCAATTTCCTCTTTTACCAATTTTTGCACATCTTTCTGGCAAAGTGTCCTGCATTTCCCCACAGGCAGGTCGGCGGGCAGTTTCAGTCCGCCCATTGCCACACGTTCCAGATCTTCCACGTGGTTTCCCATGGCGGCAAACATCCGGCGTACCTGATGATATTTTCCTTCCCGCAAGCAAATCAGGGCATCCCGGTCTGTACCGGGGACTTTTTCTGCCTGTGCTGGCTGACATCGGATACCGTCGGCGAGAGTGATGCCGGCAGCGATCTGTTCCCGGTAGGTATCTTCCCAGGGGCGTGCCAGAGTGACTCGGTAGAATTTCGCCGTGTGTCTGCGCACCGCCATAATCTGATGTGCCAACTGTCCGTCATCTGTCAGCAGCAGCATCCCAGTGGAATCCTTGTCCAGCCTGCCTACTGGACAGAGATCCTTCCGGCAAAGCTCCAGGGGGATCAGATCCATGACTGTTTTTTGCCCCGGCTCATGCAGAGAGGTCACATATCCCTTCGGTTTGTGGAGCAGCACGTAGAGATAGCGGTCGCCGGAAATGGCTGTGCCGTTTAAGGTGACGCTGTTTTTTTCCGGATGTACGGAAAGATCTGCCCGGGTGACGGTCTGTCCGTCAACGGTGACGGCGCCTTTTCCGATGAGCTGCCGCAGCTTCTTCCGGGAATACATGGTACGGGCGGACAAAAACTGATCCAGCCGCATGAGACATTCCTCCTGTCTGTTCTATTCCATAGCATGTTCACATACCTTATATCAGAACCTGTCTTCACCAGAAGACGACCATGTCTTTTCGGCAGATTTTGGCGGAACGCCTGCTGCGCAGGCACCAATCGGCTTTGCCGATTGCCGTCTCATACCATCCTCTACACCGCCTGCGGCGGCACAATTCCGATCGATCCATCTATCGAAATGAAGAGGATTGGTATCAGATAAAAGCAGATTTTCTGGGCGATCTTTGTGAGGTGCCGCCCAAGGGAAAGGACCATGTGCTATGGGAAAAAGAAGTATACTGGCTGCCGGTATTGCCGGACTGATTCTGGGCAGCGGTTGGTTGACGTGGTGGGTCAAACAGGATATGTCAACCGGCAAAACGGTACCGGAGATCATACTGGCAGATGAAACCGGCAGAGATGCCTTTCTTCGGGAAATAGGGCTTTCGGATTGTCGGTGCATTGCGGAAGAAAGCGTCCGGCTGCCGGCAGAAGTGGATGCTGCTTATGAGAACTACGCAGCATTGCAGAAAACCCAAAAGCTCCCTCTAACATCGCATCTGGGGGAGACCGCTTCACGTTATACCTATACACAAAACAGCTCTGGTCAGGAATCCCTGTACACAGAGCTGCTGGTGGGTGAAAATCAAGTGCTGATCGGTGCGGTTCAGTACGATCCTGCGGATCAGGTGATGCAGCCAGTGATCAGCGAATCTTTTTTCGGGGATAGGTGATCTTTAGAACCAGTTCTTATTTATCGAACACGTGCATCAGACCGCCAATGATGGGAAGCTGCTTTGCCTTGCCGGTAGCTGCATTGATGATACCAATAATCATCAGCACCAGAATGCACAGAGACAGCAGAGTGGACAGAATGCCGCCCACAATCGGGATCAAGCCCAGAACTGCGCCTGCAATGCTGACAACGATATCTGTGATAAACAGGATAAAGCCCTGATTGGCATGATATTTGCCGTAACGGGAATTGCCGCTGTTGATCAGCAGGGGCAGGATGAACAGGATTCCCACATAGGACAGGGCAGCCCAGATCTTGTTGCTCTGGATGTCTTGGGTGTCGTACATGGCGGAATCGTCCGGTGTGTTCAGAAGATCGTTCAGATTGTCGCTCATAAGTAAAACTCCTTTTGAATAGAAATATGTATGTTACGCAAGAGCTTTGCGTAAACAGCAGATATCACATCAGGCTTGCTCTTTTGTTATCGCCTGAATGCGGTTTTGCAGCAGGTTATAGTTGCTCACCAGTTCGTGAATATCGGAGAAACCGCTGCGGTACAACTCCAGGATCACGGCGCAGTCCGGAGAGACTGCCGCCAACTCTTTCAGAAAGGTATTCACTTGGAATCGTCCCTTTCCAATGGGCAGACAATCACCGTATTCCCCGTGGTCGCTGATGTGGACGTGGACAATGTTTTCCTGTAATGTACGGAGCATTGCCATAGGGCTTTCTCCGGCACGCACCGTTTGTTTTATATCCAGCACAAAGCAGGCATCTTTTCCCAGCAGTTCTTTCATTTTTTGCAAAAAAGACAAGGAAGCGCTGGTACACCGCGCCACATTTTCTTGAGCGACAGTGATGTCATAGGATTTTCCAAGTTCACAGAGCCGCAGAAAACGTTCACAGTAAAATTCTGGATCCACCGAAGCAGCAGGAACTTTATTGCCGTGCAAAATAAAGACCTTTGCCCCCAGTACCTGCATGGCTTCAAAGTACCGTCGGCAATATTCCAGATAGTCGGAGACACGGCGGGTATAATTGGAGAAGAGCATGATAGGCTCGATTTCGCTGGTGTAGGGATGAAGGGAAGTACAGCGGATGTCGAACCGTCGAAGAATCTGTGACAGGGAATCGATGGCATTCCGGCTCAGTTCTGAGTGGGTGTTGATAAAAATTTCCACTTGCTGTACGCCGGACAGCGCCAGGTCATACAGCGCTTCTTCCACCACGCGGGGATATAGACATGCTGTTGAAACGCCTGCACGGAGCATAGTGACACCTCGCCTTCTCTTGACTATTATAACATGGTATGAGGAAATTTTCAAGGGCTTTCTGGAATTTTTTCCTGGTATTTTTGTTTTTAACCAAAATTCTTGAGCTTGTGTTTGCTTACTGGGCTTTGGAATTGTTTGGATGGTTAGAATCTTTCCGAATTTGTCCATTTTCACAAAAGCTCTTGACAAATCTGCCGAAAAGCGGTATACTTAAAACATAACTATTTCAGCCGGAACAGGGGGACAAAACCGTGGCAGTCAAACATATGAAACATCTGGAAAAAATTCTCATTGCCGTAGGCGTCTGTCTAATCGTCATGATTATAGTCTGTTTGATCCTGTTCAGCCGTGCGGACAAGGTTTCCGCACCGGACGTGATTCCCATTCTCACGACAACCACTACCACAACAACGACCACCACTGAAGTCACAACCACCACTGTGACCTATGACTACGAAATGAAGATTGATCTGAAAAAAGTCCAGGAACACCACAAGGTAAACCAGGATGTCAAAGGATGGATTTACATAGACGATACGGTCATTGACTATCCCATTGTCCAAGGCGATGACAATGCCTATTACATCGACCGTGACTGGCAGGGTGAGTACAGTTATTCCGGCTGTATCTTTGAGGATTTCCGCGGAAAGATCAGCATTACCGAAAACACCCTTCTCTACGGGCATAACATGGGCGACGGCTCAATGTTCCACGCCGTCAAGAATTTCAAGGACGAGGAATGGGGCAAGGAGCATATCTATTTTGAAGTAGCCACCCTGAAGCGGCGCTTCCTCTACCGAATCGTGGCATGTTCGGTACTGAATGGCGAGGATGGGGCAGAGTTCGATTATTGGAATCGTATTTCTCTGACGAAAAAGGAATTCAAGAAATATCTGAAAGAGATCAAATCCAGCGCACTGGTCTGGTATGCAGATGAGGATGATCTGCCGGAATACGGCGAGAATATGATTGCGCTGCAAACCTGTAATTCCGGTGCGGATGATGGCATCCGCTGTGTCCTGTTCGCACAATGTCTGGGTCAGTTCTGAGAACAGATTTCGGATTTTTCAGCCAATAACAAACGGCACATTGCAAAAGCTGCAATGTGCCGTTTCGTTTTTTTACGCAGGATAACGGGCGGTTCAGAGTCTGTCTGCGCCGATTTCTGTGCGGACAGATGTTTAGCCTCCCAGCATATCCATAAAGTTGCTGTTCACCAGGATTACAGCATTGACAATCCACATGACGATGCCAAGGACAATGCCGATGATACCCAGTATCAAACCTGCTGTTTGTTTGCCGCCGGTGACGCCTTCTTTCTTTGCCAGCATTGACATTACGATTGCAATGATACCCAGAATGATACCAACGATCGGAATGCAGAAGCCAACGAGAGAAATGATGCCAAGCACCAGCGCCGCAGTAGCTTTTCCGTTTTTCTGTTCCATACGATTCACCTCACTTCTGATAGGAGATACCAGCGATTGCATATCATACTATAACATAAATTTGTTTTTCATCTGTCCTTATAGAATGAAATGTGCTAAATGAGCGTGAGCATTCCAATTGAACCATCGGGAATTTTTTCCAAAAGGCATTGCAAAGGTTCTCGTTTTGTGGTATAATAAATACAGCGCATTTGCATTTCTGATACATGATTCTAAAGCGCCTTTTGCCGTTGCCGCTTTTGCAGCAGCTGCAAAGGATGCGGAGTGATATCATAAATGGAAAAAATTTATGGTATTATGGTATCATGAAGGTGCAACTCGGGTATTCCCGAAAAAATTTCGCCGGATGTACCGGCTTTGTAAAAAGGAGATAGACAAAATGGACGCAAGTACGTTTCCCATTCCCTTCAAATTTCATTTGATTTTCTGCATTGTTGCCGCGATATTTTTTCTGCTGCAATTTATCCGCCTGAAACGCCCTTATCAGCTAATTCTGACGATTGCCATTCCTGCATCCCTGCTGATCTATGTGGGTGACCCCTCTGATAAATCCTGGTTTCACATGGTGGGCTGGGCAGAAGCGATTCTGCTGCTGGGTGCGATGATTGTGTCGATGATTGCCCGGTTTCGCCGGCGTGATCCAGAGGTTGTATCAGAACAGACAGTTGTTTCCGAACCAGCTGCAACCAGCACAGGGACTGAAGCTGCCGCAGCGGTAACAGAAGAGATTTCTGCCGCATCTGCCGCAGAAACTGCTGAAGCATCCATAGAAACAACGGCAGAAGAACCCACTGAAACCGAATCCGCAGGTTGAGGAGAATCCGGAAATATGATTAACATCGCCAAAAAGAAGCGCATTGTGATAAAGCTGGGGACTTCGACCTTGACTCACAAGACCGGAAAGCTGAATATTCGCCGGATGACCAATCTGGTGCGGATTTTGGCAGACCTCCATAACGCCGGCAGAGAACTGCTTTTGGTTTCTTCCGGTGCGGTGGCAATGGGCGTGGGCAGACTGAACATGATCGAACGCCCCAAGGATACTCCCACTAAACAGGCAGTAGCAGCGGTAGGTCAGTGCGAGCTGATGCACTTTTATGAAGATATGTTCGGCAAATACAATGTGGCAGTGGCGCAGATTTTGCTAACAAAGGCTGTGCTGAATGATGACCGGCTGCCGCATATCCAGAATACCATCCGCCGTTTGTTGGAAATGGGTGTGATTCCCATTATCAATGAGAATGATACAGTTGCAATTGATGAGCTGGAGCTGGAGATCGGGGAAAATGATTCTTTGGCAGCAACTGTGGCAGCGGCGATGGGAGCTGATCTGCTGATCATTATGTCTGATATTGAAGGGTTGTATTCTGCTGATCCCAGGACGAATACGGATGCAGAAGTGATCCGAGTGGTAGAGCACATTGATAAGGCCATTGAGGAAATGGCTGGGGGTGCAGGATCTTCTTTTGGGACGGGAGGGATGGCAACCAAGATCCATGCGGCTAAGATTGCAACGGAAAACGGTGTGGATATGGTGATCATGAATGGCAGAGAGCCGGAAAAGCTGTATGCCCTTTTCGACGGAGAAGCAATCGGAACGCATTTTCTGGCATAAGAAAACAACCAGCAACCCCAACCCAGCCAGACACAAAAGCACACCAACAGTCACAATACCCCAAAGAAAGGAACACCTATGAACTACGCAGAAACACTGGGCGTACGTGCCAAAGCAGCGGAGTCTGCCATCGCTACAGCAGCCCCTTCTCTGAAAAATCAAGCTCTTGCCGCTATCGCAGACATCCTGCTGTCCCGGCAGGAGGAGATCCTCGCTGCCAACGCTGAGGACTTAGCAGCAGCGCAGGCAAACAACATGACTGCTTCCTTGCAAGACAGACTTCGCCTCACGCCTGCCAGAATTGCCGGGATGGCGGATGCTGCCCGTCAGCTGATTGCCGCAGAAGATCCCATTGGTGCAGTAGACAGCGGAACGGTTCGTCCCAACGGCTTGCAGATCCTGAAAACACGTGTGCCCCTGGGTGTCATTGGTATTATCTTTGAATCCCGCCCCAATGTCACAGTGGATGCAGCGACCTTGTGTCTGAAAGCCGGCAACGCAGTGATCCTCCGGGGCGGCAAGGAAGCCATTCATTCCAACACGATCCTGACCAACATGATGCGGGAAGCAGCAGCCTCGGTAGGGCTGCCGGAGGATATCATCCTGCTGGTAGAAGATACCTCCCGGGAAACTGCTGCGGATATGATGCGGCTGACTGGTTATCTGGATGTACTGATTCCCCGTGGAGGAGCAGGTCTGATTCAGGCAGTGCTGCGGCAGGCTTCTGTTCCAGTCATCGAAACTGGTGCGGGTAATTGCCATGTTTATGTGGATGCTTGCCTGTATGGAGAAGCGGATTATGAAATGGCGGTCCGCATTGTAGACAACGCCAAGACACAGCGCCCCTCTGTATGCAATGCCATTGAAGGACTGATCGTCCACGAAGCAGTGGCGGCAGAAATTCTGCCCCGTGTGCAGAAAGCCCTTGACGCACACCATGTGGTGATATACGGTGATGAGAGAACCAGAACCATTCTGGGAGAACTCGTGCAGCCGGTGACAGATGCGCTGTATGATACCGAATTTAACGATTACAAAATCACGGTAAAGGTAGTCGATTCCATTCAGGAAGCCATGGCGCATATCGCCCGGTACGGCACAAAGCATTCCGAATGCATTGTCACCCGTGATCTGGACGCTGCCAAAATCTTTCAGCGCCATGTCGATGCGGCGGCGGTCTATGTGAATGCTTCCACCCGGTTCACAGACGGCGGCGAGTTTGGCTACGGCGCAGAGATCGGCATTTCTACCCAGAAGCTCCACGCACGTGGACCTATGGGGCTGCGCGAACTGACCACAGTGAAATATCTCATTCAAGGAGACGGACAGATTCGGGAGTAGGAGTAATAACCATGTTAAGCGTGATTTGTGCGGGAATTTGTATCGTGCTGGTGATACTGGATATGTGTCACAAATTTCCCTTTGCAAAAATCGGGGGACAGATTTCCATTTGGATATGCAGTTTTCTCGGAGCGGCATCTCCTCTTGCCGCCAATGCTTGCTCCAGGAGTATCGCTTGGCTGCTGACGGATACAAATTCTACGATGCTGCTGGATGCCGGCAGCTGGTTTGGCAGGCTGAACGATGTTTTTTCGTGGAAGTGTCCGGTCTGGCTGTCGGTGATTGGCGTGGTAGTCTGCTTCGGGGCATGGTGCTATGCTATGATGCGTACCGCCTCGAATGTACCGGTGATCTCTCCCGGGGAGTCCTCAGCTGCTGCGGCAAGGCGTCAGTTGGCAGTTGCTTGGACGACGCTGCCTTTTTTTCTAATGGCGCTGATCACAAGTTTTCTGATAGCGGTATATGCACTGGGAATTATGATAATCCTGGTGATCGTTTTGCTGACCATGGCATTGATTTTTCTGCCGGCGATCCTCATGGGCGCAGTGATCTGCGGCTGGATGTCCCTGGTGCTTCTGGCGGAACTGCTGCCCTATCTGGGCATCCTGATACTGCCTTATTTTACGGGTGTGTTTTACATCAATCGCTATCTCATCGCCTGCGGTGTCTGCTGCGGCTGGAAACGGGGATTCCGAATCTTTTTGCAGGTACTCTGTGTGCTGCCGTGGGTTCGGTGGATCGTGGTTTGTTTTTGTATGGCACGAATGCAGAAAAACCAGTTTTAGAATTTGTTCTTAAAAATAATCCCTGACAGTTTACGAAAAACTGTCAGGGATTTTTTATTGCCGTGATTCCTGTTCTACCCGCTTGCGCACAACGCTTCTGGGTGGAAATGCCTTATCACAGGCAATCGAACACACCATCATGGCATGATTCGCTGTTTCGATTTCTTCGCCGTTGCTGTTTTGCAGATCAGATGCCGTGATCTTGGCTGGAGGCAGTCCCGGAGATAGCACCTCTAAAGCATCCCCTGCGAAGAACCGGTTGCGCTGAGTGAGATACAACCTGCCGTTCTTCCAGGAATCCACGACAGCTACTACATCACTGCCATGGACATAGCTGCTGGAACCATATCGCTGTACGGCGTTTTCCCTGCCGTAGAAAAAACCGGTGCAGTATTCCCGGTGACTCACCTGAAATACTTCGTCCACTGCCCATGCCGGTGCATTTTTTCCTTGCATAGCGGCATCCAGAGCTGCACGGTAGGCATTGGTCACAACAGCAGAATAATAAGCAGATTTGTTCCGACCTTCCAGCTTCAAGCTGTCCACACCGGCTACAAGCAGATCATTCAGATGTTCGATCATGCACAGATCTTTGGCGTTGAACAGATAGGTGCCGTCCATGGTTTCTTCCACCGGGAAAAACTGTCCCGGACGTGTCTCTTCCATGAGATGATATTTCCACCGGCAGGGCTGGGCACAAGCACCCCGATTGGCATCCCGTCCCGTGAGATATGCCGACAGCATACACCGCCCGGAAAAGGACATACACATGGCACCATGAACAAAAACCTCCAGTTCCATGTCATCCGGAATCTTCGCTCGGATATCAGCGATCTCCTCCAGAGAAAGTTCTCGTGCCAGGACTGCCCGCTTTACGCCCATGTTCCACAGCGCCTGACAGGTACCGTAGTTGACAATGCCGGTTTGAGTGGACATGTGTATCTCCATATCCGGTGCGATCTCCTTCACCTGCATCAACAGTCCCAGATCTGCCAGGATCATTGCATCCACATCGGCAGCTTGCGCCTCTTGAACAAATCGAGGAAATTGAGGGACTTCCGCATTCCGGGGCAGTGTATTACAGGTGAGATAGAGACGTTTACCCTGATGGTGCGCCAGAGCAGCAGCCTCAGAAAGCTGCTGCTGACTGGAAAATCCGGCTGCGGCAGCCCGCATACTGAAAATCTCACGTCCCACATAGACAGCATCCGCACCATAGTCCAGTGCAGCCTGTAACCGCTCGGCATCTCCGGCAGGGGATAACAACTCCGGTTTATTCGTCCTCATTCTTGTCTTTATCCTCATTGTCATCATTGGCTTCGGCTGCCTGCTGTTCCTTCCGGATTTTCTCGCCGTTTTTCTCATGTTCTTCTAAGGTTCTGGCAAAATAAGTTTCCTTGGTGTCGGTATTTGCCCAGAAATAGTAGTAATCGGTGCTGGAAGGATAGAGAGCAGCCTGAATGGCATCTGCGCCCGGATTGCCGATGGGACCGGCTGGCAGCCCGACGCATTTATAGGTGTCGTAGGAATTGTACAGCGCTTCATTATAGGACATGCTGTGGGGCTTGATGACCTGTTCTACATATTTGCTGGTGGGGTTGGACTGGAGTAGAGGGAATTTGTCAGAATGGTTCAGACGATTCCAGAATACAGAAGAAATATCCGCCATCTGATCCACACTGCCCGCTTCCGCCTGAATGATGGAAGCCAAGGTAATGGTCTCATCCAGAGACAGATTCAGCGCTTTCATTCGGTCGTAATAGGTGGGCTTGATTTTGTCATTGAAATTGGTGAGGATTTTCTGGCAAACCAGCTCTACGTCCATTTCTTTATAGAAGGTATAGGTGTCAGGAAACAGATAGCCCTCCATGTGGTAGAATTTGTCATCCTGGAAGCTGGGAAGATATGCTTCATAAGAAAGCCCGAATTTGGCATCGTTGTTGAAGTAGTCCAGGAATGCTTCGGCAGTGCAGACTTCGTTTTCTTCCAGCAGATCGGCAGCGTCGCACAGTGTGATGCCCTCACGGAATGTCACATCTACGGATTCTGCATTGTTCATGGGTTCGCTGACCAGCTCGTTGAGAATTGTCTCATACGCCATATCCGGTCTTAGTTCGTGGTCGCCAGGCTTAATGCTGGAATCCTTGTCGCTCATACCGGCAATGGTAATGAAAAAGTCTGGGCGATTGATGATGCCGTTGTCTTTAAGAATCTGGGCGATTTCTTCCATGTTTGAACCGCTGGGAATCGTGACGATCTTCGTAGTGCTGTCGCTGTTGATACCCAGTACATCTCTGCCGTAGATCATGAGAAGGCTGGACAATCCGATGGAAACACCCAGAATGAGCGTTGTCATCAACAGCGCACCAAGCACTCGGTGAGAACGGCGCTTTTTTCGGTGAGAACCAGTGTTGTGGGGCATGCTGTGGGGACTGCCGTGAAATGCTGGCTGACTTTCCCCTGCCAGATCATCGTCCTCCTGCGGGGCAAAGCCGTGCATGGTATTGATTTGCCCGATCACCCCTTCGTCTTCTGTAAAGACCTGATGAACCACTTCTTCGTCGAATGCGCCGGGATCCATAGCCGGTGCATCCGGGAACTGGTCTGCAAACCGTACCGGGGGTTCTTCCGGAATCTGGTCTGCGAACCGTACGGGGGGTTCTTCCGGAATCTGGTCTGCATACCGGATCGGTGGTTCTCTGTCCGCAAACCGAACGGGAGGTTCGTTCTGCGGCATGCGGGCTGATTCTTCGGTCTCACGCAGGATCTCATCCAGAATATCATCACGGTTTAAGTCTTTCTTATCCATTTGATTCCTCTTTCGGTAGCAATTCCGTCCAGACGTTGGTCTGTCGGTTCAGTTGGCACAGTTGCCGTTATGTATTGTGAAGCGGCATAGCCGATCTTACGCATATGGGGATAACACGCCAGAAAGCAGTCATAATATCCTGCCCCATAACCCAGTCTGCCGCCGGCTTCATCAAAAGCCAGTCCGGGGATCAGGCATAGGGTTTCCGGAGCATCTGTCGGAACAGCTACAGGAAGATCTCCAGGCGGTTCCAGTACGCCATAAGAGCCGGGGATCAGCTGCTCCCGGATATCCCTTTCCGGTGAAAGCCGATGAAACACCATGGCACGATCATCCGGCAGACACCGGGGGACTGCCGTCTCCTTACCGTCTATCAACGCCTGACGCAGAAGTTCCATGGTATCTGGTTCTCCGGGCAGAGATACAAAGCAGAAAAACTGTCTGCAATTGCGATACGCCTCTTCCTGAAGCAGATTTTGCATCATCCGGCGGTCCAGTGTTCTCTTTTCCTCTGGAGAAAGCTGTTTGCGGCGTATGCGCATTTCCTGCCGCAGCTGCTTTTTCGCAGCAATGATGTCAGTCACAGAGAATTGATGCCCGGAGCTTGTCCCGGGTCTCGCTGCCCAGCAGTACGCCCACCAGGGTCAGCGCAAAATCCACGGCAACACCTGCGCCTCGTGCCGTAATGATTTTTCCGTCCATGACCACGCCATCTGTGCCGATGGCTGCACCGGTCAGTTCCTGTTCAAAGCCGGTGTAGCAGACGGCAGTTTTGCCTTTTAGCAGCCCCTTATGCCCTAAGATGGACGGTGCAGCACAGATTGCGCCAATATAGCGGTCGTTGGCTGCGCAGTAGTCAATGGCAGCCTGTACTGCCGGAGAGGCTTCTTCGTTGCGTGTGCCGGGCATCCCGCCAGGGAGAACGATCATCTCCGTATCTGCGCCCACGTGCAGCTCATCTGCGGTGATGTCTGCTGTGACCGGAATGCCATGAGAGCCGGTGACAATCTTTTTGGTGACACCCACGGTAACAACCTTCAGTCCGGCGCGGCGGAGCATGTCCACTGGCGCAAGAGCCTCTACTTCTTCAAAGCCTTCTGCAAGAAATACATAGATCATGGTATTTTTCCTTTCTATCGATAAAAATCATGTATTAACGTATGAGTTTTTCCGGCTCTGGAAAAACAGCAATCCGCTTTTCCAATAGAAATGCCGGATAATAGGACAGTTTGGATTTGCGCAGTCCGGGCAGATTCAGATCCTCTTCTCGGTTCAGATACCGGTAGTCCTTGGCGAAATGTGCGGCAAACTGCTGTGCCATGGCAGGATATGCACCATGAAAGTCCAGATCAGCCTTTTCGATGTGGACACAGAATGACTCTGTATTCAGGGGTTCGCCCACAGAAAACGCAGCCAATCTGCCGTCCACACGGAGCAGACCGCCCTTCAACCCTAACTCTGAAAAATGAGAGAAAAAGGTGTGGATAGCGTACTGCTCTGCCACACTGGAAGCATCGGTATAGCCGTCTTTGGCGTTATAGCTTCGGGCAGCAAGGGCAATGCACTGGTCATAATCATCCGGTGTAATCTCTGAAAAGACCGCCCCATACCGGGAAAACTGGCTGATGTGGTTTCGCTTCTTGTGAAATTTTTTTCCGGACATAGCAATAAATTCCCCGACGTCATAGATATAATCCCAGCCGCCCCGGTTCTCCAGAAGAGAAAAGCTCTCCGAGGGAACGCATGCAGTCAGCAGGGGGAGAGACTGGCGGGTAAGACCGCCAATTATCAGGGGGTGTTTTTCCGCTGCGGCATATTCCGCCATTGCCGAAAGCACCCGGGACAAGTCACCGCTTCCGGCGGGGAAGGTAAAGCAGGGGATGCCGCTTTCTGTTTTGAAGGAACAGATCAGATAGAACTGCTCAAACTGTGCAATACGGGAACCAAAGCCCCGGCACCACGCCAAATTGTTGGCAAAGCTGTATTCGCAGCCCATAAATCCGGATTGTCGGAGTGCCGTCTGAATCCAATCCCGGTCGTTGATGGATATGTCACGGAAGTTCAGCATGAAAACGCCTCCCGAATCCGCCGGTACAGATCGCCGCAGATCTGCTCAATGGAATAGAGCGCTGTTCCGTCCGAGCATTCTACCATCTGCCAACCCATTTTTTTACCGGCATAGTCGGCGGCAAGGCTGCACTGCTCCAGATAGTGCAGATCGGCTTCGTGGATATCCTTCTGAGAGATGTCTCCTTGATACCGTTTCGACAGCATTTTCTGAGACACTGCCAGCGGCACAGACAAAAACAGTACCAGATCAGGCTTGGGCAAACCCAGCTTTTGGTATTCATAGTCCTCCAGCCAAGCCAAATACTCGTCCCACGCTTCCTGCGGGAGCTTGCTCATCTGATGAATGGCATTGGATGTGGTGTAACGGCTGGCGAGAATCCATTCGCCCCGGTTGTAGTTCTGCTCCCAGTCCAGCTTATAGTTGGCATAGCGGTCTACCGCATAAAAGCTGGATGCGGCATAGGCGTTTACACCGTCCGGCGTCTGAGAAAAATCTCCTCGGAGATACATTTTCACCAGAGCAGCCGAGGACTTGTCATACATGGGAAAACTGATGGACTTGACAATTTTTCCCTCCCGGCAAAGCACTTGCCGAAGCTGTTCAAACTGCGTAGATTTTCCGCAGCCATCCAGACCATCCAGAACAATCAGTTTACCTTTTTCCACTGCGGATCACCTCGATCGCTTCCCGGACTTCTTTTGCCTTTCCGCAGGACATTTTTCCTTCGGTACAGCCTCCGGTACAGCAGGATGGTCCTGCCCCCGAAAACAGCGCCGGTGCAGCTTCACAGCAAAGTCGGAGCATTTCGTTTGCCACCGCCCGGATCTCCCACTGTGCCCGATTGCAGCAGCGCAGCCGGAAAAAGTTCCGCAGGCTGCGGACATTCATGGTCAGCACCATCTTCGTTTCACAGGCGTTGGGCAGCACATAGCGGGCATCCTCGATGGCTTTTTTTTCCGCCTTATTGCGGGCAGTTTCTTCGCTCAGACCCTGTTGCAGAAATTCCGGGACGTATTTTTCTGCCAGGGCGTCTGCCAATCGGTTGTAGGTGTCCACGGAATGCTGCATCATAGCCTCATATTCCTGCAAAAGCACTGGGTCTTCTTCAATTGCCGGGGGCGTGATGTAGACAAAATTTTCCTGCCGAACATATCGCTGGCTCTGCACCGAGTAGGAAGCCAGACGATGGCGTGTCACCTGTGCCAGAAAGGAACGGGAAACGCCCTCAATGCCGAAGGTAAAAGATGCGTGTTCCACCGGGCTTTCATGACCGAAACCATCCAACATCTGTACAAACTGCTGGGCACGCTCCGGAGAAATGGCATTTCGGAGGGCTTCGACGCCAGTATCAGAATAGCAAAGGCGGGCTGCTGCCGCAACGGTCTGCTCCGGCATAGGCGTATGTGCCAGTAAAACGACTTTGATCTGGGAATGCATGACAGGAACTCCTTTCTATCCAAAATAGTATTCTCAAAAACATTATACCATTTATATAGGAAAAAGTCAACAAAAAAGCACCTCAGAAACTGAGATGCTTTCGTTTTATGAGATAAAATCATGCTTAGTCGCTGACATACGGCAGCAGTGCAACGTGTCTTGCACGCTTGATGGCAGTTGTCAGTTCACGCTGATGGAACGCACAAGTGCCGGTCACTCTGCGGGGCAGGATCTTGGCACGCTCGGTCATACACTTTTTCAGTTTTGCGATATCCTTATAATCAATGCGTTCTACACGGTCTGCACAGAACATGCAGACCTTTTTACGCGGTCTTTTTCCGCCGCGCTGAGATCTTTCTCTCTCCATGCTGATATATCCTCCTATCTGCAATGCGGGATTCGTGGTCAAAAGCTTTTGGGAAGATGCATTCGACTTCCTGATCAAAACGGCACTTCACCGTCGCCGAGAATCTCTTCAAAGTCGCCGAGATCGCCCAGCTGTACCGAACCGGGAGCGTTACTTTCGTTGACTGGTGTAGAAGCTGCGGGCTGGGGGGCAGGTGCTGCCTGGTTATATGCAGGCTGTTGATATGCGCCCTGATAGCCGCCGCCCTCCTGTGCGGCACGCTTGCTCTCGCCGAAGGATACATTTTCGGCGTGGACTTCCATGCTGTAGTGCTTGATGCCGTTCTGATCCGTATAGTCGTTGTTGCGGAGAGAACCTTCTACGATCACCATACTGCCCTTGCGGAAGTAACGGTTCACGAACTCGGCGCTCTGACCCCAACAAGTCACATTGATAAAATCAGATTCCCGTTCGCCTGTCTGCCGGTTGGAAAACCGGCGGTTGACTGCCACACGGATACGGCAGACAGATGTGCCGTTTTGTGTCTGTCGAAAATCAGGATCTGCACAGAGGCGACCCATCAAAATCACTTTGTTCAGCATATGGATTCCTTTCCGAGGTTTGTCCGTTCAGACAAAAAAGCTCTTACTTGACAGTTGTTAAAGAACGCAGAACGCCGTCTGTAATGTTCAGAACACGCTCTACCTCTGCCGGAACATCCGGAGTGGACGTAAAGGTATACAGTACATAATACCCGTCCGGTTCGTCGTTGATGGGATAAGCCAGCTTGCGCTTGCCCCATTCATTCACGTCGTCCAGAGTGGCAGCAGATGCAATCTTTTCACGGAACTTTTCTACCAGTGCCTTTACTGCATCTTCCCCGTTCTTCAGACTAAAAACCGTCATCAGCTCGTAGGATTCCTGTTTTTTTGCCATTCTCCATACACCTCCTTTTGGATTTCGCCTGCACATGATGCAAGCAAGGATAACATATCCATTATAGCAGAATGTGTTGAGGTTGTCAAGGTTTTTTTGACATTTTTTTTCGAGAGGAAGTGCTGTGCCGGCGCATCCTGAATGTTTTAGGCAAACCCGTACAAAGCTGATAGGCGCTCTTTGTGCGGGTTTGCCTTTATTTTGTCCGAGGTTGCTCTGCTTTCTTCTCCTTCACTCGGTGCAGCAATGCCGGAATTTTCCGCAGGGGTTTCGGTTTATCCTTTTTATGGATCTCCTCCGAGTCATCGCCCGCCTTTTCTAGAACCACCGTATAGATTACCGACATCACCGGTACACCCATGAGCATACCCAGCACGCCGAACAGACCGCCGCCGACTGTGATTGCAAACAGCACCCAAATCGCCGGCAATCCCACCGATGTTCCTACAATATACGGCGTCAGAATGTTACAATCAAACTGCTGTACAATAATAATGATGATGACAAATGCCACCGTATGAATCGGATTCACCATCAGCAGAATCAAAGCACAGGGGATCGTACCGATAAATGGTCCCACAAAAGGAATGATATTGGTAATGCCAATTACCACAGAGATCATCATGGGATATTCCAGCTTACCGATGCTCATGATGACAAAAACGATCAATCCGATAAAGAATGAGTCAATGACTTTGCCGCTGATAAAGTCAGAAAACGTGGTAAAAGTCAATCTGCCGTAATGAGACAGCCGGTTGTAATACTTCTCCGGGAGATAGTGCTGCAGAATGCGTCTGCCCTGCTTTTTCAGCTTATTCTGACTGCCGAGCACATAGATGGAGAAGATCAGTCCGATAAGAACATCAATGACACCGCCGATGATTCCTTGTGCCCATGTGCCGACTGTTCCCAGCGCATCGGGAATATAGCTGGTGAGATCCGTCAGCCTTGTGCGCAGCGTTGCTGGATCAAAGCCAATCTCGTTGAGAAATTTCAGTGCCTGTTCGCCTCGCTCGCTGTTGAGCATCCGCATGATATTGTTGTAATACACCATGATATTATCCGTGAAATCACTGATGCTCTGGATAAATTGCGGCACAACGATCCAGATAATGGCGGTGACAATAAGAAGCAGCAACAGATAGGAAATGCACACGGCGATTCCCACTGTCGGGAGCTTCGGAAACTTTGATTTTGCCCGCTGTAAAAAGTGGTCGATCTGTTTGGTAGGACGATACAGCATAAAGGCAATAAACAAGCCGATGATAATGGGGCGCAGAACACCCAGTATATAGGACAGGGCGTTCATAAAGACCTCATGCCGGATCAGCAGAAAGAAGACCGCCAGCAGCACAATGCCGCTAAAAATGATGGTTGCAGCCCATTGCTTGTTGATCAAGCTTCGTTTTTTCGGAACAGCATCCTCGGACACTTCCTCCGTTCTGGTTTCTTTTGTATCCATGTGTAACCTCCTTTAGAACCGGTTCGATATCTTTTCAACACTGCCTTTTTGGCAGGTTTTGGCGCATACGGCATCAAAAAGTCTTGCCGGATACACCAAGTATGCCTGTGACTTTTTCCTTGCCTTCACCAAAATCTGTTTGAAAATCCGACTATTTCCAGATACGGAGCAGTCTCTGCCCTATCCGATGACTTTTTTTGCCGCAGCGACAGTTTCCATGGCATCCTTTGCGTAATAATCCGCCCCAATCTTCGCCGCATAGTCAGCTGTGAGAACTGCGCCGCCCACCACGATCTGACAATCCGGGCATGCTGCCTTGACCAGGCGGATGGTTTCTTCCATTGCACCCAGGGTTGTTGTCATCAGTGCAGAAAGTCCCACCAGTTTGACGTTTTGTTCCTTCGCTGTATCTGCCACAAGCTGACAAGGAACGTCCCGTCCCAGGTCAAGAACCGTATAGCCGTAATTCTCCAGCAGTACCCGGACAATGTTTTTGCCGATGTCGTGGATATCCCCCTTGACCGTTGCCAGAACGATCTTGCCTCGGCTCACTGGTGCGGCATCCCGCTGAATCAGTGTGGTCTTGATAACCTCAAAAGCCGCCTGTGCCACCCCGGCAGTCTGTATGAGCTGGGGCAGGAAAATCTTGCCTTGTTCAAACCATTTTCCGGCTTCGTCCAGTGCCGGGATCAGAATGTGATTCACGATCTCCATGGGATCAGTCTGTTCTAACAACTGTGCGGTGATCTTTGCACCCTCGTTTTTCAGACCGTGGGACATGGCGTAGGGTAAGTCCAGCTGTTCCGGCTTTTTCTCCGCTTGCTGCGCCGATGGGATAGGAGCAGCGGAAACAGCCGGCGCAGCAGCCGTCATTCCGGCATAGGCTTCCACGAATTCGGTGCAGTTTCGGTCGATGCCGCAGAGCAGGCGATATGCCCGGACTGCCTCTGTCATACAGGGAATATTCGGGTTAATAATGGGCAAATCCAAGCCATTTTCCAGTGCCATGGTGAGGAATGTCCGTGTTACGGCTTCCCGGTTGGGCAACCCAAAGGAAATGTTGGACACGCCCAATACTGTTTTCAGTCCCAGTTCTTCCTTGACACGGCGCAGAGCTTCTAACGTTTCTCTCGCCCCGTCTTGTTCTGCGGAAGCCGTCAAGGTTAGACAGTCGATATACACATCTCGTTTCGGGATGCCCAGTGCCTGCGCTCGTTCCAGAATTTTTTGGGCAATGGCAAAGCGATCTGCGGCTTTTTGGGGAATGCCGTTTTCATCTAAGGTCAGACCTACCACAGCGGCGCCGTATTTCTTGACCAGAGGCAGTACGTTTTGCAGAGAAGCCTCCTCGCCGTTGACGGAATTTACAATGGGCTTGCCGTTATAGACACGCAGTGCAGCTTCCAATACCGCCGGAATGGTGGAATCCAATTGCAGTGGTGTACTGTCGATGGATTGCAACGCTTTGACCGTTCGGATCATCATGCCCTTTTCATCAATACCCGGCATTCCCACATTGACATCCAACAGATCAGCCCCGGCATCGGTCTGCTGTACGGCCTGATCCAGAATATAATCCATATCTCCGTTCTGCAATGCCGCCTTGAACCGTTTTTTTCCGGTGGGATTGATACGCTCACCGATGATACGCGGCTGATCGATCTGCACCACCTTTGCAGCAGAGCAGACAGCCGGTGGAATCTCTGAGTCCCTCCGGGCAATGGTACACTGTTCTAAGAGGTCATAAGCAGCTTTCAGGTGCGCTGGTGTCGTGCCGCAGCAACCGCCGTAGATGGAGACACCCAGGTCGGCATATTGTACCAGAGAAGCGGCAAAATCCGCTGGTGTGATCCGGTACTCCCCGGTGATGGGATCAGGCAGCCCGGCATTTGGCTTGATGATCAGAGGAAGCGTTGTCCATTTTGCCATTTCTTTCAGAATAGGGTACAACTCATCCGGACCGAGGGAACAGTTTACGCCAATAGCATCTGCCCCCAGCCCCTCCAGGGTCATTGCCATAGAGGCGATTGTGCAGCCTGTAAAGGTACGTAGATTTTGTTCAAAGGTCATGGTACAGAGCACCGGCTTGTGGGAATGCTCCTTTGCCGCCAGCAGGGCAGCTTTGATCTCATACAGATCGGTCATGGTTTCAATAACAATCAGGTCGGCGTCCTGTCCGGCTTCGATCTGCTCGGCGAAAATATCATATGCTTCTTCAAAAGTCATCGTCCCCAGAGGCTCTAATAGCTGTCCAATGGGGCCGATGTCCAGCGCTATTTTGGTGTTTGTGCCTGCACAGGCTCTCTGGGCACAGGCAATTCCGGCAGAGATCAGCTCCTGTACGGAATAACCGGCACGTTCCATTTTATGACGGTTCGCACCAAATGTATTGGTGTAAATGATATCTGCACCGATTTCCACAAACTGCCGGTGTACGGCAATGATGCGTTGGGGTTCTGTGATATTGTACACCTCCGGCAGTACACCTGTGGGCATCCCGCCCTTTTGGAGCATAGAGCCTGTGCCGCCGTCCAGACGAAGAAATGTTCTGTCAGGGAAAAGAGAAGATAACATAGAGGGTGACGTCCTTTCGTTTGCGTACCATTTTTTCAGCAATGGGATCCGGATTTTCGGAACATGCATGTTTCCCGGAGGCCGCAGGAAACGCAGCCCCGGGTAGTTTTTTTCAATGGTTTTTCCGAAAGACCGATGATCGCCGTTACGGATTTCCGCGGAATGAGAATATGCTCCGGCGTAGAAGTCAGCCCCAGCCATTTGGGGGCGTCCAGCAATTGCAGAATATCTGGCTGTAATTCCAGGGGCAGATCACCATAACCGGGGCTGAACCGCCAGGTAAAATACAATGCCGGCAGTTTTTCATGAAATTCTGCTTCTGCCCGGTTGCAGATCTGCTCGATACCGGCACTTGCCAGAGCGTCCATTGCCAGGGAGCTGGTTATATCGGAAACAGCCGCACGCTGTATCAGCACGTCCGCCTGACCGGAAAGGGTCGCCGCCATGAGCAGAATCTGACGGCAGCCTTCCAGATGCTTTGTAATATCTGCTCCTGGCAGAGAAAGCGTTCCGGCAGTCAGGATGCCGTTTTCCGCTGTCAGGGGCAGCACCCGGTAGATGACTCTGGGCTGTACCGCTTTCCGGAGCTGCTGCTCACAATCGTCTATCAGTCTGGAAAATGCCTCGTCCGGTTCGCCCCGCCAGCCCATGTACCGCAGGGCTTCCTCCCGACAGACGGGCAGCAGAGGAAGACTCAGCATAGGGGGGCAGCCTTCAGAATGCCGCTGACTGCCTCGGTAATCTTTCTTGCCACATAAGGGTTATTCATGGTATACAGATGAATGCCGTCCACGCCGTCTGTCAACAGATCCACGATCTGGTCAATGGCATAGGCGATGCCTGCATCCCGAAGCGCTTCGGGATTGTTTTCAAACCGCTGCACGATCTTGGTAAATTTTCGAGGCAGGCTTGCGCCGCATGTGGTCACCATGCGCTCAATCTGTTTCCGGTTGGTGACAGGCATGATCCCTGCCTCGATGGGAACATGAATTCCGGCACGTGCTGCACGATAGCGGAAATCATAAAATGTATTGTTTTCAAAAAACAACTGTGTAATGAGGTGGCTTGCACCGGCATCCACCTTTTCTTTCAGGTAGCGGATGTCTGTATCCAGATTGGCAGCTTCCGGGTGGCATTCCGGATAGCATGCACCGGCAATATCAAAATCGCCCCGCTCCCGGATATATGTCACAAGCTCAGCAGCGTGGATGAAATCGTTGGCAGGCTTTACGCCCTCCACACGGTCGCCTCGGAGTGCTAAGATATTTTCAATGCCGTTTTCTTGGAATTGCGCCAGAATGCGGTCGATCTGCTCCTTGGTATAGTGGATGCAGGGCAGATGTGCCATGGGGGTGATGCCATAGTTTTCCCGTAGCCGGCGTGCAATGGCAAGGGTGTTCTCGCCGTTGCCGCTGCCCCCTGCGCCCAGTGTGACGCTGATAAAGTCGGGCTTTAAGTCCTGCAGCGCTTCCAGTGTATCATAGACCGTTTCGATGGGTGTGGTCTTTTTGGGGGGGAATACCTCGAAGGAGAATACGGTATGCTGGTGGAACAGATTTTTGATCTTCATGGGTAAATTTCCTTTCTGGATAAGTGATTTTTAAGGCGAAACCGCAAAGCCGTCAGGCAGTCTTTGCGCGGTGCTGCCTTAAAGCCTGTTCTTCATGATTATATCACAAGTTCTCAGTGGTATAGATGGATTTTCCGGATAGGAAGGGATAGATTTTTTCTATGGGCTATATGCTCCAGTCGATTTCCGGTAATCCCTGTTCTCTCAGAAATGCATTTGCCTTGGAGAAATGCCGGCAGCCGAAAAATCCGTGATAAGCCGAAAGGGGGCTGGGGTGGGCTGCTGTCAGAACCAGATGTTTCGGATTGTGTATCAGTGCTTTTTTGGATTTGGCATGATTGCCCCAGAGCAGGAACACCACGGGAGAATCTCTTTTGTCCAGCAGCCGGATCACATCGTCTGTAAATTGCTCCCAGCCCATATTCCGGTGAGAATTCGCCTGACCGGCACGAACGGTAAGAACGGTGTTCAAGAGCAGCACGCCGTGCTTTGCCCAGTTGGTCAGTTCGCCGTGTTTGCCGGTATTGTCGATACCTACATCGTCCCGGATTTCCTTGAAAATATTCACCAGAGACGGCGGCGGCGCAACGCCCTGCCGCACGGAAAAGCACAGCCCATGCGCCTGATTCGGACCGTGATAAGGATCTTGCCCGATGATCACCGCTCGGACATCCTGATAGGCGGTGTATTTCAAGGCATTAAAAATATCGTACATGCCGGGATAGATGGTTCGGGTGCGGTATTCTGTCAGAAGAAACTGACGCAGCCGCTGATAGTACTCCTTGTCAAATTCTCCGTTTAAAACCTCATCCCAGTCGTTTCCAAAGTGCACCATTTCTCCAATTCCTCCAAAAAAGAATTATACTATACATTATAACACAGGTGGAAGGGTATTGCAATGGCTAATCCAAAAAAGTTTACGCCAAAACCAGAAAACAGCAGACGGAGGATGTCTTTCTCTGCCTTTTGCTTCTGTTTTCTTTGCATTTTTTGGTTACCTCGCCGAATTTTTTACCAGAAAAATTGTAAAAGATGTACAAGCTTCGCTGGAGGTATTGACTAATTGGAAAAATTGGAATATAATAATAAGTGATTGTCGGCGGACTAGATCTCCGACGAAAAAAATGCGGTTTTCCGAAAAACCGCCGCACAGGAGGCTAAATCGTGAGAAAAGTGAAAAAACCCGTTTTCTTTCTTGTATTTGCCGTAATCGCTTTATTTGCACTTTCCACCGTATTCGGTTTTCATACCCAGTATGGTGACATTGTCAAGACCTATATACACGGTGTGGATGACATCCGTTTGGGTATTGACATTCAGGGTGGCGTAGATGTTACCTTTGAACCAGCAGGCGATGTCAATGCAACGGAAGATCAGATGGACGCAGCCATGCAGACCATCAAGCTGCGTCTTGCAAACCAGAACATCAATGACAGTGAGACCTATCTGGATTACAAGAGTAACCGTATTATTGTGCGGTATCCGTGGCAGGCAGGAGAAACCGACTTTGATCCGGAACAGGCGGTCAAGGAGTTGGGCGAAACCGCCGAACTGACATTCCGCTACGGCACAGATACGTCCTATGACGATGACGGCAATGTGATTCCTGCAGGCGAGATTGTTCTGACCGGTTCCGATGTTGCCAGCGCCGGCACAGGCGGCTCTAAAGACGATGTGACCGGTGAGATCACATGGGTAGTAACCTTGGATCTCACCAGCGAGGGTGCTGAAAAGTTTTATGAGGCAACCTCTGATCTGTATGAATCCAATGGACAGATTTCCATCTGGATGGACAATACCATGATCTCTGCGCCTTCTGTCAGTGCAGTCATCACCGACGGCAAGGCAACCATCAGCGGTGACTTTACTTACGAATCTGCGAAGGATCTGGCTGACAAGATCAATTCCGGTGCACTGCCCTTTTCTCTGGAGACCACCAGTTTCAAGACCATTTCTCCCACCATGGGTGAAGGCGCTCTGACGGCGATGGTTTTGGCAGGCATTATTACATTGGTGCTGATCATCATTTATATGATTGTGCTGTATCGTCTGCTGGGTGTTGTGGCATCTCTGGCACTGATCGGACAAGTTGCCGGTATGCTGGCAGCAGTTTCCGGCTGGTTCGGCTTTATGCCAAGTACCACACTGACGATCCCAGGTATTGCCGGTATCATCCTCTCCGTGGGTATGGGCGTGGATGCCAATATCATCACCGGTGAGCGTATCCGTGAAGAACTGCGAAAGGGTAAGAATCTGGATACAGCCCTGTACTCCGGCTACAGCCGTGCGTTCAGCGCTATCTTTGACGGTAACCTGACAGGTATCATTGTGGGTATCGTGCTGATGGGTGCGTTCGGTGTACCGGACAGTATCTGGGCATGGCTGTTTAACCATACGATCTTCTACTTCTTTGGCGCAACCACCGAAGGCGTTATCTATTCCTTTGGCTTTACACTGGTGACCGGTCTGATCCTGAACTTTATCATGGGTGTACTGGCAGCGAGACTGATGACGATGTCTCTGGCACGCTTCAAGTGCTTCCAGAATAAGAAACTTTACGGAGGTGGAATCCATGGCAAAGCAGACTAATCAGAGCAAACAGCATGAAGTCGATGTCAAGGTGCATAATTTCTGCGGCAAGGCAAAGATCTTCTTTCTGATCACCCTTGCACTGGTCGTGATTTCACTGCTGTCCACTTTTACCGGTGTAGATGTTGCTCTGGAATTCAAGGGCGGTACGATCATTACCTACAGCTATACCGGGGATATTGATGAAAGAACCATTGAAAGCGAACTGAGCAGTCTCATCGGCTCTTCTGTTACAGCACAGGTGGGCGACAGTCTGAACAGCGACGCCAAGACCCTGTCCCTGTCCTTCAGTTCCAACGAAGGTCTGACCATCGAGCGTCAGGCAGAGGTTTCCGACAAGATTCAGGAGTTGTATCCGGACAGTGATATCGACATTCTGGATTCCAACGACGTAGATGCACGTGCCGGCGGCGAGTTTTTTGCAAAATGTATTGTGGCTGCTGTATTTGCAGCACTCATCCTTATTGTGTATATCGCCCTGCGATTCAAGCAGATCAGCGGCTGGTCTGCCGGTGTTTGCGCCGTGCTGGGTCTGATCGTGACATTGATTGTGACCTATGGCGGCGTGGTATTGTCTGGCTTTAAGATCGACTCCAACTTTATGGCAGTCATCCTGACCCTGTTGGGCTATGCCATCAACGATACCATTGTAATCTACGACCGTATTCGTGAGAATCAGACACTGATGCCCGGCACAACCATTGAAGAACTGGTGAACATCAGTTCTTCTCAGTCCCTGCGCCGTTCTCTGCGGACTTCGATCACAACCTTTGCCGCTATGCTGATCGTGACGATTGTTTCTCTGATCATGGGACTGGATTCTATCCTCAGCTTTGCGATTCCCATGATGGTGGGCATTGTGATGGGTACATTCAACTCCCTCTGCTTCGTTCCCAGCCTGTGGGTATGGTGGCAGAAAAAACGGGGTGTTGAAACACTAAAGCCAATCAAAAAGAAAAAAGCAACCGTATAATGAAGGTGTGCCGCACACCTAAAACAGCCCACATAGGAACTGTATACAGCTTCCATGTGGGCATTTTCAAAGAGAAAGAGGAAATATTATGCGTAATACCACAAGCTATGAAAGTCCATTCTGCACTCGCTATGCAAGCGAAGAGATGCAGCACGTTTTTTCCGCAGACAAGAAATTCACGACATGGCGCCGTCTCTGGGTAGCGCTGGCACGTGCCGAAATGGAGTTGGGACTGCCGGTGACACAGGCACAGGTGGATGAGCTGGAGGCCAATATCGAAAACATTGACTATGATGTGGCAGAGGCAGAGGAAAAACGCCGCCGCCACGACGTCATGTCCCACGTATACGCATACGGACAGGTCTGTCCGAATGCAGCAGGCATCATCCACTTAGGTGCGACCTCCTGCTATGTGGGGGACAATACAGATATTATCATCATGCGTGATGCCATGAAGATCGTCCGCCGAAAGCTGATCAATGTACTGTCCAATCTGTCCCGGTTTGCTCTGCAATACAAGGATATGCCGGCGCTGGCATATACCCATCTCCAGCCGGCACAGCTTACGACAGTAGGCAAGCGTGCCACCCTTTGGATGAACGAGCTGCTCATGGATCTGCATGAGCTGGAATACCGGATCGCTGAGCTGAAAATGCTTGGCTCAAAGGGTACTACCGGTACACAGGCATCCTTTATGGAACTGTTTGAGGGCGATACCCAGAAGGTCAAGGCCCTGGAGCAGAAAATTGCTGTCGAAATGGGCTTTGATGGTGTCGTTCCCGTTTCCGGACAGACCTATTCCAGAAAGATTGACGCCCAGATCCTGGCAACCCTCAGCGGCATTGCTCAGTCTTGCAGCAAGTTTTCCAACGATATGCGTTTGCTTCAGAGCTTCAAGGAAATGGAAGAGCCTTTTGAAAAGACCCAGATCGGTTCTTCTGCCATGGCATACAAGCGCAATCCTATGCGTTGTGAGCGGATTACCTCTCTGGCACGCTATGTGATGATCGACAGCCTGAATCCGGCTTTTACGGCTGGTACACAGTGGTTTGAGAGAACGCTGGACGACTCTGCCAACAAGCGTGTTTCTGTACCGGAAGCATTTCTGGGTGTGGATGCGATCCTGAATATTATGCTCAACGTCACCGACGGCATCGTCGTATACCCGAAGATGATCCGGCAGCGTATTATGCGTGAGCTGCCCTTTATGGCAACAGAAAATATCATGATGGATGCGGTAAAAAAGGGCGGCAACCGTCAAGAGCTCCACGAAAAGATCCGGGAATATTCTATGGCAGCCGGCAGTCGTGTCAAAGAAGATGGTCTGGAAAATGACCTTTGTGATCGGATTCTGGCAGATCCTATGTTTCGGATCACCAAGGAAGAGCTGGACGAGATCCTTCAGCCAGAAAATTTTGTCGGACGCAGCCCTCAGCAGACGGAAGAATTTGTTGCGGCGTGCATTCAACCGATCCTGGATGCGAACCAGGAACTGCTGGGTGAGAGCTTTGAGATGAAGAATTAAGGGAAACCTATGCAAAAACCAACCCCCGGCACAGCGTGATTGGCTCTGTGCCGGGGGTTATTGTCTGTTCGTAGAGACAGTCAAGTTTTATACATTGATATAAATGAACTTTCCATATGAACTTTTTCAAAATTTTTTTATATGACACGTACCTCCTTTCTATTATTGTCCGTGATTATTGTTTTACAAACATTCGCAAGCATCGCCTGTATATGAACAAGTATTGTACAGATGATATACATTACCCTTGGATCCATAGAATGATCCGCCAAGAGAAACGCTGCTGGCTGCTTTTAACAACTTCAGGCAATCCGTCTCGTCAATATCTCCGTCACCGTCAGTATCCATCAAGTTGTAACGAACTTGATTGACAACAATCTTGTTTTCATACGTTTTCTCCGTGAGATAATTTGTAAATACATCCAGATATTCCTCGTCTCCAGGCGGAACAATTTCCACTGAAAGACCAATGGATTCTGACGAACAAAACAGCAGTACATTAAAAACATCCAGAGAAGGTTGGGGAATATAGTCATCTCCAACCATGCTGAAATCCCCGATGACATACACTTCCTTGGCGTGAATCGTCTCCAAATCTGTCTGATCAACCACGCCGTCACCATCCATATCGGCAATCTTTGCCTGTTCTTCTGTGAGAGAAGCCCCCTCCACATACAGCGAACGGG